>CAVWCZ010000003.1:0-109557 GCA_963753675.1 uncultured Verrucomicrobiae bacterium | reverse complement strand
GATTTCAAATATTTGGGAATTGCTGTCCGGTTACGATTGCCAGCGACTGCCAGGTTTACTTTTCGTCGAGAAACGTGACCGCGCCCGTGTCGAGACTGTAATAGCCACCGATCACCTGTACGTCGCCGGAATCAACTTTGGTCTTTAGAATTGGCGTGGACGAGCGCAGAGCGTCCACAACGTGTTTCACGTTCGCCTTTGTCATGGTCTCCAGATCACCTTTAGGCGTCGCAACTACTACGGGTTTAATAGCCGTAACCAGTGACTGGATATGCCCTGGGGCCTTGCCTTTCGCAGCGACAGTTTTCATTGCCGCGTCGACGGCTCCGCAACTCTGATGGCCGAGCACGACAATCAGGCGGGCGCCCAAAACATCGACGCCATACTCGATGCTGCCCAGGCCTTCGTCGTTAATCACGTTGCCCGCTACTCGAACGATGAATAGATCTCCGAGACCTTCATCAAAGACGATTTCGGGTGGCACACGCGAATCGGAACAACTGAGGATGATCGCAAACGGGTGCTGACTCTTTGTCAGTTCCGCGCGCCGTTTTGCGGCCTGCTCTGCAGACATTCCCAGAGAGATCATGCCAGCATTTTCATAGCTGTTTTTCGCCATGTACGCTCTCTCGTCGCTCGACGCATGCGGGTGCTGCATGTTTCCCGCAGTGAATCGGCCGTTGCCTTCCTTTAGCCGGGAAATCGCCTCAGCCGGAGCGACCATCGGCTGGTCCGGATGCGCCGGATCAGCGGCTTCGACAAAAAAGTTTGGGCCAACCAGGCTGAGAACGATCAAACAAGTTGCAACGGATGTTTTCTTCATGGCAAAAGGTTATGAAGATTTGACTTGTTCAATCAATCAGAAAACTGCATGGAACTCGGCGGCTCGAGATCAGAGTAACTGAGTTTAAAGCAAACCACGACCTTCTTCGCTTAGATTGGACCTCGCTGAAGTTCCGCTTCAGCCGACGGCATAAGTCACATTGCGCTCCAAAACCTTACTTTGGAAGCGCGGATAGGAACCGAGCCGCCGGGAGGCGAGCGAGATAGACGAGCGGGCCGAAAGGCTGACTGAGCCGGCAGGCGAAGGAGTCAATATCAAGTGCGCGCCCGCGGCGACCGCGCACTTGAAAGCGGAAACGTTCTCTAACACCCACTAACAAACGCCCAACCACCAACCACACCCATGTAATAAAACCTACTTATCCAAACTCACTCCTTGACACCCTTCATAGGGGTTAGGTGCGGACACTCAGGATAATCACGTTGAATCGGTGGACTATGTATTTCCACGCACTGTCAGCGCGGCAGCAGAAATCCTGCGCCGTCGGTGAGCCAGTGTGCCAGCACGTTGGCCCATAAGTTGCCTCGCCAAACAAACAAGATTGTCAGGAGTAGCCCGCCAAATCCGGCCACGATCAGGTGCGCCCAACCCCAGCCGCCCAAGTGGGCATAAGTAAAAGCTATCCATGCAATCACGCCACCCAGAATCCGGCTGCCGCTCCATTCCCCGATTCGTTCGATTGGATAGCCACGGAAGAACGTTTCCTCAAACACCGCCGCAGTTGTAACCACGAGAAAGCGATACCAGAACGGCGTGTCGAGGATTGTGTTCATCTGGTCTGTATTCATCTTCAGATGCAGCATCGGAAAAATCACGCTCCAGATGAAGACAATGCCAGCAACCATAAGCAAGCCTGTGATGACCCCCAGCACAATGTCCAGCCATCCGGGCCGCCGGAGGCCAATGGAAGAAAGAGGCCGGTGCTCCACGAACAACACATACGCATAAATCGCAACGCAGAACACCCACCACAGCACTTCGGCGCCCCACAACGTGCCGAAAAGCCGCCTACCCCAAGTGCCTATCGGCAAAAGCGCGGCTGCAAGCCAGAGCAAAAGTCCGATGAGGTTGGTAATGTGCCGTTGTGCCGTCATTGGTAGTTGTAGCTTTCTGGCTTTAGCAAACAGTCTAGCTCTACAATAATTTCCTTATGGCATGACCGTGGAAAAAGCATCTAGACCTTATGGCTGCGGGCGCAGGGTGAAGGGGCGAGCGCGGTGGGGAGAAAGCGAGGGTGTGTTTGCCGTTCATTTTTCCGCGGGTTGCTCCCTTTAGGGAGCAGAGCCGCACAAACGGGCGGGACAAATGTTCCGCAACGTTTCGATTGATCAATGTCAATGCGAAGAGGCAAACACACCGTATGAAAACTGAACTCTATCTTGGGTTGGATGTCGATAAAGAATGGTAATTGGTAATTGCGCTGGCGGGTACTGGGGCCGCAACGGCGCGGTGCAGGATCAAGGCGCGATCAGCAATGATCTGCACGCGCTGGAAAAGTTGCTTGGCCGATTGCGCAAACGGTACGGGCCTGATGTGGTGATGCACGCCTGTTACGAAGCAGGTCCGTGCGGGTTTGGGATTGCCCGGCGTTTGAGACAATTGGGAGTGGAGTGCGCGGTAGTGGCCCCTTCACTCACTCCGACGCGCTCGGGCGATCGGGTTAAGACCGACCGGCGCGATGCGCGTAAGCTGGCGCGATTGTTACGGGCCGGGGAACTGACAGCGATCTACATTCCCGAACCGACCGATGAAGCGATCCGCGATTTGTGTCGGGCGCGCAGCGACGCGGTGGACGATCGGCCCCGAAGGCTTTCGGGGTCATCGGCTCAAAGCCTTTTTACTTCGACACGGGTATCGTTATCAAGGGCGCACGAGCTGGAGCGCAGCGCACGAGCGGTATTTACGCGAACTGGTCCTGCAGTCGCGATCCGGCGATGAAAGTGATCCTGGAAGAGTATCTGCAAGCGATCGCTGCGGCGGGTGAACGGATCGCGCGGTGCGAAGAGGCGATGAGGGAATCTGTTGGAAAGGTGGCGGTTGGCGCCGGCGGTGCGGGCGCTCATGGCGATGAAAGGTTTTCGAACCGTGGCGGCGATGATCCTAGTGAGCGAACTGGGGGACGTGCATCGCTTTAGTCATCCGCGTCAGGTGATGGCCTATCTGGGGTTGGTGCCCACTGAGAACACTTCCAGTGAGAAACGGCGCCAGGGTCGCAATCACCAAATGCGGCAACGCCCATGCCCGATGGTTACTGGTGGAGTGTGCCCAGCATTACGCTGCCCGCCCAAAGTGAGTAAAGAGTTGAGTCGACGCCAGGAAGGGCAATCGCAGGAGGTGCGAGCGATCAGTTGGAGAGCACAAAACCGGTTGCATCATCGCTACAGGCGTCTTTTGGCGCGACGACTCCAGCGCAACAAGGCGATGGTGGCTATCGCGCGGGAGCTATGCGGTTTTATCTGGGAATTGTTGCGCACCCAACCCTGCTACCAAGCGCAGTCCCCATCGGTCTAAGAGCGATGTTCGAGGGGAACAGACTAACAAAGAAGGAGGACAACCCTACCACAAAGAGCTAGCGCCACATACCACAGCAGGAGCGGATTTGAGGCGGCAGGTCACGGTAGCCAACCCACGATGTCTCGTTAGCGTTAAGGCTGGAGGAAAGTCCAAGCCAAAGCACGCGTCACCTAGACTGTTGGAAGAAGGCTGCGGTGAATTAAAAGAATGCCGGATATGTCCTCCCACAAAGAGGATAGCCCGCGAATATCAGCATCACCAACCGCCGGGAAACTAACTCACCCCGACTGATCGGCCGCCTCAAACCCGCTCCCACTCACCTGCAGATAAGAGCGATGCAAAAATCGCCAGCGGAGAACTTTTGCCCATTGACAAATCCACAGCCATATCAACGAGAAGAAGCTCAGCGACCGCCGCTGAGAGCGAGCGTGGCTTCGACTGAAACTGTTTTAGTCATCTGAAATCTGAACATGCGACGGGCGGCGGTTCGCTCCAGCGGGAGGCTGTGTGAAAAGTTTTTCATCTGTCGGATGATTTTCTTGTACCCAAAGGGGCGGGCTTCTGGCAAGCTCCCTTTTCATGAATTACATCCGCGGGAGCGATCGGGAGGAAATACTGCTTTTACCGGAGGCGCTGGAGGATTACATCGCTCCGGAGAACCCGGTGCGTTTCATCGACGCCTTTGTGGGGCAGCTGGACTTGCAAGGGGCCGGGTTTGCCCGGGCGCAGTTGCCTGAGACTGGACGGCCGCCCTACGATCCGGGCGATCTGCTCCGGCTTTATCTCTATGGCTACTTGAACCGGGTGCGTTCCAGTCGCGGCTTGGAACGGGAAGCGGGGCGCAACCTGGAACTGATCTGGCTGTTGCGCAGACTGCGGCCCGACTTCAAGACCATCGCCGATTTCCGGCGCGAGAACGGGTCGGGGATCAAACAGGTTTGCCGTGATTTTATTCTGCTGTGCCGCAAGCTGGAGTTATTCGGGGGCGAACTGGTGGCGATCGACTCGACCAAGATCAAGGCGCAGAATGCCAAGGGGCGCAACTACAGCGCGGCCAGGGTGCGACTGTTGCTTAAGGAAGTAGAGAAGAAGGTGAGCCGTTATCTAAAGGAGCTGGATGACGTCGATGCCGAGGAAGGAAAGGAGGCTGGGCCGGGCTGCTTGAGCGCGACTGAGTTAAAGGAAAAGATCGCGCAGTTAAAGCAGCGCAAAAAGGAGCTGCGCGCCATGGAGGAGGAAGTCAAAGACAAAGGGCAGGTTTCGCTGAGCGATCCGGACAGCCGGACCATGAGCATGGGACATGGTTCACAGGTGGGTTACAACGTGCAGGTGGCGGTTGAAGCCAAACACAGTTTGATCATTGCCAGCGAAGTGACTCAGACGACCAGCGACTCAGGAGCGCTGGGGACGATGGCGTTGCAGGCGCAGGACGCTTTGGGCCAGAAGAAATTGAGCGTGGTAGCCGACAAAGGCTACTACCACGGGAAGGAGATCCTGCTGTGCGAAGAGATCGGAGTGACTCCTTACATCGACAAGCCTTTGACCAGCGCTAACACCAAGCTGGGACTCTACGGGAAAGAGCGCTTTAAGTATGACCCGCAGAAGAACTGTTATATCTGTCCGGCGGGCGCGGAACTAACCTATCGCTTTAGCACCAACGAACTGGGCCGCGCCATTTCCTACTATGAGACCAGGGCCTGTGGAAAGTGTGCCTTGAAAGCGCAATGCACACGCAATAAAGAAAATCGGCGGATCACCCGCATGGCGGGAGAAGAAGTGCAGGAAATGATGGCCGAGCGGGTAGCGAGGCAACCCGCAGTTGATGCGCCGGCGCAAAGCGCTGATCGAACACTGCTTTGGCACCATCAAACGTTCCTTTGGCTATGACTACTTCCTCTGTCGCGGCAAAGAGAAAGTTACAACGGAATTTCAATCTCACCGTTCTCGCCTACAACCTGAAGCGGGTTTGTAATCTAATCGGAGTACAGAAACTCATGGCGGCGCTCAGCTAAGAGTTTGGCGCTTCCGCGCTCTTTTCGCTTCCCGATCTCCCATCTGCCGACCAGTAAGAGCGGGTCAAGCTCTTTTTGAGAATCAGAGCCAGTTCTGACTCGGTTTTTCTTCACCAAGCCGGCCGCGTCCCCTTACTTCAGCTCCCACTCCTCCCAACATCCCATCACCGCTGACTTATCACACAGCCTCGCGATTGTTAGACCTCGGTGCATCCGGGCGTTGGTGGGCGCAGGCCGGCGGGCGCGATCCTCGGCGGCCTCTTCCCCGGCGTGGGCCTCCGGGGCGGCGGCTCGCGGCGCGGCCGGGGCGTCCCTCGGGGGTATCGGAGCGCCCTCACGCCGCCCCCAACCCCCAGACAGCGCCGCCGCGCGCCGCGCGCGCCCCGCGGCTCGCCCCCTCCTCCGCCGGCCCCCCCCCCCCGCCCCCCCCTCCTCTCGAGCCACCGCTGGTGGCAGCGAGCGTGGCAAACACGAAGAACGGTTTCATAAATCAGATGTGCGCATCGCCACGGCCAGCGGTTGGCTCAAGCGACCTCCCCTCCCTCCCCCCCCCTCGCATTAGATGGCATGAAGGGAGCGGGTGAGCGGTTTACACTCACCCGCTTATGAAAAATACAATCGTTCATGACGAAGGGGCGACCTCACTCGAGGCCGTCGCAACTAAAGTAAAACCCACGGCGGCCGTAATCAAGATCGGTCTGGACGTGCACGCCCGGCAGTATGTGGCAGTGGCACAGTATGATCATCTTTTGCCCAAAGCGGCGCGGCGGCTGGCTCCGCCTGAATTTGTGCCCTGGGTGGAAGCGTTGCTGCGACGCGGGCACACTGTGCACGTAGTGTATGAAGCGTGCGGTTTCGGGTTCAATCTCTATCGGCAGCTGATCGCAGTGGGAGCGCACTGCTATGTGATTGCCCCGCGCAAACTGGACGAAGCGTGCACCCGGGTGAAGACCGATCCACGCGATGCGACCACACTCTGTCAGCGTCTGTCGCGTTACCTGGAGGGCAACACACGGGAACTGGCGGTGATCCGGGTACCCAGCCCGGAGGAGGAGCAGGCGCGGCATGTTTCACGCCAACGGATCCAGTTAGTGTGTCACCGTCAAAAGCTCGAAGCGCAGGGACGCTCCCTGCTCATCAACCACGCGCTGCCGGCACCGGCTCACTGGTGGAAAGAGCAAACTTTTTCCCGTTTGAGCCGGCATCTGCCTGCCTGGATTATCAGCCGCCTGCAAATGGCGCGTCCAGCGCTTTTAAGCTTGCAGGAGCAAATTGATGCCCTAACAAGTGAATTGGAAGCGAGCGCTCCCTTCAGTCTTCCACGCGGCGTGGGCAAGCTCACCAGCGTGGTGCTCACCCGCGAGATCTGCGACTGGCATCGGTTCAACAATCGGCGTGCCATCAGTTCCTACACCGGGCTATGCCCGGGTGAACGCACCACTGGCAGCAAGCGCATCCCAGGCAGCGTGACCAAGCGCGGTAATCCGCGGGTGCGCGCCGCGTTAGTCGAGTGCGCCTGGCGAATGGTACGTTTCCAACCGCAGTATCCGCCGGTGCAAAAACGCCTGGGCGTACTGGCCCCGCAGCCGCGGGGTTCACGCCCCATCGGCGCCGTGCGCAAGAAAGCCATCGTAGCGGTGGCGCGCCGGTTGGCGGTCGATCTGTGGCGCCTGCACACCGGCCGCCGCACCGCAGAACAACTCGGCTTGAACTTTTAAAAACTTTTTGGTTCGAGGGGAACAGTTTGGAACGTGGCGTGTGTCCGGGATCTAACCTGAACCGTAAACACACGACGAGCTTCGTCGCTTTAGATTGGACCGCGCCCACGTTCCGCTTCACCGACGGCATAAGTCACAGTGCGCTGCCAAAACAAAAGAGGCATGCGCGGATAGGAGTATCAGCCGGTCGCCGCGGCGACCGCGCACTTGAAAGCGGAAACGTTCTCAAACACCAACCAACAACCGCCTAACCACCAACCACACCACCCATGTAATAAAACCTACTTATCCAAACTCACTCCTTGACACCCTTCATAGGGGTTAGACCTAATCACTTTTCGGCTGGGCAAATTAATCATAGTCGTCTCGCATATAAATCACATACCAATCTCCCTCAATCGGAACGAGGTAAACATCGTCACGACCGGGATCCTTATCTAAGTTCTTGACGATCTGACCAACTCGGCTGGGAACCGCATTTAGGTAAGCGATGCCCTTGCCCCATCTTGGGCTAATTGAACTACCGGCACCAGCACACCAAAATGCGGTGCGCCAGGGATCGCAATTAATTGATATTCTGCTATCTATCTGCGAAAGCAGACGGGAGTATTCCGAGCGGCGCACAACGGAAAGGCTCTCGTCTGTATTGTTCGATGCGATCGTTGCGTCTTCGTCTGCCATCTGCGCCAGCGTTTCGAACGTCTGCCGATGAGTATGAAATAACTCAACGAGGCCGCGATCTGTCGGCAAGCTTGAGGGCAAGTGAAGCTGCCAGCGCATGTATCCATATGCAGCGGCAACGAGCAACACGATGCCAAACAGCAACTAACCGAGGACTATCGCAGCACTCTTGAAAAAACGGCGCACAGGTCTAACGAGGCGGAGCTCAGCCGCCGCTGGCGACGGCGAGCGTGGCAAACACTGGAAACTGTTTCATAAGATTAAATCTGCGCATCGCGACGGCCAGCGGTTGGCTGGAGCGATTTGTTAGATGCGTTGGTGCCAAGACGAATCATCGGGATGTCAGATGCATACCATGCGTCACCTGCTGCCACCAACTCGCGGGCTGCTCGCGAGCAGGTGAGTTCCAGTGCTGCTGCCAAGCCTGCTCGCATAGTGGGCAATACGTGACGCGCGTGGGAACAGAATATGTGTTCGTGCGCTGCAGGAATAATGTGGATCGACGTGATTTGCGTTGCAGTAATCTGCAATGTGACTCTGGCCATGAAAGTGGTAAAGCACGACTTGAGAGCCGCCGCGCTGATACCCGCGAACTGTGACGAGCGGAATGTGGTGACGTGCGCACAGCTTCTCGCCAGTCGGTGACGTGACAATGGGATGCCAGCCGAGATTCTCGCAGTTCATCCAGCCAGACATACTGAGACTCAGCATCAACGTGATCATCGGGGAGGAACGCTGTAGCATCTTCTAAGAAACAGTTGTGGTTGTACTCTGTTGGGGAGTGAGTTGGAAGCCAAAAGCGGCGGCTTGTTTGTGGAGGCGGCGGATGAGGTGGTGTTGGTATTTTTCTTCGTAGTAACGTTCACCAGCATCGCGGTACTGCTGGCCGTATTTTAGCATGCGGTAGACGATCCGGGCCAGCTTGTGCGCTACGGCTTTGATGGCCTTGGCCGCATCGAGGCGTGCTTTCAAGCGCCGGCCAAAGGCACCCAGAGCACTTTTGCTTTTGAGGGTCGACTGGGCACAGAGCCGCAGGATGTCGGCAGCGCGGTTATGTCCTTTGCGGGGTTGGCGGCTTAAAGCTTTTCCTCCGCTGATCCGGCTGGGAGGGCAGAGGTTGAGCCAGCTGGTAAAATGCTTTTCGCTTTTCCAGCGGGTCATATCCAGCCCGATCTCCGAGAGCAGCGCCTGCACGCTCAAGACTTCCATCCCATCGATGCGCGTCAAGTCCGCCCCGCAGATGGCGTAGAGATGGCGCCTTAGCTCAAAGTCGCTCTGCGCCTTTAATGTTTTCTTTTTCGGTTTTTCGGGCAAGGGATGTTGCGCCACATCGATCCGGGCTTGGAACTTGTGCAGTTGCCCTTCGATTTCGCGGTCGCACTGAGCGATCTTGGCTTGGTAGAACTCGTAAAGCTCCAGGGCTTGAGAGAGGGCAAAAAGATGTTCCTTCCGGTAGTCGCCTTCCAAACAACGGGCGATTTGTTCTTTCGACTTCTTCACCCGGTTATCTTTGAGCGCCGCCAGCTTCCAAGGGTCGCGTTCTCCCGCCAGGATAGCGCGGATGATGGCCAGAGCCGAGAGCCCGCTCAGGTCGCTCAAGACGTGATGCAGGCTGAGGTTCATCTCCGTCAGCGCCTTCTGCATGTGCTGAATGTGGGTGCCAGCGGCGCGCACCAGGTTTTCCCGGTGGCGCAAGTAGCTGCGCAGCACGCAGACTTTGTCCTCGGGCCGGAAGCTTCCGCTCAACAGTCCGTGGGTGTGGAGCTTTTGCAGCCACTGGCAATCGAGCACGTCGCTCTTGCGGCCCGGCAGGTTTTTGACATGGCGGGAATTGACCAGGACCACTTCAAACCCGCTCGTCTCCAGGATCTGGTAAGGTGCTATCCAGTAACTGCCGGTGCTTTCCAGGGCGACGGTGGTGATGGCGCACTCTTTGAACCAGCGGGCCATCTCGTGCAGCGCGGCCGTGTAACTGCCGAAAGTGCGCACCGCTTCCACGCTCCGGCCCGGCGGGACCGCGACATAATGCTCGCTCGAGCCGATGTCGATGGCCGCGGCATTGAGGTTGATCGATTCCAGGCCGGCGGCAGGGCCGTAGCTGCTTTTGCTTTACGTTTTGCTTCTCGTCTCATACTCTCTCTTTCTTCTTAAGGGTTAGTGACGATGCGACCAAGCCCAGTGTCAGGTAAGTATGTTGGAAGTCTTCTAAACGGGATAACTCCCTTGGAGGTGTTAGGACACTTTCAGGGTAGCTTCACCAATGTAAGAACCTCTTTGACACTTGGAACCATGCTAACGAACGGGGTAACTCTCCACCATTGATGCTTCGGTCTTGGCTGCTCGGCGCATCGTCACGCCCATTCTGCTGCAACGCCCTGCAAAACCCAAGTTTCTTTCTGTAAGAACCAAAACCGCCCCGGTTTTGGTGGGTGGCTAACGAGAACAAGCTCAGCCGCGGCTACCGGGAGCGCGGCTGGAAATCTCTCTGAATGTCTTTAGTCATAAAAATGTGAACGCACAACGGGTAGCCGTCGGCTGCAGCGCTTAGATGGCATGAAGGGAGCGGGTGAGCGGTTTACACTCACCCGCTTATGAAAAATACAATCGTTCATGACGAAGGGGCGACCTCACTCGAGGCCGTCGCAACTAAAGTAAAACCCACGGCGGCCGTAATCAAGATCGGTCTGGACGTGCACGCCCGGCAGTATGTGGCAGTGGCACAGTATGATCATCTTTTGCCCAAAGCGGCGCGGCGGCTGGCTCCGCCTGAATTTGTGCCCTGGGTGGAAGCGTTGCTGCGACGCGGGCACACTGTGCACGTAGTGTATGAAGCGTGCGGTTTCGGGTTCAATCTCTATCGGCAGCTGATCGCAGTGGGAGCGCACTGCTATGTGATTGCCCCGCGCAAACTGGACGAAGCGTGCACCCGGGTGAAGACCGATCCACGCGATGCGACCACACTCTGTCAGCGTCTGTCGCGTTACCTGGAGGGCAACACACGGGAACTGGCGGTGATCCGGGTACCCAGCCCGGAGGAGGAGCAGGCGCGGCATGTTTCACGCCAACGGATCCAGTTAGTGTGTCACCGTCAAAAGCTCGAAGCGCAGGGACGCTCCCTGCTCATCAACCACGCGCTGCCGGCACCGGCTCACTGGTGGAAAGAGCAAACTTTTTCCCGTTTGAGCCGGCATCTGCCTGCCTGGATTATCAGCCGCCTGCAAATGGCGCGTCCAGCGCTTTTAAGCTTGCAGGAGCAAATTGATGCCCTAACAAGTGAATTGGAAGCGAGCGCTCCCTTCAGTCTTCCACGCGGCGTGGGCAAGCTCACCAGCGTGGTGCTCACCCGCGAGATCTGCGACTGGCATCGGTTCAACAATCGGCGTGCCATCAGTTCCTACACCGGGCTATGCCCGGGTGAACGCACCACTGGCAGCAAGCGCATCCCAGGCAGCGTGACCAAGCGCGGTAATCCGCGGGTGCGCGCCGCGTTAGTCGAGTGCGCCTGGCGAATGGTACGTTTCCAACCGCAGTATCCGCCGGTGCAAAAACGCCTGGGCGTACTGGCCCCGCAGCCGCGGGGTTCACGCCCCATCGGCGCCGTGCGCAAGAAAGCCATCGTAGCGGTGGCGCGCCGGTTGGCGGTCGATCTGTGGCGCCTGCACACCGGCCGCCGCACCGCAGAACAACTCGGCTTGAACTTTTAAAAACTTTTTGGTTCGAGGGGAACAGTTTGGAACGTGGCGTGTGTCCGGGATCTAACCTGAACCGTAAACACACGACGAGCTTCGTCGCTTTAGATTGGACCGCGCCCACGTTCCGCTTCACCGACGGCATAAGTCACAGTGCGCTGCCAAAACAAAAGAGGCATGCGCGGATAGGAGTATCAGCCGGTCGCCGCGGCGACCGCGCACTTGAAAGCGGAAACGTTCTCAAACACCAACCAACAACCGCCTAACCACCAACCACACCACCCATGTAATAAAACCTACTTATCCAAACTCACTCCTTGACACCCTTCATAGGGGTTAGATGATTTCTTGGCCTCGCGATCACGAATGACTGCTTCCGCGCCTTCTGCAGATCGATCTGGAACAGGACCGCTCCAAGCGCCGAAATATGCAACAGAATAAAACAAAGATGACCACTCCGAGCGAGAATCGAAGCGCTTCGACGAAATGAACAGACAAACGCCAAACAGCAAAGGTATGCAACGAGTGATATGATGCCGAACGAATGCAACGTTACGGCCAATCGACACGAGAGGTGGACTCTGTAATCAAGCTCACGGATGCTTGGAGAAGTGCGATACGTAATACCGGCTCTTCGGAATCGCTGGCGCTTCGAATCGGTCCGGAGTAGTCCTCACGCTGTGGCGCGACGCCAGAGCTCGAAGCGATAGTGAACCGCTCAATGAGTTTCGGAATCATCTAACTATAATTAGACCCCGGTTTTTGTACGGGGCGAGAAATTTTGGCGTGCACGGTGAGTTTTCATTTATCACTGGCCGGTCGGGATTTGTCACGCTAAAAGGGAGCATGCCGCGTCCCAAAGCGCACTATTCGCTGGTGCTTAAGAATCATCAAACCGGGGAACGTCTGAAGCTAGATCTCGTGGATCTTCCATTCGCCACAAGCAAGAGCTTCCGTGTCCGCGTAAACGGGAACTGGGCGAAAAAGCTTCCAGTGGCGAATAAAACGGCCGTGATGCGGCAGCTTCGCGCCTGGTGGGTAGCGCATTGAGGGTGCGCGGCCGCTTCGCCTGGGTGGGCGTAATTTCGCGGCTACACGTCGTAATACATCGCGAATTCGTACGGATGGGGCCTCAAGCGCAGCGAGTCATATTCTTTTTGTTTGATGTCGATCCAGTTGGCGATGAAGTCTTCGTTGAAGACGTCGCCGCGCAGCAGGAAGGAATGATTGGCTTGAAGCGCTTCGATTGCGCCGCGGAGTGAATCGGGAACACTGGCAACTTGCGCGAGTTCTTCGGGTGGAAGTTCATAGAGATTTTTGTCGAGCGGATCGCCGGGGTCGATCCGGTTCTGGATTCCATCTAGACCAGCCAGCAACATGGCCGAGAACGCAATGTAGGGGTTCGCCGATGCGTCCGGGGTCCGAAACTCGAGCCGTTTTGCTTTCGGACTAGCGGAGTAGGTCGGAATACGGACAGCAGCGGAGCGGTTGCGAGCGGAATAGGCAAGGTTCACTGGCGCTTCAAATCCCGGCACGAGGCGCTTGAAACTGTTGGTGGTTGGATTGGTGAAACAGGTGAGCGCGGGGGCGTGTTTCAAAATCCCGCCGATGAAAAAGAGCGCCATTTCACTGAGCCCGGCGTAGCCGTTGCCCGCAAACAGCGGTTTTCCGTCTTTCCACAGCGAGATGTGGGTGTGCATGCCGGAGCCGTTATCGCCAAAGAGTGGTTTGGGCATGAATGTCACCGTTTTGTTGTGACGACGGGCCACGTTGCGAATGATGTATTTGTAATACTGCATCGAATCAGCCATCTGCTTCAGCGGCGCGAAGCGGACGTCGATCTCGGCCTGGCCGGCGCTGGCGACTTCATGATGTTGTTTGTCTACGGGAATCCCGGCTTTCTCGATCTCGAGCGCCATCTCGTTGCGAATGTCCTGCAACGTGTCCATCGGCGGCACCGGGAAATAACCCTCCTTCGGACGGATTTTGTATCCGACATTTGGAAATTCTTCGCGGGCGCTATTCCAATGTCCCTCGGTGCTATCGACGATGTATGACGACGCATGGCCGCTGTTCGTAAATCGCACGTCATCGAAAATGAAAAACTCCGCTTCCGGTCCAAAGAAGGCCGTGTCCGCGATGCCGGTACTCTTCAAGTAAGTCTCAGCTTTTTCCGCAACGCCGCGCGGGTCGCGGTCGTACGGTTCGCGCGTGATTGGATCCACAATGGTGCAGATCAGGGAGAGCGTCGGTTCAGCGTTGAAGATATCGATCCACGCCGTCGCCGGATCGGGAATAACCAGCATGTCGGAAGCGTTAATGACTTTCCAGCCGCGAATGCTCGAACCGTCAAACCCGAGTCCCTCGGTAAAAACGTCGTCACTGTATTCGCTTAGCGTGGTCGTAAAGTGCTGCCACGTGCCCGGCAGATCGGTGAATTTGAAATCCACGAGCTTTACGCCCTGGTCTTTGATGATTTTGCTGACGTCGGAGGGAGTTTTGTCTTTGGCCATGATGTTTCGTTGAAGGGTTGAAGAGGTTGAAGGGTTGAAGCGTTAAAAAGGTAAATTGTTAAAATGTTTTCCAAGCCGCTTCAACGCTTTAACGCTTCAACGGTTTAACCGGCGGCGCGGAGCGCCGTCACACTGCTTTTTCGCCGATCTCTTCAGTGCGGATGCGAACGGCATGTTCGACCGGGAGAACAAAAACCTTCCCGTCACCGATCTTGCCGGTCTTTGCTGCGGTGACCACCACATTAACGGCCTTATCAATCAGGTCGTCTGCCATCACCACTTCCACTTTCACTTTCGGCAGAAAATCTACCGTATACTCGCTTCCACGGTAAATTTCAGTGTGCCCTTTTTGCCGGCCAAATCCTTTGACCTCCGTGACGGTCATGCCCTCGATGCCCAGCTCCGCGAGCGCTTCTTTGACCTCTTCGAGTTTGAACGGTTTGATGATGGCTTCCAGCTTTTTCATGTCGATGTAAACTTGGGACGGCGCGGCGCTTTGCAATCAAAAGCCATCCGCAGCACGCGCTCTCATAGCAACTGCGCGATGCGAATGCAATCACGAATTTTTTCGCCATCGGTGCGCCAATGCCCGTTCGTAGGTCGGGCAGGCCGAATGGAAGACGGTACGCCCTCTTGTCGCCGGCTCTCCCTTCGCAAGGGAGAGGCGGTAGAAGCCCGGCAGATCTCAAACTAACAATCAACGAGCACTACCTAAAATTTTTGGAACGTCGATGCGTTAAAATCGGATTTTCCCTCTGGCTCTCCAAACCGGGCAGGCATCCTGAGTGTGGATTCGAACTTTTGCGATATGCAATATGTGCACACCTTGACAGCATAGATAAAGGCATCATGATGTCTTTATGAGGACAACCTTGACGCTCGACCCGGATGTGGCAGCCAAGGCGAAGAAAAGCGCCGCGAAACTTCACAAGCCGTTTAAGCAAATCATCAACACCGCTTTGCGCATTGGACTGGATGAAGTGCTGAAGCCGGCGCGAGCCAAGCCTTACCGGATGAAAGGCCGCCCGCTTGGTCTGCGCCCGGGCTTCAGCTACGACAACATTGCAGAATTGCTAGCTCGTCTTGAAGGAGAACACCATCGGTGATCCTCGTCGATACAAACTTGCTGCTGTACGCGGAGGACATTGTTTCAGAGTCTCATCAAGCCGCGCGGACCTGGTGGGAAAAACAGTTGAGCGGTCTGGAGCCCGTTTGTCTATGCTGGCCCGTTTTGACGGCGTATGCCCGTATCGGTACTAACCCTCGAGCGTTCCGCCGCGCGCTGACAGTCCCCGAAACGGTCGAACGCATACAATCCTGGTTCGAACAACCGTGCGTTCGCTTAATTCATCCGACTGAGCACCACTGGACGATTTTTCAACGAATGTTTCGCGAGGGCAAAGCCGTCGGCAATCTCGTAACTGATGCGCATCTCGCCGCTTTGGCCGTAGAACATAATTGTATTTTACAAACGACCGATCCTGATTTTGCACGATTCAAAGGATTGAAGTGGAACAATCCGATCGGTTAATCGCGTTGATCCTTACAGCCATCGAGTCGATTGGCGCGAAAGCGGCAATTCCGCTTCAACGCGTTAACGCTTCAACGAACACAGATGCCTAGGTAAATTTGCCAAAATTGTTTGGCGTCCAATACTGAAAACTGATGTCCCGCGATTCTTTCGTTCATCTCCATCTGCACACCGAGTATTCGTTGCTGGATGGAGGTATCCGAATGAAAGAGCTGATGAAAAAGGCTGCGGAATTCGACATGCCCGCCGTGGCGATGACCGATCACGGGAATCTATTTGGCGCGATTGAATTTTATCAGGAAGCGCAGCGCGCCGGAGTGAAACCGATCATCGGCTGCGAGGTTTACGTGGCCCCGGGGTCCCATAAAGACCGGCCTCCGTCGCGGCGTGATTCGGCGTATCACTTTACGTTGCTGGCAGAAAACGAGACCGGCTATCGCAATCTGGTTAAGCTGGTGACGACCGCGCACCTGGATGGTTTTCATTATGCGCCGAGGATCGATAAGGAGTTGCTGGCAGCGCGCTCGAGCGGGTTGATCGGATTAAGCGGCTGTCTGGCGGGCGAAATCAACAGCGCAATCCAGGCAAACAACATCGAAAAAGCGAGAGAGAATGCAGCCGCTTATCGGGACATCCTTGGTCCTTCAAATTTTTTCATTGAATTGCACGACCACGGGATGGACGAGCAAAAGAAATGCAACACAGAGTTGGTGCAGATCGCGAAAGACCTGGGCGTCGGCCTGGTCGCGGCAAACGACGTGCATTTTCTGCGCCGAAGCGATCACGAAGCGCACGACGTCATGCTTTGCATCGGGACGGGCAAGATGGTGCAGGACGAAACGCGCATGCATTATCTGCCGGAATTGTATTTCAAATCACCCGCCGAGATGCGGCAGCTGTTCCGTGATTTTCCCGAAGCGATCACGAACACACTGCATGTTGGCGAGCGTTGCCATCTCGATCTCGAATTTGGCCGGTCAAAATATCCGGAGTATCCGGCGCCGCTCGGCAAAACGCGCGAGGGCTATTTGCGCGAGCTTTGCTACGAAGGTTTGCGCGCGCGCTATGGTGAACGCGCCACCAGCGATCCAGAGTTGACCCGGAGGCTCGAGTATGAGCTTGGCGTTTTGGAAACAACCGGTTTCGTTAGTTATCTCCTGATCGTTTGGGATTTTATTCATTTCGCCAAGGGAAAAAGCATTCCGGTCGGGCCCGGACGCGGCTCCGCAGCAGGGTCGATCGTGGCGTTTGTTCTCGGGATCACCGATATCGATCCGCTTCAGTTCGGACTCATTTTCGAGCGATTCCTGAATCCCGATCGCGTTTCGCCGCCGGACATCGACGTGGATTTTTGCGAGGCGCGCCGCGGGGAAGTCTTGGAATATGTTCGTCGGAAATACGGCGAACGTCGCGTCGCGCAGATCATTACGTTCGGCAAGCTTAAGGCGAAAAGCGTGGTACGCGACGTGGGCCGTGTGCTGGGGTGGAGTTATCGCGATGCGGATCGCATCGCCAAGATGATTCCCAACGAGCTGAACATCACGCTGGATTCCGCAGTGGAAAAAAACGCGGAACTGAAACGCGCGGTCGCCACCGAGGCTCCGACGCGTCAGCTCTTCGAGCACGCAAAGGTTCTCGAAGGCTTGTCGCGCAACGCTGGCGTACATGCGGCCGGCGTGGTCATCGCAGATCGGGATCTGTCGGATTACATCCCGCTTTGTCGTGACGTGAAAGGCAACGACGTGATCAGCCAATATGCCATGGGGCCGCTCAACGATCTTGGCCTCCTGAAAATGGATTTCCTCGGATTGAAGACGCTGACCGTGATCGAAGATACGCTGGTGCTGATTCACCAACGACAGCCGGACTTTTCGTTAAAGAATGTTCCGCTGGACGATGCAGCAGCATTCGGTCTCTACAACCGCGGCGAAACGATTGGTCTTTTCCAGATGGAATCCGGCGGGATGACCAGTCTATCGAAGCAGTTCGACGTGAAGAAGCTCGACGACATCATCGCGTTGATTGCCCTATACCGCCCCGGTCCGATGGAGCTAATACCCGCATACGTGAAAGCGAAAAAGGGCATCACGCCGATCAAATATTTGCATCCGCTGCTGAAAGAAATCTGTGCCGACACGTACGGCGTCATGATTTACCAGGAACAAGTCATGGCTGCGGCGAGCAGCCTTGCTGGTTACTCGCTCGCGCATGCCGATTTGCTCCGCCGCGCGATGGGCAAGAAAGACAAGGAAAAGATGGCGCAAGAGCGCAGGAATTTCATCGATGGTTGCGCACGCACGAACAAAATTCCGGAAAAAAAAGCGAACGCCATTTTCGATTTGCTGGAAAAATTTGCCGGTTACGGGTTCAACAAGAGTCACAGCGCTGCGTACGGCGTGATCAGCTACCATACAGCGTTTCTGAAGGCGCATTACCCGGTCGAGTTCATGGCGGGTTTGTTGAGCAACGAGATCAACAACACAGAAAAAATTTCCGTGTTCGTAGGCGAATGCAAACGCATGGGCATTTCCATCCTGCCGCCCGACGTTAATAAGAGCGGTCTTAAGTTTACTCCGGAAAGTAGCGCATGCGTCCCGCTTGCAGGGTCAAAAATCGCCAGCGAGGAAGCTCGCGCTACCATGGCGATTCGATACGGTCTTGCTGCGATCAAAAACGTTGGCCAGGCGGCGATGGCGATGGCTATTCGGGAGCGCGAACAAGACGGCGAGTTCAGCTCGCTCGAGGACTTTTGCAGCCGGCTCGATTCCCGCGTGGCCATTCGCAAAATGTTGGAAAGCCTCATCAAGGCAGGCGCCTTCGATTTTACCGGTCGGGATCGTGCGGAGCTTTTTGCCTGTATCGAGGACGCACTGGCGTCTTCGGCGGCTCTGCAGCGTGACAGGGTGGCTGGACAGGTTTCGCTCTTCGATGAAGAAACGCATGCAGCCACGGCAGGAAGACCACAATCGATCAAGCCATGGACGGAGCACGAAAAGCTGGCCTACGAAAAAGAGCTTCTCGGCTTTTATGTCAGCGGCCATCCACTGGACGCTTATGCTGAAATTCTTGCCGCAAAAAATTACCGGTCAATTGCTTCGTTAGGCGAGCTGGATGATCGCGCACAATTCAAGATCGCGGGAGCCATCGTGGAGGTGGAAAAAAAATTCACCCGGAAAGAAGGCAAACCCTTTGCGGTAATGTGGATCGAAGATCTCATGGACATGCTTGAGTTCGTGGTGTGGAACGACGTTTACGTGAAGGTTTCGGACATTCTCGTACCAGGGCGAGTTGTCGAAGTGAAAGGAACGCTTGATCGTCGCGACGAGATGCTTCGGGCCATGGTTGTGGAAATCAAACCCCTGGCCGCTGGAAAATCCAACGGCGCAATCGAAACATCGGCGGATAGATCACAGCAGTTGGCAATCCGTCTGCGATTTTCCGCCGCTGCGACCGGTGACGAGTTACGCGAGGTTCGCAAACTCCTGATCAGCTCGCCCGGACGCCAGTCAGTTCAATTGTTGTTCGACCGTGGTAACGGGAATTTATTGCAACTGGATGCGGGCACGGAGTTTCGGGTCGATCTTACGCCGGATTTGAGGGAGCGACTTTCGCGCTGGCTGATGACCGGATAATTGGTGCTTTTACTTTTTTTTGGGATGTATCGCTGAGGCATCGGCACGCGGCACGGCACCAAGTAATAATATTTTGTCCTCGGTGGCCGTTCCAAAACAGAGTGGAAATGTGCGGCCGGCGCTTTCGGGCGAGGAAGTATTGAGAGCCTGGGCATTCATCTCTTCTTTCATAGAGACGCTCCAGCCCGGTTCAAAAAGAGGCCCGCGAAACTCCAGCTCTGTCACTGAGGGTGCCAGTGGCAGCGCCACAGGTGCGATTTGAATCCCATTCACGCAATCAACCGGACGCGACATGAGATCGAACAGCGGTGTGGCTGCGGATATCCGGATCGCGACGTCGTTCATGTCTTCGAAATGAATTTCTCCGCTAAGCGCAAGATCTACATCCTTGTTCGCCAGGTTCAGAAATTCCAGGGAAGCAGCGTTGCCAGCAAAAACAATCCGGCTACTAGCCTCCGTGACATTGAAAAAAGAATCGCTGCTGCTGGACAGCCGGCCGTTAACAAGCTGCATCTCGCCGACGACGCGTGGATGCCGCAAAGTTTCAGAGAGAGAAATCTTTCCGCTCAAAAAGCCTTCCTGGAAGGTTTTTGACTGAAAAAACTGAGGCGCGGTTGCCAGGAAGATTGCTGGAAAATCGACCGAAATTTCGATAGGAGACATTCGAAAAGCACTCCAGGTGGTCCCGATTGGCAGCGGAAAATTCGCCCCGAAATTTATGGGGCTCGACTTCGGCAATTGAATCAGGCCGTGCGTATCCCACTGACTGGAGACGATAGCAGCCTGAACCTCTCCCGGAATAGGGCGTGATTTTTGCCCCGGTAATCCGCGAAGGTTAGAAAAATAATCGCGCAAATCTTCGGTGCAGAGATCGAGCGTCCCGGAATAATCATGCTCTGGCGAAAGATCGATGTTGCCTTTACCAGATAGATAATCGTTTTTGCGCGTCAGCTCTAATTCTTCGATCTCCAGTTCGCTTGTTTTTAAATTCAATTTTGCATCCAGGCTGTCGATAGCGTTGTTAAAAAACGTCAACGACGCGCCTTCAATCGCGAGGTGGCCGCCAAATTTCCGGCCGCGGGTATCCATTGATCCTTCGATACTGATTTTCCCGGCGAAATCGGTTGGATTTGCCCCGAAAAGAGCCAGGAAGTCGCCTAACTGATTAATAGACGCCGAAATGTTTCCGCGAAAATCCGGCTGGAGCCATTCCGATGAGCTGGCAGGCAACGCAGCCTCTCCGCTCAAGGTGAACTGGTTGCTTTTTTGGCGGATGTAAAGTTGCTGGAGCTCGATCTTGCGGTTGTAAAGCGCAGCACCAAGCATGATCGCTTCTGCGGTGCGGTCTCGCCAGGTGAGATCGGTCAGTTCGCACCAGAGCGACGCCGTTGCGCGGTCCGGTTTCCCCAGGTTCCCGCGAAACGTGAAATTGCCCGCGTGAAGGACGCCCTTGACGCGATCCGCAAAGCCAAGCGCATCGGAGATTTGCGACAGCGAAAGATCGCCGGCGCCGCCTGCGATTTTCCAGTTGGGGTAATGCGAATGCCACTCGTGCGAAATATTTCCGCGGAGTTTGCCACCGAAAGCATCAACATCGAACTGCAAACCCATTCGCTGATTTTCCAGCCGCGACAAATCTATGGTGGCAGACTCTAAGTCGAGTCCGTGCGTTAAAGTAATTCCCGCAAGTGTCAGGCGATTGGTCTCCCAGTGAGTTGCCCCGCGCAATTGCGGGAAGGTCTGATGCACCCAGGGTGACGCAATCATGAGCTCAGCCGCGGTAAAGCGCCCGGGTTCCGTTTCGCTCGCAGAGAGCGACGCATTTCGCAGCAATATCAACGTCGGTCCGTTCTCAACGCGGGTTTCCAGCCTGGCGATGCTATAGTTTTCCGGAAGCAATCGATGTAGCGTTGCCCAGCCGCTCTCGCTCAATACTCGCACGTTCGGATTCGAGCGATGCACTTCCGCGCGGAGCTCTCGAATAGAAAGATTGCGAATATTGTGTCCGGATACGTGCAGAAGGATGTGCTTTAAGTTCAGGGTAAATCGGACGTCCGTCGCGGTAACATCCAACCGGAGCGCGTCGTCGCGGACGCTTTTCAGATGAAGTTGACCAATCGCAATCGGACGTAGAAATGGCGCGTCAACCTTGTCGACGGTAGCAACGAAACCCTCCTCCCGGGCAAACCACCAGACCCACACGCGAACACCGTTGGACACAGCAAATGGCGCAAGCACAATCGTCAAAGCGACGACGAGCAAGAGCAATAGGACAGAGAGAACCAAACGATTTCTTAATGGCATCTTCAGCGTCCTGGATATTGACGAATGACAAAGGACCGATGGCGAATCAATGCCGAGAGTCGAGTGACTAAAGCACCGACAGTGCGTTCCAGTTCCCTTCCAGCTTCGTAGTCTGAATTTGCACCGCCATCCGATGTTCGCTCCGCGTCATTCATTTCGTTTTATTTCCGGGGCGTCTTGGAAAACCAAATGTAAAGGCTGCGGCGTATGAATCCGTTCTTCGAGTTGCCGCCGCAATGCTTGCTCGGCTTCTGTGGGCAGACCGCTTTCTTCCGCTTTCTTCCGCGCCAACTGAGGCAGGACAGACAATTCGCTTTGAACATCCTCCCCGGAGATCCGGTTCCATAATCCGTTTTCAAACGCAAGGACGTCCACTTGCTGCTGCTCGATTCCGAGAATCTGAGCATGCGGCATCTGCACGACGATTTCGGCCGGTCGAATGTTAATCGACATGCCGTTCTGTAAATCGAATCCGGCTTTGGCGACAAAGGTGCCGTGCAGTTTGACGCGTTTTGAGCTGCCCACCCACGTGTGGAGCAGTTCGTGTTCGACCTCGATGCGGCGTGAGACGACGACCAGTTCGCTCGTGGGCATGGTCTGCTCCATGTAAAGGCGATTGTTAATGGTGATGCGCGGTCGCAAATGCGCGATGTCGATAAACGCCGCGCGCAAATTCCTGCCCAGCCGCTCGAGTTCAGCGCTGCTTTCCCGGGCCGTGCGCGCTGGCCAACTCTCCAGACGCCAAAATATGAAACCGATTGTCGCTGCAATTATCAGCGCAATAATTGTGAATGCGATGGGCCAAACGGAGCGGTGCGATTTTGCTGAGTTAAACATTGGATGTTCGAGGTTGCCCGCTAAGCGTTTCCTTTCACGCGGCAATCGAGCAAGAGCATGATCAGGAGCAAGAGCAAAAAAAACAGGCAGAAGTTTATCTGCAAAAAATTACCGCCCCCCACGCCCGATAGGCGTGAAGGGCGGCTGTTCCCCCCAGAACAATCGTAGAAAACTTCCAGCCTAGTAATCGAGGTTCCGGCTGCTGGCAACAAAATTTTGCACAAAAAATTTCCGCCAAAGTTTTCTCAACGTGTGCCGCCCCAGGGGAGATAAAATCACGGGCGAGAATGGATCATACATAGTCCGATGACAGCACCATCGAAAGGTTGCGGAATAGCGGGTCGCGGTCTCTAGTTTTGCCATGCGTGATTTGGGTGATGAACGGTCGTCGCGCAGTTTTGCTGGCTCCTTGTTGGTGGCCCATCCGAATATGCTTGACCCAAATTTTCGGCGGACTGTGCTTTTCGTTTCTGAGCACGATCCGAATGAAGGCGCGCTGGGGGTAATCATTAATCGTCCGCTCGACAAACCTGTGACCGAACTGGTTTCGGATATGCCATCCACGGATTTTGCCGATGTGCCGGTGTTTCTGGGAGGTCCGGTTGGAAAAAATCAATTGATGTTTGCGGCGTTTGAATGGCAAAAGGGCGCAGGCCTGAGACTCAATCACAACGTAGCGTTAAATGAATCGGACGAAGCGAGCGGCGGGAAAAACCTGCTTACAGTTTGTGCATTTGTAGGCTACGCAGGCTGGGGAGCAGGTCAGCTTGAAACCGAAGTAAAACAGAAAGCCTGGCTTATTAAGAAAGCTAATCCTTCACTACTGAAACTGGATCGCCTGCCAAATCTCTGGTTCGATATTATGCGGACTCTTGGGCCATGGTACAGGATGCTCGCCGCCGCCCCCGACGATCCGTCGCTCAATTAATTTGAGAGGCAAATGTGGGACGCCCAAAGTGATTTAGCTTGATTCTACCTGTCACTTCTCACTAATCACTCTCACTTCGCACATGATTATCGGCGTCCCGAAAGAAATTAAGCAGCAAGAGCAACGCGTTGCCTTGCTGCCATCCGGTGCGAATCAACTCACCCGGCGCGGTCATTCCGTGGTGGTGGAAACGAATGCAGGTATCGGTTCCGGTTATTTCGACCAGGATTACGCAAAAGCCGGCGCGGAAATTGTTCAGCAAGCAAAGGATGTTTTTTCGCGCGCCGACATGATTGTGAAGGTGAAGGAGCCTCTCGAAGCCGAGTTTCCCCTGTTGCGCCGGGGACAAATTCTCTTCACCTATCTTCATCTGGCGGCAAGCAAAGCTCTGACCGAGGCGTTACTGAAATCGGGCGCGACCGGGGTGGCGTATGAAACAATCCAGGTGGACCATCGTTTGCCCTTGTTGGAACCGATGAGCGAAATCGCTGGCCGCATGTCGGTGGTGATGGGCGCAAATTTTCTCGCCAAGTACAACGGCGGCAGCGGTGTTTTGCTGGGCGGCGTGCCGGGGGTGTTACCCGGGCGCGTCGTCATTGTCGGAGGAGGAACCTCTGGCGTAAACGCGTTGCGGATGGCCAAAGGTCTTGGCGCCGATGCGACAATTCTTGATGTCGATGTGGAGCGCCTGCGATTCCTCGACATCGCGATGGACAACCTGCACACGCTCTATTCGAATCAGGCAAATTTGGACGAATTAATGCCCGATTGCGATTTGCTCATCGGCGCCGTGCTCCTGCCCGGAGCCAAAGCGCCGAAGCTGGTTACGCGTGAAATGTTGCGAAAAATGAAGCGTGGGAGCGTGTTTGTAGATATTTCGATCGATCAAGGGGGTTGCGCGGAAACGTCGCGACCTACGACGCATCTCGATCCAGTCTACGTTGAGGAAGGGGTGACGCATTATTGCGTGGCTAACATGCCGGCAGCATATGCGCGTACCGCGACGCAGGCGCTCACGAACGTGACGTATCGTTACGTCGAATTACTGGCTGATCTCGGTCTTGAGGGCGCGTGCAAAAAGCAACCGGCACTCATTGGCGGGATCAATACGCGCGATGGCCGGCTGACTTGCACAGCGGTGGCCGAGGCTCATGGCTTAAAAGGGGAGCCACCGCTTTAGTGCTCACTTTGAGACATTTGCCTTTAAAACACATTCTGCGGTCCAAAAACTACACTTGCTGCGATTAATCAATTAAAGCAATATGCCTTTCGATTATGAAGAAATACATCTGCATTCTGGCTGGTGCCGCGCTCCTCGTGGCGTGCGAGCAAAAAACCGAAGTAGTCGCTCCGGCGGCAAGTCCAACTCCAACACCAACAACTCCGCCTGCAGCGACTGAAATGACCAGTCCAGCTGCAACGGAAGCCCCCGCTGTGACAACCGAATCGCCGGCCGATACAATGGAATCGCCGGCAGGAACTACAGAATCGCCGGCGGAAGCCGAATCACCCGCTCAGTCGCCCGGTTCTTAGGCTGCTGGAGTTTTTTAAGAAGTCTTCCGCCGGGCTTCCCGGGGGAAGACTTCTTTTGTACAGAAGTCGCGCATGAGGATGCAGCCAGTTTTAACGAGCGTGGCTTGGAGATCAGTTGTTGCGTGATCAAGCGCTTCAATCGATATGGCGCCGCACGGTCAGTTCTCGTTTCCCAAAAACCGCCGCCTCACGCATCGGTCGCAATTTGCCTGCGTGAAGGGAGACGGCGTCACATGCCGCGGGAAACATCTGATGTTAAGTATTCTCACGCTGAAGAGTTGTGACCCATGGCGTGCCGGATTCATTGCGTCGCGTCGGCTCGGCGGCGCGGTCATTCGCAATCGCGTCCGACGTCGTTTGCGAGAAATTGTGCGCCGGCACCAACACGAACTGCGGGAAGGGTTTTGGTTCGTCGTTGTCGCCAGATACGAAGCCACGACCGCACCTTATAGCGTCCTGGAACATGAATTGTTGCGCCTCGCGAAGCGCGCTTCTATTCTCCTCTGATGCTGGGACTGGTCCGTTTCACTATTCGCCTTTATCAGTGGACGCTTTCGCCATTACTTCGTCTCCTGTGCGGTCCTGATTGCGGCTGCCGGTTTACGCCGACCTGTTCGACATATTTTCTGGAAGCGGTGGAGACGCATGGCGTCCGCCGCGGAAGCTGGTTGGGACTTAAGCGCCTGGCGCGCTGTCAACCATGGGGTGGATGTGGGTACGACCCGGTTCCGCTGCGCCGGGTTGGCGGATCTCAAAATGATATCCGCCATTGCGTCTGATCGTGCAAAACCAAATTTATGGATCGAACTGCGTGGATTGCTGTTGGCCTTTGTGTAGTTGGGCTTGTTTTGTGGGAATTCTACCTTGCAAAACAGATCGCGCCCAGAACCGCTCCCGTGACTCCCGCGCCCGCGCAAACTTCGCCAACGGCGACGCCTGCGACTATCCCGTCATCGCCGTCCCCAGTTGCCACAGCGGAAGCTCCGCCAAAGGAAGTTGAGTCTGGCCCCGGTTTTGCTGAAAAAACCGAGACGCTACGCAATTCAGACGTCGAGCTGCACTTTACCAATCGCGGCGGGGGCATCTCCGAGGCGGTGATGCTCGGTCACATCGCCGAAGGCGCCGAGCGGGTGATCTTGAATTCCCCGAAACACATGCCAATCGGTGCGATGGTTGATGACCCCGCCAAGCCGGTGCTTCCCGAATTTACGTTATCGCGCGAATCGGACAGCAGCATCAGTTGCGAGCGGACCGCGCCTGACGGAATCGCGGTCCGAAAGAAATTTTCCCTGCTGCAGTCGCGCGATAAGAAAGACAATTTTCTTGTCGAGCTGGATGTGAATCTTCAGAACAACGGTACACAGCCGCTCACGAAGCCCGATTACTTTCTAGCGCTTGGCTCCGCGTCGCCGATTCATCCACGGGATTATCCGTACTACACGCGGCTGGTTTGGTGCATCAATGGAAAAGCCAGAGACAAAAACGTGAGTTCATTTCAGGGCAGCGGCGGCTTTCTCGGTTTCGGTCAGCACGCGGCGCAGCCTGTTTTCCAGGAAAACTTTGCCGGAGCAGAGTGGACAGCGGTAACGGATCAGTTTTTTGCGACGATCATGGTGCCCCTGAGCGCGAAGGGTACCGGCATCTGGGGCCATTCATTTGAAGTCGCAACGGGGCATAACATGGTTGGCATAGAAGGCGCGATGCACATGCCCGGTTTTAAATTGCAGCCGGGCCAAACTTATAACGCGCGATTCCAGATTTGGGCCGGACCGAAGATCTATCATCGGTTAGCTCAGCTTGAACACAACGAATCGGAGATCATGAACTTCGGCATGTTCAAAGTAGTCAGCCAGTTTCTGCTCAACTTTCTCAACACCATTAACAGCGTGGTGAAAAGCTACGGCCTTTCCATTCTGGTGCTGACCCTCGTGGTCCGTCTGGTGCTCTGGCCGCTCCAAAGCAAGGCTAATCAAACAATGCGCAAGACTGCCTTGCTTGGGCCGAAAATGCAGGAGCTGCGCGAGAAATACAAAGACGATCCGACACGAATGAACCAGGAGGTGATGAAGCTTTACAAGCAGTATGGCATCAACCCCGTCGGCGGTTGTTTGCCAATGGCGATTCAGATCCCGATTTTCTTTGGCCTTTACCAGATGCTGGCGCAAGCGGTGGAATTGCGAAACGCGAGGTTTCTCTGGGTACACGATCTTTCGCAACCTGACACGGTGGCGCATCTGCCTGTGCTCGGCTGGCCGATTAACATTATCCCGCTTTTGATGGCGGCTACGCAGCTGTGGCTCATGGCCATGACGCCGAAGACGGGCGATTCTACTCAACGCCGCATCATGATGTTTACTCCACTGATGTTTCTATTTTTCTGCTACAATTTTGCGGCGGCTCTGGCATTGTATTACACCGCACAAAATCTTTTCAGCATCCTGCAATTTTATCAGAACAAACGACAACCCATGCCGACGCTCGAAAAAGTTGCCCCCGCTGGAAAACGCAAACGATGATGACGCCAAAAGATCTGCTCGACACCATGCTCGGTTACCTCGGTTTCGTGGTGGACATCGAGGAGACCACCAACGAAGGCGGTAATCCGACGCTGCAGATCTATACAGAGGAAAGCCGACGGCTCATCGGACGCGATGGCGAGACGCTCGAGGCCATACAATTTTTGCTCAATCGCGTGTTACAAGCCCGAGATCAGAACGCTGAAAAAGTCATCGTCGATTGCGAGCATTACCGGTCGATGCGCGAAGATCGCATCGTGCAGAGGGTGCGTGATCTCGCCGAACGCGTACGCATTACCGGTCGTTCATTACAGCTTGAGCCGATGAATTCCTACGAGCGGCGCCTCGTCCACAACGCATTCAAGGACGATCCTGAAGTTGCGACGTGGAGCCCGTCCGATTCCGCGCGCATCAAGCAGATCACATTGCTCAAACGGCCCAAGAAGCCCGCGCCGCAAGGAACGGCGGCTTCCTAGCTGTTATGCTGTAGCGGCGCTCTGCGAGCGCCGAAATTGATTCGGCAGGCGCACCCACGGCGGTCACAGACCGCCGCTACAGTTTGGCTTTGGCACGTGCGACATCCGTGTTGCTTCCGGCCCCCACTTCCGGTCGCCAGCGGAATTTCTCCAGGAGCGGGTTGTCTTTTTCTTCCACAGCGTCGGCGATGATTTCGCCAAGCACGGGCGCAAATTTGAATCCGTGTCCGTTGTCGCCGGCAGCAATGATCAATCCTGCGCGGTCCGGGTCGCGTGCAATCCAGAAATGGCCGTCGTGCGTGTCGCAATACATGCACACACGCGTGTAGACAATTGGCGCATCGACGAGCGAGGGGAATGTCGAAGCCAGAAATTTTCGCAGATTAGCTTCGTCTTCGGACGTTACAACGCGCCCGGGAGAATCGGGCGACATCTCCCGTCCCGGACCGTGATTGGCAATTTTCACCACGCCGTCGCGATTAATCGGGAAACCGTAATAACCGGTCGTGGTAATATCCGCGCCGAAAACTGGAAAACGTTCGGATGCGAAGAGCTCGGGTTTTGCGGGCTTAAGGTGAAACACAGGTTGGCCTGTCGCGCGAAAGAAGTTTTTTGTGAAGGGAAGCAGATAGGGTGTCCACGCGCCCGTTGCAATAATCACTGCGTCGGCGGTAATTCGGGTCATCCCGAGCGAAGTCGAGGGACCCCGTTGAGTAGCCGTGGAGTGTCGCCGCGGGATTCCTCGACTCCTCCCGCCTCTGCGGGATTCGCTCGGAATGACTGCATTGCGATTCGCTTCCTTGATCAAAATTCCCCGCACGCGACCACTCCGTTCATCCAGCCGCGCAAAGCTCACGCCTTCGCGTAACTGCACGCCCGCTGATTTAGCGCGGTCAATCAACGACGCCATAACGCGACCGCTCTCCGCGTAACCTGCTTCGATTTCCAGAACTCCATCTCGATAAAGGTCCGGATTCCATGCCGGAAAACGGTTCCACAACTGAGGGGTGTCCATACGCTCGACCCGGACTCCGCGTGTTTGCAGGAGTTTAAAACTTTCATATTCAAAATCGCCCGGCCTCATTTCCGTGCGGCGAACGAACATGACGCCGACTTCGTGGTACAACTTTTCGCCGAATTCCCCATTCCATTCGCGCCACAGCTTGATCGCGCGCTCGGCGAGCGCCGTATAATCTTGGTCTGCACCGTAGGCCGCGCGCACTGCCTTGCTGATATCGGTCGACGCCGCCAGCTCATGCGGAAGCGGTCCCGGATCGACGAGCAGAACTACGTGACCGCGTTTCTTCAATTCGAGCGCAGTAGTAACGCCATTAATTCCTGCGCCAACGACAATGACCTTCGACATGTTGCAGATACCCCCGAAAGCATTCGGGGTTGTAGAGGCGCTTGTGTCAAGCGCCTGCTTCCAGTGCGCGCTCCCGTTCGAGCAGCGTGGGATGGGAGTAATAAAATCCGCTGTAGAGCGGATGGGGGGTGAGGTTGCTCAGATTTTTTTCGGTCAATTTGCGCAGCGCATGAATGATCGACTGCGCCTCTCCCATTATCGTACACGCGAATGCATCCGCTTCGTATTCGAAACGGCGCGACCACATGTGAAGGAGCGGCGAAATCCAAAAGCTGATCGTTCCCGCCAACAACGCAAACAGCAGCAACGCAGGAACAACATTCGCAGCGGAGAAGCCTGTGTGATGCTCGAACCCGAATGCGTGATAAAACCAATTCTGACGCGCGAGCCACGCGATCGCAGCGAACGAAACGAACACGCTGGCGCTGGAAACGGCAAGCATCTTCAAAACGTGGCGCTTTTTGTAATGTCCAATTTCGTGCGCCAGCACCGATTCCAATTCGAGTTCGCTCAACTGCGAAATCAGTGTGTCGAACAGCACGATTTTTCGAAAACGTCCGAACCCGGTGAAGAAGGCATTGGAGTGACGCGACCGCTTGCTGCCATCCATTACCTCGATGCTGCGGGCTGGAAAATCGGTGCGCCGCGCCAGTGCAAAAAGGCGTTCGCGCAATTGTCCTTCCCGCAGCGGCGTGAATTTGTTGAAGAGCGGCATGATTACGGCCGGAGCGATCAACATCAAAAGCAATTGGAACGCGATCACAACCGCTGCCGCCCAAATCCACCAGGTTGGGCCGGTCCACTCGATCAGTTTCAACACCAGCACAAGCAATGGAAACCCGAGCAAGGCTGCGAGCAAAAATCCCTTCACACGATCCAGCACCCACGTCTTTAAGGTAGTGGTGTTGAAACCGAATCGGTCTTCAAGTTTGAACTGCGCGTACCACGCGAACGGCAAACTGATGAGACTTAGTGCTACGCCTGTGGCGAAAAGAAAACCGGCCATTGCCCAAACAGACGTGCCGAACGCTGTGGTGAATTTCCCGAAGGCCCACGGCAACACACCGCTGGATAACAAGACAACGAGGAGCACCGCATCGAACAACGTGACGACTTCTCCAAACCGGCTTTTAGCCAGCGTGTAATCAACGGAACGATGATAGGCCGCTTCGTCAATAAATCCGCGAAATGTAGCCGGCACCTCGTTCGTCTGCGCGCGCACATGACGCTCGTTAAGCCGGCTGAGCAATAACTCGGCAACCGCGCGTGCGAGAATCAGGACTAAAGCAATGACAGCGAACAGCGGCATAGTGAGCTCTTAATGTAGCGCATGCGTCTCGCTTGCAGCCTCGGCGCGTCGCAAGTTCGCCGCGGGACGAATCCGTCGGGTTCGCAAGCCAGAGGCTCGCGCTACCTTAACGTCGCTCCACATGGCAGGAAGTTGATCAGCTTGCGAAAAGCTTCCGGTAGTAACGATACCAATCGCTCTGAAGACGCTCAGTTGGATCGTACTTTCGTTTTAATTCCAGAAATTGCTTGAACTGCGGATAGCATGCCAACACCTGGTCGGGTTTCGCGAATTTGTGGTAGGTCAGGTAATAACTTCCGCCGCGAGCGATCGCCAGGTCGATCAAGCCGCGGAAAGAGCGCGCCGAAGCTTCGATGCCGGCCGGAGTGTGAAACGTAAGCAGATTAAAGATGATGCAGGCGTAGGGTTGTTTGGCCCATGCCAGAAAGCTCTCGTCATCTTTTTCGATCAACCGGACTGTGCCGTAAATGACTATTGTCCCGTTGGACCGTAACAGTTCTGCCGCGTTTGCGAGAAAGCCGGGAAGATCGGGCCGTGGAACATAGATTTCCGTAATGATGAGACTCGATTCTTCTCCGCCAACAAGATCGCGAATTTTTTGCGCGTAGTAGGGCAAATAGGCGCTCAGCTGATTCGTATCGGACCAATAGGTTTGTCCGTTCGTAGACAGATAGTAATCGCTGTACCGCTTGAAAGCTTTGGCGCGGTCCGTATAAGCAAGCTGTAAGAGTTCCAGCCAGTCATCATCTCGCAGCTCCTTCTTTGCGATGACCGGCTCGCGTTGATCGATTGGCTGGTAGCAGGAAAAAACTCCGCGCTGCAAAAAGTCCGGCGATTTTTCGTCGACTGAAAATTGAAAATCGCCATAAAGAAACTTTTGCGCGATCCGTTGTTCGAAACACTTAGGCAAATCGTTGGAGCCAATTACTTCCACAACGCGCCGCAATTTCTGCCGGGGAACGAGCCGAAGGGTTACCGTGTCGATCAATCCGAAGAGCCCGTAGCCGCCGATTGCAGCCCGGAACAATTCGCTGTTTTGATCGCGTGAGCAGAGAACCGGTTTTCCCTCGGCGTTGATTAGCGTGAATGATTCAACATTCGAAATCAGCGGCCTCATCGCCAATCCGCGCCCGTGCACGTTTGAGGATAGACTTCCACCCAGGGTGAACGTGTCGGCTCCGGTTTGCTTTTGTGCGATACCCCATTGCTTTTCGCTTCCTGCTTGCGCCTCCAGATAGGAGCGAATCAGTTTTGGCCATTGAATCCCTGCTTCGGCTTCGATCAAACCGCGCTCTCGATCGAACGAAACCACTCGATCAAGTCTGCGTGTGTCGATGCAAATGCTGTCGGTGGCAAACTGCTGGCCACCCATCGAATGGCGGCAGCCGGAAACAGCGATCGCCGAGCCTTTGCGCGATGCAGTATGCACAATTTGCGCGAGCTCATCTCTCGTTCGCGGGATTAAAAGTTCGCGAACCCGAGTGCGATTAAGCTGCGAATGAACGTCGTTGACCCAAATTTCCTGCTCGTGCTCCGCAAGGATGCGCGGTGCCACAGCGAAAACCGCCGCGGCGCGTATGAACTCACGACGCGTCAGCATTTGGAGGACCTAACCAATCCAGTGAGATTTCGGCCAAACAATTCTTTCGGCACCGGGGACGACTTTGTTAACCTATCCTGATTCCGCCGGAGTTCGTTAGTCCGGAGCACCGGCAATGTGTTTCGAATCTGCGGCGGGTTTGCCCTGTGCAGAAAGGAATTCACGAACGTGATTCAGCTCGTTTCGTGAGTTGTCAGCTTTGGACGTTTGTGCAGCCAGCTTCGTATAATAGAGGCTGGCGCTTTTTTTGTCGCCGGCTTTCTCGGCGGCTTGCGCCGCTCCGTAGAGACCTCTAAACCGTCCCGGGTAGATCTTAAGCGCAGTTACGAATTCTTGCTGCGCTTCTTTCGGTTGACCTGATTCCAGCAACAGAGTGCCGAGTTGTTCGCGAATCGGAATGAAAGCGCCTGGTGAAACGGGATGTTTGCCGAGGATGTCTTCGGAATCCGCAGCCCGCCGCAGCATATCGATTGCTTCGGTTTTCTTGCCTTCAGCTGCCGCCACCCAGGCCGAAGCAGCTTGCATCTGTAGATCAAGATGGCTTTTGAAATAATCGAACTTCGGATCCTTGGTCGCATCGCGTAATTGCTGCATTCGAGCGATCGCTTTGCGTGCTCCGTCCAAATCGCCGGTATGCGCCCTTCCAAGGGCATGACCATATTCGATCAAAGCTTCCATGAACGGGAAGGAAGACCAGTGCGGGAGATTGGGGATTGGCAGCGTGGCGGCTGAGGCCCAGTCGTTTCGCTCGAAAGTGTACCGTGTTGGAATGGCAGCCAGAGCGTAAGCCCCGGCGAATTCCAGCGGGGGATTCGTTTTCCGCACTTTCGCGGCAAGATCCACAATCTTCTTCGCCTCAGAGTCCCGAGCTTCCTGCAAATACGAGTAGGCCAGGTAATCGAGCGCGTGCAATTCTTCGGCTTCGGTAGCGTCGCGATGGCGCATGGCTGCGTAGGCGCGCGAAGCTTCGGCCGACGCTTGATTGCTAGCGACGGATTCGTCCCACATTCCCAGGCGCGTGAAGATGTGGGAGGGCATGTGCAATGCGTGCGGCACCCATGGCGCGATGGAAGCGTAACTTTGCGCAGCGGCGAGTCCGCGCTGTGCGAGTTGAGGATAATCGTAGGAATGGATCAGGTAATGAACCACGCCGGGATGATTGGGGTTTTGTTTCCACAGCTTTTCCAGTAGTCCCGCGGCCTCAAGTTGTTTGGACAAAGTCGCGTCGTTAGGCGTCGCATAGCCGACGCTGAGGACGGCGAAAGCGTAGAAGGTTTGTGCTTCGAAATCGTCGGGATACTTGTCGCGAAGCTGGCGCATCGCTTTTTCGTAGGCGATTACCCGGTCGCGCGATCCAACCGGTCCGTGACATGACTGTCCAACCGGGCCAGCGGTCGAAGCGTCTGGCGTGCTGTAATACACGTTTAACGCTGTAATAAATCCACGCTCGCGATCGGAGCCGGCCTTCATCGACATCGCTTTTTCGATTGCAGTTTTACCAGCGCGCATTTCGTCGGGCGTAGGTGGCGTCCAAATCGGATGCCACCACGTCATGGCGATTCCCCATTGAGCCATGGCGCATTTCGGATCCCGTTCGGCCACGGAGGTAAAAACGCGTCGCGCTTCTTCGTAGAAAAACGAATGAAGCAACGCTACACCACGAGCGAATTCAGATTGCACGGCAGGGTCGCAACTGATCGGAAATGTAACGTTGCCCGCCCCGCGCAAATCGCCTGGTTCAGGAACGGTCGCGCATTCGGTCTGGCGTAGCTCCAGGAGAGTACCGGCTACTGCGATGAGAACGAGTATGCGCCGGTCATACAGAAATGTTTTCACGCTGTACATTGGGCTCGTCGGGCAAATTGGCAAACCGGCTGAAAGCCATCAATGTAGCGCATGCGTCCCGCTTGCAGCCTCAGAACCCGTGCAAGCCAGAGGGTCGCGCTACCTTACTACTCGAATTCAAAAATGACTTTCCCGCTACGCTTGCCTTGCGCTGCATGTGCAACCGCAGCTTTGACTTCGTTAAGTGGATAAGCTTTTTCAATTTTTGTTTGCAGCAACCCGCGTCTGGCCATTTCGAAAATCGGCCGGAACGTCTCCATACGTTCGGCCGGAGTGGCGTTGTCGTACCATTTATTGATCCAGATGCCGCGAAATCGCAGGTCCTTGAAAATGAGAAGGCCAGTCGGGATTTTTAAGGGCTGCAAGCTCATCGCGCCAAAGCTCACAAGCGTCCCGCCGAAAGTGAGGCAATTAGCAAGACGCAGGGCGCTGTCGCCGCCGACGGAATTTAGGCCCAAACGGATCGATGCGCCGCCGGTAGCACCCTTCACTTCTTCGCGAAGGCTTTCGCCATCGACCAAAACGACGTCGCCGCCTTCTGCGCGCAATTCGTCGACTAACTCCGCGCGGCGAACGACGTTCACAGTCTTATAACCGAGTTTGCGGGCGATTTGAATGATGTCTCGACCCGCCGCCGAATTGGCGGCGTTTTGAATCAGCCAATCTCCTTTCTGTAAGTCGACGTAATCATGTAGCAATCGCCAGGCGGTAAGCGGATTGATTTTTAACATTGCTGCCTGGACAGGGTCGATTCCCTCCGGCACAACGACCATCTCTTCGGCTTTCACGGCGACCGCATCCCGCCATGTGCCGACGTTATGCGGCAGAATCACAAGCGCACCGGTCGTCAGGCCTTTTACCGCCGCGCCAAGTTCAAGAACGACTCCTGCGCCCTCGAATCCCGGGGTAGCAGGCAATTCCGGGCGAACCGGATATTTGCCCTCGATCTGATTTAGATCAGCGGGATTAATTGGCGCGGCACGCATTTTCACGACGACTTCGTCTGCGGACGGCGCCGGCCAGGGGCGCGTTTCGACATGCAGAACGTCTGCCGGATTTCCGTGCTTTTCGTAAACCGCTGCGTTTATAGTTTTATTCATCGATGCCGCCGCAAGCTGATGCGTCTGATCAGAATGTGCAAACGCCACCGTTAGACATGGGAAGGAATCAGTCGGTCTGGCGAACCGGCGCGCGGTTCGCGCTGTTTGGCTTGTTCGCTAACGTTTTCCTGGCAGCGGTAAAAATTCTAGCCGGTGTCGTAGGTCACGCCTACGTGTTGATCGCCGACGGAATTGAATCTGCGCTGGACGCTGGCGGCTCAATCGTGATTTGGGGAGGATTGACCTTTGCTGCGCGACCGCCGGACCGGACGCATCCCTACGGTCACGGCAAGGCTGAGCCGATTGCGGCGATCATCGTTGCAGCAGGCGTTTTAGTCGCCGCGATTGGCCTCGCTATCCAGAGCATACGCGAGATTTTTTTGCCGCATCATGCGCCGGCGCCATGGACCCTGGTGGTCTTGGTACTGGCGGTTGCGATCAAGGAAACTTTGTACCGTTATACCATTCGGTTTGGACGAAAAATTGAAAGCACCGCAGTCAAGACCGACGCGTGGCATCACAGAATGGATGCCATGACTTCCATCGCGGCGTTCATCGGTATTTCTGTCGCGCTCATTGGCGGCGAAAAATGGCAAACCGCCGATGATTGGGCTGCCCTTGTGGCCTGCGCGCTCATCGCTGCTAATGGCGTTCGGCTGGCGTGGCCGGCGTTCCACGAAATCATGGACACCGCGCCCGGTGGAAAAATCGTCAGGTCCATTTACAACATTGCCAGCTCGGTTCCGGGTGTTGTCGATGTAGAGAAATGCCATGCGCGCAAGATGGGCTTGGATTATTACGTCGATCTACACGTTGGAGTCGACGGAAAGATTTCCGTACACGAAGGACACGAGATTGCGCATCGGGTGAAGGCGGCGATCCAGCAAGGCGACTCCCGCGTTGCCGACGTACTTGTGCACATTGAGCCAGCCGGCAATACATAATCAACGGCTTGTGGCAGGTTCACACAAAGGAGAAGTGGTTGATCGTCGACAGTGCTGTGGGTTGCAATGTGTAGGGCAACCGCTCCGGTCGCCCACATGGCAGGCGATGCGCCTGCCCTACAATTCTTTGAATGTCACCACCAGAGCCTCCGCGAGGATTTTGCGCGCGTGCGCGATCCCTCTAGCGAACTGAACGAATCGTGGAATGCGCTTCGGATGCGCAATGAGAAACTTTGCCAGCGCGATGATCGGGGTGCGCTGACGTTCGATGTCGAACAAACTCTTCGGCGGAGCCGGGAACGGTTGTCGCGGTGTATCCGTGATAACGCGTAGCGACAGCAGCGCGATGCCATGTTCAGCGCAAGCGCGTGCAATGAATTCTGTTTCCATGTCCACAGCAGCCGCGCCTGATCTGCGTGCAATTTCGCTGCGCTCATCACTGGAATGAATCATCGCAGGTACGCTCAGCAGATTAGCTGCACGAATTCGTAAGCTCGAAATAGATAAGACCACTTCGCTCAGCTCAATGGTCGAGAAATTCTTCGCCAGGAGTAGATCGCCGACTTGCAGTTCATCATTGAGCGCACCTGCGAATCCTGTGCTGATCAAATAATCGAACCGTTGCCCTTTGAGAAATTTTGCCAGTCGCTGCCGGCAAACTTTCTCTCCGACACCAGTATGAAGCACTTCAACCTCGCGGTTTTCGATCGTGCCCCGAATCGTCGGAATTTCACTCCGATCGGTGCGGGATCTGTTGCCAAGCCGCTTCAGGAATTCCGAGCTTTCGGCCGGTAAAGCAAACGTGACTGCAATCATGGATGGCGGCGCCCAATGTAGCGCGAGCCTCCGGCTTGCGTGGGAAAAGATCGCAAGCGAGGACGCATGCGCTACTTTGCTGATCCTTCCACAACGTGCACGACGAAACTCTTCTTCTCCTCCACTGTAGCCGGGGGCGCTGACCCCGGCTCCTGCCTTGTAGGCGGACTCGACTCCGGCCTCGCTCCACTGATTGATGCAAGCGCACTACGAAAATCCGACTCCCGATTTGACGGTACGTCGCCAAGAATACTGAGGCGATTACCGTCTTGAAGGCCCTTCGTCGCGGAACCACCCAATCGAGATGCGATTGCGACCACTTCATCCGCGACAGAATCCAGTTTGCCCTTAGCCACAGGAATTGTGATTTCGCTTATATCCAAACTATTAGGCGCCGGTGTGAGCGTCCCCGCGGCGCGCTCGATAGATTTCGCGATCTGCTCCCGCATTTGCTTTTCCAGAAGCGGCCGATTCGGATTCCTCGTTTCGTGTCGCACGATAAACCAAAGACCGATGCCTACGTTCACACCCACGAGAACCATAAATGCGACGCCTACGCGGATCGACATTTTGCGGCCCTGTTCCGATATGTTATCTGGCGGCAATATGACCTCCTGTGAATCCCCGCGCATTCTGTCGTGGATCTGACGGGCCACGGCCAGCTCCCGCTGCAACTGCTTGTCCGACATTAACCGCTCTTCCAAAGCATCACGCTCGTTCGACGACAGGCGGCCGTCGAGATAATCAAAAAGCTTGTCAGGATTCATTGCTTGTAAATTGTAGGGCGCTTCTGTGAACCCCGAAGGCATTCGGGGCTGGCACAGACGCCCTACAAATATTCGCGAAAGGTTCATGCGGTAGCCGCGAGTATGCAACGCCTGACTATCGATTCCCGGTGACCTCGCGCCATTTGCCCTTTGCCCTGCCATAGGGCGGGCAATACAGTCATGCCGTGGTTGCGGACAATCAGGCAGAAGGGCGACGCCATCGACACATCTGGCGCCGTGTTTTGTTAGGGCTTGCGATATGCGTGGGCCTTCTGATCATTTTTCATGGGCCAATTTTGCGGGCCGTTGTGCGGCGGGTCGTCATTCACTACGCCAGCAAGCAGAACCTGAAGGTGGATTTTCGTCTCGAAGGCGACCCGCTGAGCGATCTCAGGATCCGGAATTTTCACGCGGTTCCGACGGGGCCAACTGCCATCGAATCGGTGGATATCGATTCGTTATATGTCGATTACAGCTTGTTTGGGTTGCTGCTGCATGGGTACTCGCATCTTTTGCAGCGCGTCGAGGCGCGGGATGCGCAGGTGGTGTTGAATCCCGCAAAAGCGCCACCGCCTAAACCGAGTTCAAAAAAGAAGCTCAAATTACCGACGACCTTTCCGGAGCGAATTCAATTAACAGACGCAACCCTCATTATCCGCGAAAGCCAGAATGATCTCGTCATCGAACATGCTGACCTTGATTTAAATTCAGGCGCTCCGGGCGAGCTGCGGATTGCAAAGTTGCAACTCCCCTCAGGCGACACTTGGACGAAACTTTCCGCCCAAGTTTCTTATACCGACAAGAACTTGATCCTGCGGAATCTGGCCCTCAGCGACCAGGCTCAGCTCCGGCTCTTGCAGATCGACGCGTCTCGCGTCGATTCCAAAGCTCTGGGGATAAAACTCGAATGCCTCCTCGGCGGCGGCCAGTTGTCGGCTTCAATCGACTTAAGCCAAACGAAGTCTTCCCTGAAAGTGAAGATCAATGCGGATGCCGAGAAGATTGCGGCGGCGTCGCTGAATAAATTCTTTTTTCTACCCGAAAATTACGTTTCTGGTGAGATCGACCGGCTCACTCTGGTCGGCGCCGGCGTGCTCGACGCACCGCGAACCTGGAGCGGCACGATCTCGGTGAGGGTTACTGACGTTCATCTGCCGCGAGTTAATTTTGATAAAATCGCCGCCGAAGTTTCCGCAGGACAGGGTAAAGCGACGCTGCAATCAGCCGACCTTGTTCAAAATCAGAACGAACTTCATCTTGAGGGAACGATCGACCTGCCGGCCAAAATTGAAGAGCTTGGCCGAACCCCAACCAATCTGCAGGTTTCGGGAAAGCTGCCGGATTTGGAACAGCTGACCGCGAGCAGCCCGATGGGCTTGACTGGCTCAATCCAGTTCAACGGCAACCTTGAGATTGCCAATTCAAATCTTCAAGTGAATCTCGGCGTGACGGGAGACACGATCGGCTTCTCGAATGGCGTCATTGAAAAACTGAACGCCACAGTTCGCGCGTCCAAAAACCTCGCCCGCAGCGATACTGGTAAACCGTGGTTTACGGACCTTCGCACGTCAATGGACTTCACCTTAACCGGTATACGTTATCGAGATTACATCGTCGATTCGATTGAAGGATCACTGAATGGAATCGATGACGCTCTCGGAATCGACCGATTAAGTGTGCGGCGCAACCAGGACGAACTCACGATTCGCGGCCGTTACCAGCTCCCGGAAAATCCTGGCAATGCGCTGTCACAGCCGCTGCAATTGGATATCGCCTTGAATTCGCCGTACACAGGCGAGTTTTGGGTGAACGATTCTCCGAACAAAATCACCGGATCCTTGCAGACCACGGCGCATATCGAGCGGAAAGAAGGGAGAATCAATGGGCAGGTATCGATCTCCGGCTCGGATCTCAAGATGCGAGATTTGGTTGTGCAACAATTAAATGCACGGGCATCGATTGCCAACAATGTCGTCCATCTAAATGAGTTCAGCGCAAACCTGAACAATACCGATTTCGCAAAGGCTACAGGAACATTTGATCTGCAGGCGCCCCATAATTACAGCGGCAAGATGTCTGCGCAGATCGCAAATTTGTCCACCTTGGAGCCGCTGCTGCGCGCGTTCGGCAACGAAAAGCAACTGGCGGGTTCGCTAAAATTGGATTGGGAGGGCAGTGGGCAATTAGCGAAAGCTTCCTCTGGACCTGTGGCCCTGGCGAAAGCGGCTCAGTCGCCGACTCCGCAATCGCCTTCTCAGCCGGCGACTGCTCCATCAGTGCCTCAGGCATCAGCCGGGCGAACGGTTTCGCAGTCTGCAGGTGCGCCTGCAGTTTCCCAGTCATCCGTCGCGCCGTCTGTTTCCCAAGCAGGAGGTGCACGAACCGTTTCTAAGTCGGGAAATCCGGAATCGATTTCTCCAGCGCCAACTGCACAATCAGCTTCCCAGCCGCCAGCCGGGCAATCGGTTCAGAAACTGCTCGGCCTAAATGTTGGCAAGAATTCAGGCCATTTGAGCCTTTCGCTTGAAAACGGCCGTTACGGAAATTCGCAAGGGTTGCAGGCGAACATTAATGCGTCGTATTCGCCAGAGGGCCTCAATGTGCCGAACATTTCGTTCATGGCAGGCGGACTGGATTTCGAAGCCAATGTTCGAACCAAGGACGACAGGCTCGAAGTCGACAAAATCCAGCTCAATCAAGGCCAGGCCAAGTTCGCGTCAGGATATATCTCCATTCCATTTATCTGGAGCAATCTCGGGACCAAGGCTCCGGTAATTCCGCCGTCCGGCAAAGTCTCGGCCACAGTCCAGATTGAGAACCTTGATCTGAAAAAATTGGCTGAGACTCTCGGAACGAAATCTGGTGTCGCTGGCGTTCTCAACGCGAGGCTCGATGCGAGCGGAACAGTTGCAGATTTGAATGCCCGTCTTGCTGTGCAAGCACGGGATTTGCGAAACCCGCAATGGCCCAAAATGGAACCGGCGAGTTTTGAGTTAACTGCACAGATCGCGCGGAATCGGCTCACCGCTTTGGGCAGGCTGCAACAAGCGCGAATTCAGCCCCTGGAAATCAGCGCCAACATGCCTCTCGACGTGCCTAATATTGTCCGTGCTCGAGGATTACCTGACGACATGCCGATAAGTGCGAAAGCGCGACTCCCGCGCAGCTCCGTAAACTTTGTTCGCCAATTTGTGCCGGCAGTCGAGCAACTGGACGGCTCGGTTGCGCTGGATGTCGATGTAAATGGTACGATTGGCAATCCAATTTTCAATGGCGCAGCCGATATGAAGGTGAATGTGGTTCGGTTCACCGATTCTACGATTCCCGCGCTGGGAAATTTTAACGCCGAGCTCGTTTTCGCGCAGAACACGCTTTCGCTGCGCCGCTTTGGCGGCGACCTGGCCGGCGGATCGTTTTCGGCGGGGGGCCGGATTACGTTTCCAAAACTGACGCAGCCGACTCTGGATTTGCGACTACGTGCCAATAGCGCGCTGGTTGCCCGTAACGACACGCTCACGATACGGGCAGACGCCGATATTGGAGTATCGGGTCCACTTCTTTCCGCCACGGTTACAGGGAACGTGGCGCTGACAGACAGTCACATTCTCAAGAATATCGATCTCATTCCCATCGGCTTGCCGGGAAGGCCTCCGCCGCAGCCCCCGTCGTCGACTCCTGAAGTATCTGTGACCAGCCCGCCCATTCGTGACTGGAAGTTTAATGTCTCAATCAAAACCAAAACTCCGGTGGAGATTCGCGGCAATCTGGCCAGTGGCGGAGCAACCGTCGATCTGAAACTGACCGGCACCGGATTGCACCCCGGACTGCAGGGAGTGGTGCAGATGAAAAACGTTGAGGCAACGTTGCCTTTCAGCCGGCTCGAAGTTTCGCAAGGCTTGCTCACTTTCGACCCGAGCGATTCAATGAATCCCAAGATCAGTCTCCAAGGCCGATCGGTTATTCGAGATTACACAGTGCGCGTTTATGTGTACGGAACCGTGGAATCGCCGCAGGCGATTTTTTCCAGCGAACCGCCCCTGCCACAGGAGGAGATCATCTCTTTGATTGCAACCGGTGCGACCCGACAGGAACTCTCGGGAACAAACGTTCTTGCCGGGCGAGCCGCCATGCTGCTATTGCAGGAGCTTTACCGCAAAATAGTCAAGAAAGGCCAGCCGACCCAGAGTAACACGGTTTTTAACCGATTGGATTTACAACTGGGAACAGTCGATCCACGAACTGGCGAGCAGCAGGCCACGGCGCGATTCAAGATCGACGATCACCTGGTGCTCATCGGGGACGTTGGCGTTCGAGGCGATTTTCGGGGGAGATTGAAATATCTGATTCGGTTTCGTTGATATGCGACGCGCGCTCGTTTTCTGGGTTGGAACGGTAGCGCTGGCGTTTGACGTTGCCGCGCAGAGCGCGGTTGACGTCGTGCGGCCGGAGGAGCGGCAGAAAACCGAACGCGCAATCGCAAAGGAAAAGGCGAAGCGCGCGAAGCAGACAAGCCTGATCGAATTTCGCGGGAATCAGTCGTTCACCGAGAAGGAATTGCGGACCGCTCTCAAAGAGGAAATCACGACGATCGAAGATTTCGGACTAAGTCCAGCGCGCGCGGACGATCTCGCTTTTTTCCTTGAAATTTTCTATCGGAAACATGGCTACGCCAAAGCGGACGTCCGTTACGTAGTCGAATCGTCGGATCGTCTGCGCCTGGACATCACCGAGGGTCCGCAATTTTTTGTACGAACTGTGGTTTTCGATGGCAACGCACACGAGCCTGCGGACAAACTGTTCGAATACATGATCGGGCCGACGCGCGAGCGATATTCGGCTCTCCAGAAACAATACCCTTTCGTGACTTCCGATATGGAGGATGGCGCCCGTCTCGTAGAGCGCTTTTATCTGGCGGAAGGTTTTCTGAACGCAGTTGTTGATAAGCCGCGTTTCGATTTTCAGGGGCAGAGTAACCTGGTTGACGTAATCGTTCCTATCCATGAGGGGCGACAATATTTCTTCGGCAAGATTTCTTTTGGCGGACACACTATTTACGAAGCGGAGACACTCCATGGCCAGCTAGCCGACCTCCTGGCGCAGCCCTATACGGATGCGCGCTTGGATGATATCCCGCGGCGTCTTCAGACCTACTTCAAACGACGCGGCTATTACGATGTGCAGGTGACAGCCAACGGAGCGCCCGATGAGGCGGTGAACGGTCGTGTGCCGGTGGAAGTCTCGATCTCGCCAGGGCCTGTTTACCATTTCGATGGTGTGACCGTGAATGGCCTGCGGCGGCTGCATCCCGGTTTTGTGACGAAACGATTTACGCGGTTGAGTGGAAAAACTTATAGCCCGGATGTTCTCGATGAGCGGTTCCGCACGCTCATGAAGACGGGTCTTTTTAATGTGTTGCAGATCAAGCCTGTGCCCGTTGGTGGAAATTTGTTGCGACTCGAAATTTCAGCCGAGGAAGCCAAGAGCAAGGAGTTTGGTTTTTGGGGCGGGTTCGACACTTACGAAGGCGTGCTCGCGGGAGTGCAGATAGGCGATCGCGACTTGTTTGGCACTGGCCGTGCCGGATCGGCAACGATCGAGGTCTCACAACGCAGCTACCGGGGCGAACTTTTATACGAGGATCCATTCTTTCTGGACACAAACATTTCCTTTCGAGCGCGAGCGAGCGCGTTCACTTTTGATTACGACGGGTACACAAAATTCGAATTGGGCGGACACTTTGACTGGACCCGCAAGATCACCAAAAACGATGAAGTCGGCCTGGCCGTCGCGGTCCGGCACGTGAAAATCACCGACTCTCAGATCCGGCCAGCATTTCTGCTCGGTCCCACCACGAACTACCTTGTAAACACGATTGGCCTAACGAACACGCTGGACATGCGCGAGAGTCCAAACGTGACGCCGCGCGGGTTCCTGATCAATAACACGGCGGACGTGGCTTCGAGCGCATTCGGTAGCGATATCGAATTTGTACGGGGCACCATGCGGGTCGGTTACTATTTTCCGTTCGGACCCAAGCCTCTCACACCGGGTGTCGTGGGTGTTGAGAGATCCGGGACGCCGTTGCAGCGCTGGTTCCGGCAGTCCTCAATTGCGTTTGGTGCCCGCGCCGGCATGATCAACTCGTTCAACAGCAGTGGGTCCAGCGAAGCAACGGCCATCCCGATTGACGAACGCTTTTTTATTGGTGGCGCCACTACGGTGCGCAGTTTCGCCGAGCGCGACCTTGGGCCGCACGACAACCATGGTCACCCGGTTGGCGGCGAATTTTATACCGTCTTCAATGTCGAATACACCTTTCCCATCTTTGGCGAGCTGCAGGGCGCCATTTTTACTGACGCGGGCAATCTATTGCCTAACTCGGAAGACGTCGGCTTGAACGACATGCGCTACGCTGTCGGTGCGGGTTTGCGTTACAAGTTGCCGGTCGGCCCGCTTCGTCTCGATTACGGCGTAAATCCCGATCCGCACAAATACGAAGACTTCGGTGCGTTTCATTTTAGTTTTGGTTTTGCGTTTTGATCCATTTCATTAACACCTCGCTTTAGCGAGCTGCCATGCGAGACCAGTACCGACAAATAACCGCTTTAGCGGTTTCGTAGATTCTGTTGGCGACTAGCACCCCGCTGAAGCAGGGTGTTACTGAGAGGCAATCATCATGCAAGACCGGCAGCAAGAATTGCACGGAAGGTTAGCGCAACTGGGCGACACGCCACCGGAGGAATTCCGGAAACAATTGCACCAATTGGCGGATTGGATTGCCGATTTCCGCGAAAAAATCGAGCGACTGCCGGTGGCGCCTAATCCCGCAGTCGCGGGACCCGGCGCGATCCGTGCGCAGCTGCCTCAGCGCGCTCCTGAAGAAGGCCAGGCGTTCGAAGAAATTCTGGGCGATGTGAATGACATCATCGTTCCGGGCATGGTGCACTGGAGTCATCCCATGTTCCTCGGCTATTTCGGTTGGACAGCCACGGCGCCGGGAATCCTAGGGGAGATCCTAAGCGTTCCACTGAACGTGAATGCGATGACCTGGCGCACCTGTCCGGCCGCGACGGAGCTTGAAACATTGGTGATCGGCTGGCTGCGGCAATGGCTCGGTTTACCGGATGAATTCGGCGGCGTGGTTTACGATACAGCGTCCGTCGGGATCATGCACGCGCTTGCGGTGGCGCGCGAAGAAGCCGCACCAGCAACCAGAAAGTTGGGACTGATCCGGCGGCCGGCGGACCTTCTGCCGCCGTTTCGCGTTTATACTTCCGATCAGGCGCACAGCTCCGCCGAGAAAGCGGCAATCGCGCTTGGGATCGGTGAGGAAAACGTAATCCGCATTCCAAGTGACGAGCAATTCCGAATGGACCCGGACTCGTTAGGCCAGACGATGTCGGAGGATCGGCAGAAGGGATTTCAACCGATAGCAGTAATTGCAACGGTAGGTACGACATCCACAGCGAGTGTGGATTCTGTGGCGCGGATCGCTGAAATTTGTCGGAAAAATAAAATCTGGCTGCATATCGACGCTGCCTACGGTGGTGGATTCGCGATCGTGCCGGAGTACGAATGGATGAGGAAAGGCTGGGAGATGGCGGACTCGATCGTGATCAATCCTCATAAGACAATCTTTGTGCCGTTGGATTTCAGCGTGCTTTACGTGCGCGGCCTCGAGCGATTACGCCGCGTCTTTACGCTGGTGCCGGAATATTTGCGAGGCGATACAGTCGAGGCGGAGGAAAATTACATGGATTACGGGATCCAACTCGGTCGAAGATTCCGCGCGCTCAAAGCATGGGTAATCTGGCGTTCATTAGGCCGAGCCGGAGTTGTTACACGCTTGCGCGAACAAACCCGGCTGGCAAACCTGCTTGGCGACTGGATCAAAGAAAACGACCGCTTCGAGTTGTCAGCGCCGGTCAGCATGGGGGTGGTCTGTTTTCGATTTATTTGCAGGGACCGACCGCCGGGCGGTCCGTCTTTTTCGGCGCGCCCGGCGGTCGCGCCCTACCAGACCGATGAGCGTAAGGAATCCAAACTAGACAAATTGAACAGCGACATCGTGGAGCGGGTTAACGCGAGCGGCCGCGCTTATCTCACACAGACAAAGTTGCGTGGCCAAACCGTGATGCGAATCGGCCTCGGGAACGTTCTGACCACGGAAGAACACCTCCGCAAAGGGTGGGAGATTATTAAGGAAACGGCGGGCAAATTGTAACAAATGCGCCGTGGAATTCCGACGACGGTGAAAAAGCAGCGCCGTGCATCTCGTACGATTGACACAACCAACTAAATTAGCTGAGTGTCTGCTGATGATGCAGGCCACGATTCATGAAACCAAGTCCCGTTCTTTCGAGGTTAATTCGCAAAGCGCTCGACGGCGAAGAGATCATCACCGCTGAGCGCCACAAACGACCGCCGTTTTAGGACTTCAATGTTGTCGTTGTCTGGCGACTGCGACAGAAAGTCGGAGGTTCGACTACGAACGGCTAAATACTGACTAAAGAGATGAAGATTATAATTCTCGGCGCGGGTGGACGACTCGGCGCTGCGTTAGCGCGCGAACTTGGAGATGAATCTGATGTCGCGGGCTTCAATCGCGCACAGCTCGATTTGTCGGATTTGGATACCGTTCGCAGGAAACTGCGCGACTTGAGCTTCGATGTGCTGATTAACGCAGCGGCCTTCACAAATGTCGATCTTTGCGAGACCGAGCGAGACCGGGCCTTTCTGATTAACGCCGAAGCGCCGGGCGTTCTTGCAAACATTTGTGCTGATAAAGAGGCGAAGCTGATCCACTTCAGCACGGATTACGTGTTCGATGGAAAAAAACGGGCGCCCTATACGGAAGAAGATGAGGTGAATCCGATTAGCGTTTACGGGCAATCCAAGCTGGCCGGAGAAAACAACGTGCTTGCGGCTGACCATCGGCATCTGGTTGTGCGCGTCTCCTGGGTGTTTGGCCCGGACCGCCCAAGTTTTATCGATGCGATGATCAAACGGGCGCAAGAAAACGAAAAAATCGACGCGATAGCCGACAAATTTTCCACACCCACGTATACGCGCGACATTGCTGAAATGCTCCCGCGTTTTTTCAATGTCAGGTCTGTAGCCGGGGGCGGTGACCCCGGGAAAAATCTCCAAGGGGCGGAGTTTGCAGGCCGCACGCCTGCCGCTACAGAAGCCGGGGTTGACGCCCCCGGCTACAGCGCAGGCGATTGCGGCGGTATTTTGCATTTTTCCAATGCCGGCAAATGCAGCTGGCAGGAGTACGCGCAATGGGCGCTGGATTGTTGTGAGCGCGCGGGCGTTTCATTGAAAGCGAGAGAAGTCGGAGGTCTCGAGCTAAGCGACATGAAAAACTGGGTCGCGCGCCGCCCGGTTTTTTCGGTCCTTTCAACGGCGAAATATGCTGAGCTTACCGGAGGACCACCTCGGGCTTGGCGAGAAGCGGTTAGTGATTATATTACGCGTTTCTATTCCAAAAAATGAAAACACTAATCTTCGCTCTCACCCTGTCGATCGTTGCCTCTCTGACCGCCCGCGCCGAACTGAAATGGGACCAGACCACGATCGAACTGCATCCGACCCCGACCGATAAACAGGCGATCGGCCATTTTAAATATCAGAATACCGGCAAGACGCCGATCCACTTCAAGTCAGTGCACGCTTCCTGCGGTTGCACTACCGCGCAAAGCCAGAAGGAAGTAGTGGCGCCCGGTGATAAAGGCGAGATTACCGCCACGTTTAACATTGGCGACCGCACCGGTGCTCAGGTCAAAACCGTTACTGTAGAAACAGATGAAGCGGCTAACCAAAAAACGGTGCTCACTCTTAAAGCAGACATCCCTCAGCAACTCGAGATCACACCGAACTTTGTGTTTTGGAAACAAGGCGACAAACCGGAGACGAAGACGATTAACGTAAAAGTGGGCAAGGATTTCACCGTGAAACACATCAAGGTCACGTCATCCACTCCGGATTTTGAGACCAAGGTAGAGGATGCCGGGAAGGGCCAGTTTAAGATCGACGTCAAACCTCAGGACACGAAGAAGCTGGTCGCGTCGATGCTTACGATTCAGCCGGAGGATTCGCAGAAAGTGTTCTACGCCACAGCGCGGATTACGAACGCACCGATTGCTCCAGTAATTCCAGCAGGTCCGACTGCTCCGGCTCATCCGACTGCTCCGACTGGTAAAACGAATTGAGATTTTTACTGACTCGCCAGGCTGCCGTAGTGGCTCTGCTGGCGCTTCTTCCGGCTGCCGGTGAGGCGATCTATTTTCGCCATAAGATTTCATGGCGCTCCGCCATTGCGCCGTCGGAAATGGTGACTGTCGACCAGGCGCGCGCATGGGGGGACAATGCCATGTGGATTGACGCCCGGCCGGACGATGAATTTTCCCGCGATCACGTTCCTGGTGCGATCTCCTTGAATGAAGATCACTGGAACGAATTGCTTCCGCAGTTTCTGACAGTGTGGTCGCCTGGAAAGAAGATTGTCGTCTACTGTAGTAGCCTCAGCTGCAACGCCAGCCGGGAAGTTGCCCGCCGTCTGCGTAAAGAAGCGCAGCTCCCGGACGTGTTTGTGCTCGAAGGGGGCTGGGAGGCGTGGCTGAAAAAGAACAGATAAAGCGAAGGCCCAATGCTCAACGTTCACCTCTCACCTGATCCGGCTACATCAAATATCAGACCTCGAACGTTAAACATCCTTTGGCGTATTCTCGATTTCGGACTGGCCGGCGTTTTCATTTATGCCGGAGCGCTCAAGGCGTTCGATCCAGTTCAATTCGCCAGTGACATCGATAACTACAAAATTCTGCCGTGGCCGGTCAGTGTGGCGCTGGCGTTTTATCTTCCCTGGCTGGAAATTTTCTGCGCGCTCGGACTTGTGTTCCGTTTTTTGTATCGCGGTGCGTTATCGATCCTGATCGTGCTGATCGTTGTCTTTACGCTCGCCACAATTGCTGCAAAAGTTCGTGGACTGGATATCACCTGCGGCTGCTTTGGTCATGCTGCCCAACACTGGAGTTTCCCGGCGCATTTGGCGACGAATCTCGCAATTCTGGCAGCACTACTCTTGCTTTCTTTCGTATACGCGCCAAGGCGCATGAGGTAACCAAACTCGCACCAAAGTTTGGAAAGGGGCGGTGCTCCCAAGGTTTACCGTGCTACCGGCGAATGCACGCAATATTGGTGTCTTGATCTGACTACTGTGTTTCAGGCTATAATCCGCGCCTACGATGAGAAAGATCCTGCTGGCTCCTCAGTGCGTATCTTGGATGGCCGTTTTCGTCCTTGCGGAACATATGCCCGGTAAAGTCGCTGGCGAATCTCTGTTGGCGCAGCAATCGCAATCAAGCCCGCCTATCGCCACTGCAACTAGAACTCCGATCGTCGAGGCATCACCCTCTACTCCATCCCAAGCGGCGGCCGGTCAAACTGCGCTGCCCGAATCAGCTAACCTGGAAGCGAAGGTCCAGCCTGCCGTGATTTGGGTGACGACATTCGATTCAAAAGGGAATGTATTGCGGACGGAGAGTGGTTTTCTTATTTCGGCAGACGGCAGATTGGTTACCACAGAGCACGCCGTTGAAGGCGCGGTTAATGCAGTCGCGAAGATCGGCGACGGCGACATTTACAACGTAAGCGGAATTCTTGCGGCTTCGAAGGCATTAGGTCTCGCGGTTCTACAGGCCGATGTAAAACCCCGAAAGTTATTGAGGTTTCTTGACCTGAATAAAACTGGCGATCTCTCAGCGGGTGCAAGCGTGACAGTGATTGGCAGCGCGCTGGCCGGGAATGAAGGCAGTGCGCGTACAATGAGCATTACTGCAGAATCACCGAATCGATTAGAAATGTCAGGTGCAACTCCCGCGAGCTCGGCTGGAGCGCCGGTTGTGAATGAGAATGGCGAAGTGGTTGGTGTGATCATATCTGAGGGAGAGAAAACCACTGCCCGTCCAATAGGCTCGCTCGAATCAGTGTTGTCGGCAATTGCCGCTGACACTCAGCCGCACTGGCCGAAACTGGTCGAGGCGAGCCCCACGCCGCACGCGACGCCGAAGCCCCGCTTAATCTATGCCCCGGCACCATCCTTTCCGTCCGGGCAGTCTCTGTCTGGGCAATCGGGGACAGGTCGTTTCGTTTTAACATTTGATGCGCGCGGAAACGTCACGAACGTCCAGATCGTCAAATCCACGGGAAACCCGTACTTCGACCAGGCGGCGGTGAAAACGCTTCGCCAATGGAAATCTTCTCCAAGCGGGGGATGGCAAGCGACAGTCCCTGTGACGTTTCAAACAAGATGATTGAAGCGGCAAAATGCCGCTGCCGGATTTTGAGGGACACCCGGTTGTGCGGCCTTTGCACTATTGACGAGATTCGCGCTTCCAACGCACCTGTCAGACGTCAGCCGGATTGAGTGGCAGCCATGAAAATTCGCCTTGCTACTGATGCGGATCGCGATGCCATCTGGAAGATTTTTCACGGGGTTCTGGCAGCGGGGGACACGTACGCGTTGGATCCCAAGATGCCTCGCGAGGAAGCGCTGGCTTACTGGTTTGCGCCTGGTACGCACACCTATGTCGCGGAGCAGACAGGCAACCAGATTGCTGGCACCTATATTTTGCGGGCTAACCAGGGCGGTGCCGGGTCGCACGTGGCGAATGCAGGATTCATGGTCCCGGACAGCGCGCGCGGGCAGGGAATCGGTCGTGCAATGGCCGAACATTGCTTGAGCGAAGCGCGACGGCTCGGTTTTCGTGCAATGCAATTTAACTTCGTGGTGTCCACCAACGCGCCGGCGATCCGTCTTTGGCAGGAGCTTGGCTTCAGGATCGTCGGCACGTTACGCGACGCCTTTTGCCATCCTGAAAGAGGATACCTGGACGTGTACGTAATGTATCGCTCGTTGCTTGAAGATTAGCTGACCGAGGATCCCGTTCGGCGCGCCCTCGCCGCGGCGAGCAAGCTGTGGTCGCGCCCTGCCAACTAAAGAAACGTTGCAAAAGACCTGTTTTTCTGCTGAAACCTGAGCAGTGGAATGCAGACCGTGATTCAAGTAATCGCGACCGGAACCGGATCGTTGCGCAACAAAATCATGAGCGATCCACAACTGGAGAAAAAATTCGGTTTCATAAAAGTCTGGCATAAACAGACGGGACGGCCGCATGGCTGGGCCAAAATACACAGTGCCCGGGATGTTCATGGCGCGATTAATTTGGAGTGGCACGCGCGCAGCAGGACCCTGATTTGTCGCGTCGTGACAAAGCTTGGGAACAAGCAGAACTCAATAATTGGGGATTTCGTCGATTACCTGCTGGCGCGGCACCAGAGCCGGATTCTGGCCATTCACATCATGCGAAGGTGAATTGCAACAGATTTTGTTCTGTCATGAAAAACTCGTCTACGGGTTGGCACGCGATTCGTCGGTTTGTCTGGAAGCGAACCAAATATGAAATATCAGCATCAAGACCACGTGTTCTTAATCGCAGAGTGTTTCTTAGGAGCGGAATCATTCTCACCGGAGCAACATGTGCAGGAGCGATATTGGTGCGTGGTGCTGAAAAGGAGGAAGCAGAAATCCCGGTCGCTCCCCCGGAAGACTTAATGCGTGAGCATGGTGTTTTGAAACGGGTGCTCCTGATTTACGGAGAAGCGTTGCGCCGGCTCAATGCGAAAGAGGATCTTCCGTCCGATGCATTAGGGGATGCGGCGAAGATCATTCGGAGCTTTGTCGAAGATTATCATGAAAAGCTGGAGGAAAACTTTCTTTTCCCACGCTTCGAAAAAGCCAATCTGCTTACTGATCTGGTAAAAGTGCTCCGAACGCAGCATCAGGCCGGGCGGCGCGTCACAGACGTTACCTTGCGATTCGCCAACGTTGGGTCATTGAAGAACGAGTCCGAGCGAGCACAACTCCTCGATTCGATGCAGCAATTCATCCGCATGTACAATCCTCACGAAGCACGCGAGGACACGGTCCTTTTCCCGGCATTTCGCAAGATCGTTTCGCCGCACGAATTCGATTCTCTGGGCGAAGATTTCGAGAAGAAAGAAAATGAGCTTTTCGGTGAGGACGGATTTGAAAAGGTTGTAGACAAGGTCGCGGGAATCGAAAAGCGCTTCGGGATTTACGATCTCGCGCAGTTCACGCCCAAAATCTAGTTATCGCGCGCAGCCTCTTTCCGTGACAACTTGATTTCTGAGGGAGCGCGCGATTCGGGCTACAAAGTCGTTATTTGGAATGGTCGATCACGAAACCACTGTTACCACGCCGGCAGATAACGTGGATTTTGAAACGCCGTTCGGACGCGCGAGCGTGGTGGCCTCCGCGCAGGACATTGATTCGACGCTGCGCCGGGATGCATTCGCCGGACAGTGGAAGGATCTGCGCTACTACGAAGTCTCGGCGCAGGGACTTCGGGGTCAGTTCGAGCACCAGTACCTCGTGCTCCGCGATGCGCGCACGGGTCAGTCGGCGGTGCAGCCGATCTTTTTTGTAGACCAGGACCTGACTGATGGCCTGCCGCCGGCTGTGCGCGCTCTGCTCGATTGGCCGCGTCGCATTTTTCCGCGCTGGCTTCGCCTGCGCATGCTCGTGGCGGGCTGCTCTACTGGAGAAGGAGCTCTCGACTCGACGCAGCCGTGGGCGGTCGCCGCACTTCGAGAAGCTCTCGAAATTTATGGACGCGCCACCGGAGTCGCGCTCGTCTTGTTGAAAGATTTCCCGGCGAGCTACCGTGATGCACTGACCCCATTCGCCAGCGATGGTTATCGGCGTGTCCCGAGCATGCCGGCGTGTCGGCTGGAGCTCGATTTCGCAAGCTTTGATGAGTTCCTGCAAAAGAAAATCGGCCGCGTCTTTCGCCAAAATCTCCGGCGCAAATTCAAGAAGCTCGCGGCACGTCCGCCGATTGAGATGGAGGTCGTTTCGGATATCACGCCTCTCGTCGAAGAGGTCTACGCGCTTTATATTCAGACCTTCGAGCGCTCGCACTTTCGATTCGAAAAGTTGACGCGCGACTTTCTCTGCGCGGCTGGTCGCGAAATGCCTGATCACGCCCGCTTTTTTCTCTGGCGCATCGATGGCAGGCTGGTTGCGTTCGCGCTCTGCATGATAGACGGCGACGCGCTTTACGACTTGAACATTGGCTTGGATTACGCCGTAGCGTTGGATTTGCACCTCTATTTCGTCACGCGCCGGGACATCCTTCAATGGGCCGTGGAGAATGGTGTCCGCTGGTACCACGTCGGTCCGCTCAATTACCATCCCAAACTCCACTTCCGAATGGAGCTCGCGCCGCTCGACCTCTACGCGAGGCACCTGTCACCCTGGATCAATCCACTTTTCAAATTCGCGGTCGGCTGGCTCCAACCCGCGCGCCACGACCCCTTTATTGCGCAGTTTCCAAACGCCCGCGAGCTGTAGGTTTCCTCGCTGGCAATCTTGTAAGAAACTTTTCCTTTTTATTCCACCGTCACGCTTTTCGCGAGATTACGCGGTTTATCGACGTCGCGGCCGAGCTCGACGGCGAGATGATACGCCAGCAACTGAAGCGGAATGACGGCGAGAATCGGCATTACGTACTCGGGCGCTTCCGGCAGCACGACGATCTCGTTGGCGACTCCTTTCAAATGCTTCGCGCAATTGCCGCTCGTTAGGGCGATAATCGGCCCTTTGCGAGCTTTCACCTGCTCGATGTTATTCAGGTTTTTTGAAAAGACCGAATCATCCGGTGCGACGAAGACCGATGGCAAATCGGGACGGATCAACGCAATGACGCCATGTTTCAGCTCCGCGCTGGGGTGGCCTTCCGCAAACAGGTACGTGATCTCCTTCATTTTGAGAGCCCCTTCCAGTGCGATCGGGAAATTGAACTGCCGTCCGAAAAATAAAAAACCGTTGGCATTGGCATAGCGTCTAGCGATTTCCTTGATGTGATCGTCTAGCGCCAGGACAGCGTCGATCTGTTCCGGTAATGTCTGGAGTGCTTCGATTACGCGCGTCCCTTCGGCGGTTGAAAGATTTCGCATCCGACCAAAGAGCAATCCGAGAAGCGTAAGAATAACAAGTTGCGAGGTAAACGATTTGGTGGCTGCCACGCCAATCTCGGGTCCGGCATGCATGTAAACGCCGCCGTCGCTCTCACGAGCGATCGTGCTAGCGACGTTGTTGCAAATTCCGAGCGTGCGAAACCCCTTCCGCCGGCTTTCGCGCAATGCGCCGAGCGTGTCCGCAGTTTCTCCGCTCTGGCTGATGGCAAAGACCAGCGTCTCAGGTGTCATCGGTGTGTTGCGATGCCGAAACTCACTGGCGTAATCGACTTCGGTTGGAATGTTTGCCATTTGCTCGATCAAATACTCGCCGACTCTCGCCGCGTGCAGCGCAGTGCCGCATCCGGTAAGAACGATTCGCCCTACATCGCGCAACTGCGGGGCCGCCATGTTTAGACCCCCCAGCTTTGCAGTGCATTCATCCGGGTTGAGCCGGCCGCGCATCGCGTCGCGCACTGTGTTCGGCTGCTCAAAGATTTCCTTGAGCATGTAGTGGGGATAATCCCCTTTACCGATATCCTCGGCTGTGAACTCGACTTTGCTGACCGGATGCTCTGTGATATCGCCAGCGAGCGAAGTGATCTCGAATTTGTCCGGCCCGGCCGCGACGACATCGAAATCGTTCAAGTAAACCGCGTCGCGCGTGTACGCGACGATGGCGCTCACATCACTGGCTAGAAAATTCTCGCCGTTGCCCACTCCAAGGACGAGTGGACTTCCTCGACGCGCCCCGATCATGAAATCCGGCAGATCAGCGTGAACCACGGCGATGCCGTATGTGCCGATCACTTGCCGGAGCGCCGTACGAACAGCCTCGAACAGCCGGGCCTTTTTTCCAGCAGCGTCCACCGTGCTGGCACACGAATCGTAATAAAGTTTGCCGATCAGGTGCGCGAGCACTTCGGTATCGGTATCGGAGCGAAAATCGGAATCGCCGCTGCGGATGAGCTCATCCTTCAGCGCCTGATAATTTTCGATGACGCCGTTGTGAACCAGCGCCAGTTTGCCGCTGGCATCAAAATGCGGGTGCGCGTTTTCGTCGTTTACCTTGCCATGTGTGGCCCAGCGCGTGTGACTGATGCCGAGCGACCCTGACACAGGTTTTTTACGGACCAATTTTGCGAGTGCCGCAATGCGTCCCGCACATTTGCGGGTGTCCAACTTTCCTCCATCTACAAGAGCGAGCCCCGCCGAATCATAGCCGCGATATTCAAGACGGCGAAGTCCGTCGAGTAAAATTGGCGTCGCCTGCGCGCGACCTACATAGCCGACAATTCCACACATGATTGTCGACTGTAATTGCGCCTCTTTATAGCTGCAACATTCGGTGGACAGGTTTGCAAGGTCATTGACCCCGGGAGGGTTCGGGCTTGATTGGACGCAATGAAATCCCAGCCCCGGAGCGAGTCCGTTCAGTTGCCTTTGGCGGAGAAAACAAGCGGGGCGCTGCCTCCAGGCACGGTGCAGCGAACACTGGCGATCATCATGGGCGGCGGCGCCGGCTCACGGTTGTTCCCATTGACGAAGGACCGCGCGAAGCCCGCTGTGCCACTCGGGGGTAAATATCGGATCGTCGATGTTCCTATCAGCAATTGCCTCAACTCCGGTTTGCGATCGATCTACGTGCTTACGCAGTTCAACAGCATGTCGCTGCATCGGCACATTCAGTCGAGTTACAAATTCGATAATTTTACGCGCAGCTTCGTGGACATTCTCGCTGCGCAACAAACGCTTCAAGGTTCGCAATGGTACCAGGGAACTGCCGACGCAGTGAGGCAAAACATGCGTTACTTCCTCGAGCGACCGTACGATTACTACCTGATCTTAAGCGGCGACCAGCTTTACCGGATGGATTTTCGGGAGATTCTGCATCAGCACATCCGCTTCGGCGCCGACATCACTTTGGCGACGAAACCGGTGGCGCGTCACCAGGTCTCTGAATTCGGCATTATGCAGAGCGGCGTCGATCGCCGGATCACAGGTTTTGTTGAAAAACCCTCGGATGAATCAGGTCTGCAAAACATGAAGATGAGTGGGGAGTTGCTCCGTTCCATCGGTTCCGATGAAGGCGACGAATTATTTCAGGCGTCGATGGGAATCTATGTTTTCAATCGCGAGGTGCTCATTGAATTGCTGGAAAACGAGCTGGTCGATTTCGGTAAACATATCATTCCGGCATCGATCAAGGATCGGCATGTCAGCGCGTTTATCTTCAAAGGTTATTGGGAGGACATCGGGACGATTCGCGCATTTTACGAGGCAAACCTGGATCTCACCGATGTGGTGCCGGAATACAGTTTCTTTGAGCCCGATTCTCCGATCTACACGCACCCGCGTTTCTTGCCGGGCAGTAAAATCAACGGGGCAACGCTGCGTCAGGCAATTATTTCCGACGGTTGCATCATCTCGGACGCGCATCTGGAGCGGAGCGTCATCGGAATACGCAGCGTTATTCAAAGTGGCGCCACGATTCGCAACAGCATTGTGATGGGCGCCGATTACTTTGAACTAGATCAAACTGATTCGTCGCAGCCACCCATGGGTATTGGAAAGAACTGCGTAATCGATCGCGCAATCATCGACAAGAATGCCCGCATCGCCGATGGCGTGGTGATTACGCCAGAAGGTAAATTGCCAAACGTGGACGCAGAAAATTACTTTATCCGTGACGGCATCGTGGTGATTCCAAAAAACGCGATTATTCCAGCGGGTTTCTGGATTTAGTCTGCGTTTGTAGCTCACGCTGTCACAGCACCTTATAGGGTTTTCTCCGACCACTCAATCATCCAGCGCTCCGATTGTGTGCCTTGATGCAATGGGCAGAGTGATCATTGCAAATGATCGCTCACTTCAATCTCGATGATCGGCTCTCGATTTTGCGTGTAGCCGATTCCTTCAGGAGCTGGCATTCACTCGACGACCAGCGAGTCTGCGCACTTTGCGGGAGAAAATTCAAAGGACGGCAAGTGGACATTCGCCGTGTGTCGGGAGGTAAATTCAAGCTGCATTGTCCCACGTTGGGATGCCCCTCCACCCCAGATCGGTGGCGCCACGCAACGCCATCGCTCTCCACCGATTCGATCCAAAGGCATTGGTCGCACGATCGGTCGAAGAAAGGCCATCGTCGCCGGCCCGGATCAACGCTGCGAATGCAGGTTTGTCGCGTATGATCGGGGCTACTCTTGATGAGCCTGGAGTAGCATCGGCACCTGATGAGGTGCTGATGAAACATATTTCACGTCGGCGTCATGAAGCGCTCGCTGAATTGTACGGCCGGCATAGCAAGCGGCTGCGGGCCACGATCGATGGCGTGGTGCATGAAGAGGCGGAGGCCGATGATGTCTTGCAGGAAATCTTTATTCAGGTCTGGGAAGAAGCCGGGCGCTATTCACCCAAAGCAGGGAAACCACTCGGATGGATGGTTACGATCGCGCGCCGCCGTGCTATCGACCGATTGCGACGGCGTCAGGCATATTCTCGAGCGCGAGATCGCTACGAACAACGCGTGGTTCAGGAATCACAAACCCCCCGACGGGACACAGCCCGTGCGTTAATACTTAACGATCTTCGTAGGTTTTTAAAGAAGAGCATCAGAGCTTTGCCGCGGTTACAACGTGAAGCCGTGGAGCTCGCTTTTTTTAACGGACTCAGCCACAGGGAAATTGCCAGTGTTACACAGGCACCGCTGGGGACGGTTAAGACGCGGCTCGAACTCGGGCTGCAAAAATTGACGCACTCACTCAAACCACTGCGTCATAAGGTGTGAATCCAAGGCGCACGCTTGCTGACTGACTGGCACTTTGCTCTTCGCTCGCTCGCTACCGAAGCAGGACGATAAGCAACACAATCAGTATAATCAGGCCCAGTCCGCTGGGATAATATCCCCAGCCGGCACTATACGGCCATGTCGGCAACGCACCGATGACCAGCAGGAGCAGTATTAAAAGTAGGATGAAACGCATAGGTAATTGTTGTTTTAAGATTTGGTTCCGAGCGCCCGCTGCGCCGCAATTTCTTATTCAGGAGCAGCAGCGCAACGCTCAGCGACTTTGCAAGGAGCTGCGGGCTCGGCAAGTGTTTATTTGATATAGGTTTTTTCCTCCGTGCTCGCTGGAGTTGATTCGTATCTCAGCGCGATTCGGTCGCATCTCGGCGAAGACGTCGACGGCGCAAGCCGGCAATAAGTCAGCAGGCCCGCTGCCAGTCAGTTTTTTGAGAGAGAGGCGTGAGACGGCATCAGCGAGCCGATTCCGCATCGAGCCACACAGAGCATGCCCCCGCGGTTGCTCTTCCTGACAGCTTCAACTTCTCCAATCCAAAAGTTGCTGACCGGTCATTTGGTTTGAGGGAGTACTGAAACATGCGACGCGCTGAATGAGAGTCATGTTCTGAAGAACATTGAGCCGAAGCTTGCGCCTAACGAATGGGTTATGAGTACAAACCCGATCCCTTTCTGAGGCATTTTCTGAGCATCCCTCCGGGAGGTGTGATGCGATCAATCTTCACAAATCTATGGTGAAAAAGAACGTGCTCATCACGGGCGGAGCAGGATTCGTCGGATCACATTTGGCAGACGAGTTACTCGAGGCCGGATACACGGTGCGCGTGCTGGACAATCTTGCCCCACAAGTGCATGGCACGCGTGCGCGTCGGCCGTCGTACCTGGCGCACGAGGTGGAATTTATTCGTGGCGATGTTCGCGACCCCGAGGCCATCGGTGGTGCCCTGGAAGACATCGACGCCGTTTTTCACCTCGCCGCGGTCGTGGGTGTCGGCCAAAGCATGTACGAAATTGCCAATTACACCGACAACAACTCTCAAGGGACCGCCGTTTTGCTGGAAGCTCTTTCTGGACGACCCGTTGAGCGGCTGATCGTCGCGTCAAGCATGAGTATTTACGGCGAGGGACTCTATCGTACTTGTCACGGCTCGTTAGTCGAAGGTCGCGAACGTACGCTGGAGCAACTGCGCGCCCATGACTGGGAACTCCGCGATGGCAATGGTGAAGTCCTGATTCCCGTGCCGACTCCAGAAACAAAGTGCCCGGCGCTGCCGTCGGTTTACGCGATCTCCAAATATCACCAGGAGCGCCTTTGCCTCACCATCGGCCGCGCATACGGTATCGACACTGTCGCATTGCGTTTTTTCAACATTTTCGGCACTCGTCAGGCGCTCTCGAATCCCTACACCGGCGTACTGGCAATTTTCGGATCGCGTTTTCTGAACAACAATTCCCCGCTCGTAAACGAAGACGGCAAACAGCGCCGCGATTTTGTTCACGTTAGCGATGTTGCACAGGCGTGCCGCCTCGCGCTGGAAGTCCCTCAAGCCGCCGGAGAGGTGTTCAACATCGGCAGCGGCCGCAACTATTCGGTTCTCGAGATCGCCGAGCAAATGGGGCGCGTGCTGGGAAAGGAGGAAATCGAGCCGGAGATTGTTGGGAAATGTCGCGTCGGCGATATTCGCAACTGTTTCGCCGACATCTCGCGCGCGAAGAAGATTCTCGGATACAAGCCAGGCGTCACCTTTGAAGAAGGTTTACTGGAATTGGCCGGCTGGTTAGAAGGACAGATCGCCGTCGATCGAGTCGATCATGCGGTGCGCGAACTCAATGCGAGAGGGCTCGCCGTATGAAAAGCGGCGGTCGTCCTGTTCTCGGGATTTTGGAGTGGCTGCGCCCGGGCGAAGAAGAACGCGTCGAGCGGCTGCTTCGCGATCTAAAGACAATCGGCGTCACCGAGTTGCGCACTGGAATTTCATGGGCCGACTGGCACACCGAAGGCGGCGAGAAATGGTACGAGTGGTTATTGCCTCGGCTCGCGCGCGAACTGCATGTGTTGCCTTGTTTTCATTACACGCCGCCCGGTCTTGGTATCGCACCCAGTCAATGTTCACCGCCGCGCGATCCAAAACAGTACGCGGATTTTCTGGACGTGTTCATCACTCGCTTCGGAGATTTTTTTGAGTGGGTCGAGCTTTGGAACAAACCGCGCAACCCCCTGGAATGGAACACCACCCTCGATCCGCATTGGTTGATCTTCTGCGAGATGGTCGGCGGCGCGGCGCATTGGGTGCAAGCGCGCGGCAAAAAGACCGTGCTTGGCGCGAGTGGCCCCATGGATGCGCAATGGGTGCGTCTCATGTGCGAGCGCGGTGTGATGCAGTACATCGATGCGGTTGGGATTCACGGTTTCCCGGGCACGTTCGAATTCTGGTGGGACGGATGGAACGCCAAGATCGCCCGGGTGCGCAGAGTGCTCTTGCAACATCGCTCAAAGGCGGAGATCTGGATTACGGAAACCGGCTATTCGACATGGCGACACAACGAGCGCGGCCAAATTGCAGCGTTTATCGACGCGATGCACGCCCCGGCTGAGCGTGTTTACTGGTACGGAGCGCACGACCTCGATTCATCGCAGTTTTTCGATGAAAACACATTCTATCGTGATGAACGAGAGTGCCACTTCGGACTGCGCCGCAACGATGGCTCGGAAAAACTACTCTTTCGTTTACTGGCCCACGGTGGCGTGGACGCTGTCGAGAACTCCGATTGGTTAGGCCGTTGCAACATCGGCGCGCGAACCGGTAAACGCCCGATAGTCGTCACCGGTGGCTGCGGATTCGTCGGTTGCAATCTGGCGCATGCACTTTGCTCGCAGGATCAGCCGGTCATTCTTTACGACAATCTTTCACGCGCCGATGTCGAACAAAATGCAGAGTGGCTGCGCGAACAGCATGGCGAGCTTGTTCAACTGGAAGTTGCCGACACACGCGACGCGCGCACGCTCGGCAACTGCATCGACCGCGCTGCGGCCGTGTTTCATTTTGCCGCGCAGGTGGCGGTCACCACCAGCCTCAGCGCGCCGGTTTATGATTTCGATGTTAATGCGCGCGGCACATTGAATCTGCTCGAAGCAGTACGCGGATTGCGCAATCCGCCGCCAATCATTTTCACCTCCACCAACAAAATCTATGGCAGTCTGGAGGATGTCGACCTTCGGCTGAACGACCAGCGCTACGAACCGGTGGACGAAGAAATTCGTCTCCGCGGGATCAGTGAAGATCAACGGCTGGATTTTTACAGTCCATACGGCTGCTCGAAAGGCTCGGCAGATCAATACATCCTCGATTATGCACGCACCTTCGGTTTGCCAGCGGTCGTTTTCCGGATGAGCTGCATTTACGGACTGCACCAGTTTGGTACGGAAGACCAGGGATGGGTTGCCCATTTTTTGATCAACGCGCTCGAACAGCGGCAAATCACGATCTACGGAGATGGCAAACAGGTGCGCGACATCCTGTTTGTAGATGATCTGGTTGAGGCGCTCCTGCTGGCGCGGAAACTGATTCGAGTGCTTTCCGGTCAGGTCTTTAACATCGGCGGTGGGGTGGAAAACACCACAAGCTTGCGCGAACTGCTCGCGTTGATTGGCGAGTTAAACGAAAGCAAACCCCGCGTTCGATTTGCAAACTGGCGTCCCGGCGACCAGCGCTACTACGTCACAAACTTCTCGAAATTTCACACCGCGACCGGCTGGCGGCCGCGCACTCGCAAACTGGAAGGGGTCCGCCGCCTCTATGATTGGCTGAGAGAACAACGTGTCGATGGCGAAAGGATGGTCGCCGCTGGATGAATGCGGTCGCGAAGGTTTCTGCACGCGCAGGCGTCCCGCGTCGGAGTTTTCGAACGATGCGCGCGGCAATCGTTAGCGCGCCGGGAAAAATCGAGATCGTCGAAACAGAAGTTCCCAAATCTAAACCAAACTAAATTCTTGTTCGTCTCGAAGGCTGTGGTGTGTGCGCGTCAAATCTTCCGCCATGGGAAGGAAGATCGTGGTTCACGTATCCGATGTCGCCCGGTGCGCCTGGTCATGAGGGGTGGGGAACGGTCGAGGAGATCGGCAGCGCAGTCCGCGAGTTTAAACAAGGTGATCGTGTCGCCATTCTCTCCACGCAGGCTTATGCCGAATATGACGTATGCGATTCATTCTCCGCAGTGAAACTTCCAAGAATTTTCGATAAGTACCCAGTTCCCGGTGAGCCACTCGGCTGCGCGATGAACATTTTCCGTCGCAGCAACATTGATAAGGACCACACTGTGGCGATTGTCGGAATTGGTTTTCTGGGAGCGGTGCTCACCCAATTAGCCAATGCGACCGGCGCACGTGTCATCGCACTTGGAAGACGCTCATTTGCGCTGGAACTGGCAATACAAATGGGTGCCGCGGATACCGTTGCGCTCGCTGATTCCGCGGTCGGCAATGTTCATCGCCTAACAAATGGCGGCTTATGCGATGTCGTGATCGAGTGTACGGGTAAGCAACAGCCGCTGGATGTAGCCGGGGAGATCACCGCTGAACGCGGCCGGCTGGTCATCGCCGGTTATCACCAGGACGGGTTACGCCATATTGATCTGCAGCTTTGGAACTGGCGCAGTCTTGACATAATAAACGCACACGAGCGCGACCCGCGCGTCTACATCGGGGGGATAGAACAGGCGCTCCGGGCCATTGAGGCCGGGTTGCTGGATCCTGCACCGCTCTACACGCACTCCTTTCCGCTCGACCAGCTCGATCAAGCTATGGACATGGTCGCGCATCGTCCTAACGGCTTCATGAAAGCGCTAATCACCACATGAACACTGCCGCGTCCGCAGCATCGCCTGAAGTTCCCGCAGTGCTTGTCCGGCGGCCGCGCCTTGGATTTTTGGGACTTGGTTGGATCGGCACACATCGGCTCGCGGCCATAGAGCGGGCCGATGTGGCCGAAATTGTTGCGATTTGCGATCCGGTTGAGGAGATGCTCGCCACAGCGGCGAAACACGCCCCCCATGCGTTGCGCTTTCAAAACCCGGACGAGTTTTGCAACCTGGGTTTGGACGGCATCGTGGTCGCCACTCCGAGCGCGCAGCACGCGTCGCAATCCATTACGGCTCTGAATCGCGGCCTGGCAGTTTTCTGTCAGAAACCCCTGGGCCGCAGCGCCGAAGAAGTGGCAGAGGTGATCGATTCGGCCAGGACCGCTGATCGTCTTCTGGGGGTTGACTTTTCCTACCGTTATACGGAAGCAATGCAAAAAATTTCGAAACTCGTTAGGGCAAATGAGATCGGAGAAATTTTTGCTGTCGATTTGGTTTTCCACAACGCCTATGGACCTCAAAAGTCGTGGTTCTATGATCGGACGCAATCTGGCGGTGGTTGCGTGATGGACCTTGGAATTCATCTGGTAGATGCCGCGCTGTGGATTCTCGACCAGCCGATCGTCAACGTGCGGAGCCAGTTGTTTCATAAGAGCGAACGGCTCAATCGCGGTCAGGGAGTTTGTGAAGATTATGCGACCGCGCGATTCGATCTCGCCACCGGGGCGACGATCAATCTGAGTTGCTCGTGGCATCTGCATGCCGGGCGCGACGCAGTTATCAAAGCATCCTTGTACGGAACAACTGGCGGTGTGGCGATGCATAACGTGAACGGATCATTCTATGATTTTGTTGCCGAACGCTTCAACAAAACGAGCCGACAGATACTAACCGAACCGCCCGATTACTGGTTTGAGCGCGCGGCCGTGGAATGGGCGCGCCGACTCGCGATTGCTCCGAAGTTCGATCCCGAGATCGAACGAATGATCGAGGTCGCAGCAGCAATCGATGCAATTTATGAAAATGCAAATGTCTAGCGCGGTGCCACGTAGAATTTTGATGACCGTTGATCCGATCGGTGGCGTTTGGACATATGCGCTCGAACTGGCAGCCGCTTTTGAGCTGCACGGAATCGGGATCGCGCTCGCCAGCATGGGCGGTCGTCTCACGCGCGATCAACAAGAGCAGGTCGTCGCGCGTAAGAACGTACGTGTGTTCGAAAGGCGTGCCAGCTCGAGTGGATGGATGATCCCTGGGACGATGTTGACCGTGCTGGCGATTGGCTGCTGCAGGTCGCCGAGCGTGTCCATCCCGATCTGGTCCATCTCAATGGCTACAGCCATGCTGTCCTTGAGTGGAATGTGCCGGTCGTCGTGGTGGCGCACTCCTGTGTATTATCGTGGTGGCGCTCAGTCAAAGGTGGTGACGCGCCAGCACAGTATGATGAGTATCAGGCGCGCGTTACCGCCGGTTGTCAGCCGCGGATTTGACTGTCGCACCCAGCGCGGCCATGCGCGACGCATTGCGATTGCACTATGGTGCGAATGACAATTGCATCGTCATTCAAAATGCACGCGACGCTCGTCTGTTTTCACGCGAGGAAAAGTTGCCGCTCATCTTTGCGTGCGGTCGAATCTGGGATCAGGCGAAAAATCTGCAACTCCTCGAACGAGTCGCACCGGAAATCGAATGGCCGATCAATGTGGCGGGGGACTGCCGCCATCCAAACAGCTCGACTGTTACCCTTCAAAATGTGTGTTGTCTCGGAAAGCTCTCTGCCGGAGAAATGGCGCAGCGATTCTCCTGCGCAGCAATTTTCGCATCGCCTGCGCGATATGAGCCCTTTGGATTATCGGTGCTGGAAGCGGCGCTGAGTGGTTGCGCGATGGTTCTCGGCGATCTTCCGGCGCTGCGCGAAATCTGGGGCGACACTGCGATTTTCGTATCGCCGGATGATGCTGATGCGCTCTCCCAAGCGTTAACCGATCTGATCGCGAACTGCGCTTTACGGAGAAATCTCAGCAGCCGTGCCCGTGCGCGTGCGCTTCAGTTCTCGCCACAGCGGATGGCGCAGGAATATCTGAGAGCTTATCGAGCATGCGTCGCGCCAGATGGCGTGGGTGGAACATGGCCGCTCGCCGCTGAGGAGGTGGCGGCATGAAGATCGTAATGTTTTACCACTCGCTGGTTTCAGATTGGAACCACGGCAACGCGCATTTTCTCCGAGGCGTGGCAATGGAATTCATCAGGCGCGGGCATGAAGTGGAGATTTATGAACCCGCGAACGAATGGAGTATTTCCAATCTGATTGCGACACATGGCTCCGAGCCGCTGCGTGAATTTCGAGCGCGTTTTCCGCTGCTGCGATCTAAATCCTACGACATAGAGACGCTCAATCTCGATCGCGTTTTACATGGAGCAGACGCTGTTCTTGTTCACGAATGGAACGATCCTGTACTGGTCCGGCGCATCGGTCGGCAACGGTTCAAAACCGGCGGTGGATATCACCTTTTCTTCCATGACACCCACCACCGTGCCATCACTGCGCCGCAACAGATGGCGAAATACGATCTGTCGCATTACGACGGCGTTCTCGCATATGGCCACGTCTTGAGCGAAGTCTATCGCCGGCGGGGTTGGGCGTGGCGTGCATGGACCTGGCACGAAGCGGCGGACACGCATATCTTTCGAATGTCGCGCAATGGTCATTTCGATGGCGATCTGGTCTGGATTGGCAACTGGGGAGATGACGAGCGCGCTGCCGAACTACGTGAGTTTCTGATCGAACCCGTCAAAGCGCTCGGCATTCGCGCAAAAGTTTTCGGCGTCCGTTATCCGCAACATGCTCTCTAAATTCTGCGGGACGCGGGAATTTCGTATGGTGGCTGGTTGCCTAATATCGCGTGCCGGAAGTTTTCGCCCGCTTCCGTATCACATTGCACATCCCGCGTCACTCGTACGTTGATCGTCTCGGGGAATCCCGACTATTCGCCCCTTCGAAGCGCTCGCCTGTGAGATTCCGCTGGTCTGTTCACCATGGCACGATTGTGAAAAGTTGTTTGAGCCAGTCGCGATTTTCTCGTTGCCAGGAACGTGTCGAAATGAAACGCCATTTGCGTGCGTTGCTGACCGATAAGGAGATGGCCCGCGATCTCGCCGAGAATGGTCTTCAAACCATCCGCGCTCTCCACACCTGCGCGCATCGCGTAGGCGAGCTGATGTCTATCATCAGAGAACTCGATGCGGAGCCTGTCCAGTCCAGTCTTACAGAAAACCCAATCTTTCCAACTCATCTTCTCAAGAGTCAAAGTTTACGGTACCGGGTGAAGTATTGAGTTTATGTTTTCAGTCTCTTGTCCGGCTACTGGAATGGCGCGGCAACATACTATCGCGAGTTGATCAAAGCCTTGCACTATCTCTAGCACTCGATCACAGTGTACGAACTTGATGCGTATGATCAGCTATAACATCTATACCTAGTACACTCATCTTTAGCTCTAGTGATCGTTTACGCCAATGATGAAGACTCATCGTTACACTCTCTATAAGCAGCACGTCTAGATGCAGATGTGATTGTGAAAGCTAGCAACATCATTGTGTTTGACGAACTGCTCTAAGCGGTCTTGTTATAATCGTAGCAGTCTCAGAACTACATCTTCTATTTCGATGTGTACTCTCCATCTACTCTCTAGCTCGTATAAAACTATCCATCTGATCCATTCAGAAAATTTATCTCTCTTTATGATTTTATCTTCACCTATATCAGAATCTCTCTCGTTGTGCAGTAGTTCGTATCGTTAAGCTCGAAATTGTGCTTGTCTATCTACAATGAGCTTTATCTCTATACGCATCATTCATTTTCGTCATATTCTCTATTTGTAGCTGATCTTGTTTTTCTTAGTCATCTATTTCCTGATCTCTAGACACTCGTAGTAGAATTCTTTCTGAGCGCTGTCGTACAACTGCCAGAATAACTATTTTTTCTCATTATTATTATCTTATATATCATATCTTTTCTTTTCTTATTCATATATCTCTTTCATATTTTCATTATCTTTCATATCTCTTTTTATTTTTCTTCTCTCTTCTTTTTTTATATTTCTCTTTCTAACATATCTCTCTTTTATTTTTCTTTATTAACACTATTTTTCTTAATCTTAATATCTATAATTTTTTTTATCATTTTCTCTTATAATATCATATATATATTTTCGAACCTATCTTAGAAATTTTAGTCTCTCTCATCATCTTATAGTGATATCACATATCATCTATATCTTATCATATCTCATATTAAATATTAATCTAATCTCTTATCATCTCTCTTTATCGCAGCATACATATGCCCAGCGAGTCGAGCAGCTCGAGGAATTCGAGAGAGCACTGGTATGAAAATGTCATCCTCAGCTTGTCGATCACATCTTCGTAAAGCAACAGTCACTCGACGACGTATCGCAGTTTAGTGCGCGAGCTATAGCGTCGTAGACACGAAGTTTTGTTCCTTGAGCGCGATCAGTCGTAGTATGCAGCTAATCTAGATATGCCATAGTCATCTTTTGGCCGCACTGAAATCTGTCATAACTTCCCTATGACACGACGCTTCTCGGTAGAAATTATAGACGCCTATTGCACTATCGTATATCGTTTATATCAGACAGCAAAGCCATTAGCGAATATCTTATCTATTTCTCCTTCATTGTGAAATCGTTCTATGACATCTATACTCCTATCACTCTATAAAAAATTACATATGTCTCTTTCTTATATCTCTCATAAATCTGATCGCAATCTATATCTTTAGTCTTCTCGTTCCTGGCGGTTACTCTGGAATTGATCGAACAGGAATACGGCTCGCCCATATCGCTCTCCTTGTTTTGTTCAGTTGATGCTGTTGTATATTTCCCCTAGAAACATCCATATCGATTATCTCTCATATATCTCATCACATTCATCGTATATCTCCAATCTTAACTAAATTCTCTCCTTCTATTTCCATCTTCTATGTATTTTTCCATCATATTCTTCTTATTCTTTTCTCTATACTCATTATACATTCTATATCTCTCTAACTTTTAACTTATCATCCATCTTTCTCTCTCTTATCATCTTTCTTTCTACTATTCCCATCTCTTTACTTTTTACATAACTCTATAATCTATATTTCTATCAATCTTTTCTCCTATTTTTCTTTTATTTTAATCATCTTCTTTCTTAACTTCTCTCATCAGCTATTACTATCCTATCTTTAAAACTCTGTTCCATCCCATCGAAGAAATTTTTATTGCTAGCAACTCACTCTAAGTTTTGTAGATTTTGAGTAGAATGTCCGAGCAGAGCGCACTTGAAATCTAGTTGCGCTATCTCTAACTCTTGCTCCTCTAGCATACATCTGCCCATCTAGCCATAGAACTCTAATCGTTCATTCGCACTGCTCAGCGAACAACGCCAGATCGCAACGAACTAACAGCGTTCGGAATGAAAGAAGAAGAGGCAGTGCTATGAAAAGAAACAGCTCAGGCAAGATTCGCGTCGGCATCATTGGGGTGGGGAATTGCGCCTCCTCGCTCGTCCAGAGTGTCCAGTTTTACCGAAACACAAGCAATGCGGGTTCGTCCCTGGTCTGATGCACCTCGATCTTGGCGGTTATCGCGTGCAGGACATCTAGTTTAGCGCTGCATTCGATATCAACGCGACAAAAGTTCGGCGTGACCTGAGCGAAGCCATTTTCGCTGAGCCAAACAACACGATTCGCTTCACAGACGTTCCGTCTCTCGGCGTCAAAGTTCACCGCGGTATGACTCATGACGGTCTCAGTAAATACCTCAAAGAAATCATAAAAAAGGCACCGAGATCGACCGACGATATCGTTGGTATTCTGAAAAGAACGCATACCGACGTTGTCGTTTCCTATTTGCCCGTAGGATCAGAAATGGCGACAAAATGGTACGTCGAGCAAATTCTCGAAGCGAGTTGCGCATTTGTGAATTGCATCCCGGTCTTCATCGCTTCGCAAAAATATTGGCAACGGCGTTTCCGGGAACGCGAGCTGCCGATCCTTGGCGATGACGTCAAGTCGCAGGTCGGCGCAACGATCGCGCATCGCGTACTGACTAATCTGTTTCGCGAGCGCGGCGTCCAGCTGGATCGCACGTATCAGCTGAATTTCAGCGGCAATACCGATTTCCTGAACATGCTCGAACGCGAACGATTGGAATCCAAAAAGATTTCCAAGACCCAGGCGTCACTTCCCAACTTGGTCATCCGATGCCAGCGTGAACGTGCACGTCGTCCAAGCTATTACGTGCCATATATGGCCTATCTCAAATCTTGCTACATCCTTATAAGTAACACCTTTAGCGACGTGCCTCTTAACTGCGAATTGAAACTCGAAGTTTGAGATTCGCCCAATTCAGCTGTCGTCGTCATTGACGCAATTCGCTGCGCCAAGCTCTCGCTGTACCGCGTTTAAGCAGCGCGCTCGTTGTGCCATCTAGCTATTTCATGAAAACGCCGCCACAACAGTTCACCAACGAAGAAGCGCATGTATTTACCGAGGCCGTATTCATCCAACTTCAATCGTTTCTAACTGCAATTCGGTTGCCCCCACCGTGACGTCTCATAGTTGGCCGTCGCCGTGCCCGGCTACAGGAAACGGCGAAAGGTTCTAGGAAACGGAAATCGCCCAAAGCGCTCTAAAACTAAATGAAGATCTTGATTTTTGGCCTAACTATTAGCTCATCCTGTGGCAATGTCCATGCTACTGTTTGGCGTTCTCTCTGGCGGCAACTGATTGCACGTTGGCACCACATTGTGTTCTTCGAGCGCGACGTGCCTTACTATGCTGCGCACCGCGACCTTGCAGTGATCGATGAGCAGTCTGTAACTCTCCCAATCGTGGAATGACATGGTCGATCCACTCTGTGCTCTGCCCGACGATGGATTGTCATTTCTTCTTTTTCCCGTCGAACAACCGCAATTTTTTGATGCGGTGTGCACAGCCGATGAAGGACGAGTTCTCCGAATCCAAGTGAAACAGCAGAATGCGTCGTCGAATTGGATTTGGGGAGCCTCCAAAATGCCTGGTGCAATCCTGCACGGATTACACACGCTGTGGTGGAACGAAATCGTTGCGTTGAATATATCGGCACGTTGGTCAATGCATGGCTGGAAGCCGGCGGCAGCGCCCTGGGAATTCGAGCTGGCGGCACGCTCAATGGCTACCGTGAGGCGATAAAGTTGCTGAGCTGCGCCCAATCCAACGACAGCTTCACAGTCGCAAAAGGATTCAGTGCCATGAACCGTTACACCGCACGTTCTCGCTCAACGCCGAACTGACCGGGACCGATACGAACAAGCGAAACCATCTTGGGCAGCAGATTCGTGCACTGGGCGAATGGTTTCACAACATCGAAATTGCGGGTGTGCGCACCGCGCCGGACCATTTCCTGGGCGATTATCCACGGGTAAAATGGGAGCGATTTCAGGGCGCCGTTCCTTCGGATCTGCGGGGGAAAACCGTTCTCGACATCGGTTGCAACGCCGGCTTCTACAGCATTGAAATGAAACGGCGAGGCGCCGAGCGCGTCCTCGGCATTGATTTTGACGACAGATATCTGGCGCAGGCACATTTCGCAGCTGACGCGCTAGGTCTGGAGATCGAATTTCGAAAACTCTCCGTGTACGACGTGCAAAAGCTTGGCGAGCAGTTCGATATCGTTTTGTTTCTTGGGGTCTTTTATCATCTACGGTATCCTCTGCTTGCATTAGATCTCATTCACGAGCACGTCGCTCGCGATCTGTTCATTTTTCAGTCCTTACAACGCGGAAATGATGCGGCTGGGGCGGTCCAGGATGACTATGATTTTTGGGATATGGCCGCATTTGAACAGCCAGGTTTCCCGAAAATGTTTTTCATTGAAAAACGGTACGCCGGAGATCCCACCAACTGGTGGATTCCGAATCGGGCCGGCGTGGAAGCGCTGTTGCGCAGCGCCGGGTTCGAAATTCTCGATCATCCTGAGAGCGAAGTATTCGTGTGCCGACATCGACCGTTGCCTGACGGTCCCCGCGGTGTCTATGTGCCCATTCGGAGGGACGATTATGATTGAAGCAGTCATGATTTGGAACGAGCCGAATAACAAGTCCCATTGGGATTTCGAGATCGACCCCGAATGGCGAATGTTTGGAGAGATGGCGATTGCTGCCGCGGATGCAGTGGCCGAAGCTAATCCGCATTTGCTGCGAGTGTTAGGCGGGATTTCGCCAATTGATCCGAAATTCATTGCCCGCATGCAAGACTTCGGAGTGCTCCAGCATTTCGACGTCGTTGCGCTGCATGGTTTTCCCCTCGATTGGAATCATTGGCAGATCAGCGAGTGGCCAGACCGGATCGTCGAGATCGAAGCTGTCACCGATTTGCCTATTTGGATTTCGGAAGTCGGCGTGTCCAGCTTTGGTGCAGAAGAAGTTCAGGAATTTGGGCTTCGCCGGACCGCGGAACTGCTCATCGGCCGCGTGTCACGAATTCATTGGTATTCGCTTTACGATTTACCGCGTGCATGGCCTGCTACCACTCGACACCGGGAGGCGGAAGGATCCTCCTATTACCGGCATTTTCACATGGGTCTGCTGCGAGAGGACGGTTCGCCGAAACGAGCGCTGAAATTATTTCCAAATTACACGCCCCACCTGGGCATCTGCCAGTGGTTTAATTTCGAAGATCATCGCCTCGATGACGCGGTTCGATGGCTGCGTCGCCTTGGGGTAAAGAATGTTCGCACCGGGTTAAGCTGGGCCGACAGTTTTCGGCCCGGCGCCGACCAATGGTTCGATCGAGAAATGAACGCGCTCGAAGAATTCGAGGTGACGCTCACATTTTGCTTTACGCCCGAACACCGCGGCATCGCGCCGCACTACACCAGTCCTCCGCTTGTTCCGGAGGAATTTGCAGAATTTTGCGCGCGAATGACTCGGCGGTACGCGCCGCGCTTGTCGTCGATGACCACAATTCCTGGTTGATGACAAAATCGTGACTGGCGCTGTAGCGAAGAGAATGACGAACTTTTTGTTTATTCGCCACGCAACCCACGATCTGCTACAAGAAAGAATTCTGGGTCGCACGCCCGGTATTCACCTCAACGAATCAGGGAGACGACAAGCTGAGCGACTCGCTGACAGGATTTCCGTGTTTGATATTGACGCCGTTTATTCAAGTCCGCTGGAGCGTGCCCGCGAAAGCGCGGAGCCGTTGGCGCACAGGCTGAATTTGCCGTTGGTCCTTGCGGATGAATTCAACGAGCTAAATATGGGCGATTGGACGAATCGCACGTTTTGTGACCTTAATGCCTTGGAGGAATGGCAGCGATGGAACACGTTCCGCAGCACGACGAGGCCCCCGGAAGGAGAGTCGATGCTGGAAGTTCAGCAGCGCGTGCTAAGAAAACTGGCTGATTTAGGTACTCACTTTCGATGCGTTGTGATATTTACACATGGCGACGTCATCCGGGTCGCGTTCACATACTTTTTGGGCATGCATCTGGATCTTCTATTTCGATTCCAGATTGATCCCGGCTCGGTCAGTCTCGTCCAGATGACCGAGGGTGACGCTATCGTGCGACTGCTAAATTGGATTGAAATCGATGGAGAATCTGCCGTGCGTCTCAGCGGCTTCATCCCCTCAGTGAGTCACATCTTCTCGATTTCAGCTCGAAGCTCGTCTTTCGATTTGCCGAGTTTCTGCTGGAGACGACCCAGAAGCTCGTCTTCTTTGCCCTCCGCAAAGGTCAGATCTTGATCGGTCAGCTGACCGTACTTTTGTTTGAGCTTCCCCTTAACTTCGTTCCATTTCCCTTCCATTTGTAGCTTCATAATACAAACGATTCGTATATCAGATGTCAGCCGGTTTCATTCGGTTTGCGCTGCGCGTGTTTGTGCAAGAAGTTTTAGAACGGTCGGTTAGGCTGAACCCTGATATGAAAATCTGGATCGGCACCTCGGGGTTCCAATACTCTGAATGGAAGGGGAGCTTTTATCCTGAGGACCTGGCAACGGCAAAGATGCTGCCATTCTACGCCGAGCGATTCCCCACCACCGAGATCAATTACACCTTTCGCCGCATTCCTGCGCCGAAGACGATCGAAAATTGGAAAGCACAAACACCGGAAACATTTCGTTTCGCTTTAAAGGCCCCGCAGAAAATCACTCATTGGTCGAAACTGCGCGATTGCACGGACACGCTGGAATATTTTTTGAAGATCGCCGCAGGCTTGGGCGAGCGACTGGGGCCGGTTCTTTTTCAATTGCCGCCAAATTTTCAGAAAGACATAGATATATTGAGCTCATTCTTGCGCGAACTGCCATCCGTTCGCGCGGCTTTCGAGTTCCGTCACGATTCATGGTTCGACGAGGAAATTTTTGATCTGCTCAGGTCGCGCAATATCGCGCTTTGCATTGCCGACACCGAGACAGTCGCTGCACCGAAGAAGATTACCGCCGACTATGGCTATCTCCGATTACGCCGGGAAGGCTACGTGAAAACCGATATGGAACGCTGGGCCGACTTTGTTGGCCAACAAAAATCAAATTGGCAACATGCGTTTGTCTATTTCAAACACGAAGAAAGCGGTACCGGACCAAAGTTGGCGAAACAGATGATGGAATTACTGGAATAAGTGCAGTTTTTGGTGGGATGGCTTCATGAAAGCCCAGTCCGTTCTCTCAACCAGTTTCGCGCTTCAGCTCCCAAAGTTGGCCGACAGCGCTGGACTCCGGCCGTCGCAATCTGGAATGACCAAGAAGCAAGTTGTTGGCTAGAGAGAACATTCAGTTCTTCGTTGTTAGCAATAATCTTGTAAAAATTGGAGTTTATCTCGTCCTTGCCATCTTCTTCAGCTTGACAATCGTTTTATCGCACCATCCGACGAGGGCATGGCTGACGCACTTGCCGTAGTGAAGCGTCATCAGCCAATACGAGAAACCGGGGGCGTCCGCATATTTGGATTTAATTTCTTTTTCCAGCGCCTGGTACTTTTCGAGTAACTGAAGTTGAATCTCCCGGTATTTTTCGACGTGTTTGAGACTTGCAGATGCCCCCACTTCCTTCCCAAAAAATAACTTAAGGAGGAGCTCGTTACGCTGCACTCTGGGCGCAATGCCTGCCCCCAGCCAATGTTGCAGTTCCTGATCTCCCTTCGCCGTCAATTCGTAGACATGCCGGTCGGGCTTGCCCGCCTGAGCCTCGACTGTTTTCGTGACCAGGCCGTCGGCCACGAGTCGTTTCAGAACCGGATAAATTTGCCCGTAGCTCTCACTCCAGAAGTTGCTGATGCTTTGCTCGATCTCCTTTTTGATGTCGTAACCGGACATCGGGCAAATGCTGAGCATGCCCAAAATGGCGTATCTGCTTTTGGTCTCTTTCATATCTTGACACTATATATCAATCTGATATATACGGTCTAAATATACGGGAGGAACCTGATCATGAACAGTCTTTTGGTTTTCAGCGTGGCTCGCGGAATCCATATTTTCTTTGGCAGCATCGCTCTCTTTGTCGCGCCGGCCGCGATGCTCACCCCCAAAGGCGGTCTCTGGCATCGGCGCTGGGGCAAAATCTATTTCTGGTCGATGGCGGGTGTCGCCTTGACGGCGGTGATCATGTCGCTCATTCGCTCCGGCCTCTTTTTACTCCTCATCGCACTTTTTAGTTTTTATTTGGCCTTCACCGGCTACCGAATCCTCTACCGCAAGACACCGCAACAACGCCCCAAGGCCATCGACTGGACTGCGATTTCGATCGTCCTCTCCGGCAGCCTGAGCTTGATTGTCTACGGTATTTTTCTCACGCTGACTTCGAGTCTCGGCACCGTGGCCATCGTCTTCGGAGCAATCGGAGTATTTTTTGGCGTGACCGATCTGCGCAGTTTTCTTCACCCTCCGACTGAAAAGCAGGCCTGGTGGTTCACGCATATGACCAGAATGCTTTCCGCCTACATTGCGACGGTGACCGCCTTTTCAGTCGTAAACTTTCGCTTTCTACCGCCGGTCACACGCTGGCTGTGGCCGACCATCGTCGGTTCGCTGGGCATCACGCTCTGGGCCAGATATTACCGCGGGCTATTCAATCGCCGACCTGCCGCTCCGGTTGCGGCAACGATCTGAACGGCGGCGCACGATTATTGCGGCTGAAAGCATGGAATTTGCCAGGGAATTTCGGGAAAATCGACGGAGCTGTGAACTCGCGCTGCGTCGAGTAAGGAAATCTCTTCGAGATCGCCCGTGTCTGGGATGTCGATCTTTTGCGGATGACGCCGCCGGTCAAACAGCGCATCAGTTCTCGAAAACCGTTTCTGCGAATTGGACTAACGCCTTCATCTATTTCAAGCACGAAGAAAGCGGGATCGGGGCAAAACTGGCGCAACAAATGATGGAATTGCTCGCGTGATTCTTGAACGGCTTAGCGACCGATCAAGATGAAGATTCCAGCAAGCAGCGCCAGTACGCCTGTGATGATGCCGATGCCGAGTCCGGTGAGAGTGACGATCCCCACAGCGATGAGATAGATCGCGAGTAGAAGCATTCCGATATTTTTAGTTATCATGTTGTTATTTCCCTGCGCTCCGAATGACCACTGCTGAAATGTCCTTTACGTTGACGAAACCATCGAAATATTCCGCGCCCGTCAGATGGGACAGAAGGACGACACTCTCGTTAGCCTGTTCGACCTTGCCGCCGATCTTTTCTCCGCAATTCATGCGAAGCTCGACTGTTTTGCCGGTGTTCCCTTGCAGGACACTGAGAATAGTCGCATTTGGCTGGAGGCTGGCTTTTTCCTGTGCGAGCACTGTAGAAGAAAGAAGCGCAGCAACGATAGCTGCGAGAATAAATGAATAGTATTTCATGCCCACTGCTTTTGCCGCAGCAGGGTCCGAATGGCCAGCAAATAATGAGCCATGGCGAAAAAGACCCAAATTTCGCCTAACGACGGCGAACCGGGCAGCGGCGTAAGCTATGACGTGCCACCGAGCGCGTTTTGCCCTAGAAAATCAAGTGTGGCCAACTACAAACCAACTTTGCGAAGGCCAATCGCGGCTATTTTTCGGCGAACGGCTGATGCAGCGACGCGATTTTGTGTACAGCGAAAAATTCATCCGGACGCGATTTCGTATTCATCGGTCCTGGCAGCGGTTGTCGCAGCATTTTGTTTCTGGTACTCGCAGCGAAATCCGTTGCTTCTCATTATCGGGCCATTGTTTTGTTATCTGCGACTGTGGTTGAACATGCTTGACGGCATGGTGGCGGTAGCCGCAGGAAAGGCATCCCGGCGGGGGGAAATTCTGAATGATCTGCCCGATCGCGTTTCGGACATCATCATCTTTATCGGCCTTGCGCATAGCGGGTGGATGAATCCGCTCGTTGGATATTGGGCGGCGATCTTCGCGCTGCTCACTGCTTATGTTGGATTGTTTGGCCAGGCTCTCAGTGTTCGGCGTGAGTTCAGTGGCATCATGTCCAAACCGTGGCGGATGGTTGCGGTGCATATCGGCGCGTGGCTCACGTTTTTCTACGGTGGACGTTCATTCGCCAGTTTTACCATTCTCGACTGGACTTGTTTCGTCGTTATCGGCGGCTGTGTGCAAACCATTGTTGTGCGCTTGAAACGGATCATCGCCGCGCTGCACAATGGGCGGTGATGTCGCCGAAGATTGCGCTGCACGATCCCGTCTTTCACGCCTACGTTTGGATCGTTTTGATTTCTCTTGTTCTCGGTGGCGCAACGCTCGGATTTCTGCGGGTGGTTTTGAAAAAGGATACCGCTTCCATGTTCAGGACCTACTGGTCATGGCTGGTTATTGCCGGATTGGGACTGGTCTTCGTTTTTGCTGGACGAATCGCAACCATTTTCGGGGTCACACTGCTCGCAATCTACGCTTTCAAGGAATTTTCGCGCGCCTCCGGATTATGTCGCGACCGCTGGATGACCGGCGCTGTTTACGCCGGAATCGTTGCCGTCGGGATTGCGTCGCTGGTTTCGCAGCCGCGTGGTGAAGAACCGGGCGCCGGTTGGTATGGACTTTTTGTCGTCGTCCCGGCATTCGAGATTGCGTTGATCCTGTTGATTCCAATTTTGCGGAATCGCGCTCGAGGCGAATTGCAGCAAATGTCGCTCGCCATTATCGGCTTTATTTGCATCGGCTGGATGTTCGGGCACCTCGGATTACTCGCCAACGCAACCAACGCCTACGGTTTTATTTGTTACATCGTTTTTGCCACGGCGCTGAGCGATGTCGCCGCCTTCGCTTTCGGGAAGATCTTTGGTCGCCATCCCTTGCGGAGCGGGATCAGCCCGAACAAGACCTGGGAAGGCGCACTCGGCGCGTTCGGAGTCGCTATGGTTCTGCCGTGGTTTCTTCGATTCTCGTTTCCATTCTTTGGCGTTTGGCAATTGATTTTGACCGGCTTGATTGTTGGGATTGGCGGACAACTGGGCGATCTTTCCATTAGCGTGATCAAGCGCGACATCGGCACAAAGGACATGGCCACAACCATTCCCGGTCACGGTGGAGTTCTGGATCGGATCGACAGTCTGATTTACGCAGCGCCGCTGTTCATGCTCATGGCTGCGTATTATTATCCGCTGCGATGAAGAAGTGGCGCTACCGTTCCCCAGGCGATCTTCAACGTGCACCGCTCGACCGGCTCCGCCAATTTCCGCGCAAGCCGGACATGCTGGTGTTGGGCTTGCGGTCAATCGTGCCGCTGATCATTCGTGGACTTCTGCGCATCTACAACCGGTTCGAAATCGTTGGACACGAAAATCTGCGCACCAATCGCTCGCTTGTGATCGTCGCAAACCATTGCAGTCATCTCGACACCCTTTGCTTGCTCGCGGCGTTGCCACTTCGAAAGTTGCATCGCGCATTTCCGGCAGCCGCGTCGGATTATTTTTTTCAAAGCGTGCCGCGTCTTTGGATCGCCGCGGTGATTGTCAACGCGCTGCCATTCAGCCGCCAAGTGCGGGTTCGCCAAAGTTTGTCGCTTTGCGAACAACTACTGGCAACCCCTGGGACGATTTTGATTATTTTTCCGGAAGGAACCAGATCGACAACGGGCGACCTGAGAGAGTTCAAATCCGGAATCGGTTCACTTGTCGCCGGGCGTGACGTGCCCGTTGTTCCTTGCCTGATCGATGGATCTGTTCGTGCATGGCCAAAGGGCCGGCGCTTGCCGCGGCCGCGAAAAGTACGGTTGATTGTCGGTACCCCTCGGAATTATCGGCAGCGCGGCAGAGACAAGGTCGACATCTGTGCGATTGCTGCCGAGTTGCGGGACGCGGTAAACGAACTACGCCAAAGAAATGGAAGCAACTGAGCAAACCTTCATCAGTTGGGATGGCGCTGAGTTGTTTTATCGAAAATGGATGCCCGATAAACCGACCGACAAGGCATTCCTTTTTTTCCATCGCGGCCACGAGCATTCCGGCCGCTGGCAGGAAATGGTCGACTCGTTGGGATTGGATGGCGTAGCGATTTTTGCCTGGGATGCACGCGGTCATGGCCATTCACCCGGTGACCGAGGCGCGGCAAAGAGTCTTCTCGACGTGATCAAGGATGTGGATTGCTTCGCGCGCCACGTTTCGAAAGAACATTCCGTTCCCTTGGAAAACATGATTGTGCTCGCGCACAGTGTTGCCGCCGTGACCGTCGCGGCCTGGGTCCACGATTATGCGCCGCCCATCCGCGCGATGATTCTCGCGACGGCCGCATTTCACGTGAAGCTTTACATTCCATTCGCCATTCCGGCGCTGCGAGTCTTTCGCCCGCGATTCGTGAAGAGCTATGTGAAATCGAAAATGCTCACACACGACCGCGAGCAAGCAGCGATTTATGATTCTGATCCGCTCATCTTCCGGCAAATCGCGGTCAACGTGCTTCTGGATCTGCACGACACGGCGAAACGATTGGTCGCTGACGCCGGAGCGATTCGAACGCCGACTCTGATGATCGCCGCCGGAAAGGATTGGATTGTTAGCCTCAAAGCGCAGCAAGCGTTTTTCGATCGACTATCTTCAAGTGAGAAGCGGTTTGAAATTTTCCCGCGCGCCTATCATGCGCTCTTTCACGAAACGAACCGCCGCGAAATTGTCGATCTTGTCCGCGAATTTGTTGCCGATGGGTTTTCAAAGCCTGCAGTGACTTTGTCGTTGGTAAATTCCGATAAAAACGGTTATACCGCACGCGAATACGAGCGGCTAAGAAACAATGGGAGTGGGAGATTCGCACTCGCTCGCGCAGGATTGAAAATCGCGGGTCGCTTAAGCAAAGGGATCGAGATTGGCTGGAAATCTGGGTTCGATTCCGGAATGTCGCTGGACTATGTTTACGAAAATATTCCCCAAGGTCTCACATCTTTCGGGCGGCTGATTGATGCGGCGTATCTCGAGAGCATCGGCTGGCGCGGAATTCGTCAACGGAAGGACAATTTGAAGACGTTACTGCGCCGCGCAATTGAACAGACGCACGCTGCCGGACGCAACATTCATATTATAGACATCGCTACTGGCACTGCTCGTTATGTACTCGAAACGATGAAGGAGTTGCCGGAAATATCGATGAGCGCACTGCTACGCGACAATCAGCCGCTCAACGTCGAGATCGTCCGAAAAGATACAAAGGAGCTTGGACTTCGAAATGTCAGCGCGGAAGTGGCCGATGCGTTCGATGGGCGCTCGTTCGTTTCAGTAACACCGCGCGCGACGATTGGAATTGTTTCGGGCCTCTATGAATTATTTCCCTCGAACGATGCAGTATTGAATTCGCTGCGCGGGCTAGCCGAAGCGATCCAGCCTGACGGATACTTGATTTACACGAATCAACCATGGCACCCGCAGCTCGAGTTCATCGCGCACGTTTTGCGCAATCGCGAAGGCCAACGTTGGATCATGCGCCGCCGCACGACTGGCGAGATGGACGAGCTAGTAAGGAGAGCTGGCTTCGAGAAGATCGATATGGAAATCGATCAATGGGGAATGTTCACAGTGTCAGTTGCACGACGTGCGTGTTAAGCGGAGCAAAGCGCTTGCCGTCTCGGCCGCACTATCGATCCTGTTCCTGATCGTTTACGGCGGCTGCAATTGGATTACTTCGCGACGCGCAAACGTCGGCACGATTTATTTCGAATGGGAACGTGAGATTCCGTTCCTGCCATTTTTGATTTTGCCTTACATGTCGATCGATCTGTTCTTCATTGTTGCGCCATTTCTTTGTCGGACCGATCGGGAGTTGTCGATCTTCGCAAAACGAGTCGTTACAGCAATTATCATCGCTGGCATCTGTTTCCTGGTTTTTCCGCTGCGGTTTGCCTTTCCGAGGCCGCATGCCGATGGCTTGCTCGGTGCGCTTTTCGATTGGTTTCGTGGCATGGATGCGCCGCACAATCTGCTTCCATCGCTTCATGCAGCCCTTACTCTGATTTTGCTGGATCTTTATGTTCGTCATACCCGCGGTTTTGTTCGCGTTGCGATCATGATTTGGTTCGTGCTGATCGCGTTGTCGCCAGTTCTCACCTATCAACATCATGTGATCGATATCGCCGGCGGTTTTGCTCTGGCCGCGTTCTGTTTATGGGTTTTTCAGGAACCGGATTTTTCCTCGCTTCCGGATCGTTCGGACACTAATAATCCCAAATTGGCCATATGAACTACAACGACCTCATTCAACTTTATTTCGAGCGCTCCACCGCGATGCAGCAATACTGGAACCTTTACGTAGTGATTGTTGGGGGTCTGCTCGCCTTTTCATCGCTGCGCAAGCAACCCGCCCCGATCACGACGTTGATCGTGTCGCTTCTGTTTGCCTTATTTGCCTACGAGAATCTGGATGCAATGTATGACACGACGCGGCAGCGGTTCGCCACGATCCAGGCGATAAAACAATTCGATTCAACCGGAACAAACGAGGCCAGCTTGAAACAAGCGCGTGGCCTTCTCGAGCCCACGCTCACGCCCGCGACTTACGGAAGCGTCCGCGCTACACATGTGATCAGTGACATCCTCACGATTGCTGCACTCTGGGCAATGGAATTTCGGCGACGAAGATTGAAGAGCGCAGCGCCTGCACCATAATGGCCGCGCTTTGCGGCGGTGCTTGTGCCAGGCACCAAAGTAAAGGAAATAATGGTATTCGCCGCGGTGGACGCCTCTACGATGAATTCGGTCTCGCAGAATCTCGAGCGTGTGCGTGAGCAGATCGCGCAAGCGGCTGTGAAATGCGGTCGGCCCATGGAAGACGTCGAGCTTGTCGCGATAACCAAGATGCACCCGGCCGAAACGGTGCGCGAGGCGATCGAAGCCGGGCAAAGTCTGTTTGGCGAAAGCCGCGTGCAGGAAGCCCGCGCAAAAATTCCTGAGTTGTCCTCGAATCTCAGGTGGCATTTTGTCGGGCATCTTCAGAAGAATAAGATTCGACATGCATTGCCGTTGTTTGAAATGATCCATAGTGTGGATTCACTGGCGCTTGCGCAGGACATCGACCGGGTCGCGAGCGAAGAAGGGTTGCATCCGCGCGTCTTGCTCGAGGTCAACATGGCAGGCGAGGGGAGCAAGTTTGGATTTTCCTCCGAGAAGCTACGCGAGCAGATGGAAGCGCTTCTTGCGCTGCCGCGTTTGTCGATTTTAGGCCTCATGACAATTCCACCACTTGCTGAAGAAGCGGAAGGGTCCAGAAAATATTTCGTTCAATTACGTGAGTTGCGCGACCGCTTGCAAACCGAGTTTCGGGTTGATTTAGCACAACTCTCAATGGGTATGACGCAGGACTTTCCGGTTGCGATTGAGGAAGGCGCAACGCTGGTGCGCGTCGGCACGGCGATCTTTGGCGAACGGAGATCGAGGAAGGGCCGTCTCTAGATCGTCACGGCGGCTGGAAAGCCGCCGGTCCTTGGAGGAACTTGCGCGAATGCGACTCGAACCGACCAATATTCAACAAATTGGTGACGAACTGGCCATTGCATGGAATGACGGTACCGAATCGTTTCTAAAGCTTGAGATGCTGAGGCGCGCGTGCCCATGCGCAGCGTGCGGGGGTGAGCCCGACGTGCTTGGTCATACGTCGCGCCCGCAAGTGAGCTACACCGACAGAAGCTTCGAGCTTCTCGGATTCGATCTGGTCGGTGGTTATGCATTGCAACCGCGGTGGGCGGATGGACACAACACGGGAATTTACAGCTTTACCTACCTCCGCCGCCTGGGGCAACATGTTGGCTGAACTCAAGCGATAAGGTTCGATCTGTGAGCTGGATTGTAAAACTGGCGATCGTTTTGGTCTGCTTCTCGTTATGCGGCGCGGGCATTTTCATTGCTTCGAACGCGCGAAAAGAGGATACGCCGCAAAAAACGAACGTGATTCCGGTGAAAAATCGTGAAGTCGCAAGGCATGCATGGATTTTGACGTGACTGTAGCGTAACGTCATCGCCGCTGCTCGAATTGCTTTTGGGGAGGGCGATCTGATCGAAATCAACTCAGCGCGCGCGCGCAATTAAGACTGACGCGCGCGCTTGAGGATGCGTCGCAGCGTTTTACTCAGGCGACTTTGACTTCAATTTGTTTGGGTTTAGCATGCTCGCTCTTTGGTACATGCACCGTCAGCAAACCGTTTTTGAATTCCGCGTTTACCTTATTGAAGTCGGCATCGTCAGGCAGCGTGAAGCTACGCATGAACGTCCCGTAGCCGCGTTCGACGCGATGATATTTCTTTCTCTTTTCTTCCTGCTCGACCTTGCGTTCGCCGGTAATCGTCAACACCCTGTTTTCGACTGTAACTTTTACGTCTTCCCTTTTCATCTCAGGCAACTCGGCCTTGATGAGGTATTCCTTGTCGTCTTCGGTGATGTCCGCCAGCGGCGTCCATTCGGGTAGAGTGATTTCTTCTCGCCCGTTGGTGCGACGAAGCGGTCGACCAAGAAGCGTTGAGAGACGGTTTTGGAACTCTTCCATTTCCCGTAATGGCTCCCAGCGAGTAAGTGTTTGTTGCATTTTGGTATCCCTTTCGAGTGTTAGTTGTTAGACGTTGTTGCTTTTGACCGCAGCCTCTCGGCTGACAATCTTGCCAAATATCGAATGATCCAGACGTTTTCGCCGAGTATCTTAAGTTGTATTTTGTGCTGTTCATTTTGTCGCCCGAAGTGGGCCGTCCCTCCGCATAAGGGAGTTGAAATCGGCTTTACGCCGGGGTCGTAATTCGCAGCAAGCTTGTTTCTCTGCGTTGGGGTTCAAGTCTTCGATTTGGCAGCCACGCTGGAACAAGATAAAACTCTCCGGACAAAAGATCAGTTTCGCCGCAACAAACCGACCCCTTCAGGCAACAAATAATTGCGAAGCGCCCGAGCGGAGCCGCCTCGCGGGGTTGATCAAGATTCCATTTTTGGATTTCAAACAGGCTGTGGCGTACAAGTAATTCATCTTCCGATTCAATCAGCTTCGGCTGAATGTCTCCGAAATCGATGCATTGCACCGCTTCTTCAATGTGCAGCTCTCGCCGCCTGCCGGTTGTGGGATCGGCGCGGTTCCAATCGAATACCCGGTAGGTGGTATCGCTATTCTGTTGGATCTCGATTAAAAGATTGCCAGCGCCTACAGCGTGAAGCCGTCCGGCCGGGAGCAGTAATGCGTCGCCTTGGCGAACGGCAATTTTTTGAATGTGATCGATGATCGTTCCATCGCGTAACGTCTCTTCAAATCGCTCCCTGGTGATCGGAGCGCGAAATCCAACGAAAACCTCTGCATCCGGGTCCGCGCCGGCGACGTACCAAAACTCGGTTTTGGGTTCGCCTCCTAGCTGCGACGCGACATCTTCGGGTGGATGCACTTGCAATGAGAGTTTCTCGCGCGCATCCAGAATTTTGATCAGGAGCGGGAATCTGGTGAACGGTTGTCGCGGTGCTTCGCCGAAAACATCCTCTCGATATTCGGTCCAGAGTTCGTGCAGCGTCATTCCGCGCAGGGGCCCTTTGGTCACCACACTCTGTGCTTCGGGACGATCGACGATTTCCCATGACTCACCAATCCGGACGTCGGGAGGCAGATTCTTGTGAAACTCGGATTCCAGGCGACGTCCGCCCCACATTCGCTCCATGAAAATCGGTTCGAAGACGAGGGGACCGTTAATTTCCTTCCGCGACATAATCGCGGCAAACGTCCATGGTTCAACGTCCAACGTCCAACGCTCAATTCACCGGCCCAAGCATCTGAATCTGTTCGGCGCCATTGGACGTCCGCGCCCCGATGTTCGATGTTCGGCGTTTCCGTGACGATTTCTGGTTTCAGACGTCGGACTTTGAATGAAATCTTTCCTTAAATACTGGCTGCCGCTTGGGATCTGGCTCGCCCTGATGTTTGTCGGCTCGACCAACCTTATGTCGTCCGAACACACATCGCGTTACATCGTTCCTTTTTTGCTGTGGTTGAAACCAGGAATGTCGCCCAAGACAATTTGGATCATCATCGTGGTCGTTCGAAAATGCGCGCATGTGACCGAATACGCAATTTTGGCACTCCTGCTGTGGCGCGCGTTTCGCACTGTTCCACTCCTCCACGCGAAACCGTCAATCTTGTTTGCCGCAGCTCTGCTGGGGTGCGCAGTTTTTGCGGCAAGCGACGAATTTCACCAGACATTCATTAAGTCGCGAACGCCTTCAGTGAGGGATGTCTTTCTTGATGTTGCAGGAGCACTCGTCGGATTGTTGATTGGGCTGAGTTTCACGCAGCGCGATCGCAAAAAGAGCCAGCGTATTACGCAAACCCGGTTCATGGATGCAGAACTATGACAGTCGGATCTGCGCGGGTTGCTTTTGTTACCCTGTCTAGAACTTAACGAAATCATCCCGCGTGAATTGGGCACCGCAGTTGACAAACAAAGCGAAGAACAATTTGCAGGGAGAATTGCCCAACCTTTTATCGCTTACGAAAGATCGCTCACTTCGCGCAGCAATCGCCACTCTTGTGGCGTGTGTCGGCGTTTGTTCCGCAACAGTGTCAATTAAGGGCGCCACCCTCTCGCGAAATGTGTCCGCGGGCGGTTCCGAAGCAATTTCACGACCGCCTTTTGTCAGTGCGAAACCCGAGAACGTGCCGCTCACTAATAATGAGAATGGCAGCACGGAAATTCGGTGGGATACAGGCAACGGATCACCCGGATTCGTCTTTGTCACCGCAGAGGGTAAAAAACCTGTTCGTTTTGCAAACGGTCAGCGAGGTACACAAATCGTTTCCTGGATAGGCAAGCGGCGCTATGCATTCGAATTGTATGGCGATGCTCAGCGGCGGACATTGCTCGCGAAAGTAATTGTTACCGGCTCCGTTGAAAGCAGCCCCTCTCAGCGCGGAACGCCGCGGCAATGTGTAGCCCGCTGGGCGTTGATTCTGGCGTTAGGGGCGGTTTTGTATTTCGTTCTTTACCTCAGTTCGACAGGAAAGCTCCGAACCACATTTCCCACGGAGCCGACTAAGTCGCCTCAGCCGCTCCACGTTGGACGCAACCTTTTCCTCGGAATCGCTGCCTTTATTTGCGTCGATGCCATTATCTTTCACTCCGGATTGTACGTCTCGATCTTGGCTCCCGCTTCGTACGCGGGCCGTATTGCGGAAATAACACAAGCCGAAAAGGAGCGCGCTCCATCAGGCCTGAAAGAAGTGCTGGTCCTGGGCGATTCACGAATAGCCGAAGGCTTTTCCGCCATGCTTGCCAATAAGCTTGCTTCTTCCGACGGGCTTAAGTTTGTTAGTCTGGCAGAACCAGCCGCTTCCGCTAACACGTGGTATTACATGATCAGAGAAGTCGATCCCAGCGCCCGACGTTATTGGGCGATTGTTATTCCTTACGGCCTCGGTTACGAACCAAACCGCGCCGATCCGCTGCGAATTTCCATGACAGCTCCGCTTTTGCGATACACAGACAGCTTTAATTTCGCCACCGGTTTTCAACGCTGGTCCGGACGGTTCAGAGCATTTACCGCTTGTATACTTCGAGGCTCAGCCTACCAGGACGACATCATCGATCTTCTTGAACATCCCATCCAGAGAATGAGAAGTCTTCAACGGAAGGGGGCGGCAATGCACTCTCGCGAAATTTACAAAGGACGGGATTATGATCTTGTGGGCACGACCTATAACGCAGCGACAGGTCAGACAACCTTCGCATCAAAGTTAACAGAAGCCCAAAGACTGGCTTTCCAGAAGAGCTTGATACAGCCGTCTCAATCGGACGTGGATTACTCCATCAAATTACAACGCGAATGGATCCCCCGAATAATGAATCGTTATTCGCATAGTTCCACCACAATTGTGCTTACGCCTGTGCCTCGCGGTCCTTTTGTAGAGCTTCCCGGATTCTCTCCAGGATACGATTCTGTTCTTCCAAGCTCCATTATTCACAAAAGCGCTTTTTCGTTGCCGTCGCGCACGTTCGATTTTTTGGAAAAGCCTGAATACTACTTTGACGCGTTTCACCTTAACGCGAAAGGCCGGCAGCGATTTACGGAAACGCTGGTATCCGAGCTTATGGGTCGTGTTCAGTCGGCTCATTTGAAACAACAGTCCAGGTTTGAGCCTCGAGTTAGGCTGAATCGGATTGCTGGAAGTGAGGTGAACTAGGTTTTAACGCCGCCGCTTCCTTATGTTATTTAACAGTTTCCAGTATTGGATCTTCTTTCTAATCGTGGCGGCGCTGTTCTACAGCATGCCGTTTCGCTTTGGTAAAGTTCTTTTGCTGCTGGCGAGCTACGTCTTTTACATGTGGTGGGATCCGCGGTTTATCGTTCTCATTTTAACCTCCACGATTGTGGACTATTACCTGGGGATCCTGCTGGAAAGTTCAAACGGCCGCCGTAAGAAGCTTTTACTCGTTATTAGCCTGGTCGTTAACCTCGGAATACTCGGATTCTTTAAATATTACGATTTTTTCGCGGGCTCCCTTGCTCATCTCTTTCGCATTCAGGAGTCGTCGGTGGTGTTGCAGATTGTTCTTCCTGTTGGGGTCAGCTTCTACACCTTCGCAAGTCTCTCTTACACGATTGACGTCTATTGGGGGAAGATGAAGGCCGTCAGGAACCCAATTGATTATGCGCTGTTCATAGCATTCTTTCCTCACCTGATCGCGGGTCCGATTATTCGCGCTCGGCAATTCATCACGCAGATCTGGTCCTGGCGACGGCCGGCTGCGATTGTGGTGCAGAGTGGAATCATTCTGGTGCTTTCCGGTCTGATAAAGAAGATGGTGTTTGCCGATCGCTTCGCGGCAGTTGCTGATCCGTACTTCAACGATCCGCTGGCGCACCCTGGCTGGCTGGCGGCATGGTCCGGTTGTCTTGCCTTCTTCATGCAGGTGTTCTTTGATTTCTCCGGTTACACCGACATCGCCCGTGGCTGTGCGAAGCTGCTCGGTTTTGAGTTTCCGCTCAATTTCGCGCGGCCATTCCTGGCCAGGAACCCGCCCGACCTTTGGCAAAGATGGCATATAACGCTCTCCACCTGGGTGCGAGACTATGTGTTTATGCCATTCAGCCGCGGCAGGAAAGGACGCCTCGTGTTATACCGCAACATGTTCGTGGTAATGGTGCTTGTTGGTCTATGGCATGGTGCGAACTGGACGTTCGTAGCCTGGGGCGCTTATCACGGTCTTCTGTTAGTCGGTTACCGCCTTTTTGATCGCGCAACCGTCGGAACGGTAGTCGACAGAGTTATGAAGAAATGCTGGTTCGTGCCGTTTAGCATTGGAGCAATGTTCGCCGCCTTTGTATTTAGCGCGGCGTTCTTTCGTCCCAGGACTCTGCGGACGAGCGGACATGTCTTAAACGCTCTGCTCGGGTTTCAGCACGTGCCCGGCGAATTTCTGCTCACGACCGGCACGATTGTGCTGATTTTTGTTTCTTTGTTCCTGGCTGTCGCGCAGGAACGCAGCCAATTCATTGACCGGCTGGCACTGCAGCCCGCGCGCATTCAAATCCCTGCATACGTTCTGGCGTTTATTACTTTGGAACTGTTTCCCGTCACCGGCCAGGTGCCGTTTGTTTATTTCCAATTTTGAGCCGCAGCGTTGTGCATTATACCGGAAAATCAGAATCTTTGAGAAAATGGGCCTGACTGGGCTCGAACCAGTGACCCTGCGCTTATCAAGCGCATGCTCTAACCAACTGAGCTACAGGCCCCAACCGGCGGCTTCACCGCCGAATTTCCGATTTCCGATTGTCGATTTTCGATTTGGAACAACCGGCGCGCAAGCGCGCATTTTCAAAATTTGAAATCGGCAATCGAAAGTCGCAAGTCTAAAAATTAAACATGTCTGCTTTCGCCAAGGCTACGGTGCAAGTGTAAGCGACGCGAACAGATGTCCAAAGTGGCGCGCATATAGATCACTTGAGAGGCGCGGAAAGGCGTGCCCTGCGGAGGCTCGGCTACGCGCGTAAAACCGCTGATTTAGTCAGGTTTTTGGTGTGATATGCGGTGCGACCATTCCTCGCCTGCATCTCTCTATTCCTATTTCCTTTTTGCGTGAACTGCGGGTTACAACGTCAATACGGGTCGATCAAAGATGCCGGAATTCCAAAAAAGCCTGACGACCATAGCGATAACCGAAAAACGGTGACGTACAATTGGAAAATCGTTGACTTTCCGATGTCTCCGCGTAAGAAGTCCGCCTTGCCGCTGCCAAGTCGAATTCTGATATCACGCAAATCAGGATTTCAAGCACGAACCAGTTTATGAAAAGACAAATCGATTCTGCCATCAAAGCACATCTGCACCGTAGCGTTTTCTACCTGCTTTTGCTCCTTGGTGTATGCGGAGTTTCGTTCGCGGTCGCGCAGCGTAACGTCACGAGCCAAAGCCTAAGCTCTGCGAACATCGGGAAGGTCACAGGCCGTTACCGAATGAGCGTCAGTCCGGACGGCACATGTCAGTTCCAAGTGCTCATCGTTTATGCCGACTCGACGGGTTTACCAACTCAGCTTCAATCGGAAATCCTGGCCGAACCGCATGTGGCCTCGGTTGATCTATTCGATGCGAGGATTAGCACTCCAACATTGGCTCAGCTAGAGCAGTACGATATCGTTGTGCCTTTTAGCGATTCTGCATTTCTGGATGCGGATACGCTCGGAAATAATTTAGCCGATTACGTGGACCAAGGCGGAGTAGTTGTACAGTATGGGTTCTCTTTCTATGGACCCTGCTGTTCGCCGTACGGAATCAACGGCCGCTGGCTGAGCGCGGGGTACAGTCCATATGAGTACACACCAGCGCTCTGGGAGGGAGGCCCACTTCACTTGGGTGCGTTTGACGCCGGACATCCGCTGATGGCAGGTGTTACGGCTTTAAACAGCAATCTTGCAAACATTCCATTGCTCGCTGCGGGGTCAACGGAAGTGGCACAATGGGCTAGCGGCGGCCATCTGGTGGCGTTCCGGCCGGTGGGCAGCGGACATACGACTGTTGGCGTGTCAGCCTACGTCGGGGCTGAAGCGGCGCAGAGCGGAGATTGGGGAAAGGTGATAGTCAACGCAGGAAACTGGCTCCATGCCTGCGGAGGAACTCCAACGCCAACACCGACTGCTACGGCAACGCCAACTCCCACCGTAACACCTACAGTTACAGCTACACCCACAGCCACAGCAACGCCAACCCCATGCAAGGGTAGATGTAGGCCGACGCCGCGGCCGCGACCGACGCCGTTTGCTCGTCCGAGTCCATAGCAGTTCGATAGCGCCGAAAGCACTCGGGGCTGGAGGCAAGGGGATTCGAACCCCTGACTTCCAGCTTGCAAAGCTGGCGCTCTACCAACTGAGCTATGCCCCCGGGGAAATTGTCATATTAGATTGCCGACTGCCGATTGCAAATTGCGGAGTAAATGCGGCGAGGCATCTGAACACAAACGCTCCCGATGAACAAAATGCCGGATGGGGATCTTTACGATCCACCAGCCGGCATTCCGTTGTTCCTTACTGAGAAAAGTGGACTTGTTTTCCCGCGCGTTAATGTCGTCCAAGCGGTACCGCCAAAAACGCCGTTAACACACCTGTGATTGGATCGGCAGCTCTACCTGTAATTTCTCCCTTGTTATTTATGTCTTTCGCGCTGGTGAGCACTGCAGAATACCCAGCCGTTTTGAGATCGTTTAGGTCCGTTGGCGTGTTGCCGTGATCCCAAATGACTGCGCGGCAATCCACGAAATCCGCATCGCATGAGACGCCGATTACCTGTCGGGCCTCGTTAATGCCGTATGCCTCGCTGTCTACATGTTCTGGTGTGCGGTGCCGCAACGGTTTGAGTTGTCGGATCCCATCCTCCCTGGTCCACATGAAAGCGTGTACGATATCGCCTTCAACGAATGCCGGGTCGCCAGCGAACCCGACAATATCGCCTCGCTGATTGATTGCCGTGGGCGTGTTCCACCACGGGGCTGGAGCATTGGGATAGATATCAGTCACAGTGCCATTTTCCCAGACCACGGCGTGTCTGGCCGTGTGTCTTCCAACGGCCTGATCGCAGATACCGGAGATGCCCACGATTTGACCATGATCATTGAGCGCTGTGGCAGCTCCCGAGCTGTCTCCGCCGATCAGGGGGAGACCGTGGATCTGATCTGGTGGTCCCAAGTTCCACATGGCTGGACGAAATTGAAGTACTTGTGGCGAGACGCATGTCGGATCATGAACATCATTCTCTGCCCAACCGATAACCTGGCCCAGGTTGTTGGCTCCTGTGGCAAAACCGTTATTGCCACCTGGAAAATTGGGGAGTCCTCTCATTAGGCCGTTTTGCCAAACGAACCCGAGATTAATGTATCCGACATTGTTAGGCGGACTGTAGAAAGCGGCGCTACTCCAAGCTTCTCCGAGGGGCTCGGGGTCGGCAGTTTGAGAGATACCTACGATGATACCCGTGGTATTTTTCACATTCCATGTGACACTGCTGTTTGGTCCGCCGAGTGTGAAGAGGTCTGTTAGCGAATTATTCCGCCACAGCGCGGCATGCCGGTCTCTATTCGGGAGCCTGGCATAGCCTGCCACCCAGGTCTGATCGTTAATACTATTTCCCCCGTTACTGGTTCCACCGAGACCGGGGAGGTCCGACACCTGATATTGCGTTTTCGCCCTTCCCGGGACTGCTCTCTGTGCAATCGCCGGCGCTAAAATCGCTCCGCAGCACACAGTAGTCAGCAGTCCGAAGAGGACTTTGGTTGTGAATTCTGTTGTCATGTTTGTCTCCTTTGTTGGATTTTCATGACCACACTCTAGGAACCGGCCGAATATCACCTCCATATCCACTTCGCAGATTTGGTACGGACCGGTTTACGGGAGCGCGCGCGCCTCGCGTGCTGGTTTCGGCGTCGCGCCAAAACAGTGTTTCACATGCGATGTTTCGCCGTCGGAGCTGCAGAAGCAAGTCCGCGATTCGCGAGACGCGCTCGCCAGCACGCGAGACGCATGCGCTACCCAGGCAATTTTGAATTAAGCGTTGCGGCTAATTTGGTAAGACCTTCGCGGATTTGTGCGCGCGACCACGCGGCGAATCCAAATGTGAGCGCGGGCTTAGGCTCTACTTTCATGAAGCACGATGACAATGGTGACGGCCTGAAACCGATATCGGTGCATATGCGCGTGATTACCGGCATCTGTTCTTCCCGTCGCACCCAGGCGACGAAGTGCAATCCGGCTTCCGGGATTTCCAGGATGAAGTATTTACCTAACAACTTGTTGAATTGTTCGATAAAAAAGTCTCTTCGGTCCGAATACAATTTTCGCATCCTTTTGATGTGAGTGATGAAAAATCCCTCCGTGAGGAACCGGGCCAGTGTGGCCTGATCGATGGCTGGCGAATGCTGATCCATCACCGCCCGGATCTTGATCATTGGCTCGATTAATTGGTGTGGTGCGACGATATAACCCAGCCGCAACGATGGATACAAGATTTTGCTCATTGTGCCTGAGTAAATGACACGTCCCACGTTGTCCAAACCCTGTAGACACGGGAGTGGGGGACCGGTATAACGAAATTCCGAGTTGTGATCGTCCTCGAAAATGTAGGCATCGCACGTGCGCGCAAAATCGATTAGGGCTGTTCTCCGCGCGAGACTCATGGTCATGCCGAGCGGGAATTGATGAGAAGGCGTTACGTAAATTATTTTCGGCGAGCGCTGTCGCGATGGCCGCGCGATGGTGATTCCTTCTTCGTCAACAGGTCGTGGGACGACATCGGCCCCGGCAAAGCCGAAGGTTCGGCGGGCCTGGTAAAAACCGGGATCCTCGATCCATGCAACCTCACCGCGATTTACCAGCGCCATCGCGCTAATCATCATTGCCTGTTGGGTTCCGGCGGTGACGATGATTTGATCCGCATCGCAGCGCGCGCCTCTGTAATCACACAAATAAGTTGCGAGGGCATTACGCAGCGCTGGGTCGCCACGACTAGAGGCATACTGGAGCAGGTGCGCTCCTTTTTGGGCGAGAACTTGTGCTCTGAGTCGTTCCCAGATTTCGATGGGAAATTCATCCAGGGCGGCGACAGCTGGAACAAAGGAGACACCGGGTGGCCCGGCAATTCCGAAATCGAACTGCTTACCGGCCCGGTGATCTGGAATATCTTTTACCCGCCTTGAAAGCCGCGGTGGTCGTTCTGCGGGCGGTGCTAATTTTGTTGTTCGCGCACTTAGGAAGGTTTCAGGTAACGCCTCCGCAATGAAAGTACCCGATCCAATTTTAGATTGAAGATATCCCTCCGCATGAAGTCTGGAGAGTGCGAGGTTTACGGTGAAGCGGGACACTCCGAAATCGGAGGCCAGTGAGCGAGAGGAGGGGAGTCGCGATGAGTTATTGTTGAAACTTCCAGACGCGAGCTCATCGCGAATCTGGCGGTAAAGTTGTTGATGTAATGGTTCGGCGGCTGCGCGATCCAGTCGCACCATTTCAAAAGCTACCAATGAATGGCGACGACGCTTTCCACAAAGATTTGGCGTTGCATTGCCTGCTCGCGAATGCTTTCGGAGTTCGGCTTTCGGGGTTCGGGATTTTTTTCCCATCATTTGAGCATGAGCATCCGCCGTCGTCCCGCAGTCGCGGGACTACTACGGCGCGACAGGCGAGCGTGGGCGATGATCAGTGTGGCGAATCAATCAACCCTCAACCTTCAACGATCAAACTTCTTTTCAAAAGTGGTCTGGCCATTTCGTTGCAAGTGGACTGTTGACACCTTACCACATGGTCAGAAGCTTTCGTTCAGATGCAGACCCAAACTCCGCGTAGTGATTACATTGAAACAAAAGGCCTTCTTTATTTTGCTCGAATGCTGGACAAGATCCGATTAAAGGCCGCGGGCAAATTGCCGCCTGATTATTTTACCGGTGTCGAAGATCCCACCCACTTCGATGCGCGTTGCACGAGATTTCTTGGCGTGAATTACGATGAGCTTGTGGAGCGAACGCGGCAGGGCGGATCGGATGAGGAGATCCTCGAATGGTGCTTCGCATGTGGTCGGCGCCCGAGCGAAGAGGAAATTTCCATTTGGAACACCTTTCTTAGGAAGCGCGGTTGGCGAGATGAGGCGAGCGAAGAACTCGCCGAGTCGAAGAGCGAAGCAGGTTTTGGCGACCGTGATGACATCCAAACATGGATGGATCTGCATGACGCCGAAGAGGGAAGAGCGCCAGCAACGTCGTAACGCGTGAGGCATTCATCTTCGCAGTGGTAATATCGGGAGTGCTGTATTCGTTATCTGTTTTAAGCCATGAAATTGCGTTCAAACCGTGGCGAATTTTACGATTAGGAGCAGTACAAAGGCCGAGCGATTCTGGTACGGTACGCCTGGTCGAATATCTCGCCGAAGTCCGCGCGAATGGAACAGGCCTTTTCGGCTGACGGCGGAAAGACATGGGAGACAAATTGGATCTGAATTGAGTCGATAGGGGACAAGATGAAAACCGCGACGGTTATTGCTCTCACAGCCGTTTTAGCCGGGCGATTCTGCCTAGCCCAAACGACAGCCGAACAAGAGGTGCTCGAGTTCGAGCGCCACGCGTGCAAGGCGTTTCTTGATGCAGATGTAGCTGCCCTGGAGCGCGTGCTCACGCCTGGATTTACTCTGACGCTCTCGAATGGCGCAGTGAGTACGCGAGCGGATGAGATCAACGACCTGAGCAGCGGGAAAGTCCATTACGACATATTTGAAAACTACGACATGTTAGTGCGACTTTACGACCATGACGTCGCCATTGTGCTAGGGAAAACGCGAGTGAAAGGAACTGCAGAAGGCAAGCCGTTCGAGCACGTTGTGCAATTCACCGACACGTTAATCAAGCGCGATGGGCGATGGCAGCTTGCCGCAGGGCATGTTTCGCGGATCGAGAAGTAGAGTTCGATGCTGGGAACAAAATCGGAGTTGGAGCTGCTTCTCTGGTTTCCTGATTCAACCTCAAACAAAATGCCGAATGTCGATCTTGCGAACGTCATCCGGCATTGCAGTCGATGTGCAGCAAAGACTGAATTGTGCGTTACCGTGATCTCCTTTGAAGCTTTGGTTTCTTTCGATTCCAAAGTCTTCACGGCATGTCTGAGTTCTCGAGAGACCTCAGAGTTAGCCGTCGACCTGTGCTACCGCACCGAGATTCGTAATTCGAGAATTGAGACTCGGTTTCCCGATTCACGCTTCAACGATTCACGATTTAACGATGCGAAGCATTTCTCCTTAGAAAGGAGGTGATCCAGCCGCAGGTTCCCCTACGGCTACCTTGTTACGACTTCATCCCAGTTACCGCTCATAGCGTAGGCGGCTGCCTCCTTGCGGTTAGCGCGCCGACTTCGGCTACAAGCGACTTCCATGATGTGACGGGCGGTGTGTACAAGGCCCGGGAACGTATTCACGGCGTCGTAGCTGATACGCCATTACTAGCGATTCCGGCTTCATGAAGTCGAGTTGCAGACTTCAATCTGAACTGGGCCCAGTTTTAGTGATTTCCTCCACCTCGCGGTCTTGGATCGTTCTGTACTGGGCATTGTAGTACGTGTGCAGCCCAGGCCGTAAGGGCCATACTGACTTGACGTCGTCCCCACCTTCCTCCCCGTTAGAGCGGGGCAGTCTGAACAGAGTGCTCGAGCCTCACGGCTCGGTGGCAACAGTTCACAGGGGTTGCGCTCGTTGCGGGACTTAACCCAACATCTCACGACACGAGCTGACGACAGCCATGCAGCACCTGTGCAAGGTCTGGATTGCTCCAGTCGCTGGCTTTCACCAACTTAGCAATGCATGTCAAGGCCTGGTAAGGTTCTTCGCGTTGCATCGAATTGAGCCACATACTCCACCGCTTGTGCGGGCCCCCGTCAATTTCTTTGAGTTTTAATCTTGCGACCGTACTCCCCAGGCGGCACGTTTAACGCGTTAGCTCCGGCGCAGAAGGGGTCGAATCCTCCCACACCAAACGTGCACCGTTTACTGTCAGGACTACCGGGGTATCTAATCCCGTTTGCTCCCCTGACCTTCGTGCCTCAGCGTCAGGAACTGTCCAGAGACCCGCCTTCGCCACTGGTCTTCCTTACGATATCTACGCATTTCACCGCTACACCGTAAATTCCAGTCTCCTCTCCAGTCCTCAAGCACGGCAGTATCGAATGCAGTTTCGGAGTTAAGCCCCGAGATTTCACACCCGACTTACCGCGCCGCCTACGCACCCTTTACGCCCAATGAATCCGAACAACGCTTGAGACCTCTGTATTACCGCGGCTGCTGGCACAGAGTTAGCCGTCTCTTCCTCTTCGGGTACTATCAAGTCACGCGCAGTTAACGCGTAACCATTGTTCCCCAATGACAGGAGTTTACAATCCGAAGACCTTCATCCTCCACGCGGCGTCGCTCCTTCAGGGTTTCCCCCATTGAGAAAAATTCTCGACTGCTGCCACCCGTAGGTGTCTGGGCCGTGTCTCAGTCCCAGTGTGGCTGGTCGTCCTCTCAGACCAGCTACCCGTCAAAGCCTTGGTGGGCCGTTACCTCACCAACTAGCTGATAGGCCGCGGGCCCCACAAGAAGCGTCAGGTTGCCCCGACTTTAATTTTGAATAGATGTCCACTCTAATCACATGCGGTATTAATTCGCCTTTCGGCGAGCTATCCCCCACTTCTCGGCAGGTTGCCCACGTGTTAAGCACCCGTTCGCCACTAGACGTTTCTCCGTATTGCTACAGAAAAAAATCTCGTTCGACTTGCATGTCTTATCCACGCCGCCAGCGTTCGTTCTGAGCCAGAATCAAACTCTCCGTTAAAAACGACTCGGCTCCCGTGAGGGAAACCGAAAGTTTGTGATCTGACTTTCATTTCTGAATCTGTAGCCACCGGCTTATGGCCGGTCTCTTCCAGATCCAGTGTTTGTTCGATCTAAATCTTTGATTTCAAAGAAAATCAACAGATAACGCACAATTCAATGTTTGCTGACTTTTCCACTCCGAAAATATTCGGAGCCACACTGTCAAAGATCTCAATTCTTCCGGTACAAGGCAAAACCCGACTTCGTCATCACTCTGACCAAGAATCGGCTCGACCCTGAGCCTGCAAGAACATCCCGCGCATGCGGGATCCGCTTGTTTCGCGGGACACACAAAATACGAGTGACCACGACCTCGTCAACAGAAAAATTCAGGATTTTGCCGATTTCGAAAGCACTGGGCCTTGTTTCCCTGGAGGCTAAAACTCCCGACGAGGAATCATTCAACTCTTTTGGGGCTTCCGGATGACGTATTTTACGTTGACAGCTGGCGGATGATTTCCGTATGCCCTGGTCACGATCCCTTCTCTGATTGCGCCAATTTTTTCCATGGCCTTTTGCGAGCGTAAGTTGTGCTCTCCGACCAAGAACACCGCGCTTTGAACAAACTTGAACGCGTGCGCCAACAGTAGCTCTTTCATTTCCCGATTGTGGCGACCGCCCCAGTACTTTCGTGCCAGAAATGTCCAACCAATTTCGATCTCAGATTTCTGCGGATCGTAACCGTAGAACCGTGTCGACCCAATAATTTGATGGCTCTTCCTATCCACCACAACAAATGCTCCACCCGATTCCAATGCTTCTTTGAAGAAAAGCGCGAACACCTCTTTTTTGTAGCGATCGCTCTCCGGGTGCTGTTCCCATATCAGCGAATCCGATGCGACCGCGAACAGCTCATCCCAATCTTCGCGCTCGAGCGGTCGGAGCTCGATGAGTTCTCCCTTCAGATATGGTTGAAGATCGAATGACATCGGTGTTTGCGCGCAATCGTCCCGAGACGAAACCCGTCCGGTCGGCTTTGGCGCCGCGATAATTGCCGGAAATTATGGCAACCGAAAGACGTCTCGCTGCAACTCGCTGCCGATGGTTGTGTTACGGCGAATGATATCACCCAGGGATTGGTGTTCGAGCAGGGCGACGAGCGGCCGCGGAAGATAGATTTGATACCAAAAACGGTCGCCATCGCGCAATCGCTCGAACTGGTCCTTGAGAATCGCGTAAGTGGTCTCGCTTACCATCATGCCGGCCTTATGTTTTTCGGCGAGTGCCCCGAGCCAGATATCGATGTCGTTAGGCGACGCATAGGCGGCGGCGAGTTTTGCCTGGATCACAGGGTCGGGATTCATTTGTGCGAAGGTAGCGTAGGGTTGCAGGCCGTAATCCATTCGCACTTGATTGTAGCGGGGCAGTCCGTGATCGCGACCGCGCTGGATATTGAGTGCCGGCAGGTCGAAGCCGCCCTGGCCTGGTTGGCCAAAAAGAAAATTACGCACCGGATCGACCACATAAGCATCTACCTCCTGTGGCCGCTGTTGGGACAGACCCCGTAGATACGGTTCGATGCCGATGCTGCTAATCTGCGCCGGATTAAAAAAGGCATCTGCCAGGCTGATGTTGCCGTTCGCAATTGTATGATTATGACTGTCGAGCCGGAGCAACTGCGGAGAAAGCAGCGTGTGACCTACGCGAAAACCAGCCCCTGAAAAGGCGTTGGCGATGCCGGCATTTACCCCCGGGCGATAACCGTGATAGGTGGCAAGCGGGTTGTGGCCCAACAAGAGCGGTAGAAAATCGCGATAGGTGACGATCTGGATCTCGGCGCCCACAATAGCTCGCGCGCGAAAGTAGATCCCGTCGTCATCCAAAGACGGGTCGGCGGCATGGATGATGTCGGCCCAGAAATTATGTTCCCGCATAAAGAGCGTATGCATCGCGGTGAGACCGAGTTGCTCGTTGGAACGAAAATCGCCAGCGAGGAAATAAATTGCCTCGGTGTCCGGTACGTTTGGAAAACCGTTGACGTTGTAGGGCAATAGATTCCCGGCGCTGGTTTTTAGCTTGCCGCTACCGTCCAGGCGTCGCAGTTCGTGCGCACGCGCTTCATCGGCGCCATAAACCTGTGAAGCGTCGATGTATGCCGTATCGATGTTCACCTGTTCGCGCACGCCGTTGATCATTTCGTAAAGGGAGCGGTCGAGCTCAATGATCTGCGTACCGGTGTTGTTCGGATCAAAGAAGAGATCGCCCGCGGGAACCGGAATGTTAAAGGGCTCAAGTGGATCGGCGGTTGGCGTCAGATCCATGTCGTGATCGATGAACTGTCCCCATTGCCAGAGAAAATCAGTGACCCTTTGCGAGTTGGGAACAGGATGGTCCTGGGCAACCACAAGATTGCTAATATCGCGCGCTCCCCTTTGCCCGCCGCCTGCCGGCGCGCCCGATCCATCGGCATAGGCGTTCGTTGTGTTGCGGATGAGCGGGGTGTTAGCCGCGCCCCGCGTGGAATCGATTTGGTTGTTCCCGGACCCATCGATGGTGCGAAATTCGTAAGGAAAAACGGCAGGACCCGTGGATGACATGCCCTCATTTTTTACGGGCGACATCACGTGGTGCATCCTGACTTCGAATGGATTGGCCCATCCTACGCCGCCGGTGAGAAGAAGAGCGAGCAGACTAATCAGATTTTTAGTTTTCATAAAAACGCGGAAGAAGGACCCGACAATACTCTTGTTTCGGGCATTCGAAAAGTGCGATCTGGACGCTCCAGGCGGTTCATGTCAATCGTCGACGTCCCCCACAAGCCTAACGGGGAATCGCCTCCAAATAGACCGATAGGGCGATTCTCCAAATCGGATTTTCAGCACCACCACATTCTCCAATCTTGGCGGAATATGAGAATGCTCGTACTCACAGCCCCGCTCTTCTTTGGCGAGTCCGAGGTTTGATGTGGAAAGGCCCTTTCCTCCCGGCCTCCGCGATCGTAGAAGGTGAAAAATCAGGATTCGTTAATCGTCACCGAAGTCAGCTCATCCCCCTGTTGGATCGCATCGACCACGTCCTGGCCAGAGAGCACCTTGCCGAACACGGTATGTTTACCATCAAGCCAGTTGGTGGCGACATGGGTGATGAAAAACTGGCTGCCGTTTGTGTCCGGCCCTGCGTTCGCCATCGACAAGCTCCCGACGCCATGCTTGTGCGGGCTGCCTTTAAATTCATCTGCAAATTGGTAGCCTGGTCCGCCCCGGCCGGTGCCGGTCGGGTCGCCACCCTGGATCATGAAGTTGGGGATGACCCGATGAAACACGGTGCCGTCATAGAATTTTTCCCGCGCTAAAAAGACAAAATTGTTCACCGTCTCCGGGGCATCCTTGGCGAACAACTCGCAGGTAATTTCGCCACGCGAAGTATTAAACGCTGCAGAGTAATTCTTATTCGCATCGATGTTCATCGGTGGCGGAGCAGAATATTGTTTTGGCATACAAACACCCTAGCCGCGCCTGAACCAACTCACAAATTTGTCCGGAGCGGGATATGCAGTGCGCGCGAGGCAACGTGCAAGTTCCGGCGCGACCATTCCTCTCTGAGTCTTTCGCGGCCTTTTCCACGCCGGCGATTAAATCCCTCGACGCGTTCTTACAAGGCCAACACGTCTTGCCGTTGTAGCCGCTGGCGGGACTCGACTTGCTGCTCAGCTATTCTTCGGGGTTTTCGGGAACGACGGAATCGACTCGTCAATCACGACCCATGGCAATTTATCTTCCAGCCAGATCACTTTTTGTGGCGCGAACGGCGATGGGTCGTCGAGCGACGCAATCGTGAAATCGATGTTCTCGGATTCTTTGCTGTCTTCAAAAAACAGATGTGTGCCGCAACACGCGGCAAACGAACGAATCCGATTCGCGTACGGAATCTTGCGCGGTTCGCCTTTCGTCACGACCAAATCTTTGCGCGGCATTGTTCCCCACGTCACATAGGCCGCACCGGCGCTTTTCTGGCAGTCAATGCAATGGCAATCGACTACGGCCAAGGGCTGGCTTTTCAAGACGTATCGTGTCCCCCCGCAAACGCATCCGCCGTTGAACTCCACAAAATCAGTTAACAAAATAAATGAATCAGGAAAAGAGGAAGTCAGCAAAAAACTGTGGCCCGCTTCCACGTTTCAGAACTTCCTGTCAATGCCGGAAACTTGTTAACCACGACCCGCGCCAGACCTTCTCGGCAACGGCAATTTCCGGCTAGACGCGCGGCAATGAAACCGCCCAGCATTGATCAACTGCCTTTTAGCCGCCCGCCGGAGCCATGGCGCCCGACCGGCGCTTCGTTGCGGAAAGACTCAGCCGCGAGATACCGCTGAAGATGAGGCTGATGCCAACCAGCATACCGAGCACCCAGCCGGAGCTGGACGGCCATTGTGCCCAGATCATAATCGCAAGTATCAGCGTGACGATTGCATCGAGTAAAACCCAGCCCGCATTTGTTTTCTTGCGAATGGTAAAATAAAGCGCCGTTTCGAGCCCGGCTTCGATGAACAGAAAAACCGCAATCACAAGGGTAAGAGTGACTAACCCGAGAAGCGGATGCATCAGCATGTAAACGCCGGCGAAACCGTAAACGATAGCCAGAAGCAATTGCCACAGAACACCGCCGAAACTGTGCGAGTGGAAAACGAAAATTAAATGCCACACACCGGCCAGCAGAATCAGCCAGCCGACTACAAGGACAACTCCAATTGACGAAGCCAGCGGCAACGCGATGGCGAGAATCCCGCAGATCACCATGAGAATTCCCAAGGCTATCGACCATCCGCTACCGCTCCGGCTAGTCGTACTAACTGACGTATCGTTACTCATTTTTAATGGATCGCCTCCTCGCGATGGTTTGACCGAATCGGATTTATCTTCTGCATAGGAAGCATCTTAACCATGAAAATTTTACGAAGAAAACACAAATCGTCGCTACACCGTTTCCGGCCGGCGCTCCTTTTGCAGATTCGTCCTTCTCTACCGCCCGATCGAGCTCACATCAGGGGCGCTAAACTTTTTCTCGTTCAAGAAAAATCTGGTCACTTGTGAAGCGCGTGGGCATACTCAACAACCTTTAAACAGGCAAACAACGGAGGAAAAATAAAGATGCACTTAATCTGGTACATTGTTGTCGGGTTGATCGCGGGGATCATTGCGAAATCGGTGATGCATGTGCACATGACGATTTTCTGGACAATCGTGCTCGGCATTATCGGATCGATCATCGGGGGCGGGGTGACTCACATGTTTTCGCACCCGACAAACGAACGATTTCATCCCGCCGGCATCATTTTTTCTACAATTGGTGCGATCCTGGTTCTCTACCTTTGCATCAAGCTGCGTATCCATTTCCCGCGTGTGATCTAAATCGGGAAAAAGAAACCTGTAGCCGTGGTCGTTGACCGCGGCTTCTCGCTGCATATGTGAACGTCGCTCGCAAGCCGCTCAATTTTGAGCTTTTTCCCGTCGTCAGGAAACGCCTACCGTGGCGGTGACGCTTTCCCATTCCTCGGTGAGCCGGGCAACTTCATGGGTCAAAGCGGAGAGATCGCGGTTGATCGCAATGGCATTGCCGCCCGGCCGGTAAGTCGCAGGATCTTCCAGCGCTGCCGCGAGTTCTTTCTGTTGTCCTTCCAGCGCCGCGATTTTCGTCTCGAGTTCGTGCGCCCGCTTTTCTTTTTCGCGCCGCGCTTTGCCAATCGCATTACGCGCTTCTGCTTCCAAACGTTTCTGTTCCTTTTGTTTTCTTAAACCGCCCGACGTTTGGGTAGCGTTATCCGGTGTCATAAGTCGGACGGCCCGGCGGTCCGTCCCTACCAGGCCCGCCCGCGCTGACGCGGCTTTTGATTTGTCCAGATAGTAATCGTAATCGCCGGGGTAGAAGGTCAGTTTACCACCCGCGCGCTTTGCATCTGTAGCCGGGGGCGCTGAACCCGGTCGCCCAGGCGCGGTTACGTGCAGAACGCTTGTAGCGATGGCGCGGATAAAATGAACGTCGTGACTGATAAAGACGAGCGTCCCGTGATACTGCTCGAGGGCACCGATCAGGGCATCGATCGAGCCGACATCAAGATGTGTGGTCGGCTCGTCCATGAGCAGAAGGTTCGGCGGATCGAGCAATAACCTGACAAGCGCCAGTCGCGACTTTTCGCCACCGCTCAAAACTGAGACGGTCTTGAAAACGTCGTCGCCACGAAACAGAAAAGAACCGAGCACACTGCGCGCGGTCTGTTCGGACACAGGATTCGGCATATCGCGTGCGCTCTCGAGAACGGTATGGCTCACGTCGAGCACGTCGATTCGGTTCTGCGAGAAATAACCTGTGCGCACATTATGTCCGGGTTCGCGCACGCCATGCTGCACCGGCAATACGCCCGCGAGCAACTTGAGCAGAGTCGATTTTCCCGCGCCATTCGGGCCGACAAGCACGGTGCGTTGACCGCGCTCAGCGTGAAATTGCATTCCGCGATAAACAACGAGATCGCCATAGGCGTGATCGACATCTTTCAACGTGATCACGCGCAGGCCGCTGCGCACCGGTTGCGGGAAATGAAACTTGATCGTTTTTCCACGCGCGACCGGCGCCGCGATTTTTTTCATGCGATCGATCTGTTTCAGTTTGCTCTGCGCTTGCGAAGCTTTGCTCGCCTTGGCGCGAAATCGATCGGCAAACAATTGCAGTGACGTGATTTCTTTCTGCTGATTTTTGTAAGCAGCGAGCTGTTGTTCTTCCCGCGCTGCTTTCTGCTCGACGTAACTATCCCAGTTGCCCCGATAACGCACCAGTTTCGTGTGCGCGATCTCGACGATGCTGCCGACAAGCTGATTCAAAAATTCGCGATCGTGCGAGATCATGACAATCGCGCCCGGATAAGTTCGCAGATATTCCTGAAACCATTGGAGCGATTCGAGGTCGAGATGATTGGTCGGCTCGTCGAGAAGAAGGAGATCGGGTTCCATCACCAGCAGGCGCGCCAGATGCGCGCGCATGATCCAGCCGCCGCTTAATGCGCTCGCCGGGCGATCGAAATCAGTTTCGCGAAAAGCGAGTCCGGCGAGGACCCGTTTTGCTTTCGGTTCGAGTTCCCATCCGCCGTGCTCGTCAAAGGTAGCGCAAGCTTCTAGCTTGCACTTTTCCTCGATTTGCAAGCTGGAAGCTTGCGCTACTTTGCTGCAAGCAAGTTCGAGCACCGTCTCGTCTCCGGCAGCAGCCGTCTCCTGCGGAAGAAATCCGATCGTTGCCTTCTTCTCGATCGCGATCGTTCCCTTTTCGGGCGAGACTTCGCCGAGGATCAACGAGAACAAGGTTGATTTGCCAGCCCCATTCGGGCCAACCAACCCGATCCGATCGCCGCGATTGACCTGGAGTGACACGTCATCGAAGAGCGGACGGCCGGCGAAAGATTTTGAAAGTTGAGAAACAGTCAGCATTGCAGAAAGCGCGCAGTGTCCCCTTGTTCAGTGCCCGGCGCAACCTCTGCTCGTGCAACCGGGCTTGGAATCGCTCAACGAACAGGTGGCGCAAATTCAAAAAAGTAAGTGCATAGCTGGCCGCAGCGAGTCGATCCCGCGTCAAATTTTACCTGAACAGATTCGTCAACGGACGAATCTACATCGGTGGAACTGCATACAGAAACCATATTGAATAATTCCGTAAGACTGCCGAACTCACGATAGCGATTTTTCAGGTATCATCGCCACTGCGTGACTTCACATGACATGTAGTTTCTCACAGAAATTTTAGGGCACCGATTGCGCCAGAATGGCGATTGACCTGCTGCAGTGTTTTCCGGCAAACTGCCTCTAATGCCGGCAAAAATAGATTGCAGGTTGGCGTCTAAATCTAACTTCTGGGAGCTTGCCGCCCTCGTCTGTGCTAGCGGTGGCTCGGTTCTTTTTCGTTAGATCTATGCCTCTCCGCCATCAAAAATGAAAAACAACTATCTTCACACAGGAAATACGACGAAAAAATTATCGGCGCGAGCTCGGGTCGTCTTTGGCGCCTTCGGCATAGTCGCGGCAGTCACTCTGGCCGGTGTCGCTTTGGCGGCTGGCCCCGGGCACCTGAGTGTCCGAAGCAGCAAATCGCAGATTGTTGCGCAGAATCCTAGCGCTTCAAACGATCGCGGCACCGCGATGAGCGGCAAGAATCCATTAGCCGAGAAGTACAACACCCTGGTAATGCGCGTCTACTTCCGCGACCGCGCCGAGCGCGACCGGCTGGCCCAGGAACTCAACGCCGAAGAAGTGCCCACAACAGGAGGCTATCTCACCATACTCGGCGATCGCGACCTCTACTATGACCTGACGGCGCGCGGCCTCCGTGTGGAGATAGACGAGAACAACAGTCGCAAGCTCAGCAACCCTCAAATCATGCGCGAAACTTTCTACGGCGGCTACAAGTCGGTGGAAGAAATATATGCCTTCCTCGACCAAAAAGTGGCCCAGTTCCCCGATCTGGTCGAGAAGGTAGACATCGGCGACTCCTGGTGTAAGGCCAATCCAGGCTCGTGCGTCCTGCCCAGTCCCTGGAACGGCTACGACCTGTTTGTGCTACACATCACGAACCGCAAAATACCAGGTCCCAAACCGGTCTTGTGGGCGGACGGCGATATACACGCCCGCGAGATCGCTACGCCAGAAGTCGTCATGCGCATGATTGACTACCTGCTCAATAACTACGATACCGATGCCGACGTTCACTGGCTCGTGGACTATCACGACATCTGGCTTATGCCCGAAGTCAATCCCGACGGCCACCACATCGTCGAGGCGGGAGGCGGCGGCAACAGCCCGTACTACTACCGCAAGAATGGCAACAACGTCGGAGGCGGCGGGTGCTCCTGGCCTCCCACAGCATCTAACCACTTCGGCGTGGACAACAACCGCAACTTCCCCTTCCACTGGGGCTGCTGCAACGGCTCGAGCGGTCTTGTGTGCAACCAGACCTATCGAGGAACGTCGGCCGGATCCGAGCCGGAGGATATGGCTATCGTCAACATGATTCGTACCCTCGTGCCCGACCAGCGCGGCCCCGGCGACACCGACCCGGCGCCTGTCACTGCCACAGGCGTTTACCAGAACATCCACACAAATGCGGCAGTCAATCTCTTTACATGGGGCTGGACCGCCACGCAGATTCCTAACTATGCTGAGACGCGCAACATCGCCGCGCACATGGCTGCGCCCAACGCGGGCGGTAACGGTTACCCCTATGGCTCGATCATCGAAGAGTTGTATCCGGTAGATGGAGGCTCGATTGACTGGGCGTACGGCGAGCTGGGCATGGCGTCCTTCTCCACCGAGTTAGGCGGCCAGGACTTTCTCCCCTCATACTCGTGCATAGATAATCCAGGTTGCGGCTCGTCGCAGGGTCTCTGGCCGGAGAATCGGGGGATGCTTCTTTATCTGGCGAAGATAGCGCGTACGCCTTATCTGACTTCGCACGGACCGGATTCGAACACCGTTGTCACCAACCCGGCATCAGTGCCGCAAGGGGTGCCATCACAGCTAACCGCCAGCATTAACTTCGCCTGGTCAAACAACGCATTCAGCCAGAACGTGGGCGCGGCGGAGTATTATATCGACACACCGCCATGGGCTGGCGGCACGGCCATCCCAATGAACGGCGCATTCAATTCGCCTACCGTGGCCGTCGACGCAAACATAAACACTGCCAGCCTGTCGGTAGGCCGCCACGTTATCTTCGTGCGCGGACGCGGCGTGAGCGATTTCCAGGGCTTCCAGACCTGGGGGCCGATCAGTGCAGCGTTCCTGGATGTGACTGGAGGTCCAACACCAACTCCTACTCCAACTGCAACACCTACGGCAACATCAACACCAAGGCCGACGCCGACACCAAGGGCGTCGCCGGTAGCTAGACCGCGCCCAACACCCGCTCCTCGCCCATAGTCTGGTAGGTCTCTCTGCTGCGTAGATGCCCGCTTGCTCGCAGGAAGAATTGAAATCAACCGTCGCTCAGCAACAAAGCTGTAGCCACGCCTGCCTGCTCGCGAACGCTGTCGTAGTTGTGTGCCGTGTCGAGTCTGTGTTTCGGCGACACGAATCCAAAGAGCGGACGCATAGCTCGCTGCACCGAGTCCGGGTGCTTTGGCGGCCGTAATTGACCAAGGAAACCGCAAGCGGCTCAACCTGTAGCGGCGGTCTATGACCGCCGGTGTTAGAGGCCAAACCATCGCCCGCATCGATTGTTCGCCGGGGAAAACCATCGGTCATTCGATCGAGGATTGCATTTATAAAGCGTGATCAGGAATGGCAGATCACGTGGAAACGATGCGTCAGCACGGCCTATCTGTGCCGCCAAACAATCCGAGTCCAACGATTGTCATTTAGAACGAACGCAAACTGCAACCGGCCTACTCTGTAGCGGAGGTCTGCGCCCGCGCCGGTCTTCACAGAATCTGGAAACGAGTGAATTTCAAATCCACGCAATCCGTGTCGCCTTTCCGAAAATCATGCCTATTCGTGCCTGCCGCGACCGCCTGCTCGCGAAGACTTTCGGAGTAGTCTCGAAGAAGGGCGGGTCTATTCGTGGAAACTTGTCCGCCGTGGCGGATCCGTGGTTAGCTCTCCGCCCCGTCCGAAATCCGTGCCATCCGTAGTCCGTCTTTCCGGAATCGTCCGACTTCGTGACGAAAGTCCGATAATGTTAGTATTGACGGAATACTGTCGGAATGTCAGAATACAAACTATGGATACGACAAAGGTGGATTCAGTTTGGTTTACCACCAGAGGTCAGGTTGTGATTCCGGCGTGGCTGCGCCGGCAGTTTCACATAGAGGACGGAACAAAAGCCGTCGTGCAGGCGACGCCTGAAGGAATTCTCCTGAAACCGATGACGGCTGCCAGCATTCGGCGATTGCGCGGCCTGATAAAGCGCAAGCCCGGAGACGAACCGTTTGATCAGTGGTGGTCAAAATACAAAGCTGAAGAAAAGAAACTGGAGGAAGCCAAATATGCCCGCTCCACCCGTCGTATTCGACAGTCACGCTCTGCTAAAACTGCTGCGTGACGAATCTGGCGCAGAAGAGGTCGAGAAGATTCTCACAGAAGCCGCTCGGCGTGATGAGCCTGTGCATATGACCGAGGTCAACTACGCCGAAATCCAGTACATCGTGAGACGCAAGGATGGAGAAGCGACCTGGCAGACCGTTGCCCGCGAACTGGTCGCAGCGCCAATTCAATTCCATGTCGCCGACCGGGTCCTGGCCGATCGCGCTGCCGATTTTAAAACGCGGTTCAAAATCAGTATGGCGGACGCTTTCGCCGCAGCACTGGCGAAAGAACAAAACGCGGAATTGGTCACCGGCGATCCCGAATTCAAGCCACTTGAAAAAGAAATCGACATCAGTTGGCTAAAAGGCCGCACAACTCGATGAGTTCGGCTTCTAGATGTAGTTGAAGATCGAATGACATCCCAACCAGGAATCGACACAAACCCCGCGTCTGCGGGACGAATTCAAAACTTCGGGGGAGCGGTCGCTGCGCGACCTGGTTTCGGCGTCGCGCCGAAACGAACTTTGCCTCAGGCTCGATAAATCCTGTGGGTCCCGACATCGAGGGCCGTCACCCACGAACCATCAATCCGGAATATCACGCGCAGATCGGGTTCGATCACAGCAGCATAGATCGTGTGCCTGGCTCCTGCCGATAATTCATGGATTTCATGCGATCCTAATGACGGATTGAACGGATCGCCTTTGAAGAGCTGCCAGCTGCGCCGGACCGATCCTTTTTGTTCTGGCCTTAATTTGTAAAATTCCGCGAGAATTTCTCGACTGCGCGATACTTGTAATTCACGCGTCCGGCGGCGTTTCATTCAACGCGGTTTCCATCGAAACGAACCGCTGCTTCTTGAAATCGTCCAGCGCATCGATGAAATCCTGCGGAATATCTGCCGATTTGCGCATGCATTGCACAAGCCGTTCGCGCTCCGTTTTCGGCAACGCCTCGATCTCCTTGAGGATTTGCTCTGCGGTCATCTAAATCTTCGCGTTAGCAGATTTAATCATCTCTCCTGAGCGATAGCAACGATTCAAGCACGACAGATTCTCGCAGCCGCAGATCTTTGCGTCTGCCTCGGAACGAGGGAAAAAACAAAAGACGTTAGCGAGACGGCCTTCATTTCTTCGAATGCTCAATGATGCGTAGCCGTGGCTCGTCGCTCCTTTGCAGTTTGCCGGAAAAGCCGCGCGGCGTTATTCTTTCCCCAATGAAACTTCGGCTGGTAGTTGAACACGACCCCCAAACCAAACGTTGGGCGGCGTTCTTTCCCGAATTGCCAGGATGCGCTTCGGCCGGCGATACCGAAGAGGAGGCTGTGCGAAACGCCAAAGAAGCGCTAGATCTTTGGTTTGAGCCTGCACCGGTGACATTCCCTGCCGGCGCGAAAGTGCTGGAAGTAGCGCTTAGGTGAGCGCGCGCGTTCCTGTTTGCAGTGCCAAAGATGTCATTCGGGTGCTGCGCAGGCACGGCTTTAGGCAGATAAGCCAGAAGGGAAGTCACCAAAAATGGCGCCACCCAAATGGTCGCCAAGTAATCGTCGCCATGCACGGGAACAAGCCGATTCCAGTGGGTACGTTCAAAAGCATCATTGAGGGAAGCGGATTAACTCAGGACGATTTTCGATGACTGATCCGACTGGAGTTTACTCGCCGCGGCGAGGACTACGCCGTCGAATAGCGCCCGGCCGGCGAACCCCCGTGGCGAGTTTTGATTCAGGGCGGGTAGATCAGCGGAATCACCTCGCGTTTGTTCCGGCGGTAAACACGAAAATCCTTGTCGACTGTGATCACACGGTGGTGCGGATAAAGCTCGCTCATCCGGATCAGACAAAGATCCGCCAGATCGGGTTGCCGATCGGCATAACGTTTAGCCAGGTCCGCCAATTGCGGCAGATGATCATTGCAATCGAAAGAGAGGCGCACCAACTCGTCGCCGATCATCTCCAGCACGATTCCCACGTTGTTCAGATGGAACGCCGTTTCTGCTAACACGGCTTCGCAAGTCAGGAGCGGTTCCTTCACTTCTTCAGCCACCCGCGTGGCCCAATCGTGGTGCATGTCGCGGCTGCGGGCGAAAGCAACCAGGAAGCCGGTATCGGCGATGCCTTTCACTTAGTTGAAAAGCCTTTTCGCTCAGAGAGATCACGGGGACCGCCGCGAATCAGGCCCGCGAGCCGCATGAATTTTTTTGAAGAACGATCCGCCGTGCGAGCACGCTCCAGTTGTTCGCGAATCAATTGCCCCTGCGACACGCCGATCCGCGCCGCGGTTTGTTCGATCCAGGCCGCCAGCTTTTTTGTCGGACGAAAAGTAATTGTCTGACCCATATGGCAAAAATGTAAACACAGAGCTTCGAACTTTCAATGAATCAGGACTGAAATCCGATCCGATCGCCGCGATTGACTTGGAGCGACACGTCGTCGAAGACCTCCATGTTTGACCAGGCCAAACGAAATTGCCAGCATGGGCGGCGATGAAGGTCCGTGCGATAATCAAACTTATCGAGGATGACGGGTGGTATCTTGATCGAACGCGAGGCAGCCACCGGCAGTATCGTCACAACCAGAAGAAGGGCGTGGTCACGATTGCCGGAAAACCGGGTGATGATCTTGCGCCCGGCACCCAAAATAGTATTCTGAAGCAAGCAGGATTGAAATGAGCCGCTACCTTATCGTCGTCGAAGAAACCGGCACCGGCTATTCGACGTATTCACCCGATCTTCCCGGCTGCATTGCTACCGGCACAACTCGAGACAGCGTCGAACGCGAGATGCGCGATGCAATTGAATTCCATTTGGACGGTTTGCGTCGTGCAGGAGAGCCCATTCCTTCACCGCGCTCTGAAGCATCGTATTGCGAAGTCGCCGTTTAATTCGTGGAAACTTGTCCGCCGTGGCGGATTCGTGGCTAGCCTTCGTCATCGGAGCTCTTCGGGAATGACGGCAGCGACTCGTTGAGCGTAACCCAGGGTAATTTATCTTCGAGCCAGATCGCTCTCCGAGGCGCAAACGGTGGGGGTCGTCGAGCGAGACGATTGTCACGTCGC
>CAVWCZ010000002.1:0-581027 GCA_963753675.1 uncultured Verrucomicrobiae bacterium | reverse complement strand
GGAGAGAAGTTCTCCGCCTTTACTTATCTCCACAACGACGCGCAGAATCCGATCTGCGGCACTGCACACAACTTCGCCTCACCTGAAATGCTCTACCTCAGCGGCAGCAGCGGCGCGCAGTTTGATGAGCGTGCGCGGCAGTTGCGCAGAGCTAAGGACGTGCTTTCGGAGATTACCGCTGGCGCGGAATCGGCCAGCTGAAATTTGATCCTCTTTATCTCACCAGATTCAAGTCATTGGGGGTTGACGGAAGTGGTACCCGTGTAACCGAATTCGACTCCCATTTTTCCCCGATCACTGCCACGTTCCAGTTATACGGCAGCTAATATCTTAATCGTCCGCCTCTGTCCTTTAGTTAGGGCTTCCTTCGACTGAAGAACTAGGGTTTTCCCAATTAACTTCTCCAGCGTATTCGACACGATTGACACCTTATGTCCATGTACCTCAAAAGATGAGTCACGAGGCCGTTGCACCCGAGGATGGTACACCAGCACGAATATCTCGCCAAGCTCGTCACCATCGACACTATATCGCGGAGACCAGATAAGAGCTGGCTCCAGATCTCCTAGCGGCGGATCCGCTAAAGCCTCCAAGAAGTAACTCTTAACCCCGGCGCGATCTTAAACGGGACCATCATCTCCTTTGTAACATCCGGTGTAGGTTATGAACGAACTCTTCTTTGGTTATGGAGCCGTGAAGTAGCGAGGCAGCCGCTGTCGGCTGGAATGCACGAATATCATCTTCCGAGCGTCGGACCACAAGCGCGGTGGGCGACCCAGACTATCACAGGAATTGAATATCCTGTTTTCATTCCGGCAGACAGATAACGCCCTCTTTTCGTGGTTCCCGTAGCGCGACCGCTCCGCTCGCTCTTATGCTACTCCAACTCGATTCGCGATGTTGTGATCAGCGCGCGAGCGGGATTCGGTTTTGCCGATAGTCCGAGGGCAGTCGCGATCTTTAGCACGATCTGCTCTCCGTCGATCGTGCTACTTACCACGCCAACGACGCATAGCCGCTCTTTTTGGTTTTTACCACCTTGATAAGCGTTAATCCCCCTCGCTTGAAGGATGTCTTGAATCTTTATGGCCAGTTCGGATTCTTTGCACCAGCAACTGATTGCATACGCTCCCAACTCCAAGCAAGCGACCAGAATCGTTTTCCCGTGGCCTTCAATCGTAAATGATTCAAGGGGCTTGAGCGATTCCAAGGCGGTCCTAATTACCGCCCTGTCTTTATCGTTATTAGACATCATCGAGGTCTTGTTCCTCCACAACAACTACACACCCATTCGAAATAGCTATGACCCGCTGAATCCACCCCAACCCGAGCATTGCAGGCAGCAACTACACGACCGTATTTAACGATGCACTCAATTGCACATGTATTGTAGAGTATTGGTGGACATGGGAACCAGGGTGTCCACTGAATATTGGGATCACTGGAAATCGCGCCGTCTGGATCCACGCGTGTCGTTGGGCTATTCCGACCGTAAACGTATAAGTTCGGTCCGTCTTCGCTTGTCTCCGGCTGGGGCGATCTAACGATCACAGGTGCCCTTGGTTCAACCGGGCGCATCATGATAAAGTCGATTGGATCCCTGCTTATCCATCTGCCAACAGTTGGGCTGTATGCACGATATATCGCGAGATTCAGTCCGCTAGGCTGGTGGAAATAGTGGCCGGTGTAGCCAAAATCGACTTGCATCTTTCCTTTGATTACGACGGCGTTGCCCCAAGCATCGTAATCATACTGCCCTTTTAAAGTGCCATTGCTGTCGGTCACTTCGCGCACACTGCCAAGATGATCACGAGTGTAGTAGTAATTTCCGGCGTCAGCTCCGCCAATCCGCTGTTCGCCATCGGCGAAAAAGCGCTTCTTCACGGTTGCACCGGTGCTGTCGCGCTCCTCAGCGATCGCATTGCCAGACCACACAAACGTCTTTACGCTAGTTGGGCCAGGAGAAGGCCGCATATTTACCCGCAACTGCTGATAGCTGTTGTTATTGCTCCCTCTTTGTGTCGCCTGAAAGCTCAATGTGTAAGTTCCTGGCAACGTAGGCCAACTCAGCCAAAGCGATCCGTTGTTCTGAATAAACGCGACCTGGTTCCCGTCAGGAGCATTGGGGTTATGACTTGTGTACGTGCCGCCGTTCGCGGCGATACCCGCGCTGCCACTAAAATTCCAGACTGCGTTGGTCGGATCAACTTGATAATCCGTCACTGTTGGGCTTTCGAAGCTGCCGTTCGGCACAAGCGTATTGTTAAGCTTCACTAAATCAACCAGCGCGGTGTTGTCGCCGCCGTTTGGATTTAGACCTTGGAACGTTAGTGTATAACTTCCGGAAGAAAGCGTAAACGGCGCGGTGTTAAATGGTGTATAGCTGCTCCCGCTTGGCTGAATCGTTGCCGTGACTCCCGATCCATACTCGGTAATTTTCACTCTGCGCCCGAGGCCATCATAAGCAAATTCCGTCCGGTTCCCCGTGGAAGTATAGTTGATCGCCACCATCCGGTTGGCCGCATCCCACTCGTAGCTCTTACCCGCGGCGTCATCAGTCAGATTCCCGTCACCATCATAATGGAGAGGAACCGGCGGACCTGAGTTGACGGATACGGTAGCGAGCTGGTTGAGATTGTTTACCGTGTAATAGTTTTCCGACTGCAGCCCGAGTTGACCATACGTCTTTACGTCGTAGCGATTGCCGCTGTTGTCATAGCTATAGCTAAACAGCTGGTTTATGGTACCGACGCTGGTCAACTGTCTGGCAGCGTCGTATTGAAAGGAAAGCGGGGTTTGGGATCCCGATAAAAATTTCGTGAGTGTTTGTATCTGAGCTTCTGGATCGTGCGTGTAATCGAATTGCGAGAGTGTCGTGGCTCCATTACCTGAGGAATTCCGCAGAGTTTGCAGTCTGCGGTCCTGCGTGTTTCCAAAATACGTGTAGTCCGCTCTGACTCCATAAGGGTAAGCCAGTTGCTGCAAACGTGACGTCACGCCGTCATACGTTCGGCTAAAATGCCCCAATGTGTTGTCCGAAGTCCCCAACCTGCCCAGTGAATCGAATGCGATACTTGAACTGACGCCGTTGATCGACTGGCCTGTTGTTCGCCCCAGCTCATCGTACGTATATGTAATCGTGTCGTTGGTCAACGGTCCGTCCACATCTTTCAGCCTCCCCGCCCCGAGAACGGGCGGCAAAGTAATTGGATAATAAGTGTAGTTCGTCGTGCCGATTCCATCGGCCATCGACGTGACGCGATTGTAATTTGGGTCGTAGATGTAGCTGACCGTCGGCGTGGGGCTCACTGCGTTGGTATAACTGACCTGCTGCAGATTATCATCGACATAGTATTGGTAATGCGTTGTCTGGCCGTTCGGATCGGTCATGAATTTTAAGCGGCTAGTCGTATCCTCATAAGTGTAATTGATCGCTGAGGTGTCTTGGAACACTTTGGAGGTCAGGCGGCTCTGTAAATCACGGTTGAACGTTGTTACGTTCTGGTCCGGATCGGTGATGCTCGTGAGACTGCCACAGGTGCACCAGTTGTAGAGAGTCGTGTGCCCGGGGAGTGGATCGGTAATCGAATCCATTTGCCGATTCTCGTTGTAATGTCGGTAGGTCCAGCGATTCAACCGATCCTTGGTTGCGGTCAAATCCAACGTCATCCCACGCTCGTTATCGGTGTATTGGAACTGCTGGGTTGTTCCGTCCGGATAAGTGATCTGAGTCTGTCGGTCAAGATCATCGTAATCCGTTGTCGTTTCATATCCGTCGGGATCATTTCTTACCACGCGGACGCGGTTTGCGCTGTCGTAGGTGAAGCTCGTTACAGGAGACGATCCACCAAATACAGGCCCGGTGATCGATATGAGGTAGCCCACCGGATGACCGCCGCTTCCGTCGCCGTATGCATACGTCGTTATCTCGTGTCTCGGGTTTTCAACGGTTAGAACTTGCCCAAAGGAATTGTAGGAATACGTCGTTGTCTGGCCCGCTGGGTCCGTGTCAGTCAGGGGTTCGTGGAACGAATTGTAGCTGAGCGACCGGAGTAATTCATTGTTTGAGCCGGTGGTCTGCCTCACCCGAAGGAGATCAATTTTATTCGTATCATAATCGTAACTCATCACTCGGCCGACCGGGTCGATGGATTGCGTCGCGTGCCCAAAGTCGTTGTATTGATACTGCCAAGACTGAGTCGTCCCATCGTCGAGGACACGGGCTACTCGAATACGACTCGCACTTGTGCCAGTGTGGTTGGTGTCCGATTGCCCAGCGTACGCGTACCAGACCCGGTTCTCCAGTGGCGCTTTCTCACTAGCGACTATTCCGGAGACTGAACCGTCAGAATTCTTAGCCCAATGAATAATTCTCGCCTTAGTATAGTCCGGATAAAAGTCATAAGCCTTCTTGTCCCAGTAAAATGCGTTTGCAACATCAAGCGCGGAGTTCGTGAACCCGGGAGGAGCAACTGGCTCACTGCCGCCAATCGCTCCATCCTTGTATTCTACTCGTTCAGTTCCACCGCGCGGATCGGTCATTTCAATCCAGCGATTCGCGCCGTTTTGGCCGGTTGCAAAGTGGGATGTGCCGTACGGTGTCGTCAGAGAATTGATAAAATCCGTGTCTGACACGTATGAAAACTGAGATTGAATCCCAACCGGATCAGTTATCCTCGTGAGCTGACCGTTCGTGTAATCGAACATCGCAAACCGACCGAAAGGGTCCGTCACTTTCGTGATCTTTAACGGATCACCCTCAAGCTCATAATCAAGCGTCGTCACCTGCTCCAGGGCGTCGGTGAGCGTGATGATGCGGAAGCTGCCGTCATATCCAATCGTCACCGCATTGCCGGCAGGGTCAACGACCTGCCTCATGAAAATCTTGCGAGGAGAAGTCCCAGCGTCACTTATATCGAAGACTTGTTTCGAACCATCGGCAAAGCGCTTTTCGTATGCCGCAGGAGACGTTCGTACCAAGACAGCGTGGCTCTGCGCATCAGGCAGATAACTCTGCGTGTCAGGATCAAACCCGGAATAATTCTCTGTTCCGCCGCCAGAAACATAAATGGCAGCGTCTGCTGAAGGGTCGTTCGGATTATCAGCGACGTAAGAAAACCAGTCGAAAGTCCACTTCGGCCCAAGATTCGAGTAATTAAACGTTTCCGGCTGTCCAGCCTCTCGCTGGTTGTAAGTGACCGTGAAATTGATCGCGGGTCCCCGAGGTGGCGAGTAACGGAGCGGCGTATCCTGGATGTTCAGACTGGCCAACAGGGCGTGAGCGCTGTACCGCGCCATTCCGGAGCAGTCGCCCTGATCGCCGCCCCGCTTTTCATCGTTTGGTTTTGTATTCGTGTCGGAGGGCTCATTATCGTTGCTGATCCTGCTGAAATACACGTCGGCGTGGAGGTATATATAACCACGAAAGTTGTTTCTGACCCCGAGCGTGATCTGCTCGCCAATTTCCATCCTACGGCAGTACTGGTCGGAGTGCTCACCGTTTGCATCTGGGCAGACCCCGTCGTGATAGCTAAAATCCGTCCCAGGGGACTGATACATTTGTCCATCAATGATTATGTCGTCATCGACCGAGAAATCGATAAACACGAAACAAGGCTCTGCGAGCGGATTCGTGAGCGTTTGGACAGTAATGGTCGGCTCGCTGCAAAGCGGGGCTTCATCGTCGTAACTTACATATTCGTGGATCGCGTTAGGGTCCGGCGTCGGGCAGTTGCCCCCACTGGGAATCAGAGCCTGACTGCCAGGGGGTGTGGGAGTCTGTTGTTGCGATTGGACCATAGACGCTTGGACGAGGCAAAACGTCGAGACTAACAGAGCTGTTATGCGGATTTTCATTTGGCGTGTTTCGGTTGAGATTTTCCGAAGCGCCCGCTCCGCTGCGACCCTAGGGAGAATCGGAGTTCACTGGAGTGAAATAGATTTCGCAGCTTCACGTCAACAGTTTTTCGCGATCGTCACAAAATCGTTACCTTTGGAACACAGGCGAGTCCACCGGCGAGTCGTCTTCGTCCCAGCCGAAACTGATTCGCTCTCGGGCCGGAGCAGCCCCATCAAACTGATCGAATATCACTGGTCGCGTAATGAAAAACGCGACTATTCTTCTTTCAGTTTTCGCTAGCGCGCTGCTCACCAGCTGCGCAGGCGTTAGTCCAACCCGAGTCATCGGCGATACTGCCGGCGCAGCAGGCGGTGCGCTTGTTGGACATGCGCTCAGCAAAGGCAATCCCTTAATTACAGCCGCAGGCGCCGGAGCTGGCGTGCTGCTCAGCGAAACGCTCCAGGCGGGGAGCAACGCCTCCGCCAAGAAGTCTTACAACGAGGGTTATGAAAAGGCACGAAGCGATTCCGCCAAGCAGCAGTTCCAGACTCTCATTGATCGACAACGCACCGGACCACAGCTCGATGATCGAGCGCACGTTCGACTCCTCGACGTTCCTTTACCGGAACGCCAGGAGAACGGCGTCATCCTCGCGCCGAGCACGGCGACTATTCGGATTCAGGAGTAAGGCGATGAGACTAACAAAGTATTTTGTCTCAATTGCTCTCTATTTGAGCGCGGCGCCGCTTGTCACGGCGCAAGTCGTAGTCATTGATCCGACAGCTATCGCCCACAACCAAGCAAACCACATCGTCGATCTCGCGAAATACGTCGAGATGGTGAACAACCAGCTCAAGCAGATCACGACTATGACGCAGGAGCTTCAGCAAGTGACTGCGTACGTCAAAGCGTTTGGCGATCCATCCAGTCTTCTCAATATCACCGGCGCAAATCAGCTAATCAACAGCCTCAGGCAAACTGGCGTTGGTGAAACAATCGGTCAGCTGCAACAAGCCGCTAATGGAATTCAAGCGCTCCAATATAGGGCCAACGGCTTGTACACGAATCTAGGATCGACATTTACAACGCCTGGCGGAGTTCAGTTGCCGCGAGCAGAAGAATTGTATCGCAAGTATGGCGCTGTTCAGCAGAGCTCCCAAAACTTTCAGGGGGTTACTAATGACGTGCTGGCGCGCCGCGCGAACCTGCGCAACCAGATCGCCTCTACAACGACTCAGTTACAAGCCGCAACCACCGATGCGGAAACGCAGAAGCTGACAGGCGTACTTGTAGGATACAACGCCGAGCTGGCGACAGTCGATCACGAGATTGATAACGCGGCTGGACAAGTTTTGACCCAGGACGCCGAAAACCGCGCTGACAAAGAGCGCGACGATCAAGCGCGTCGTGAGGAGCGGCAGGCACAGATCGAAGAAAGTTTTCGCCGCTACGGTGAAGTGTTCCAACTCGAAACGACGCCACCCACCTTTCCGGATGATCGCTAACACCACGCCTAACGAGTAATGAACAATTTCGATACGCTGTTTCCAAATTTCTTGAGCCTGTGCACGGAAATGAATCGCGTGCTGACACCCATCGCGTTCGTGCTCCTTGCGGTCGGAATTGTTTCATCGACGGTTACGGGCCACCGCAGCCCTAGCGCCTATTTGCGCACGATTGGACGCACCTTCGCTTTCGCGGCGGTGTTGGCTTATCTGCCGACTTGGAACAACGAGGTTGCGAGCGTTGTCGATACAACGGTTAAACAAACCCTGAGAGCCGATCCGGCCGGTGTTTACGCTCAGTATCAAAAAGCTCTCGCCGTAAGCAAAGGCACAAGCGGCACCGGGACGGGTTCGAAATCCTGGTGGGACTTGCTTGATGCCCAGTCGATCTTCGAGCATCTAATTTCAGCAGCCCTGTGGCTGCTTGGCTTCCTGGCCAGCGTCATCGTCTTCTACGCCTATCTGGTTCAGAAGTTCATTCTCTATGTAGGCTTTGCGCTGGCTCCGATTTTTATCGGCTTCCTCGCTGTGCGGACACTGCATTCGATCGGCGTGGCGTTTCTACTCGGCTATGCCGGTGTTCTTTGCTGGCCAATTGGGTGGGGTGCAGCTTCCCTTCTTACTTCCGGCCTGATCGGTTTCATGACCGATCAAAGCTTCTTAGCTTCCGGCGGTTTCACCGGCGGAGCTGGATATGGTCTTCAGAATCTACTGGGCCTCGGTGCATTAGCGCTTTGGCTCATCTCCAGCACCATCGCCGCGCCGATTATCATTCAGAAGGCTATCTCACACGGCACTCAGGTCGGACAAGCCTTGTTCGCAACAACTGCAACCGCAGGGATAGCTGGACTTACTGCGGGCGTGGGAGCAGCGACAACATTTGGCGCTGCAGGAGGCTTGGCTGGTTTCGTCGGTGGGACCACTGGGGGAGGAACCGCCGCACTGATCGGAGCCGCCGAAGCTTCTGCCAGCGGCAGCTCCTATTCGCCAGCTGGCAATCTGATTGGTTCATTACGTAGTTCCCGGCTTGCGTCGCGTCCGCGGCGCAAGCCAAAGAAGAACGATCCTACCGGCGACGACTTTGTTCGTGAACTCCTGATGCGTTCTCGCAACTAGTTATGGAAACAATCTCTTCTGATCTAAGATCGACAGCTCCTCAATCGCAGCGCGCGCAAAATGTCCGCCGTGCTGACCCGATTCGCGTCCTTATCGACAAAGACCGGCTCGCACGATTTTGGTTCCTGGCTGTTATCACGGTTCTAGTTGGTGCAGCTGTCGAACGTATCCATCTCGCGCGCACATTGAAGGAACGCGAGCGCGTCGTCATTGTCGATCCAGCCGGAACGTTTTTCGTCTCTCCGCTCCTTCAATTTCAGGAAGCGAAGCAGTTGCATGCCCAACAAAGCACGCTGGCTGCAGTTGCCTTCCTGGAACGCAATCCAAAGGGTTTCGATCATCCAGAGCTGCTCAAGCAGATGTTTCTCAAACACGCGCAAGAGAAGGCGCATGGAGAATGGACGTCTGAAGAATCGGAGTTCAAAGCGAAGCAGCTGCATCAGAAAGCTGAGATCGCAAAGATCGACATTCTCCAAACACGCAGTGACGCTGTTCTTACTCAGGTAAGCGGACAACTTATTCGGAGCGGCATTTTCCAGGAGCGCGCCTTCAGCGAGGCCGTGCCTTTCACGCTCAAGCTCAAGATGCTTCGCAATCCAAATATGGTCGAGAACGGTCGCTTCCCGACCGCTATCCAGGATTTCAAATATGAACCCACTCGTTAGGCTAGTCGCACTTACCTTTCCAATCACAGTCGCACTCGCGGGCGCGAACGAATCGCGTGTGCAGTATTTTCCACTAAACGATCACACGGTTTACACCGTCCCCGTCTCCGCGACACGCGTGACTACAGTGAGCTTCCCGTCACCGATCGCAGCAATTGATGGGGCGCTCTTGACACTGGACGGAAAGACGCCGGGTCTATTTCAGATCGCGCATACTAAAGGCACTGCCTACTTCTCTTTGCGGGCGCTGGCCAAGGATGCGGCGACAAATCTGAACGTGCGATGGAACAATCGCACTTATGCATTCGAACTTCACGAAAGCGCAGAACCTCTCTACTCGGTAATGCTGCAAAGTCCGCCCGACAAAGCAAAACGAGTCACAGGTCCACTGACACTGCCCCGATTGCTGGGATTACTCGATAAGGTTAAGGCTTTCCCACTGCTTCAAGCCAACGAGCCCGATGCGCTGACTGGACTTGAGTATCGCGACCTACGTGAACAGCCACTCGTCAGTGATTGTGGCGATTACGAAGTAAAGCTAACGGAAGCATTTCGATACCCGGATGAAGACACACTCGTCTTTCATATCCTGATAACCAACCGCAGCGATAAACCGCTCGACCATTCCCCGGAACAACTCCAGGTCCGTGTTGGCGACCGTGTCTTTACGCCATCACTAACAGACTTGGTGAGCGCGATTCCACCGCATGAATCAACTCTCGGTTATGTTGTGGTAAGCGGAGGGTCTGCTGGCCGAAACGATCTTTCACTCAAGAACGACTTCACTTTCGTGCTCACGCGACGGGATAACTCTCCCGAAACCGCTTTGCCTGACGGAAAAGATGTCGAACCAACGCCTATTCCACAATGAGTCCTCGACGCTTCCTCAACTTCTTTCGCTCGCCAACCGGTGCGCTCACGCTGTTTCTCATCGGGCTGGCTATCATTCTGCTTCTGGTTAATAGCCGCCGCAATTCCCACATGGCTTCGTTGGTGACGCGGAAGACTTCGACTAAGGCAACAGCAAACAATCAACAGCTGCCAGAAACGATCAGGCGGGACATGGTTCCCTTCGATCCTCAGAGCGGCGAACCAAAACCTGCTCCCACGCCGCAGCCGAAATCACAAAACACGCCGCCTCAGCTGCCGCTACTCAATCTTGTCGCCGAAACTCCCGCGCTCCCAACCAAGGAGGGTAAAAAGTTCAGCGAAAACTTCGCGCCCTACGGCCGGCTTGTTCCGTGCGAGCTCGTCATCACCGTCGATTCATCTTCAATTCGAACGCCGATCGTCGGTTTAGTAACCGAAGATATCTTTCATCATGGGCAACTGATTATCCCGGCCGGAACTGAAGTGCATGGCGCCGCTCAAGTTGATCGTGCACGTGAACGTATTGCGAGCAACGGACGCTGGACGCTGGTCTGGCAAGACGGCCAGGAGCTGAATGTTTCCGGTCTTGCCTTGGATCGCGAGCAAGACGCTGACACGGGAACTTGGGGAATCACCGACGGTAGCGCAGGATTGCGCGGAAAGCTGCTCAAAACCGACAACCTTGCCGAAGTAAAACTGTTCGTCGCGTCCTTGCTGAGTGGGGCTGCCTCAGCTTTCACCGAAACACGAACATCGGCCTTCGGCACTTTTGCAATTCCTAGTTTGCAGAATGCGCCGCTCATGGGCGCGCAGAGCGTTCTCGACAGATACGCTCAACAAATCCTGCAAACCATTGAACGTGATGGATTCTACGTCCGAGTCCCGGCAGGAAAGCAATTCTATCTCTATATCACACAGACTGTGGATGAAAAAGACGCCAAGATCGGCGGAACGCTCGCGGCTTCGCTGGCGCCATTAGCTTCACCTTCGGCCTCGCCGGAGCCGCAACCGCTTGTGCCGACTACTCTGGAACACTCTGCGGTTCCGGAGTTGCCACTTACGCCAACATCTCAATCCACCTTTGCACCATGAATAAACTACTTCTGATTCCAATCATCTTTCTGTCAGCCTGCTCATCAACTCACCAACACCCTCTGGCGTTGCGTGCCACGCCGGTTGGCCGGTCCGTCAACTCCAGTGGTCTAAGGACCGAAGATCAACTCAGAGAGTACCGACTCGGTCGCTACGTTGACGCACGTGATCCGCTTGTGATGCACGAAGGCCATCCGGTCTACCGCGTCGAGACCAGCGCGCACTGGGATCTTCGACCCAACGACAAGTTATCCCTGCCGCGGCGAGACATCGTGCAATCGCCGAGTGTTTCCGCCAACGACGCCGTTGTTGCCGAGGTCAACAAGCAGCGCGCCGCCACTCAGGCATTCACTGAGCAGACCGCGACGCTCAATCAACGCTTAAACGAGCTAGGTGAAGCTGTCGCCCAGACAAAGGAAGTGGCCCAACAGAACCTGGCATTGAAGCGGGACGTAACAGCTCTGCGAGAGCAACTGGACACTGTTGAGGCACAGCTTCGAGGCCGAAAGTCTGAAAAACCATCCCCGTCTTCATCACCAAACGACAATTGGTGAGCGCTTCCTTATGAAACCTACTGATAACCAACCAATCATCGTCAGCGTGCCTGAAACAACGGTCTCGCGATACTTGGAGGCGAGCGAAGACATTGAGCAAATGCTCGGCGCTTCGCCCGGCCCCGAGTTTCTTATGAGCCTGGCTGTCGAGCACGAGGACGCCTCGGAGCTAGTCGATCTCTATTGCGGCGAGATCGTCCACGCTCTTCGTCAAACAACCGCCGCTACTCACTAATATTATGAGCCTGAAAAGATCAGATAAGAACACGAATGGAAACGGTGCGGCCGTCCCGAATGCGGCCGACCAGATTCCGAAGTACCGCGATAACGTCGAAATCAACGCCAAGATCGACGCCTACATTCAAGCCAATCCGAAGGAGTGGGCATACATCCAAGGACTACCGCGCGAACGCCTGGAGCGGATGCTTGTGTTGCAAAACGTTAATAAGATCGAGCGCCGCGCGCGTATTCGCGCCAGTGTTACCAAGCAACTCGAGGCTAATCCCGAGCTAAAAGAAGCTTATCGCAAACTGGTCAAGAACTTGCCCGCTGAACAGCAGGAGCGGGCGATGATGTCAATCGCTGCGCGGACGCTGCGCACGATTACGCCGCGTCAGCAACAAAGCCAGGGCGCGCGAGTTTAACGAAACGCGCAGCCAAACGCGAAGACTCCGGGCTTGGTCCGCGCGCCCCGGAGACTTCGCGGGCCTGTTTCTGAGTCGATGATGTCGCTGCTGCGCAGCCACATCGGTGTGCGATCAGCCGCTCTCAGTCTATTCAAATTTCATCTCGCCCAACTAATGCTCGATCGAGCCTTTTGCCGATCACCTTGAATCGAGTCTAATTTTACCGCTCGCTGCGCGCCGTAAAGGTATTGCTCGCTCTGCTGCGCTCAGCCCTCGACTCTGCTCGCTTCATGCGCCCCGGCCACGAACTGACCATTGACTAATATTACTGCAAGATTTTTCTCGGAAAATTTTCTTGACGCGCCGAGTCTCATCTTGGCAGTCTGGCGGCTCCCCTCCCCCCTATGAACACGCAAAATCTCTCTGGTTCCTCTTCACGACCGCAATTAACCCCCATTGTGCGATACTTGTTCGCCGCCCTTGTGTTACTTGTAGCATTCGCCGCACCGCGATTACTTGCTCTTGACGATCACAACCCGGTGGGTGCCACTGGTGCGTTTGAAGGTGTCACAACGACCGGTGGCGCGTATAACGTCCTAAATCACAGCGCCATGCGGCAGATCGACGATATTGTGGTGCCCGGCGCGATTGGAAAATATGGGCTCAAGATGACCCGCTACTACAATAGCCGGCGTGGCTATGGCGATGGTTGGAGCAATGGATATGGGTGGTTCAACGACACTGCCCACCAGAAGTATTACTATCCAAACGGAAATGTGTGGGATAAAAGTTGCGCGTACATGTGGAACCCGTCTGGCCCTCTCGGGGTCTCCGATTGGCCGACCACTTGGAATGGCTCCCCCGCGTTTCGTTTGGCTGATGGCGGCACCATAGTTTTTGGTGATGCGCGTTGGACAGGTGTTGCCACGAAAATCATTGATCCGTACAGGCCAGATAACCGATATCACGCTCGATCCTAACTTAGGCCGGATAACCCGTGTAACTGAGCCCGGTGGAAGGTACCTTCAGTTTACTTACAACGCATCCTACCTTCTGACACGGGTTGATGCGTACGATGGCCAGGGACACTCGTTCGACTACGTCGTTTATAATTATACGCCAAAGCCGCCTGGTAACGGACATCCGTCCGTTCAGTGCCTTACGTCTGTGGATTACAGCGACGGGTCCCACGCTTACTACACTTATCAGGGAGATAATGCTCCAGAGCATCCGAATCCACCCTGTCCTTGTTCTATCACTGCATATCCTCTCCTCAGCGGCTGTGACGACGCGCGTTACAACGGAGCGATGCGACGAATCGCCTACGAATATCAGAGTCAGGGACCTCATGGAGCGATCATAAGGGAGCGATACTGGGACGGAATGCCCGGAAACGAACTTAACGGCGTACCAGTCTCCAGAATCGATCCACCAGTACCATCGCCAATCGCTACCGACCCGGTCTTCGATACGACCTATACTGAATATCGTGGCGATGGACCCTCTCGAACCTTCACTTATACCAGTCTGCTTTTGCATCGCGCGGTCGATGGGGAGAGTTGCCCAATTTTCGTTGGCCCAGCCCCTCAACAGTTCCTGACGGACTATACCGATTTTCAAGGAAACAGTACGCACTTGGGTTACGATGCTAATCGGTATGTCAATCTAGTGAGAGACGCCAATAGTCACACTACCAATTATGTTCGCGGATCGCCTCCGCCCGCTGGTATCGGTGAAGTTCTCACGATCACGCATTGCGGCGGCAGCCACATCGATTATACCTACTACGACCATGGTCGTTACGTCCATACTGTCAGCAATGAGCGTCAGAAGGTAACCACCTACACGCGCGATTCCACAACGCACCTTGTCACCCAAATCGACTATCCTTCTGACATAAATACGCCGGCGTCATTCGAGGAATTTACGTACAACAGCTTTGGGCAGGTGTTGCACCATCACATGAAAAATGGCGCCTATGAGAGCTTTGTCTACGACAGTCGCGGACTACTAACTGACAAGTATAATCCAAAACAGAATTGGTACCCCGGTGGCAACGATCCTCACACGCACTATACCTATTACACGGCTGGCGCATGGACAGACAGGGTACAAACCATGACGCTGCCGGCGAACGTGAGCGGTAACGTCGCCTCCGAAACGTACGAGTACGAGCGCGCCTACGATGGCAGTGGCGTCACGAATCTCAATGGCGCAGCGGTGGCAGGCCGCGGCTTAGTGACAAAGGTCACCCATGCTAACTTAAAGTATCAGCGGTCCAAGTACGATTGGTACGGAAACAAGGTGTGGCAGGACGACGAACTGCGCAACGTCACCAGCTTCACCTACGACCATTACAATCGGCTAACCAGCACTACCGATCCGCTCCTGAAGGCGGACAGCATTAGCTATCTTAAACCTGGCGCAACTTCACAATACCGTCATACGACTAGTTCGATCTACTCATACACGAGTCGCGCTGGGATAGTGACTGCTAACGGTTATGATGAGAACTGGCGCAAAACCTCCACTACTGCCGCATCCGGAACTCTGAACCTGACCACGCGATTTGCGTACGATGAGGTAGAAAACCTTACCGATGTTACGGATCCACGGAACAAAATTGCGCACAGTGTGTACGATTGCCGCAACCGCAAGACTCAGACTACTGAGGCCTACAACACACCGCTGGCGGTGACCACCGTGTGGCGTTACGACCAGGCCAGCAATATCAATCAGATCGATCGCCCCGACAATGTCCACGAAACGATGGGCTACGATGCTTTGAACCGCATGATCTGGCACAGCGTCCCCCGGCAGGTCGTCGGGCCCAGTCCGGCGCCCACACCGATCACTTTGAAAACGACCATTTACTACAATCCTTCCGGCACGATCGACCGCGTAAAAGATGCCAGAGGAAAGGAGACCGCATTCCAATATAACGCTTCGGATGAGAGAACCATGATGACCTATCCCGGAACGTCACCGGCCCCATCCCGGTCATGGGTTTATGACAATGCTCACAACCTGGCGAGTCGGACGACGGTGCATGGGGGCAACGAGGTCCAGACATTCGATTACGACAGTCTTAACCGTAAAACGGACATGCATTGGGACAATAGTGCCGATTGGGCGCACTACACTTATTACGACAACAGCAGATTGAATACGGCGTCGAACCCCAATTCTACCGTCACGCGGCAGTACGACGCCGCTGGTCGTCTCACGTGGGAACAGCAAAATGTGACCGGGATCAATAGCACTAAAACAGTTAATTATTCCAGCTACGATAACGACGGCAGGCTGTTGAGGATGTATGTGAGTGGCGCCGGTTACGATTACACTTACAGCTATGACAGTGCTGGACGGTTTTGGAAGATCTTCGTCACCGGACAAAGTAACGCGCTGTTCGAGTATGCTTATGATGCCGCCTCAAACGAGACCGATCGATACGCTTATCTTCCGAACAATGTCAACATTCAACAGCATTATACCCGTGATAGCCTGAATCGCATGAGTAACCGCTTGCTTAAAAAGCAGCTGAACGGTAGTTGGACAACATTCTCCACCGAGGCTTACACTTACGATCACATGAACCGGATCACCGATATCAACCGGGGAGGCGCGGCCGATAGCTTTGTTTTTTACTGGGACGGCGAGCTGCAGTCGGCCAGCTACGGAGGCGGACCGCATTTTCCTTTCACTGAAGGACAGGAGCCGGACCTGGACACGACTGACAACACCGATCCTAACGCAGGCTATCAGCCTCCCGACACCGAAGACCCGGAGCCCCTGCCGCCACCGGATGATTACGACGACCCGAAAGTGGGCGGGTTACTCCCGATGGATTTGCCTGGTGTACGTTCCCTGGGCTACTATTTCGACAAAGCGGGCAACCGCCAGCAGGTGACCGATACCGCGAATCCGACCACCAACTACGTGGTCAATAATCTAAACCAGTACAGCTCAGTGAGCGGATCGACCATTGGCAACGGTAACGAACATGAAGTCAGCTCTTTCCAAGGGTTTTATGACACTCATCCGGTCAATTACGTTTACCTCAACGACGAGCATCTGGCGAGCGTGAGCGACACGGTGTTTGGCCAGACGTATAATCTCTACTACGATGCAGTGGGGCGTTGCGTGAAACGCGCTCTTAACGGAGTGACCACCTATTACATTTGCGATGGCGAAAAAGCGGTTGTGGAATACAGCACTTCCACCTCGATAGTGGGGCGCAATGTGTATGGGAAAGGCGTTGACGAAATTTTGGTGCGCACTGACCCCGGTAAGAACAGCGGGCAACCCATTTACTACGGGGAGGACCACGAAGGCAGCGTGACCCATCTGATTAATGGCTGCACAACACCGAGCAACCAGACCGGTCTTGTGCTGGAGAAATACGCCTACGACGCCTTTGGCGTGCCTACGTTCATGGACGGCACCGGCAATAACCTCAACCCGAACGCCACCGCCTATAACAACCGATTCCTGTTCACCGGGCGAGAATACGCAGCCACGTACCGAAACACCTACGTTTCAACGTTCAGCTTCTACGAGTATCGCGCCAGAGCCTACAGCCCGACGCTTGGTCGATTCATGAGCGAAGACCCGAAGCTTTTCGACGCCGGCGATTACAACCTCTTCCGTTATTGCCATAATGATCCAGTTGACCTTACTGATCCGATGGGGCTGGACGATGGAAGTCAGGCGCGCACGAAGGAACGCCAAGACGCTTGGTCTAATTCGAAAGACGGCGATAACGCCTACAACTTCATTATGGGCCTGATGCAGCGACAGTTTAATAGTGCCATCAGCGCGGGCATGGCGGGTTATGGTTTTAGCCAATTCTACAATGCCGTTAATGATTTTATCAAAAGCGCTCGTCCTGATGCAGGAGGAGCCGACATAAGGCAAATTGGCAGGGGACTTGTCAAAGACGCTAGGGACGCGGCTAGTGAACACGCGAAAAGTATTCGGCTGGACCAGTACGGGAGAAGGCGGATCTCTCAAGAAAGGGCATATGCGGAGTTCGTGAAGAAGGGAGGCTCCTTACAGAGGCAAGGTCCTTTTATCGGGAGCCGGGATGAACAAGGGCAGCCTTACACGGTGCTGACCTTTGCTAGACCACCTATATCAATCTCGCATAGCCACGGCCCTGAAAGCGGCGCGGGTCTAGATAGAGCAGACGTTCCCAGCGCGAATGGTCACAACCCGATGGGTGTGCCATACATCTCTTCTGTTGGGTGGACCGGAGACCGCGGTGGAACTGTTCACATTTACGTGCCGTCTGGAGGTAATTCTGGCCAATTTTTCCATTCTGATGGAGCTGTCTTTTTGCCTGGGCCTTGACCAACTAAGGTTATGAAAAGCTTCATTCGCAGGCGACAATTGGATTTGTTGTGTACTACGTTGGTTTTACTTAGCTCTCGCCTCATTGCCAACGCCCAACCGGGTGCAACTGGGCCAAGTGACCATTTGATTCCGCCTAGTGCCGAGATTGATACAGCGTACAGAAGCCTGTTGTCTCAGAAGCTTTTTGTGACGCCCGCCAACTATGCGAGGATCGTAGTTATGCCCTCTTCGGCCGCAGGTGAGAGAGCTATTGCCCTTTACTCTGAAACGCAAGCCACTGGTGAGAAGAATGTTTTGCTGACCTGCACGAAGGCAGACAAAAACCTTTGGTACTCAACCTCGCAATCGAATCCAAATCGTGGGAACGAGCGACCGGTCGAAATCACCCGCAAAGATGCGCCGTTTCCAAAGTCGACAGCAGTGGCTGTCTCACAGGCGCTCCATGAAATGCTTGCACGAACCAAACCACTCGAACGAGAAAGTCGCATCGTGCTAGATGGCACGGATGTAGAGTTCGAAGTGCCGACCGATGCACGGACGCCAATTCGTGGTTTGTTAACTCCCTACGCGCAAGGCGTGCTTACTGCCGCGCTCCAGCAGCTCACGAAACAACTCAGCAATTATTGCGACGCAGAGCCTGCGGAACGCGAACGAGTTGCGAGAGAGATCGAGGCTGAAGCAAATCGACTCTTAGAAGCTCTGCGGAGCGAAAAGCCGAAGGCGCGATGAGATGTACAAATCGGTGAATCGGGGTCGCATCTTCACTTTGTACATCGTATTACATCAACGACGAGCATCTGAAGAGTGCAAGCGACACGGTGTTTGGCCAGACGTATGATCTGCGATGGCGAGAAACCGATCGTGGAATACAGCAATTCCACCACTATCTGAGCTGACTCAATCCACTCTTTACTTTACTGCAGCCGGGGGTGTGTCCAGTTTCCGTATTGCTGCCAGAGGGGATTCCTCTGAGTCCTAACCTTATCGTCGTTTTGTAAAGAACTGGGTGGCTGCAATGCAGTCGAGCGGCGCAGCCGCGTCTGTGCGCAATTAGCAGCTGACTGATTCGTCGCTGTTCGCTCTCCGCGCTCAACTGCGCCTTGATCTTTTCTTCTGATCGACTTGAACCGAGCCGTGATTTTACTGCTCGCTGCGCGCCGTAAAGGTATTGCTCGCTACGCTGCGCTCCACCTTGACTGTGCTCGCTCCGCGCGAAGAGGTGCGTATCGGTTCGCGTTGAAAAGAAAATTTATGTGCAGCCATCTTCGCGCTTCCTGGCGAAAATGAGATTCGCCGCAGCTCCCGCGCGATTCGAATCTTGACCCTTTCAAGCTCCTTCTCTGGAACGGATCTGCCTTCAGCTTCTTCAATGAGGTGGTCGAGCAGGATCTTTCGTCTGCGGCCTTTGCGGCGGTCGGCAAGAGTTTTCCGGGTGAGTTTGCGCTGAAGCTTTGATCGGCAGTCGGCCGTGATCGACGAATGCGGTCCGCTAACGAGCAGGTCGTAACGGATCAGCCCGGTGATATACGCAGAGAGCGAGCGATAGCCCAATTCTTTCCAACGCACATCCACAAGTCTCCAAATTTCGAAGGGGAATGTGACGCGCTCCGCCACGGCGCTCAGTGGCGGCAATGGCAAATCGTGTCGACTGGCAGCCGCGATGCTCTGAAGACGGTGAATGCGATCAACCAGTTGCACCAGCAGTCCTTTGCGCGGCTGGCCAGGCCGATATCGAGCAACGAGTTCCCGATCAACGGCATCCTGTGCCGGCTGTGTGTCGCGCGCGATCTCAAGCGTGATGGAATGTTTCGCGTCCGAGCGGAGATCATAGCAAACCAGCTCCACAGCGTAGGGAGTGAAAATGCTGTGCCCAAATTCAGCGCACCGCTGTTTCACTGTCGGCGCAAGCAGTCCGGCGATCGTAATGCTTTTGCGAACCCCTTTTGGCATAGCACCCTCCGGTCCGATCATTGTTGCTTGAATCCTGGATGCTTGGCAAGCCATCCGTCGAGCCGCTGTAACGTGCATTTTCCAAGCGAAAACGGCGAGTCGGCGGCGTTCTTGATCTGCGACATGGCTGTGCGTCCGATGCCCGAAAGCACGCACAACTCGCTGCTGTTGAACTGACGATGCGGAAATTTCGCAGCCAGGAATAGCAGCGCCGCGATCGTCGTTGCGCTGAAAGAGCACTCCTGCTCTGCCTGACCGACTGTTTTGTTTGATGTCTGTTTTGCCATGATTTGCTCCCTTGTTTTTACGCCAGAGAATACGTTCGCCTGAACGTGTCAGCAATATTTCGTCCATGGCCACTTCTCCGTAGGAGAGATTTTTCCGCCGCTCGGAGCCGCCGTTTTTGAGACCTGTCAAAATTTTTCGTAGGTCACCGGAGGATGGCAAGATCGCTGCCGAGAACATTGGAGAAAGAACGAACCAGCGTTGGCCCGGTCAGAAAAAAACCGGGTGTAGAGCGTTCGTGTCGCGCGAGCACTGGAGCAAGTGCGCCAGAGCAAGCGCGGCAAGAAATCTTAACACCACATCCATATGACCAACGCTCAATTAAAGAAACTTGTTAACGAAGCCGTCACGCTGCACCGCGACATCGTCGCTCAAAGCGAACGGCTTAAGATCATGAAGGCCGATCTCGTCGGCGAGGCTCGGCTTCACGAAAACGACTTTACGCCGACGAACAACGGTGGTTCCCGATGGACTGCTGCGGGCACCGATGGCTGCATCGCGCGCGTTAATTTCCCGGCGCCTGCCTTGATGGCTCTCATCAATTCTGAGAGCGAAACTTTTGACCAGGTGCTGGCTCTTGCTGGGGAATGCGTGGATCGCTTGTTTGAATCGGTCTATTACTTACGACCTGTCGCCGAATTCCGCGAGGAAGTTTCCCAGGCTTTGCCGAAACGCGACGGGCGCCAGCTGATCGCACTCTGCGAGACCAAATGCGCGCCGCGCGTCAGTTTCGAAACCGCAGAGACAAAAACTGCGTAACAGGAACGGAGACCGTATGCGTTACAAGAATAACGTCGGCCCGCAGGTTCGCCGTCGTCGCTACGCGCTCGGCTGGTCGCAGTCGGATTTCGCAGCGAAGCTGCAAATCGCAGGCTTCGACATCAGCCGCAGCGGTGTCTCGAAAATCGAGGCGCGCCTCTCGTACGTGGACGACAAAGCGCTTGTCTATCTCGCCGAGGTTTTGAAGGTGCAGGTCCAGGAGCTTTTCCCGCCGCGGACGCCGGGAAACCGCCTCTACGAATTCATGGAGAAACTGGAGACAACGAGGTTTTGAACGCCAAGCTGCCAGTTCAAACCCGACCGCCTTGGGACGGTGCTCCGAGGAGGGAGCGCCTTACCCATCAGGCTCTCTGAAAATAGCTGAAATGGAAACACAAACTCAAGCGGCACCAGCGAAGGGCGGCGACCAAGAGCGGTTGGCGTACTCTGTCCAGGAAGCTGCCGATCTTCTCGGCGTTCATTATTTCAGTGTGTATCGACTTGTTCAGCGACGGAAATTGCGAGCGTGTCGGGTTCTCAGCGGGAAGTTGCTCATTCCACGATCAGAACTAGAGCGACTGTTGAAGACGTGAGACAGCCGCATATGGAGCAGGAGATGGCACCGCGCTTACATTCATTTCAGGATAAGCCGGACGCGATAAACAAAGACGCTTTTCTTTTGATACTGCTTTTGATACTGCAACGTCTTTTTCCGGCCAAACGGAGCAAAGCTGAGCAGTACCAAAATCGCGATTCCACCTATGAAAACCAACCCAGGCGCAACATTGCTAAAACCAGCAAAACCGCCCGATTCAAATTATGAGTCCCCTGCTCTAACCGCTGAGCTACAGGCCCGCTTCGTTCACGCGCTGAAGTATAGCATATCGCCAGGGACCAACCCCGAAAGCGTTCGGGGCTGCTCTAACCGCTGAGCTACAGACCCGCTTCGTTCACGCGCTGAAGTATAGCATATCGCCAGGGACCAACCCCGAAAGCGTTCGGGGCTGCTCTAACCGCTGAGCTACAGGCCCGCTCTGTTTTCCAATTTAATCACGCAAACCGCTGATGACCAACCCCGAAAGCGTTCGGGGCCGCTCTAACCGCTGAGCTACAGGCCCGCTCTGTTTTCCAATTTAATCACGCAAACCGCTGATGACCAACCCCGAAAGCGTTCGGGGCTGCTCTAACCGCTCAGCTACAGGCCCGTTGCGCGCTCCGCGCGAACATCCAACATCCAACGTCCAACGTCCAATAATTGAAGCCGAGCATCAACGACTGACGGATTCCCAGCTCTTACGTTTGCAATCGACGGCTACCCCAAGCCGTCGTTCCTAGAAGTTTCGGATTGCGCATTGATCACGCGGGATTTGGGATAGAGCCGTGATTCGCGGAATCGTTGCAACCCTCGAAATCGCATTCCTCAGCGCGCTGATTATGGCGACCCGTTGCGTGAATTATCCGGATGTTTTTGTCGGCGGGAACATTTACTTCGTCGACGCGGATTGTTATGCGCGCATGACGCGTGTGCAGATGTGCGCAGAAAAACCCGGGTTAATCGTGCGGCATCATGATTTTGAAAATTTCCCGCGCGGAACGACCCCACATACGACTGCGCCGCTCGATTATCTCATCCTTGGCCTGTCGCTTTTGCTAAAGCCGTTCGCGGGGCAGCCAGTCGATTTGGCCGGTGCATGGATCTCGCCGTTGCTTGCATTGATCGCAGGCTGGTTTTTGTGGTGGTGGTCGCGTCGGATGAAATTCCGGTATCGCTGGGCAATGCTGATCCTGTACGCAATCAGCCCGATTCTCGTTCACGGGACGGAGCTTGGTCGACCCGATCATCAATCGTTGTTGATCCTGCTGGTTACGATGGCGCTGTGCGCAGAGTGGAGCGTGCAAATGAAGTCGGCGAACGGTGCTGCCCCTACAGAGGTTAATAGATGGGGTATGCTAAGCGGAGTCACGTGGGGAGTTGCGTTGTGGGTCTCTGCTTACGAGCCGCTCGTGATCTTTTTCATCGTGACCGCCACGGCCTTTTTTACTAACCGCACGACGCTTTTTCGACGGGATCGTCGCCCGGGGTGGATTTTGTTTGCCGCGACCATTGCCGTCGCGCTTCTGATTGAGCGACGCGTTCCGTCAATCGCGATTTTTCAATCAAACCTGACCTTCGAAAACTGGGCCCGCACCATTGGCGAACTCGCACATCTTTCGCCTGCAAATCCCGTCTGGTTCCGTTGGTGCGGATTTCTGCTTTTGGTGGCACCGCCTTTGATTTGGATGAATATCAGAGCCAGCAAAGACTGCGCGCCCGGCGGTCGCGCCCTACCAGTTCTCGTTCTGCTGATCGGAACTTACGGTTTAACTGTTTGGCAGGCACGATGGGGCTACTTTTTTGTGTTGACCTTTGCGCTGGCTCTCCCGGCATTGCTCGCGCCTATCAAATCGGGCGCAGCAGTCTGGACAGCATTCGTGTTGTCGATCTTTCCGATTTTGCGGGACTGGGATCAGAAACTTTGGCCGAACGAGGAGCAATTGGCGAGTCGATTGGAGAAACGTATTGAATCGACGCAAATTCGAGAGCTCGCGCTCGGTTTGCGATCGTCAGAAGTGCATCCGTTTCTCGCGCCGTGGTGGCTTTCGCCTTCGATCGCGTATTGGTCCCGTCAACCGGGAGTTGCTGGAAGCTCGCACGAAAGTCTTAACGGGATCGAGGACAGCGCACAATTTTTTCTTTCGGAGGATCCCCCACAAGCGCGCATGATCCTCCAGCAACGTCGAGTTGCCTGGGTTTTTGCGTACGATTCCGAACGAGTAGCGCAAAACTCCGCGGCCCTCCTGAACGAGAGAATGCCTCCCCACCCCTTATGTCGCGTGTTGGACCGAACACCCAGTCTGACGCCCCGGTTCCTGATTTTCGCCGCACAAAACGCCGCGTGCAAGCTTTACCGCGTGGTGAGCGTTGAGCGATAAAACAATAAAAAACTTTGGACTCGGAAAAGAGAATCCGTTGACAGGCATCGACGAGTGTCCCAATACTACCAGATGCTCAAAAGATTCGTTCCGCAAAGGCCGGCGCCCCCGATTCGAGAAGAACCGCGGACTCCGGACCCAGATGACAAGAGTTATCTTGCGAGTCGCGAAGAGCCAGCATCAATACCAACCACAATCGATAAACCAAATCCAAAACCTAATCCTATGGCAGATCACGGAGGCAAGGACATCCTCTCGAGCGATGTCGAAATCAAAGGCTCGATCAAGTTCCAAAAAGAACTGCTCATCGACGGCAAAGTCGAAGGGGACATCAACTCTGACGGCGTTTTAACAGTCGGTGAAAACGCTGAAATTCGGGGTGAGATCAAAACCAAATCCATCACCGTCTACGGCAAGGTGCACGGTAATATCACCGTTGCCGAGCGCTGCGAGCTAAAATCCAAATGCGTTTTGCAGGGCGATCTGAAAGCAGCGCGTCTTGTAATTGAAGAAGGCGCAACTTTTATCGGAAAATCCGAAGTCACGACTGGAGCCATTTCCGCCAAAGCCGCACCGCGGCCTGAAGTCGTGCGGTCCAGTGAGCCGATCAAGGCGGCATTCGGGGCGCGGGCGTAAAAGAAAGGTCTCGGCAAAGATCCAGTGGCAAATCCATCGCCTGCAAAAGTCAGTGCGGAATGTCCGCACTGCGGCTTCAAGCAGATGGAATATGCGGCGGCGAAAAGTTCGATCTGCCGGCAGTGTGGTCGTTCCTTCTCTCCCTTTGCGCCGAAACCGGGTCTGAAGCTTCGGACAACGGAAGAAACGCTCACACCGGAGGGTTCCTCCTCCATTTTTGGTAAACTCGAGGATTTTTGGAAGCGGCAAACCGTTTCTGTCGTCGAATGTTTCGATTGTAAGCGCAAACAACAAGTTTCTGGAGCGGCGACTTCAACAATCTGTGCCTCTTGCAGCGCCCACATTGATTTGCGCGACTACAAGATCACCAGCGGGTTCAGCCGAAGCATTCGCACCCGCGGGAATGTGCACCTTTCTGGCAAGGGCGATCTGGCCAGCAGCAGCGTGGTTTGCGGGTGCGCTATGATCGAAGGCAGGCTGCGGGGAAATCTGGATTGTGACGACACAGCGACCGTTAATTATTCAGGCAAAATTCCCGGCCGTATCAGTGCTCGACGTGTTGTGGTCGAACGCAAAGCTGATATTCACTGTTTTCGGACGGTGCGTGCGGAGAACATCGAGATCAAAGGCAGAATGTCGGGAGAGATTATTGCTCAAACGGTCACTGTGCATAGGAAAGGCTGCCTGGAAGGAGACGTCACAGCCCGCGCCATCAGCGTGGAAAAAGGCGGAATGTTTTCCGGCCAGCTAGCGATCGGTCAGGCCGGTCTGACACAGGGAGAATTACTGGGCGAACGAGAGCCGACGGTTCCATCCGGGACCAAGCCAAATCTTCCGGATTCTTTGCCGCAGCCGCTACCAGCCACGTAGCAACGATCCGCTTCAATGCGAAGGCTGCATCCACGCAGTCCGTACGAAAAACTCGGCGGTTATGTGCATCTGCCGCGTTTGATCGATAAGGCGAGGCTGCACCGCAAAGGGTTGCTTGACGGCTACAACTACAAAACCGTTGGGTTCGACAAGCACTTGCTCGCGTTTCTGAAGATCGACGGCGACTCCTTCGAAGAGGTGTCCAATAAGCTGGACAATGACGAAGCAATTCTGGACTGGATTCGAAAGAACGGTGTCGAACATTCGCCCGAAGCAATCGAGCAATGGAATGAGGCAATGGTTTCGCGCCATCCGGATACGGCCGCCAAAAAGGCGCGTTTCCTGCATTTTCTGAAAGAAGCTGGAGGCGCAGGCCGCAAAGATATTCGGACCTACTTCGACCTAATCGAGTTTGATGAAGGACGACTAAAGTGAATCTGATTTGTTAAAAGAGTTACATTTTTCACCGGTTCTCTTTGTAACTCCAGTCGTCGTTGCAGCGATTTAACGTCGAGACGCTAATATCTTGTCCGCATTCTCGAGTGTTTCCTTGCTTCCGATGTCAAGCCAGAGGCCTCGGACCTGCAGCGTCTTCACCGGTTTTCGGGTGTGGAGCCATTGCACAAAACGGCCGGGTTGATCTGCGTTGTTGCCCTCAACCAGATACGTCCTCAAAAGCGAAAGGACAGCTGGTGAATAATAATACAGAGCAATCGCAGCGAGCGTACCCTGCGGCTTTTGTGGCTTTTCCTCAAACCGGGTGATGATGCCTTCGGCATCAACCGCGACGTTGCCGTATTTCTTTATCGCTTCAACATCGCCGACGTCGTAAACGGCAACGGTTACTTCCGTGTCTTTCGCCTGGGCCACAAAATCTGCCAGTGAATCGGTGAACAAGTTATCCCCGGCAGCGACTAACAAACTGCTTTTGGAAAGGTTTTCATTGCTGACAACAAAATCGATATCTCCAATCGCGCCCAGCTTATCTTCATCACTAATGGATCCGTCATTGACCACTTTGAATTTAAATTCGGGGTATCGTTTCTGGTACTCCTCCGTCCATGCTTGAAAATCGGTCGCGAATTTGTCGTTTGTCACCACGTAGATTGTTTCGACATCAGGAATGCCCGCGAGATTGTCGACCAGCCATTGAATGATCGGTTTGCCACCCACGGCCAGTAATGGCTTTGCTTTGTTCAGCGTCAACGGATACAGGCGGGTGGCGTAACCGGCAGCAAGAATCAGGACGTTCATGAGATCAAAAGAGTTCGCAGTAAACAAGCGAAACGCTCGTGTTTTCTCTACGGTTTTGCCGAGCCTCCGAGAATGGCATTCTTCAGATGCTGTTGAATGGTCCGGATACGATGTGAATCAGAGATCTTAGCATGATTTGAGCGTTGAACGACGTATAGCGTATCAATAGCCGCGCCGGCCTGGGTGTTAATGCGAGCCAGAGGGATCAAAACATTTTCGCGATCGAGGCATCTCAGCACGTCATAAAGCAATCCGATGCGGTCCGGTGCTTGAAACTCAAGAAGCGTGTAAGTGGGATGGATCTTGTTATCGATGGCGATCCGCGTCGGAAATTCCAGTCCCACCGCGGTCCGGCGACTTGAGCGCTTTGCCTTTTCGATGAGCGGCACAAAATCCAAGCTCTCCTTTCCGAGTGCTCGACCCAATGTTTGTTCTACCAGCTCGAAATCGCGCGGATTCGAAACAGGTTGCGCTTTGGTGTCGCATACCCGGAAGACGCCAAGCACAGCATTATCGTCGCGCGGAAAAATATCGGCGCTCAAGATATTGAGCGGGACGACGGCAAAGGAACCCGCGGCCTTTGCCAGGAGCCGTTCGCGCTCCCAAGTGCAGAAAGTCATTACGGTATGACCCTGCTCCGGCACCATCCTCCACTTCACCGCCGGAGTGAGTGGAAATTCGTTCGTGCTGGAAACGTTTTCCAAGAACGAGCGGAATAATTTTATGTGCTCTACGATCTCCGGCACGTCGGTCGCGCGGAAATAATGGTCCGGCATAGACTCAAAGTGTGCCTCAATCTCCGCCGCATAGTCCGGCGAAAGGTACTCGGCGACGGAGGCGCGCAAGGTCTCCCGCGCGATTCTGGTCTGCTCGTAATAGGATTTCCGGTCCGTAAGATAACGCGAAGTTTCGTGAAATAGCTGCCATACCAGCGATTCTTTCCAATCTGACCACGCTTCCGCGCTGGTACCCTGGCCATCCGCCAGGGTAAGCAGCATCAGGGAATCAAGGTTTTTCTGGTCCTTTACGATTTGCGCTGATTCCATCACCGTCGCCGGATCATCCAGGTTCCTTTGCTGCGCCATTCTGGATAATGTCAGATGGTGATCGACCAGCAGGATGAGCGATTTCCGCTGCTCCGATGACAATTGCAAACGGGCGGCGACACGCTGGGCGAACAGGGCGCTTGCTTCGGAGTGCGGTCGTCCGACGGCCTTTCCGCTGTCGTGCAAGAGCAGTGCGAGATAGAGAACCAGCGGGTCCGCCAGTTGCTCGAATAGTTTGCGGTAATGAATCAGTTTTGGGTCATCGGTGTCCATCAGTGCATCAAGTTTGTCGATGCATACGAGCGTGTGTTCGTCGGCCGTGTACCGGTGCAAAAACTCATGCTGCACAAGACACGTAAGCTGGCCGAATTCCGGTATGTATCGGCCGAGGAAATCGGCACGATGCATCATTCGCAGGATACGCCCCACTCTTCCTTTTCGAGACAGAATCGATTTAAAAATCAGACGCGGCCCGCGAGCATACTGATACGTCCGGGTGACGTGGCGCAGGCTTCTGCTCAACAGGTCTTCCATTTCAGGGCTAAGATCGAGGTCACGCTCCTGGGCGAGCTCAAAGGCGCGCATCATCTGCTCGGGGTCGTTACGAAACACATCGCGAAGCGCCGGATGCAACTGCTCACTGCGAATAAAAAAAGAGTCGCCTACCGGAGTCTTGTCGGCCCGCGTTAACGGAAGAAAACTGAAAAGAGCGCGAGTTTTGCTGGTAACGTGTCCACTCACAAATTGCTGGGTAATACGCTCTGTGACCCGCAGGATATTCCGCGTGTGGTGGTAGTAATCACGCATAAGGGCTTCGCTGCGCATCTGGCCCTTTCGAGGCGAATAACCCAGCCGAGTCGCAATTTGTTCCTGTAAATTAAGATGTAATATGTCGGTGGCGCGCCCGGTCGCGTAGTGCAAATCTGTCCGCAGGCGCAAGAGAAAATCGTACGCCTGTTCGATGCGGCTTTGGTCGCTTTCGCTCAACCAATCTTTGCCAACGAGCTGGTTGGTGCTGAGCGAGCCCTCTTTGAAGTAGGTGATCCAGAGCAGATTTTGATAATCGCGCAATCCGCCACAGCCGCCTTTTAGATTGGGCTCCTGCAGATAAACGCTGTCACCGAATCTCTTATGACGGGCCACTTGGTCTTGCATACGCGTTTCGACATAATTCCGCTCGTGGCCGACGACGCATTTCGAGCGAAACTGCGTCCGAAACTCTCGCGCCAGATCTTCGTCGCCGGCGAGAAATCTCGCTTCCAGCATGGCGGTTTTTGTTCGCATGTCGCTGTTGGCCTGAGCAATGGCTTCTTTAATTGAACGGGTGGAGTGTCCAACTTTGAAGCCGCTGTCCCACAAGAGGTATAGGATTTGGTTCACCATCTCCTCAAGGCGTGGCGAAACTTCGGCGCCTTGTCGATGTAAGAGCATGACGTCAACATCGCTGAAAGGATTGAGTTCGCCCCGTCCATATCCACCAAGAGCAATCAGAGCCAGCGCAATATCAGACTCGCCATTGCCCGCACCTGCGGCAGACGACGCGGCGCCGAAGACGTATCGCAACAAAACGTCGACCAACTCGGCGCGGCGCGTGCAAATCTCGCGCCCGCCCACGCCGGCTTGATGTCTCAGACGCAAGCGATGTTCTTCAACCTTGAGAAATTTTTTGTAATTCGGAAGGACTTCCGTGGGACGCCTTGTTCCTTGAGGGGCAAGGCGGCTCTCGGCGTGTGCCAGAACTTTTTCAAGCTCTCGAGATCCTTTCATCGCGCTTTTGGGTTGCGGAACAATTTAGAGTCGGAAATCTAAAAGCCAAAATTCGACAAGTGGGCCGGGCTAGGTCTGTATGATTCGCGTTCCTACAAATCGCCTCCGCGTTGTTGAGCCAAATGACACATCTCTGGCCTATTTCGGTGGGATTTTCAAAAAACCGAGCGGGATTCGCTTCTCTCAAAACGAGGCTGAACGAATTGGATGCGCCAGGGCTGTTTCTACAGCGCTATACGCCAGCTCAGTACTTCAGAAATGATGTGACAGGTGTCGACTCCAGTTTTTTCCGACCGTGGAGGAATTCCAGCTCAATCAAGAATTGCGCTTCGAGCAGGTCTCCCCCGGCATTACGGATAAGTGCTGCGGCGGCGGCCGATGTTCCACCGGTCGCGAGCAAGTCATCCACCATGATAACGCGCTCGCCTGCTGTCACTGCGTCGGTGTGCATCTCCATTTCCGCCTCGCCGTACTCCAGCGAGTACTTTGCGGCCTCGGTCCGGTAGGGAAGCTTCCCGCGCTTCCGAATCGGAACGAAACCAATACCCAGTGTGTATGCCACAGCAGACCCGAAAAGGAAGCCACGTGCATCGATGGCGACGATTTTGTCGAGATTTCTTCCGCGGCAACGGTCCACGAACAGATCAATGGATTCCCGAAACAGAATGGGATCGCCCAAAATGGGTGTTATGTCTTTAAAGACGATCCCTGCCTTTGGAAAATCAGCTACGTCGCGCACAGCGGCGCGCAATTTCTCAACGATCTTCGCGCTCATTGGTGCGAATAAACAGCAGAACACCTATGTTTCCAAGCTGTGTCGATGTTCAGCGGAGCGTGTAAAGCAGATTTACGAAGTATACGAGTCGATCTAAACTGGGCTTTCAGTGGACCGATATTTTCTTATTGCATCGACGGTTTGCTTCCTGACGGCGGTTGTACACACTGCCGTCGAGTTTCGTGCGAAGGTGTTCCGACCATGGCGGTTCAATTTCTTCGCGATAGGACTTGGCTTTCTTTTCCAGACAGCATTCTTGTCGGTCCGTGGCCACGAGTTGGGTCGTTGTCCAATCACAAATCTCTTTGAGGTTTTTGTCTTTCTGGCGTGGTCGGTGGCTTTGATTTACCTCCTAGTGGGACCGGCGTATCGCCTTTCGCTCATGGGGGCGTTCACCGCGCCGCTAGGTACTGTTGCTCCAAGGTTTCGCTCTTATCGCCCCGATCGATGTTCGGCATCCCGTACAGCTTTCCGCAAATTCGTGGCTGGAGTTTCACGCATCGATTTCGTTGATAGCCTACGGTGCGTTCGCGTTGGCGTGCATCGCCGGCGTGATGTATCTCCTGCAGGAACGCCAACTCAAGACGCACCAGCTGCATTCGATTTTCTATCATCTGCCGCCTCTGACAAATCTGTTCGCAGCGATCACCCGCCTGCTGTGGTGGGGCTTTGCGCTTTATACCCTGGGGATTGCGAGCGGTTTTTTTACGGGCCATCCATTGCCCCGCACTCAGGTCGTGGCCGCGGTTGCGCTTTGGCTGCTTTATGCGGCGATCTTGCAAGCCTGGCATCTGAAATGGCTCGCGCCAAAACGTGTAGCGGCGTTATGCATTCTTGGGTTTAGCGCTGCTTTGGCGCTTCTGTGGGGAATCACATTCACTGCGCAGCTGAATCCAATGCCATGAACCTTTTCTGTATTGGATTGAGCCATCACACCGCGAACGTAGCGACGCGCGAACAATTTGCGGGTAACGCCACGGCAGAATTAATCGTGCGCAAAGGGGCTTGCCGCGAAGCGCTGCTGCTAACGACATGTAATCGCGTGGAGGTTTACGCTGTCTCAAATATACGGGTGTCCACCGATGAAATTACGCGTTGCCTGCTAGGTGAAACAAGGCGCAGCCTGCGAAATTACGCGCCTCCATTCTATCGCTACGAGGACGATAGATGCGTGCAGCATCTTTTCCGGGTCGCCTCGGGGCTCGATTCAATGATCGTCGGCGAGAGCGAGATACTCGGTCAGGCAAAGAAGGCGTACGAATCGGCGAGAACGTCCGGAGCAGTCGGCCCATTCTTGCACCGCTTGTTTCAGCGCGCCTTTCGCGTGGCGAAGCAAGTCCGCACTCACACCGATATCGCGCGGGGCGCCGTGTCGGTTGGCTCGGTTGCGGTCGAACTAGCCCAAAGGATTTTTGGTAAATTAAGCCGGTGCAAAGTGCTCGTGCTGGGCGCCGGTGAAACCAGCGAGCGCACGGCCCGAGCACTTGTCTCGCGCGGTGTCACTGATCTTCGCGTGAGTAATCGGTCGTTCGATAGAGCGTCCGAGCTCGCGCAAGCCGTAGGAGGCCACGCAGTGCCGTTCGAGGATTGGACGACGCAATGTCATGAGATTGATATTCTGCTTACATCCACAGCGTCTGAGACACCGTTGCTGACACCCAAGATACTCGCACCAATGCTGCGCGAGCGTTTGGATCGCCCGCTCTTCATCATCGATATCGCTGTGCCCAGGGATGTGGATTCCGACGTAAACGAGATGGAAGGTGTTTATCTTTACGATATCGATTCGATCCGCTCCGTCGCGGAACAATCGCTGGCCATGCGTCGACAGCAGGTCGCAGCGGCCGAAGCGATCATCAGCGATCACGTCACTGATTTTATCGATTCAATTTCACGAGGATTGAGCCGCGTCGCTCAGCCGACTGAACCGCCTTCGCTCGGAGAGACCTCGCTTCGTACTTCCGGACTGTAGCGGCGGTCTATGGACCGCCGAACGTCGAAGGACGCGCCTGCATCGCTTTTGTTGGCAAGTACGTGCTAATGCCAGATCATTTGCTACGAAGTGTTGAACCGCGCTCAAAAAATGGATCTATGCTCGGGAGAATCCAGTTCGACCAGCATTGGTGAAGGCGCAGTGAGTGACCGTTTATGGCCGGGATTTTCCGTTTAGAATACAGTTCGGATTAGCCGTTTCATCGGCGGTCACAGACCGCCGCTACAGCGAACACCGTGAGAAATTCAAAATTCATCCTGGGAACACGCGGCAGTGATCTCGCGCGCACGCAGGCGCGGCTCGTTGAGGAAGCGATTCAACGAGTCAACGCGGGTCTAACCATTGAAACGAAAATCATCGTTACGAAGGGGGATGATGCCAAGCCTGTCGATCCTCATGCAGGTCGGAAAGGATTGTTCACGGCCGAAATCGAGCGAGCCCTTGTCGCCGGGGAGGTGGATGTAGCAGTCCATAGCGCCAAGGACTTGCCGAGTGAAGTCAGTGCGGGCGCACAAATCGCGGCAGTTCTTCCCCGCGCATCAGTGCACGACGTACTGGTTTCTAAACAGGCGCGCGGTCTCGCTTCTCTGCCCGACGGCGCGATTGTGGCAACCGGCAGCGTAAGAAGGATGCATCAGTTGCGCTGGAAACGGCCGGATCTCAGAGTTGTTGACCTTCGCGGCAACGTGCCAACCCGGCTGCGAAAACTCGCCGAGAACCAGTGGCACGCTGTTTTGTTAGCTCGCGCGGGGCTGGAACGCCTCGGCTTTTCCACGGCGAGCGACGAACTCAACTTCGACGGTGGTCAGTTTTTTCTAGAAATTCTTTCATGCGAAACTTTTCTGCCGGCCGGCGGTCAAGGCATCATTGCCCTCCAAATTCGTGCGGACGATCAACGAACAAAGGCCATGCTTGATCCGATAAATGATCGGGAAACGTTGCTTTGCCTGGAGGCAGAGCGAGAATTTCTGCGTGGGTTACACGCTGATTGCAACTTCCCGGTCGGCGTGCTTGCGAGCATCAACAACGGCCGGATGAAAATTCGCGCCCAAGCCTTCGAGGATGAATCGACAGCGCCGCGAGAAGCTGAAGTAGAGGGTCCCTGTGAGGAAGGCGGGACGTTGCCGGCAGAATTGTTGCGCATGATTAGAACAACATTGAGACCATGAGCAAGAGCGAGAGCACGAATGGAAAAGTGTACCTGGTCGGCGCAGGTCCGGGCGATCTCGGTCTGGTGACATTGCGCGCAAAAGAGTGCATCGAGACTGCAGATGTGATCGTTTACGATCATCTCGCAAATCCAGATATGCTCGGCTGGGCACGGGATTCCGCAGAAATCATCTATGCCGGAAAACAGTCGGGCGGAAGCCGGACGCAACAGGAGATCACTGCGCTGCTGCTGGACAAAGCGCGTGAAGGAAAGCAGGTCGTTCGACTAAAAGGTGGCGACCCATTTGTGTTCGGTCGGGGCGCTGAAGAGGCACAGGAGATCGCCCGCGCGGGATTTCCATTTGAAATTGTGCCTGGAATCACATCGGCCATCGCCGGGCCGGCTTATGCAGGCATTCCAATTACGCATCGGGCGCACAACTCACATGTAACATTCTTCACCGGCCACGAAGACCCGACGAAAACGGAAACCGCAATCGATTATGACGCACTGGCAAAACTTGGCGGCACACAAGTGATGCTAATGGGCATGGAGCGCCTCGGAAGCGTCACGAGCGAAATGCTAAAGCACGGCGTACGCAGCGATTTGCCTGTCGCGCTCGTTCGCTGGGCGACAACTGGTCAGCAGAAGACGTTGACGGGCACGCTTTCGAATATCGCGCAAAAAGCTGTGGCGAATGGTTTTGAAGCACCGGCCGTGGCTGTGTTTGGCGACGTTGTTTCATTGCGTGACACCCTCAACTGGTACGAGAAGCGCCCGCTTCTGGGAAAGAGTATCGTCGTTACTCGAACGCGAAAACAGGCTGGCGGACTAAGCAATAAGCTCCGCAAACTTGGCGCGCACGTCATCGAATTGCCAACCATTCGGATCGAGCCGCCCACCAATCTGCGCGAATTCGGGGAACTGGTGCAGGACGCACACACGTACGACTGGATCGTTTTTACGAGCGCAAACGGAGTAGAAGCTTTCTTCGACATTTTCTTCAAGCTTTATGATGACGCTCGCGAGGTCGGTGGTGCGCGCATCGCGGCTATCGGACCGGCTACGGCGCAGCGCCTGAAGGATTTTCACCTGCGCGTCGACCTTCAGCCGAAGGAATTCGTAGCAGAAGAGGTGGTGCGCGAATTCAAGAAACAGGGAAGCATCGAGAATATGCGCATCCTTGTCGTGCGCGCGGAGAAGGCCCGCGACGTTTTGCCCAAGGGACTCTCGGCCGCGGGCGCAATCGTGGATGAAGCATTCGCTTATCGCACGGTCCCTGAGACGCGCGACACCAGCGGCGCACGGCGGCAACTGGCGGAGAATGGAGCGGACCTTATCACGTTCACCAGTTCTTCAACCGCGGAAAACTTTTTCGCTCTCGGCCTGCCATGGCCGAAAGGAATGCGCATCGCCAGCATTGGACCGATCACGTCAAAGACCATCCGTGACCTGGGACATCACGTCGACGCAGAGGCCCGCCGCCACGATATCGACGGCCTGGTGCAGGCAATCAGCGAGCTTTTCGAAAAACGTTAAAGTATTAAAGAAGTTACACCGTTACAAGGGGTCGCCGGAATCGGCCTTTAGCTTTGTAACCTTGTAACTCCTTTAACTTTTTCGATTATGCATTGAATCGGAACTTCATTCGGCCGCGCTTGGCGTTCGCTCTCGCCTTACGGCGATGCTTCTGCGACGGCGTCTCGAAAGCTCGCAAACGGCGGACCTCATCGAGAATGCCCTCGGCATCCAGCTTGTTTTTCAGCCGTTTCAATGCGCGGTCGACCGGTTCACCTTTGCGCACAATGACTTCTGGCATCAATAATCACTCTCCTCGCTTTGGAAATACTGTAGATCGGCGGAGCCGGAGCCTACTCGGCACAGACCTGCCCGTCAAATTAAGCCGAAACAGGGCTTTTAACGTTGATTGTGTAACAACTTTCCCCGAGCGCCTCCCCGGCTGTTAGCAGTTGTAATTACAGGGCATTCGCCATTGTTTTTTATTCCGGTCTCTACTAAAAAAGACCCACTCACTCGTTCTGGTATGGTTCGGATGAAGCGGGCAAGGTAAACTCCATCATGCAGGATGTGCTTTCTCCGATGATGCAGCAGTACCAGCGACTGCGGAAAAGTATTCCCGCCGATACACTTCTGCTGTTTCGGCTTGGCGATTTCTACGAAATGTTTTTCGACGACGCGAAAGAAGCGTCGGGACTGCTGAACGTGGCGCTGACCAAAAGGAATGGGGTGCCCATGTGCGGCGTTCCTTATCATGCGGCGCACGGGTACATTCGCCGATTGATCAAGGCCGGGCGCCGCGTTGCCATTTGCGATCAGATGAGTCAGCCGCAGCGCGGCCGCAAAATTGTGGATCGCGAAGTCACGCAGATCATCACCGCGGGGACGGTAAGCGAGTTAAGCTGGCTCGATGCCAAGCGCGCGAATTATCTCGGGGCAATCTATGCCGATAGCGGCATGTTTGGTTTCGCATATGCCGATCTCAGCACCGGCGAGTTCCGCCTAACTCAGGCGCAGGACCAGGAATCGTTGCTCAATCAGCTGGCGCGCGTTTCACCCGCCGAGCTGCTGATCAGCTCGGAACAGAAAGCATGGATCGGTGAAATGGAGCAGGCGCTGGAATACGACAGCTACGCGTTTCTGCCGGAACAGGCGATCTTCACTCTATGCGAACATTTCAAGGTCAAGTCGCTCGACGGGTTCGGTTGCGCGCAGATGCCCGCGGCGGTCGCCGCAGCCGGGGCGATCGTGCATTATTTGAAACATCAACTGCGGCGAAAAATCGACCATCTTACATCCCTGCGCTGCGACGCGCCGGCGGATTACGTCCTGCTCGATTCGGCTACACAAGCTAACCTCGAGCTGGTCGAATCGCGCGGCGAACGCGACGCGAGCCTGCTTGGCGTTCTTGACCGCAGCGTCACGCCGATGGGTGCCCGCAAACTACGCGCATGGATTTTGCAGCCGTTGCGCAATCTCACAGAATTGCAGCGACGCCAACGAACCATCGCCGACCTCTTACAGGAACCCGATTTGCTGGCATCCATGCGTACTGAGTTAAAATCCATCCGGGACATTGAGCGTGCTACCGGACGATTGAGCCAGGCTTCCGGCAACGCGCGCGATCTGGTCGCGCTGAAAACATCTCTCCAGCAAATTCCCGTGCTCAAGCGCGAACTGGGCAAACTTATCGAGCGAATTGAAGGTAGCGCATGCGTCTCGCTTGCGATTCTGGAGGAGCGACAAGCGGGACGCTTGTCCTACGATGTGCAAAATGAAATTCAGGAGATGCCAGCACTAGCAGAGAAGCTAACCAAAGCGCTGGTCGATGATCCGCCACTCGCCGTGAAAGAAGGTGGCATTTTCCGCGACGGTTTTCATCCCGATCTTGACGCGTTACGCCAAGGCTCGCGCGATGGCAAGAATTGGATAAGCCATCTTCAGGAGCGCGAGATCGCCGCGACAGGCATTAAATCGCTCAAGGTGCGCTATAATTCCGTGTTCGGTTATTTCATCGAAGTCACAAAATCGAATCTTGCGAACGTGCCCGCACATTACACGCGCAAGCAAACCACAGTAGGCGGCGAGCGCTTCGTGACACCGGAATTGAAGGAAATAGAAGCAAAGATTCTCGGCGCAGACGAGCGCGCCCAGAACCTCGAGTACCAATTGTTTCAAAAGTTGCGCGAGGAAACCTTGCGCGAAATCAAGCCAATCCAGCAGACGGCCGACGCAATCGCTGTCCTCGACGTTCTCTGCGCGCTCGCGGAGACCGCGCGACTGCTTCGTTATTGCGCGCCAGAGTTAAACGAATCGCTCCGGCTTATCATTAAAGATGGGCGCCATCCGGTGCTCGACCAAAATCTCGTCGAGGAAAAGTTTGTGCCGAACGACACAGAGCTGGATGGCGAAAATATCCGGATGGCTATCGTAACCGGGCCAAACATGGCCGGTAAATCGACCTACATCCGTCAGGTCGCGCTTATTGTGTTAATGGCCCAGATTGGGAGCTTCGTTCCGGCGGAGTGCGCCGAGATCGGGCTCGTGGATCGCATTTTCACAAGAGTCGGCGCCAGCGACGACCTCTCTCGAGGGCAATCAACGTTCATGGTTGAGATGAATGAAACCGCTAACATCGTCAACAACGCCACTGAGCGGTCCCTGGTCATACTCGACGAGATCGGCCGCGGTACTTCCACTTTTGACGGCCTTTCCATTGCGTGGAGCGTCGCCGAGTTTCTCTACGACAAGATCAAAGCGCGAACCCTATTCGCTACGCATTATCACGAACTGACTAAACTGGCCGAGGAGCGGAAGGGCGTCGGGAATTTCAATGTGGCCGTTCGGGAATGGAACGAGCAGGTCATTTTCCTTCGCAAAATCATTCCGGGCGGCGCCGACAAAAGCTATGGAATCCAGGTGGCGCGACTGGCGGGGTTACCCAGGGAAATCCTCGACCGCGCCAAAGAGATTCTTGCACACCTCGAGAAGTCAAGCCGCACAGACGCGGAACGAAAACCGCGCGGGAAAAAATCAGCCAAGCTGATGCCGGACTCGCAAAAGCCGCAGCTGGATCTGTTATAAATAAAACCTTTTGAGCTGTGACGTCCCGCGCCGTGGCAGCCGGACGCTTATCCGAGCGCGCTGCCGCATGCGTCCATTTTTGTGATAAGCTGTCGCGCAATATGCCAGCCAAGACTGAGAAGCAATTAAGCGAAGGGCTGCGGGCGCTTTGGCTAAAAGCGGTCGCCGCCATTGAACTGCGCAATTTCGATTATGCGATTTCACTCTTGCAGGAGATCCTTAAACAAGAGCCGGAGTTTCTGACCGGCCGCCAGCTGCTGCGACGCGCGGAGGTCACCAAAAGCAAATCGGCCAAGAAAAGTTTCTTCAAAATTTCAACCGCGTCCATCGGCACGCTGAAGGCGCAACGCGAAATCAAAAAGGATCCGAAACGCGCGGTGGAAATTCTGGAGGAAGTTTTGGCGGCGGAACCTTACAACTACCAGGCAAATCTGTTGCTGAAGGAAGCCGCACTGGCGGCCGGTTGGCCTGAGATTGGAGTCTTCGCTTTGCGAACGTTACTCGAAGAAAAGCCACGCGACGTGAAAGTGCTGAACGAGCTCGGCCGTTTGTATCATGAGCTTGGTGACCACGAAAACGAGGTGGAAGCTTACAATCAAATCACGGCAATAAAGCCGCTCGATGCGCAAGCGCTTCGACTGGGCAAAGACGCCTCGGCACGCGCTTCGATGAAGCGAGGCGGCTGGACGCAAGCCGAAAGTTATCGCGACCTGATCAAAGACAAGGAGGAAGCCGTTTCTCTCGAGCAACAGAGCCGGATGCGGCTTACTGGCGAAGCGCTCGATCAGCAGATTGCCGAAACTTACGCGCGTCACCAGACAGAACCGGAAAACCTGGATTTTGCGCGCCGCCTTGGCGTCTTGAACGAACAAAAGGATGATTTTGAATTAGCGATTCGCTGGTATCAATACGCTGCCGATCTAACCAAAGGCGGTGACGCTGGATTGCTTCGGAAGATTTCCGATTTGAAGATTAAATGCCTTGAGGGCGAAATCGCTGCGCACGAGGAATTTCTGGCGACCTGCAGCGCGGACGACGAACAGTCTGCGGAAAAATCTGAGAAGCTTCGCGCCGCCAGGATCAGCCGCGCACAAATCCTGATCGCCGACGCACAGGAGCGGGTGGCGCGGAACCCGACTGATTTACAACTCCGGTTCGAACTCGGCGAAAACCTTTTCACAGCGGGACGCTGGCGTGAAGCTCTGCCAGAGTTGCAGCGCGCGCGCCAAAATCCGCACGTTCGGTTGAGAGCCATGAACCTGCTGGGTTGCTGTTATGGCGAGCTCGGAATGCTCGATCTTGCAGTGAAGCAACTGGAAGAAGGGTCGAAGGAGATCTTATCGATGGACGCGATGAAGAAGGAGATCGTTTACAACCTCGGACTCGTCTACGAGCGATTGAGTGACCCGGAAAAATCCCTGGGCTGCATGAAACAGATTTACGAAGTCGATTACGGATATCGGGACGTGGCCCGACGGGTGGAAAGCTCATACGAACGAAATACCACCGGATCGTAAGGCCCGCCGCATCCGCAGACACACGGAGTGCGTTTCCTTCGCGTCCAAACGGCACGCCGTTTTCGATTCTAAAGTGTGCCGGAGATCTGCCGGCACATATCAACTAAAAGAAAACCATGAAAATTAAAATTGTGTCGCAGTTATCTATCCTTGCCCTAATCATTGGGGCACTAAGTTTAGCCACGGTCGCCAGAGCGGCGGAGACCACGCCCACTGGCGAAGGTTCGTCTTTGAGCGCCAAAGACAAGACCTTCATGAAAAAAGCCGCAAAGGGCGGAATGATGGAAGTCGCAATGGGGAAATTGGCTGAAGAAAAAGCGCAAAACGAGGACGTGAAATCATTCGGCAAGCGGATGGTCACCGATCATGGGAAAGCCAACGATGAGCTCAAGTCCATTGCTTCGAAAAAAGGAGTCCAGCTCCCTGGCAAAGAGCATACCGGTAAATGGACTTCGGATAAGGCTTACATGGACATGATGGTTAAGGATCACGAGAAGGACCTTGCGGAATTCAAAGAGGAAGCGAGCAGCGGGAGCGATCCCGATGTGAAGAAGTTTGCCGAAGATACGGCGAAGGTCATTCAAGAGCATCTGGACCTGGCGAAAGAAACTCAAGCCAAGCTAAAATAAAGAACGCTGACGGCATGACGCGGCACGTCTGACAGAGGCGCGCCGCGTTTTGTGTTTATCACATCGAAACTGCCGTTAGCTACCAGCGATGTGATGTATTAGTCATCACTGCAATTACGCCCGCATTAGCAGGTGTTTAAACGCGACGTTCGGTTTGTCACATCCAAGCGGATACGAGTTTGCAATCCCTCATTTTCGGATTGTCCGGCGGGCTTCATACCAATCACAGGTAACAAGTGCGTTACTTTTGAAAGGTTGAGCGCATTTTTCATGCATGCCAAAAGAAGATGAAGGAGCTAACCCATGAACGACATCGATAATAAAACAAAAGCGACTGTCATTACATGCTTCGACATTTTTGTTCTGACAGTCGGATTTCTTAGTTTTGCCCACCTCACTTCCGCACAACAGCGCCCGTCAACGAATTTAAGACCGGTCGGGAACGGCGACAGCGAGCTTTACGCCGTTGGCGGTCTATCTTCGAAAGACGTCTGGGCGGTTGGCTACAAATATCAGGGGTCGGAAAGTTTTCCCCTGGTCGAGCATTGGGACGGCAAAGGCTGGAGCATCATTCCCAATCCCCCTAACGTTGAGCAAAGCCAAATGTACGGCGTGTCGGCGGTCGCGCCTAACGATGTATGGATCGTGGGTCAGACCTGGGTGGTGAGCGATAGAGCTTATATCCTGCATTGGGACGGCACGAGTTTGCAAATAGTCCCGCCAGTCAACCCTGGTTCCTACGTTGCCTTATATGACGTGGCCGCGATCGCACCGAACGACGTTTGGGCAGTTGGTTCCTCCTCTTCCAACGGTCACGATTATTTCAACTTGGTCGAACACTGGGACGGCGTGAGATGGAGCGTGGTCCCGAGCGAAAGTGGCGCATATGACACGCTGACCGGGATCGCGGTCATAGGTCCAAATGACATCTGGGCCGTCGGGTGGGCGCTTACGAGGGCAGAGATTCTGCACTGGAACGGTCAGGCTTGGACATTTTCACCGACAGGATCAGTTGGAAATTACGCTAACTTTTACGGCGTGGCTGCGATCGCATCCAACGACGTATGGGCATTCGGCGCTGGAAGCGGCTTAGCCTTGACCGACCATTGGAATGGTTCAGTGTGGCAACTTACACGCAATTCGCGCACCGCACCTCGCGGCAATTCTCTCTACTCCGGGTGCGCCTTGGCGAGCAACGATGTTTGGGCGGTGGGCCAGTCCCGTGACCTTGAGGGCGCCTGGCACACTCTCGCTATGCACTACGACGGAGTTAACTGGCGAACAGTCAGAACACCTAACCCTGGCCCTGGCGAATTCTACACCAACGCGCTGAAGGACGTTTACGCGGTCGCGCCTGATGACGTTTGGGCAGTCGGCATTGGGGAGCAGGCAATGACGATACATTGGGACGGACAGAGCTGGACGGAAATCCCAAATCCCGGCTCGAATTAGCGGGCGGCGCGTTTCGGTTCGACCCCAAAGCTGCCGAATGCAAATTCGAAGCAAGCTGCAATAGAAAAATAGTGATGGGGGAAGAAGCGGCAGCCAGCAAAAAGATATCGCATTTTGCGTGGATGATTCGTTAGCCGCCTGTCCCGATGGCACAAAATCGCGGAAGGTCCCTTTACGGCAGGTGGAATTCGACAGATTTGCACTAGGCTAAACGCCCGTCTTGGTGAAATCTAACCGTCGAATTCGTGCGCAAGACCAAAATCATCTGCACACTCGGCCCGGCTACGGAGAAAACCGAGACTATCACGAAACTTATCGAAAAGGGGGCTGATGTTTTCCGGCTGAACATGAGCCATGCGACTCACGAATGGGTTCGTCAGATTGTGCCGCGCGTTCGCAGAGTCGCACGAAAAGTTGGCCGGCCTGTTGCCCTTCTGCTTGATACGCAAGGCCCCGCCATTCGCACCGGCGATTTGAAAACAAATATCCAACTGAAGCCGGGGGACATTCTGGAGTTCACAGTGCGCGGCGCGCAAAGCACGGAGCCCTATTCCGTGGACGTAAATTATCCCGGGTTCGCGGAGGATGTGACGGTTGGCGACACGATTTTGGTCGACAATGGCTTGATCAAATTGGTGGTGCTGAAAAAAGGAGGAGATCGGGTGCGCACAAAGGTTTTGACGCATGCCGTGCTCGGTTCACGGCGCCATATTAACCTGCCTCACATTCATGTGAATCTGCCGGCGCTTACTGAGAAGGATATCGCCGACGTTGCGCTAGGCACGGAGCTTGAAGTGGATTTTGTCGCGTTGAGTTTTGTGCGGGAAAGGCGCGACATAGAACAGCTGCGCCGGCTCTTGGTGAAGAGAAACAGCAAGGCGCAAATCGTTGCAAAAATTGAGGATCAACTCGCCGTCCGCTCAATCGAAGAGATGATCGAAGGCGCGGATGTGATCATGGTCGCGCGTGGCGATTTGGGAATCGAATGCCCAATCGAGGAGTTGCCAATCATCCAGCGACGCATTGTAAAAAAATGCATTCGTTTTGGCAAACCGGTCGTTGTTGCAACGCAATTGTTGGAATCGATGATCACAAATCCGATGCCCACGCGCGCCGAGATCACGGACGTCGCCAATGCAGTATTTGAACAATGCGATGCGCTCATGCTGACCGCTGAAACAACGCTTGGCCGCTATCCAGTGGAATGCGTCGAAGTCCTCAAGCGTGTAGCAATACGCATCGAGCGAAGCGGCGGCGCTGGGTATGCCAAGGATGCGTTGCTCGAAAATGTTCGGCAGAAAACGGTGGCTTCCGCCGTGATGTTGGCGGACTCCATACCGGATTCGAAGCTGGTCGTTTTTACTTTGCGCGGCAGAATGGCGCGTTACACGTCCAATCTGCGTCCGCTACGCGCCCCGATATTTGCTTTCACTCCCAACGAAGAAGTTTACCGGCAACTGGGGCTTTATTGGGGAGTTTCACCATTTCGTATCGACTTCCGCAGAAACGCGGACGAAACGATCGCGTCGGCGGAGAAATTTCTGCGCAGAAACAAACTGGCAGCATCCGGCAATCGCATGGTGATTGTCAGCGACGTAACCATGGGCCGCGCAATGATCGATTCCATTCAACTACGCGTGTTGAAGTAACACCGTCGGTCATTCTGAGCGAAGCGCAGCGAAGTCGAAGAATCCCGTAGTTAAACTTTAACGTGAACTCCTCGGGTCCCTCGACTTCGCTCGAGATGGCGGCAAAAGTGAGGCGCAGAGACGCCGGCAAAACAAAGACGCGCGGACAGTTTTATCCGCGCGTCTTAAAAACTACGTCGCCGGCCGCAGCATTAAGCTTCCACCGGCAGTTCAACGTCCACCGGGCGCTCTTTTTTAGCCAGCGCGCGGCGAAGTTTCGATAGCGCGATGTTTTGTAGCTGTCGAATTCGCTCCCGTGTGACACCGAATTTCTTACCGACTTCCTCGAGAGTTTTAGGTTTTCCACCATCCAGACCGAAGCGCTGGAAAATGATTTTCTTCTCGCGATCGTCCAAGACGTCTAAAAGGCCGCCGACCTCATTACGCAGGTTTTTGTCCCGCAACAATTCGAAGGGCGTCTGCGCCTCCTCGTCGCCGACGATTTCGCCGAACTCAGTGGAATCATCGTCGCTAATCGGCGCATCGAGTGAAGCCGGACGGATCGAAACCGTCTTGAGTTGAGAAACTTTCCCGCTAGCGATGCCGATTTCGTCGCCGAGCTCTTCGTCCGTCGGCTCCCGGCCGAGCTCTTCACTCATTTGCAGCGAAACGCGACGCATCTTGGAGATCTTGTCTACCAGATGCACGGGCAGACGAATGGTCTTGCTCTGGTTCGCCAATGCCCGCTTGATCGACTGTTTGATCCACCATGCGGCGTAAGTACTTAATTTTCCGCCTTTTGCCGGATCAAACCGCTCGACCGCCTTCATCAGCCCGATGTTGCCTTCGGAAATCAAATCGAGAAGCGGTAGCCCCAGATTCGCGTAATCATGGGCGATTTTCACCACAAGACGCAAGTTCGACCGGATCATCAGAGCCCGCGCCTCGCGGTCGCCCTTCTTGATCTTGGCGGCCAGCTCGATTTCCTGTTCCGGCGTCAACAGCGGGATTTGCCCAATCTCGCGCAGGTAAATCTTTATTCCGGTATCGCTATCTTCAGCAGCCATATAACTCTTTTTCATCGTTCATTTGGGGGAATTGCATCGACACCTTGCAATAACTTGTATTCGTCCACGACTCGTTGATCGCGCGTTGTAGCATCCGGTGAAGTATTTAACAAGGTTAAATATTCGAATTTGTGACAACCACTGGATGTCTAATGTTCAATTTTTTTTCTAGGGGTTTTTCTGGCTGATATATGCAGGTTTTTCTGGCACATACATGCAGGTTAACCGACCCCCTCCTTAATGTTTTGACAACAATTTGGCCGCTCCGTTGTATCTGATTCGGGACGAATATTTGACGCTTTTCTGAAACCCTGATTTCTGCAACTCTCGTTCGGCTATGCTGGCGAAAATTTACTCAGCCGCGGTTTACGGCGTCGATGCGTATGAGGTGGAAATCGAAGTAAACGGCGCGGGGGGCGAGCCAGTGATTGTCATTGTGGGACTTCCAGACGCGGCGGTGAAAGAAAGTCGGGATCGAGTCACCACCGCGATCGCGAACAGCGGTTATTACTGGCCACGCGGACGCACCACGATAAACCTTGCGCCCGCAGACATTAAAAAGGAAGGACCGAGCTTTGATCTGCCAATTGCCCTTGGGATGATCGCGGTGACGGAAGAACTCGACAGTTCGCCATTTGGAAATTTCAGCTTCGTGGGTGAATTGGCACTCGACGGCTCAGTCCGGCCTGTGAAAGGCGTCTTACCCGTTGCGCTTGAGGCGCGGCGTCGGGGAAAACGCGCTTTATTCGTGCCCGAGGCAAACGCGCTTGAAGCCGCCATGGTCGACAAAATCGACATTTATGGTGTGGAAAATCTGCGGCAGACATTTGGGTTTTTGCGCGGTGAACTCGCACTCCTGCCGACACGCGCTGATCTCAGCAAATTCTTCGCCGCGCATCAGGCTTACGACGCCGATTTCAGCGACGTCAAAGGCCAGGGCCACGTCAAACGCGCCATCGAAGTAGCTGTTGCCGGCGGTCACAACGTCCTGATGATCGGGCCGCCGGGCTCGGGCAAATCCATGCTGGCCAAACGAATCCCGACGATTATCCCGCCGCTCACCCTTGAGGAGGCAATCGAAACGACGAAGATTCACAGCATCGCCGGCCTGCTGGACACCGAACAATCTTTCGTGTCCACGCGACCTTTCCGCGCGCCGCATCACACAATTAGCGATATCGGTCTGCTTGGCGGCGGCACATTTCCGAATCCAGGCGAAGTAAGCCTCGCCCATAACGGTGTACTTTTTCTTGATGAACTGCCGGAGTTCAAACGATCGGCCTTGGAGGTGATGCGCCAGCCGCTGGAGGACGGAAAAGTCACTGTGTCTCGCGCGGCAGGCAGCGTCACGTTTCCTTCCGAGTTCATGCTGGTGGCCGCGATGAACCCCTGCCCTTGCGGGTACTTCGGCGATCTCAAGCGCGAATGCCGGTGTGGATCTGTGCAGGTACAGCGCTACCGTCAACGCATCTCCGGTCCGCTGCTCGATCGCATCGACCTGCACATTGAAGTCCCTGCCGTCGAGTATCGCGACGTCGCCAGCGAACGCGCGGAGGAATCTTCCGCTGCCATTCGTGAGCGCATCGTCGGCGCACGGGAACGTCAGCAGGAACGGTTTCGCGACAGCAGCAAAGTAAACTGCAATGCGCGCATGGCGACGCGGCAGTTGAAACAGCACTGCAAACTCAGCCAGGATTCACAGGATTTGATTCGTGTGGCAATGAGCGAATTGAACCTAAGCGCCCGCGCTTACGATCGTATTTTGAAGGTCTCACGTACTATTGCCGATCTTGACGGCAAGACCGATATTTTGCCGGAGCATGTGAGTGAGGCGATCCAATATCGGACGTTCGATCGGACGCTGTGGGTATAAGATTAAAAGCGATCACAATCTGGTGGGCGATCATCTTCGCTTTCTCCGGGTGCAATCGCTCCCAAGTGAACGTTTCGGGGCCGTTGCGACAACGCGGCTATGTCTGGCAACGCGAATGGACTCCGGCGGTGATTGATTCGCTACGACAAGCCAAACAACGATTGAATGGTGTCGTTCTGCTTGGCGCGGAGATCCGCTTCGGCAGCAAGCGTGCGGAGATCGTAAGACCCTCGATCGATTGGGAAGCGGTGCACCGGGAGACTCAACGATGTTCGGTTGCGCTGCGTGTTGCGCCTTTTGCCGGACCATTCCGCGCAGATGATGTGCCAGCGCGCATCATTGTCGATCTTACGAAACAACTTCTCGATGATGCTCGCACGCACGATGTGAAGATCGAAGAATTCCAATTCGACTTCGATTGCGCACAAAAGAAACTTGTCGGTTATCGCACGTGGCTGTCGATCTTGCGACCAATCGTACATCCAATTCGATTTGTGATAACGGTTTTGCCCGCATGGCTGGATGAGCCGGAATTCCGTTCGCTTGTCCGCGAGACTGACGGTTACGTGTTGCAAGTTCATTCAGTTCCGATTTCAGCTGGCGGGAGCGCGACCTTGTGCGACTCAAAACTGGCGCGGGAATCGGTCGTTCGATCCGGGAAACTGGGACTGCCTTTTTCAGTCGCGCTGCCGACATATCGCTGCGCCGCAGGTTACGCTCCGGACGGAAAACTGTTGAGCGTGGCGATGGACAGCGTCCAACCCTCGTGGCCGCCCGGCACGCGGATTTTGGAAATCGCCGCCGATGCCGAGGAGATCGCCGCGCTTGTAAATGAATGGCAAAAGGCGCGGCCGCAACAATTTCGTGAACTAATTTGGTATCGCGTTCCAATTGCGACCGACGCTCGCAACTGGCGCTGGCCGACGCTGGCAGCGGTTATGGCGGGCCGGCCTCCGAAACACCAACTCAGCGTGCGGCAGGAAGGCGCGAACCCGGTCGATCTGTCAATCGTGAATGCGGGCGAAACGGACGAGCACCTGAGCTTGAACGTAACTGCGAAATGGGGCGAGGCAGCATTGGACGCCTCCGATGCACTTCCGGGTTGGAGCGTTCGATCGGAAAATAGTGTCGCTGTTTTCAACTCTGTTGCGCCAAACGGGTTTCGATTACCACCGGGTGCGACCCGCAAAATAGGTTGGCTCCGGTTCGACCAACCGACTAATCTGCAAATCGAATTCTCAAATCAAAGTGCGACACCTCGCTAAATTGTTGCTGGTAGTTGGGGCGACGCTGTGCTTGCTGGGCAGATTGCACGCGACCGGATATTACGGTCCCGATTTCTACCTGGACCAGGGCGGCAAAAACGTGGATGGGTCGCCGGAATTTTACTGGGGCTTGGAAGTGCGACGACTCGCCAAAAAATTTCATCCGGCAGAGAAACGCGTCGTTTCGGAAAAAGCGGAACAAAAGGGCGACGAGGAAACATCAAAGAAAGAGGAAGCTGACGCAGCCACTCAAGAGGCAGACTTCAAAGATTTCGATACTGCTTTAAAGGAAGGAAGAATCAAACCGGGCGATGTGGCGAAAGCAACGCAACAGCACAAAGACGCGCGTGTGATGATCATTGGAAGCTCGCCGTTAGCCCCCGAGTTCGATTCAGAGTTTGCGGATTATCACCGCGGCGCGTGGGCGTTTCACAACGAGCACTGGGATGAAGCGCGCAAAGCATGGGAGGATTTACTCAAACGTCCGGAGCAAGATCGGCATTACCGGACGGTGTGGGCTGCGTTCATGCTCGGAAAACTTGCACTCAAAACGCAAGATTATCCAACCGCATCACAATGGTTTCAGCGCACCCGTGACTTCGCGAAAGCTGGCTTCGCAGATTCGTTAGGCTTGGCGGCGGACAGTTACGGTTGGGAGGGCCGTGCCGAATGGAAGCAGGAACATCCGGAGAAAGCAGCTCCCTTATTTTTAACCCAACTTGCTCTTGGCGACCCGAGCGCGGTGGTTTCGCTGAAAGCGCTCATCCCCGATCGCGAGCCGGTCGAAGGGATGCTGAATTACGGCCCCGAACCGGATGAAAGAAGTTCCTGGAACGATGAACAAAAGAAGGAGGAAGAACAGAAGGAGATTTCCAAGTTAAGATCAGCGGCGCAGGATCCGTTGCTGAGGCGTTTGGTGACGGTGCACATTCTGGCGACCGCCACGTCGCCCGATCTCTATTCGTCCGACTCAGAAGCGGCGCCGGTGAATCGTTGTGCACACTGGCTTAACACCATCAAACAAGCGAACCTCGGCCGCATCGAGGACGCGGAGTATCTCGGATGGGTCGCATACAACAACGGAGATTATAAAGGCGCAGCCCATTGGCTGGAGTTGAGTCAAGGCGACAGCGGCGCAGCACTGTGGTTGCGGGCAAAGTTGCAACGTCGCGATGGCAAACTCGCCGAAGCCGCAAAAACCATGGCGCAGGCGGTGGAATCGTTGCGCAACGCACCAGCCTACACCCCGTCCGCCGGGATTGATGAGAGGTGGACGGAATACGATTATTTTCCCGAAGGCCCGGATTGGGGTTGGGGCCAAAGCGCACATGGCGATCTCGGCGGACTTCGGCTCGCGCGCGGCGATTTTGTTCAAGCCTTCGATACGCTTTTCAAAGGACACCTTTGGAACGATGCCGCGTTTGTGGCCGAACGCGTTCTCAACACAAAAGAATTAAAACAATACGTCGATGCTTTGCCCGAGACTGCGCCACCGAAAGAGGGCGAAGATTACAATGCGAAGCTAAGGTATTTACTCGGCCGCCGGTTAGTTCGTGAAGATCGTTACGCTGAAGCCGGGCCGTACATGTCGCCGCCCTACGACAAAGTGCTCGAAAAATACGTGAAGGCGCTGAAAGACGGGGCCAACGAAAAACTTTCCAAAACCGAACGCGCGCACGCATGGTTCACCGCGGCCTGGCTCGCGCGCTACGACGGGATGGAACTGATGGGGACCGAGGTCGCGCCGGACGCGTTCGCAGACAGCGGGGCGTTTGAATTTCCCGATCTGGCCAAACAGCGGCGTTCCGGGTTCTACCAACAGGTCTCGTATGACAAAGATGGCAATCAGAAAGAGAAGAACGTGCCGATCGCGCTGAAAGCGTCTCAAAAGGAAATTCAGCGGCTCATCGCCAGCAAGATCGAGCCCGATATGCGTTTTCATTATCGGCTGATCGCTGGCGCGCTCGCCATCAAGGCCGCGGCGTTGTTGCCGGACAATTCAGAAGAATTAGCCGACGTGGTAAATCAGGCTGGTCTTTGGGTGAAAGATCGAGATGAGAAAACCGGCAATCGTTATTACCAAATCATCGATCGTCGTTGCGCCAAAACGAAGATCGGCCAGGCCGATGCGACCAAGCATTGGTTTATCGATCAAACCGGCCCGTGGAGCAGGGATGAAGAAGAAGCGTACCGGGCTATGCACAAGGAGCTGGAGCCGGAACATTCGTCGGAATAGTTCGCGTTGGGAGCCGTCGAATAGCGCGATGTGGCAGCGAGCGCGCCGAGGAAACTTTTGCCAGGGGCGACCAGCGGAGCTTTGTGCAATTCTTGTTGCGCTGTTGGTGACCGTCAACGGATGCGGCGCGCCGCACGAGGGCGTGCTAGAAGAAACTATCGAACAAGTCTACCCGGTCGCGCCTGAAGCAAACATAACTATCCAGAACCGCGACGGCACAATTGTCGTTTGGGGATCAGATACTGACGAGCTGCGGGTGCGAGCAGTTAAGAAAGCGTATAGCCGCGACCGGTTGAACCAGATTACCATTGAGGTCTCCAGAACAACGGGCAACGTTTCAATCACCACGAAATTTCCTCCGCAGCCAACCTGGGCGCTCTCCGACCGGTCGGGCACCGTCGATTACACCATTACTGTTCCGGCAACGGTTAGCATTTCCGCGCTTACTTTGCACGCTGGCGAAGTTCTTCTGGAGGCGATGCATGGCCGAGAAGTGCACGCGCGGCTGGGCGATGGTCGAGTTCTCGCCCGCAACTGTTTCACGAATTTGGATCTGACAGTAAACCGGGGCACGTTCACGTTGTCTTACGACTGGTGGGAGGACAAAAAGTTCTCCGCCGAAGTGAATATGCGGCAGGGACACGCATGGGTCTGGTTGCCCGGTGACGCAGCTTTTCATCTCATGTCCGAGGTTAAACACGGGAGAATCGCCAATGATTTTAGTGATGTCCCGGTTACCTGCAATCCGGATGCCGCTGTAACCAAGATTGATCAGATCGTCAACGGTGGAGGCGAAGCGACGATCAAGATCGGTCTCGATGAGGGAAAGATCAGGATTGGCGAGGCCAATCCGTAACAGGATTTCTTTATCTACAAATTTGAAATTTGCGATCTGAACTCTGAAATTCAAAGCCATGCCCTCGTTCGACATCGTTTCTGAAATCGATAAGCAGGAAATCGACAACGCGCTCAATCAGGCGCGCAAAGAGCTGACTACCCGGTTCGATTTAAAGGACGCAAAAACCGAGATCAATCCGGAACCGGACAAGATTATTTTGATTGCCGATGACGGAACGCATTTGAAAGCGCTCCGGGAAATTGTGATCGGTAAATTGTCCAAGCGCGGTGTGGACCTGCGAAACGTCGAACAGGAAGAACCCGCGATCTCATCCGTGGGCCATGCGCGACAGGAATTGAAAATCAAGCAGGGACTCGAAGGCAACAAGGCCAAGGAAATCATCCAGGCGATCAAGTCCCAGGGCTTCAAAGTGCAAAGCCAGCTGCAAGACCGACAAATTCGCGTCACAGGGAAAAAGAAAGACGAGTTGCAAACTGTCATTCAATTCGTGCGCAGCCGCGACTTCGGTGTCGCAACCAATTTCAAAAATTTCAGGGACTGAACGCCGGGCTTTGACTCCCTCATAGAGCTTGGTTTCATCCTGAGTATCGAAAGTCAGAAACGAGCCCATCGAGGGAATCGAGGCAACGTAGCATCCATTCCGCATCTAATGGGACTGATGAATTTAAATCGGCGGAAAATGTGATCAAAAAACCATGAATGACAGTCCAGTAGGTGCGATTGCTCATTACACGTTTTTTGCTATCCGCGAAGCGAGTTGTAACAAGCCAACGTCGACCGTTCACTTTACGGTACTCCACTACCACGGGTCCGTTCTGGGACTCGAGTATATTCCGGATATCTTTTCCCCGATATGCTTTCGACGTGAGTCTGTCTGTGGTGAGACTTACATCCTGAACTCGGCGGATAGAGCCACCAAAAAGAACCTCGTGCGATGCTAAGGTGTAGTCACGCAATTTGTAGAAGGCGCGCTTCCATTCTCCAGGTGCGAGGTGAGTCGAACCCTCGCCCCGGACCTCCGCGCTACCCCCAATCGCCCTAAAATTATATTGAAACATTAGTCCATTGATCATGTATGTGGCGGCGTTTGCTCGGTAGCCGCCAAAGTGGCGATTTACAGCCATTTTGCGCCAATGGCCGGCTATGTCTGCGTCATAATACGTCACCGTCTCGCTGCATCCCCAAAGCAGAAGCGCCAGAAAACATTGGGCTAATAGGAAACGTGGCACAAGCCTAACGAGAATTAGACGACCATGCGTAATGTAAGGCGAACATTTCGTCTATTATTCGCTATTGACGGATCGAGTCCAAGCACGGCAAGCATGCGACCTGTTTTTCCTTTTTCGGCGCGATACGAATAGTAACGCTTCAAGTCGCAGGCGGTGCAGGTGCCGGAATCGTGAATTTCCTTTACACCAACCGCGCGGCACTGCCGGACGATTTTCCCCGCGAAATCAACTTCGTAATGCGGCGGGCGAATGCACGGACTGAGTTGCACGATCACGCTCGCGGGATCGGAGCCGAAGCGACTCATCATTTCCGTGATCGCGTTGGTGACGATGCCAAGCTCGGTGCCTTTGCGGCCGGAATGCACAAGACCAATCGCCGGGCTTTTGGGGTCCACGATGTACACCGCGCAGCAATCAGCGACGTAAATGCCGAGCGCGATGCCGCGTTGATTCGTGATAATGCCGTCGCAGCCGGAGAATTCACGGCCGTCAACTCCGCCGAGGACAGCGGACGCTACAGCGGGTTGGACAACAACTGCGATTTTGTTCCCGTGAACTTGTTCCGCGGTGAACAGCGGCCAACACCGACTTCGTCGCGTGCTCGCGATTTCATCGGAGTCACCCAGACCGATTGCGTTGCGGATTTCGTGATGAGCGGATTCAAGGCGCTCCAGCACCTGGGGTTTTTCATCTGCAACGTCGATCCCGGGAATTCTTTGGGTGAAAACGTGACGACAAATTCCAATCGAGCTCAGCGCAGGAAATTGTTCGAAAGGCAAATGCATTAACAAAACTGCAACACCGCTAGGCGACTGTCATCCTGAGCGAAGTGAGGGATCTCAGATCATTTTCTGTTAACTCCGGAGAGGAAAATCAGAGATGTTTGAAAGCCTGGCCTCATGCTCCGCATTTCGTTGCAGCGCCCCACTCAACATGACATTTGATCAACCCGCTGACGCGAGGTTGCAAACTCGACTGCATTCTCCCGTTACTTCGAGCTTGTCCTTCGAGTCGTAGTAGAGGTGCGTTCTTCCCAGGTTTCCTTCGGTTTGCCCATGGCATCCACGTCGCTGCCCGTGTAGTAGGTCTTGGTTGTCGTAGCGCGCGGCCTGAGGTTCGCGAACATCTCCGAGTAGGTGCTCTGTGCTCCGGTGGCGCGATCGAATTCGGCCAATGAAGAGTTGTATCCAAACAGCGCTTGTAATCGCGTCGATTGCGCTGTGAGCAATTGCACAGTCGCGTTCAGCACATCCAACTGCACCCCCGCGCCCGCATCGAGGCGCGCTTTGGCCAGGCGCAACGCTTCATCGGCCAATTCGACATTTTTTTCCTGGCTTTTAACCAGCTCCTCGTTCTGCTGCAAATTGGAATAAGCGGTCTGTATCTCCAGCTCCACCTGCCGGACGTCGTCGTCGTAAGTGATCTTTGCTTCGGAAAGGAGTGCACGCTGCTGGACAACCTGACCGGCAATCGCACCGCTGTCCCAGATTGGAATGCTGCCCTGAACTAATGCGGTCCAACCCTTGGAAATGTCATGCCAGCTCGAGTTGATCGGCGAGCTGACCCATTCGCCGCCGCCGGTGGTGGTGACGTTCGGAAGCCACTGGCCTGCTGTCGCGCGCACCTGTTGGAGCTGATTCAATACGTTTGCCCGCGCTTGCTTGAGGAACGGTCGCCGCTGCTTGCCTAACTCGATCGCGTCAGCGAGCGCAATGGGACGCGGGATGTACGGCATTTCACCCACCACTTCCAGTGGTGGGCTCTCACCCCGGCGTCGCTGGAAATCCAGCCCAAGAGTCTTTGCCAGCTGCAACTTCGATATTCTCAAGTTGTTCTGCGCAGTAATCAGTTGTGGAAGCTGATTGTGTAGCTGCACATCCGCTTGCAGTACGTTGAACCGGGGAACCGTTCCCGCTTCGAACCGGTTCTGCTGATCCTTCAGCTGAGCTTCCAAAAGCCGCACGTTTTCCTCGTTCACGTTCACCAGTTCGCGATTGACGATGATTTGGTAAAACTGCGTTTTTACCGTCGCGATGAGTGAATCCAGGATGTTGCGGAAAGCGAAGTAAGCGCTGTCACGTTGAAAAAACGTGCCCCGTATCTGATTAAAAGTTGTGCCGTTAAAAATGAGCTGTGTTCCCGTAACACTGATCGCGTAGGAAACATTGCTCGCCTCAATGTTGCTGACAGATGCCGGCGTTGCAGCGGCAGCAGCCAGCGGCGTGCGAGCTTCCCCATTCTGCGATGACAAGCCCTGCATGAGGGATGCCGCGGTTCCGCTCGCCCCCGTAAATCCGGTCGTGGTAGTCGTCGTTCCAAGAATGCGGGCGCCGGTCAGGTTCGGATCGGTCCATTGATAATTGGCGTTTGCATTGATCTGCGGCAGCGCCTGCGCACGAACCTGGATGATCACGCCTCTGGTTCGTTTGATCTCCTGCTCGGCGTTGAGAAGAGTTGGGTTGCGCTGCAGCGCAGTAAGGATCGCCTGTTGCAGAGTGAAAGTAGGAACATTGGCTCCTGATATTGTTCCCCGCGACGTTGTCTCGCTCCGATAGGTCCCCTCGCTGCCGCCGAAACCCGGCTGGTCAAGGATCACGAACGCCGCGAGAAACCCCAGGAAAAGAAAAAACCTTGTCATACACCTTTAGCGATTAGACGCACAAAACCCCGCTCGTGGATTCAACGCAGTCTCATTAGCATCCCCGCCAGCCAAAGCAAAATCATTTCGACTGACAATAGTCGTAAATTTTGCTGTAAATGTGCAGCCACGCCTTTTGCTCGCCCGGCGTGAGGTGATTCAATATTTTCATCAGGTTGCCAACCATTTCCTCGCGAATTCGACGGACCAAAGCCGACCCTTTTGGCGTGATGCAGACCATGACCTTGCGACGATCCTCTCGCGCAGCTGAACGCATCACGTAGCGAAGATTCTCGAGCCGCGCTACGAGACCACTCGCCGCCGCCGTAGTGTGGCCCATTTTCTTTGCGATCTCCGACATGCTTTGCACTTCTTTCCGGTCGAGATAAGCGAGAAGAAAGAATTGCGGGAACGAAACGTTTCCGGGCGCAAGTTCTTTGCACAGGTGCAGCACAAAGCAGCGCTGCATTTCCAAAACAATATAAGAAAGCTGCTCGGCATCCGCACGAATTGGATCGGTCGGAGTTCGTGCAACCGCGGTAACCGGTCCCCTGTTCAAGGCGTTAAAACTAGGAACGTGCGCTTTGGCTGTCAAACCGGCGTAGCCGAAGAAATTAGCTAATCCCAGGTTTGAACATCAACAATTTCATCTGCTTTCAGCGATTCGCCTACAGCGAGGCGAAGCAGCGCGTTGGACTGGCTCAAACCAAAAAGCGCGTGCGATTCCTGACGACCGATTGTCGCGAATTTCCCTCCTTCGAGTCTGCCGCGAATGTAATGCGGCCGGTCACCGTCGTTCTTGAGCTCGAGCGCCAACTTCGCCGGGACATGCGGGAGATTGAGGTCGGTTGCGCCCATCATTCTTAGAATCGCGGGCCGCACGAATTGCAAAAACGTCACGAAAGCCGACACCGGATTTCCGGGCAGCCCGAAGATGAAGCAAGAGTTAGTTTGCCGAAGTGCACCCTTACCGGCGCTTCGCATCAGCGCTTGGGATCGCGACTGGGCGGAGCGCTGAGAGGATTGAGGTGAGGGTCGCCTCCGCTCTGCCGATCCAAACAAAAATGGCTTGCCCGGTTTAATAGCGACTCGCCAGATTTCGATCTCCGCGCCCACTTGTCGCAACGCTTCCCTGACCAAATCATGCTTTCCCACAGAAACGCCACCGGTAATGACAAGGACGTGATTTTCGGTCCCGCGCTGGATCGCGTCGGTTAAGGATTCACGATCATCCCGAGAATGTTCTACCGAATTTACTACCGCGCCGCACCGTTGCAGTAACGCATGAAGCAACGCCGAATTGCTATCGTAAATTTGTCCCGGACCAATTTTCCTACCGGGCTCGACAAGCTCGTCGCCGGTTGAAAGCACTGCTGCTTTCACTTCCCCGCCAATGATTACTTCCGCAAACCCTTGCGACGCCAACAACGCTACGGTCGCCGCGCGAATTCGTTCGCCTTTAACCAAAATGGTCTGTCCTTCCGCCAGGTCGCACCCGCGCCGGCGGACGAAATCGCCGGCTTCAATATCGACATTCACGATGATATCTGTGCCTTCGCGGGTCACATCTTCCTGCATGACGATTGCGTCGGCCCCCTGCGGAATTGCCGCCCCCGTAAAGATCCGGACAGCTTCGCCATGATTGACGGGCAGGTTCCGGTCAGGACCGGCCGGTTGTTCACCAGTCACACGAAGCCGTTGCCCGTTCTTGCACGAACTGGCGATAACGGCGTAGCCATCCATCGCCGAGTTGTCGAAGGCCGGTAGCGGCAGGCGCGCCGTAACATGCTGCGCGCTGAAGCAGCCCAGGGCACTCGCCAGCGAAACTTTTTGCTCCGGCAGTGGAACGATTTTCTCCAAAATCCGCGCCCGTGCTTCTTCTTCGCTGATCACGTTAAACCTAATCAATTGGCAATCGAGATTTGGCAACTCCGATGAAAATCGCTCGCACGCGACAGAGGTCGGTGTTGGCAATCAAATTGCGGATTGGAAAAGCTTGATTCTTCGCGATATTCTCGGCTCGCGTCTGCTTGCCAAGCCGTAGCTCATAGCGAAGGCTGGTGGCGCGTTCCGCCCCAGCCCTGCGGCTGCGGCTACATTTTTGGTGAGGTGGCTGAGTGGTCGAAAGCAGCGCTTTGCTAAAGCGCCGTAGCCCAAAAGGCTACCGAGGGTTCGAATCCCTCCCTCACCGGTTTCCTCGTGGAATGAGTATTATCATCAGATTGCATAACGGTTCTACATAACACGTCCGCCGATTTCCGGCGAGATTCAATCTTGCTCATTGAAGTCTTTTCTGATAGGGAAACGGGGGAATGAAAAGGGAAATCGAAGAAGCGCGGCGGGGGGGCGGCTCGAGGTTCGGCGAGCAAAGAATCACCAAGTACCGTCGAGGGCGCGGAAGAAATTTTAGCCCTAAAGAGACGAAACTTAAGCAGGACATTCTGCACACTCGTAGCGAACTTCGCCGTGAGGCGGCGTACGACGAATTGTCGGATGAAGAACTCTGCCGAGACCTCGCCGGTAAGTTTGCGCGGGAATCTGCAGAAAAAATAGGCGATGCAATTGGAGACGTTCGTGATGGTTACGATACGATTGTGATCGAGTTAGTTGCTGAGCGTTCTACGCGAAGCGATGGAAAGCGTTACTCGTTGAGCACCGTTCTCCGTGGCAAATACGAGTCTGATGCTGCACTAAAAGAATTTCTTCGGAAGTTTGCCAAATGGATCGGCGAATACGTCTCTGACTGCATCCGCGAGCACAGCTTCGGGTTTACGCCTCTCTATTCCTGCGCATAGGTTGGAAGTTGTGCGGTCGAAGTGTGAGCAAGGAGCTACTCAGCGCGCTGGGGGAGCAATATGTAAGAGATCGTGAAGGCTTGATGCAGTTTCTCTCAGCGGTGTTCAAACGCTGGCGAAAGATCAATCAGCCTGGGAGTCGGTTTCGAGTGAAGCTGGCGACACAGCAACATGAAAGTGGCGTCTCTCACCATCGAGTAATGGCGGAGGGGGTGGGATTCGAAACCCACGGTTCGACCACGAGCGTTTGGACCAACGATTCCTGCTCGTAAATGGACACAGCGCAAATAAAGCTTGACACGCTCTTTAATCTTATATAGGCGCTTTGAACGTTAAACGTTACGTCATCCGACGTTTCAACGCATCTTCAGCCGGGCTGAAAAGTCCGTGGGGCTGGACCTTCGCTGGGACACCGCCTAACGCAATCGCAGATCCAACTGGAGCCTTGGAGTCAGCCCAAGTAGGAGCCGCTGTTACAAGTGCCCGTGAGGATGGTTTCAGGTTCCGCGCAGAACTGCATTAACCGCAGGTTAACGAAAGTTAAAAGAACCAGTGAAACATGAAATCATCCTCAACCGTACCAGCTTCACCTACGGCTCTTTGTCTAACACGTAGAACCCTTTTTTACCGACCTTCCTTGTGGCCCATGCTCCTATCGGTGGCTATTTGTGTTGGCTTGCTGTCGCCGCATCGTGCCCGCGCGCAGAATCCTATTCAGGGGACGAACTGGTTCCCCATCGGTCCGGCGGATTTGTCCAATGGGCAAACCTACGGCAACGGGCGAGTCAATGTCAGCGGTCGAGCAACGGTGATCGCGGCCAATCCGTCCAATCCGAATGATGTCTGGCTCGGGACGGCGACGGGGGGCGTCTGGCATTCTACCAATGGCGGCGTGAACTGGCTGCCGATGTCGGACAACGAGGCCTCGCTCTCGATCGGAGCAGTGGCATTGGATGGCTGCAGTGGGAACGGTTGCTCGACGATTTACGTTGGCACTGGTGAAAACAGCATCCGCCGCGACACGTATTACGGCATGGGTCTCCTGGTCGGCCAGACAAGCGGCGGGGAGTTTCCAACGTTCGGTTGGACTCTCAAAGGCGCTAAGTTTTTCCGGTTTGCGTCAATCAACAACGTCTTGCTCGATCCTTCCACTTCGGGAGGCAGCAAAACGATCTACGTGTCGTTATCGAGCGGTGTCACCGCGTCGGCGACTGAATCCACAGTTACTGCCCCGGCGCCCACGAAGGGGTACGGCATCTACAAGTCGACCGATCAGGGAAACAATTGGAACAGGCTCACGATCACAGGCGCGGACGGTTCCAAGCCAACCGATCTCAAAATGGATCCATCGAATCCCCAGATTCTGTACGCGGGCTTTATGGGCAAAGGGATCTTCAAGACTACGAACGGTGGTACCTCGTGGTGCCCGCTCAATCCCGGAGTTCCCCTTCCGGGTGGCTGCGCCGCCGCCACCGGGCTGCCCAATCCCACGACAACGACGTTCGACCACGTGGAGATCTCCATCTTCAAGACCAATCCGACCATCCTGTACGCCGTGTTCGGAAATTGCCCAGATCCCCTCGGCAACGGGCCCGTTCTAGGCGGCTCGTGCGCGCCTCTTCTCTTCAAATCGACCAACGGCGGACAAACCTGGACACAACAGAACGCCGCGCTGCCATCCAGCTACAGCCGCTACACGCACGTGCTCACGATCCATCCGTCGGATTCTGCGACCGTCTATTACGGGGGTCTTCAGCTGTTCAAGTCAGTCAACAGCGGCCAGACATTTTCCGGCTTGGGGAACAACGTCCACCCGGATCACCACGCCCTGATTTTTCCCGACCCTGCCAACCCGAGCCGGATTTACAACGCCTCTGACGGGGGTTTTGCCTCATCGACCGACGGCGGCGCCAGCTGGACGAGCGGGAACAGCGACCTGCAGATCACTGGGTTTCAATCGATGTCGTGGTCACCGTTGACAGCCCGCATCATAGGCGCCTCGCAGGACAACGGGACCGAGATGTGGTTGGGAACACGGATTTGGGAGCACCGGAACGATGGCGATTCTGCGTCCACGTTGATAGATGCCGATGATGTCCTGAAGATGTACGACGTCTACTTTGACGTGGATCCCCGACGTTCGACCGACGGAGGCACATGCTGTTACTGGCCAAGCATCACGAATGGGCTTACGACGGGTGATCCATCTGCTGTTTATCCGCCGCTCGCGCAGGGTCCGGGCGCTCACCCACTCTATATCGGCACCAATCGGCTCTACAAGTCGATCGACGATGGAAGCACCTGGACTCCAGTAAGCCCAGTGCTCGGGGGTACTGGCACGACCTTTCCCGACATCCAGCGGACGAACGTCATCACCGCGATCGCGCCCGCGCCGACCAATGGCAATCGGATTTACGTCGGATACTACGACGGTCAGATATTCCGAACAGATAACCCTTGCTCCACCAATGCGTGTTGGACTTCGATCGGCGGCGCGGCGAAAGGGCTTCCCACGACAGTAGTGACCCGGGTCGCCGTCGACCCGGGAAACGCGGACATTGCGTACGCCACGTTTTCCGGTTTTTCAAACGGCCCGCACGTGTTCAAAACGATCAACAAAGGAGCCACGTGGACGAGCGCGAGCACGGGCTTGCCGGCCATCCCGATGAACACCATCACGATCGAGACGAGCTCGATCCTATGGGTCGGCGCGGATGACGGCGTCTACCGAAGCACGAATGGCGGCGGCAACTGGGCTCGATACGGATCCGGCTTGCCCCACGTCCCAGTTTATGAGATCGCCATTGACGGCGATCGTGGACGGCTGTTTGCAGGCACCCACGGCCGAGGCGCCTGGATCTTAACCCGACCGTTTCTTTCCAATTTCGAAGGCTGGGTAAACAACGACATCTGGGACATCCCTGTCTATGGCACTGGTTTCGTGGGCAGCCTCTCTAACCCGGTCGGATCCCCGTGCACGATGCAGATCATTCAACAAAATGGAGCCGTCTGCTCGTCTTCGACCACGGACGTCATGGGCGGGACCATCACGTTCGACAATTCAGGACAGCTGGTCACCAGCAAGAACAACTTTTATAACGGCAAACCGGTAGCCTGGGCTTGCTTTAACGGAAGCTGTATCGGCGGCAAAACGATTGCGGCTTGCAACCCACCTAGTAACCCCATAACCAGCGTGACGGTGACATGCGGAACGCAGGTCGGTATTGATCACATCTTGGGGTGTCCCGCTCAAGCGAATCCTCCGAGCAGCGTTCTGGGTCTATCCGGTATGCCTACGGGAGGTGGGGGTGGAGGCGGAGGGGAGGTGGGATCCGGCGTAGCACCCGACTCATCGAAGCTGCTGTCTGCCCCATCGACGGCGCTGTCGGCGCCCAATTCCGTGCCGTTGGCCGAGGCCGCGTCCTTCGAGCTAATTCCGACGATTCAGGGAAGAGATGGCACGCGGGCACTATGTACAGCTAAGGTCTCTTTGAGCGCCGGTGATACCCCCCTGCAGGCGCTTCTCAAGGCTCGCGATGCCGTGAATAACAGCACGGCGTGCCAGCAGGAACCCGTCACTGCGATCGTGAGCGGCGTGCCTCCCGAGGCCGTCAAAGGAGAGGACCTGCTCGAAAGCCCGCCTAACTTGAAGATTCAAGCCCCGAACGCCGTCGGCGGGCAGTTGTTCACGGCGATCCGAGCCGAGGCCGGCGCGGCCACAAACACCTGTTTCGATGTCTCCGGAATCGGTTCGCCCTTGCGCAATCAGGTTGCTGTGATGAAGATCGAGCTCGATACACCTTCCGGAGGCGCGGCCGGCGGCGAGCTGACCGTTCTTGAGCGGTCCCCCCTGGGGGCGTGCTCCGTTAAGGTCAAGACCGAGGCAGGTGAGAGCGCCGCGCAGATCGCGAACGCGGTAATGAACGCTTTCCAAGCGCCCGGCGTCCCGGGTCCATCGAGTTGCCCGGCAAGCCAAAACCCGCGGGACATCACGGTGGAAGGGAACCAGATCATCAGCGTTCTCGCCACGGAGCTCCGGGTGTGCACGAGCGACAAAGGCCTCGGGCTGTTCATCGGCCCAAAGGAGCTCACCAGCACGAGTCGCCTGGCCTTGCAGTACGCGGTGAAGGTGCTGTGCGGTTGTTCGGATTCGCGCGGTTGGTTCCGCCGCGCGATCGATTTCTTCTGGGGGACGAAGTCCGCGAAAGAGAAGTCGGATGGTCGTTTCGCACCAGGCCATTACTTCACGACCGTCAACCTTCACAACCCTGGCGAAAGGCGCGTTACCGCCCGGTTCAAGGTCGCCGTAGCACTACCCGGAAAGCCTGGGCCAATCTCACGGTTCGTGGATTTCAAACTGGGCCCGGATGAGGCGAGCTCGATCGACTGCGCGCAGCTCCTCGATCGTCTGGACGTAAGGTCTGATTTCACTGATGGATTCATCGTGATCGAGAGCGAAACAGAGTTGGATGTCGTCGCGGTCTACACGGCTGCCGGCGCATCCGGAAGGGTGGAGACCCTCAAGACAGAACGCGTATCTGCGCGCTTGCGATAGCCGTTTTTGGATGAATCCGCTGAATTGGAAGAGCCAGATGCCTTTTCCTCACTTCGCTCTCTCCTTGCGCATGGGGAAAAGCATAATCGTCCCAGCCGTTTTTCTCTCGACGCTGGTGCTCAATCTTGTCCGCACGGCAGGCGCACAGCCGTCGGGTCAAGGCGATCTCGTCCTGCGCTGGAATCAGGCTATCAACGATTCTATTCTGGCGACCAGAGCAACCCCCACTATCGCCTCTCGCGCCTTTGCGATCACGCACACTTGCATCTTTGACGCTTGGGCGGCCTATGACGAGACAGCGAACGGAACGCGGCTGGGCGGCAGCCTGCGTCGAGAGAGATCTGAGCGCACCACCGCCAATCGAGAAAAGGCGATCAGCTACGCCGCCTATCGAGCTCTGTCCGATCTCTTTCCCAGTCAGAAGCCAACGCTCCTCGATCCGCTCATGGAAAGCTTGGGCTACGATCCTCGAGACGCCTCAACCGATGTTCGCACCCCAAGCGGGATAGGCAACGTTGCATGCCAGGCCGTGCTCGACTTGCGCCATCAAGATGGCTCTAATCAGTTAGGCGATCTACATCCAGGCCCCTATTCCGACTACACGGGCTATACGCCTGCCAATCGCACAGGCATGTTGAACAATCCCGATCGCTGGCAACCCCTGGTCACGAATGGTGTGCCGCAGAGTTGGCGAATGCCTCATTGGGGATTGATCGTGCCCTTCGCTTTGACTTCGGGGGCACAGCTCCGGTCTTATGCGCTGGCGCGGGGACCGCATGCCTATCCCAGTGGGTCGTACTGGAAACAAGCTCTTGACATTATCGAGCTCTCCGCGCACCTGGGCGACCGGGAGAAAGTGATTGCCGAGTATTGGGCGGATGGCCCCGCGACAGTCACTCCACCGGGCCACTGGAACGCGATCGCCCAGTCAATCTCCCGCCGTGACAAACAGAGCTTAGACCACGCGGTCGAGATGTTCTTCGTTCTGGGAAACGCCTTGATGGACGCTGGCATAGCTGCATGGGACACGAAACGGTATACAGATTCGGTTCGTCCAATCACCGTCATCCGCGGGCTCATGGGCAACCGAAAGATCGTGGCCTGGGCCGGACCCGGATTAGGCACGAAAGTTATCGATTGCAAAGACTTCAGAAGTTACCTGCCCACACCTCCGTTCCCGAGCTACGTCTCTGGCCACAGCGCATTCAGTGCCGCCGCCGCAGAGATCCTGAAACGCTTCACAGGAAGCGATGACTTCGGACAGTCCTTCACCGCGGAGCCGGGCTCGTCCATCATCGAGCGTGGGCTAACGCCAAGGGTCCCAGTGGTGCTCTTCTGGGCCACATTTACCCAAGCGGCGGACGAGGCCGGCATGTCTCGCCGCTACGGCGGCATCCACTTCGAAAGCGATGATGTGGCAGGCCGTGCTTTGGGCCGCTTGGCCGCCGATGAGGTGTGGAATAAATCGATCACCTACATCGGACCCAGGGGCTTTTGAGTTCGGCGCGTTTGTGCACGCGGTGTGCTTGTCGCGTCTGGCATGTGTGGTCTATAATCTTAAATCGGTGTCTGATGATGGCATTCGAAACCCATACCTCGCGATTTGCGGGGAACCGATCTGAAGTCCGTGTACCCGAGGACTTGGTGTTGCGCGCCTTCACAATGGTCGAAAGCGCGAGCTAAAATTTTGCTACAAAGGTGCGCAATTCTCTGCGAGGTGCCGCAAATGCTGGACTGCAGGGATGCCCAGCATCCGCAACACTGCGAAAACCCGCGCAAAAAGAGGGCTAACGGCCCTACTGCCTTGCCTCAGATGTTCGTCACGTCCGGCAACCTTTGCATAGCGGTGCGCTTGTCGTCCGTCGTGACATGTGTGTATTGGCGCGAAACCGCGGCGCTCTCGTGCCCTACGATTTCGCGTGCGATAAAGTCGGACACACCCGCTGCCTTCAACATCGTCACCGCACTATGGCGCAACGAGTGAAATGAAACCTCGCTTGTCTCCCGCGCTTGTGCGCGCCCCTGTTTTGTCTTTCGGTGTCCGCGTGGTTCCACAAGTCCAGCATCCGATAGGATGTCGCGGAACTGGTTGGACAATGAATTAATACGCTTGTGCGCTGCCGCTTTGGGGAAGATGTAAGCATTCGGGTTGTCGGTGCCTGGCAGGGCGCTCAGATAATCAATCAATAGTTGTACAAGCGGCAGAACGATTCTCCGCCCTGTCTTGCGCGTGGTAAACGCAATCTCGCCGGAATCCAAATCGACTGCGCACCACGTGAGCTTCGCCAGATCCCCTAAGCGTTGGCCAAGATACAAACCGAAAAGAACCATGCCACGCCATTCCACGTTATTCCCGCAGGCTTTCAGGATGCGTTTAACTTCCTCAAGTGTGAATGCGCGTCGCCGGGATTCCTTACTCGACTTGAGAAGCTTCACACGCTTCGCCGGATTGACCGTGAGCAAGTCTTGCTTCTCAGCTTCGCCAAAACAGACGCGCAGAACTTTGAGACTCAGGTTCGCCGTCGCTCTGGCACGCTCTTTCGCTTCTCGATCACGGAACCGCGCAACGTCATGCGTCTGCAATGTGGAGACATCGCGATTGGCCTTGGTCCCCACGGATTCAAGAAACCGCTCAATAATACGCCTGTACCGCTCGTGTGTGGATTGCTCAGCTTCGATTGACTTTGTTTCAAGCCACTTCTCGCACCACGATTTAATGGTTGCGCTTTCCAACGATTCGATATTGGCCGCCGTGAAAACGTCGCTCACACCTTGCGCGATCACTTCACGCGCAGCATCCGCGCTCAGCTTGCCGTTGTGCGCTTTGATCGCCGCTTTCTCCCATGTGCGACAGATTGCTTGCGCCTGCTTTCTGTCGCTCGTCTTTGTTGAGCGAAAGACGCGCCTCCACTTGTGCATTTGCAGATCAAAGACTGAGAATGCGCAGAACCAATATGGTCTGCCCGGCTGACGATGGATGCTTGCCATGCATAATTAGATTGCATAACGTCCAGCCATGTTCAATGATGTTATAGAATGTCTATTGACGATGGAGAATCGTTAGGGTGGGAGCGTTCTGTAGAACCGAGGGTTCGAATCCCTCCCTCACCGATTTTTCTCTTTCGACATTGGTCGTTGTATGTTGAACGTTCGGCGTTCAGGTTTGCTGACTCATCGCTAAACTTGGCGAATCGCACCCTCGCGTTCGCGAACTTTGAACGATCGATTAATTTGCCTGCGTCGTGCACACCCAGGCGATCCGAATTAAGAATTTCATCGGCGGCGAATTTGCCGAGCCGAGCAGCGACCAATACCTCGATAATATCGAGCCGGCGACAGGAAAACCGTATTCGCAGGTCGCCGACAGTGACGCACATGATGTCGATCTTGCGGTAGGGGCGGCTGAGAAAGCATTCGCCGATTGGTCGAAGAAGCCGGCGGCAGAACGCTCAAAAATTATTCTGCGTATCGCCGATCTAATCGAACGCGGTCTGGAGAAATTCGCGCGCGCCGAATCAATCGATACCGGCAAGCCGATTTCGCTGGCGCGCTCATTGGATATCCCGCGTGCGGTCGCAAATTTTCGATTCTTCGCGACTGCGATCCTGCATACCGAATCGGAAGCCCACATGACGGACAATATGGCGTTCAATTACACGCTGCGTCAGCCGCGCGGCATCGCCGGGCTAATCTCGCCGTGGAATCTGCCGCTCTACTTGTTGAGCTGGAAAATCGCGCCGGCAATTGCAGTTGGAAACACCGCCATCGCCAAGCCAAGCGAGCTAACTCCGATGACTGCTTACATGCTATGCGAAATCGCACGCGAAGCGGAATTGCCAAAAGGGGTACTCAATGTCGTGCATGGCACCGGACCAAAAGTCGGAGCCGCAATCACCGCGCATCCGAAAATCAACACTATCTCGTTCACAGGCGGCACCGTCACAGGTCGCAAAGTCGCCGAGACATGCGCCCCGCTATTTAAGAAGGTTTCGCTCGAGCTCGGCGGCAAAAATCCGAACATCATCTTCGCCGATGCCGACCTCGACGCTGCTATTGCCGGCAGCGTACGTTCCTCTTTCGCAAATCAGGGTCAGGTTTGCCTGTGCGGTTCACGCGTGTTCGTCGAACGCTCGGTTTACAAGGATTTTGTCGAGGCCTTCATCGATGAAGCATCCCAATTGAAAATTGGCGATCCACTCGATGAGAAAACCGAGCAAGGCGCGATCGTGAACAAAACCCAGCTCGAGAAGGTAAAATTCTACGTCGACCTTGCCCAAAAAGAAGGCGGCAAGATAACGCTTGGCGGCCTCGCACCACGATCCCCTAACGAGCGCTGTCGTGACGGATATTTTTTCCCGCCCACTGTCATTACAGGTCTGCCGGTTTCATGCCGGACTAATCGCGAAGAAATATTCGGCCCTGTCGTAACGATCACTCCATTCGAGAAGGAGGAAGAAGTGATCATTTACGCTAACGATTGCGACTACGGGCTCGCATCCAGCGTGTGGACCCAAAACCTGAGTCGTGCGCATCGGGTGGCGGAGCAAATCAACACCGGGACGGTTTGGGTGAACTGCTGGCTCCTGCGCGACCTGCGCGTCCCCTTTGGCGGCATGAAACAAAGCGGCGTTGGTCGTGAAGGCGGTACTGAGGCGCTACACTTTTTCACTGAGGCAAAAAACATTTGTATAGCGAAATAAGCAATCTTGCGAAGCGTGGAGCCTGTCGCGCCGTAGCCTTGGCGAAGGCGGAATTCTTCACTGAGCCCAAAAATGTTTGTGTAGCGAAGTAAGCCTGATCGATTAGCACGGATTCGTGGCGTCAAAGTGCTTGTAGACGTCTGATATCTTTCACTTCATCGTTAATTCAAACTTCGATTCTATGTGCCGAGCCATCAAAACACTTCATAACTTCAGTCCGCCCGCGTCAGAGGATGAAATTCGGGCTTCGTCGCTTCAGTTCGTCCGCAAGCTGAGCGGTTTCACGGAACCTTCCAAGGCAAATGAGGCAGCTTTCAATCGTGCGGTAGATGAGGTCGCTCATGCCGCGCACCATTTGCTCGATTCACTGGTCACCGACGCGCCGCCACGCGATCGGGCAGTCGAAGCGATGAAAGCACGTGCGCGATTGGCGAAACGCTTCGGTTCTGCGCGCACCAACATGTCCGATCTTAATAATAATTGAGAGAATGGCTGCGCCATTCACCTTCGAAAGCGAACAAGCGCCTGACTGGTTAGTGCGTTTTCGCATGGGAAGCGCATGATGAGCTGTCAATTCTCTCGGGCCATCGCCGGAACCGGCTTGACCGATTGTTGAAGGAAACGGTGTAATCAGGCAAATCCGAGATTAGCCTGGTTAGAGACATCGGAGCCGACCCATGGAACCATCAACCATAAGCGGCACGAATTTGCGCACGGCATTTGTCTTGTTGCTCGTGGTGGCGGTCTCCGTGTTGTTCCTGGCGGTCACCTGGCCGTTCCTCAAATCGCTTTTTCTCGGCGCGTTACTCGCCGGATTATTTCATCCGCTATATCGTTGGATTGCGCGACTCATGGGCGATCGACCATCACTCGCGGCGGGAGTCACCTTGTTCGTGTTGCTCGTCCTGGGCCTCGGCCCGGTCAGCGCATTTTTAGGGATAGTCCTGCAACAGGCGCTGACGATGAGTGAACAGGCTCTTCCGTGGCTGAATCAGCACCTGGGTACTGCCAGTAGCTTCAACGTGCACGATTGGCTGGTGCAAAGATTTCCTGCACTGGCCAAGTACGTGCCAAGCCAGGACGAACTGTTGCAACACCTCGGCACCGCGGCCAAAACGACTGGAGCATTTCTTGTCACTTTTGCGTCGCGCATGACCGCTACTACGGCCGCATTCCTTCTCAATTTGTTTGTGATGTTTTACGCCATGTTTTTCTTTTTCAGAGACGGTCACAAAATTCTTGAACGGATTTTTTACTACACTCCGCTGAGCGACGAGGATGAAACGCGAATGCTCGCCCGGCTCACCTCAATCACGCGAGCGACTGTGAAAGGGACGCTGGTAATCGGCGTCATTCAGGGCACGTTGGCTGGAGTCGCATTTTGGGTGGCGGGAATCGATGGAGCGGCTCTGTGGGGAACCATCATGACGATTCTTTCGATCATTCCCGGCATCGGCGCCGCCCTGGTGTGGGTGCCAGCAGTTATCATTCTATTTGTCACCGGGCAGTATTTAACGGCAACCTTGCTTGCGGCGTGGTGCGCCGCTGTTGTCGGCACTGTCGATAATTTCCTGCGACCGGTGCTTGTCGGCAGAGACGCGAAAATGCCGGACCTTCTCATTCTGATCGGCACCCTCGGCGGATTGTTCCTTTTCGGGCCGATCGGATTCATCGTCGGCCCGATCGTGTGTGGACTCTTTCTTACTGTTTGGGACATTTATGGCGCCACTTTCAGGGAAGTCCTGCCGCCGGTAACAAGCTTTCGTCGGTCGGATCAAGATAATCCGGCAATTGCCCCGGGAGAATCCTCGGATCACTAAATTGCGTTTTTTGTGCTAATCGAAAATCTGCGTTGCCTTAGGCCATATAGTCAGCGGTAAATAGGTCATGAGCGAAAACTTCGAAAGTCAGCGAGCGCCTGAACCAGTGGGCGCGTTTCCGCACGCGAAGCGCGTGGGCGAGTTGTTATTTCTTTCCGGAATCGGGCCGCGCGTGCGGGGAAGCAAGGAAATTCCCGGCGCAACGCTCGATGCTTCAGGCAACGTCATCAGTTACGACATCGAAACACAATGTCGTGCGGTTTTCGAGAATGTACGCGTGGTGCTCGAAGATGCGGGCGCGACGTGGCAGGACATCATCGATGTCACTGTATTTCTCACGGACATGAAAAAGGATTTTCCGATCTACAACCGTATTTACGCGGAATATTTTGCCGGTCGGGGAAAACCGAATCCGACGCGGACCACGATCGAAGTGCGCGCGCTGCCAACACCGATTGCAATCGAACTCAAAGTGATCGCAGCGGTAGGATAGCGAAGATCAGGCGGTGACAGAGTTGAATCCAACCGTCTTCGCGGCGGCATCTCATCGCTGATGAAAGCTTTGTTATGAAGCACGCCGTCGGAGCGGACGAGCGTAACCCCGCAAGTTTGTCATTGGCTCTGCCGATCGTTGGAGTCGCCATTGCGGTCGCAGGGACGACGACAATGGACGCCACGGGTCTTTCGGATCTAAGCGCTTTCATGCTGCTCCCCTTGATGTTCCTGTTCTGGTACTTCGATCGATTATCTCATTCAGAAATGGGATTCCGGTGGGGCAGCCCGGCCGACTACGCTCTCGCGTTGCTCTATCCGCTGGTCGTAATCGCTTTGATCGCCATCGCGGCAACCTTCGCCGGCGCCGTCGATCTCTCGAAGACGAACTGGGGAAAAACGGTAGCAAACCTTTTGATCCTGACAATCGCGACAGCCCTGATTGCGATCGTCACCGAGGAGGGATTTTTTCGCGGCTGGCTGTGGGGATCACTAAAGCGAAGAGGCATCAGTGAATCCCGCATGCTGATCTACACCAGCATTGCATTCGCGCTTTGGCACATCTCTGCCGTACTATTGGAGACCGACTTCAGACCGGCGCCGTCCGAAGTTCCGGTTTACCTCATCAACGCGGCGGTGATTGGAATGGTTTGGGGAATGCTGCGCTGGATGTCGGGGTCAATCATCGTCGCCAGCTGCAGCCATGGTTTATGGAACGGAATTGCTTACGTATTCTTCGGTTTCGGCGCAAAAACCGGGGCGCTCGGCATTCGTAACACCGCAATATTTGGCCCCGAAATCGGCGTTCTTGGACTGATCACTAATGCAATCTTTGCGTTCTTACTGTGGCGATGGTGGCGAAGACGCTGTAATCGAGTTCAACCCGACCAATAAGAACATGAACCGCAACACGAGCGAATTTCGAATCCTTTCCGCCGATCACACTGGCATCACGGTCTCGAATCTCGAGCGATCTCTGGCATTCTGGCGGGATGTCATTGGTTTTGAATTTTCACACACTGCGCATCAAAGCGGCGAACTGGCGAAAGAAATCACTGGGGTCTCAGGTGCTGAGCTCAAGCTTGGCGTCATGAAAGCACCGGGCGGCCACAAGATAGAGTTGCTCGAATACCTCGCGCCTGCCGATCGCAAAAAGGTAAATCTTCGACCGTGCGACGTCGGTTCGATGCACGTGGCTCTTCTGGTCAACAATCTCGACGCCATACTTGAGCGTATCGCCGTGTCCGGTTGGAAAGCCGCCGGCAAACCGCAAACGCTCAAGACAGGACCGAATGCAGGGAAGCGCGTCGTTTACGTTCGCGACCCCGACGGCATGACAATCGAATTCATGCAACCGCCGAATGGAAGCAGTTGATGGTTGACAGCTGAGTGTTGAGAGCGGGTCGCGCAGGAGAGAAGCTCTGAATTGAGCGTTGGACGTTGGGCGTTGAGCGTTGGACGTTTGCTGCAAATTCCGATCGATTACGAGCATGAGCATGAATTACAGCCCCGATGCAGAATGCGCCCTGCAATTTGATGCCGAGGATTCGTTGCGCGGATTTCGTGAAAAATTCCATATCCCCCTCGGGAAAAACGGCAAACCAGTCATTTATTTCGCAGGAAACTCGCTGGGTCTCATGCCGAAATCGGCGCGGGCGATCGTGGAGGAGGAATTGGATAATTGGGAAAAGTTTGGCGTGGACGCTCACCATGCGAGTGGAACGCCGTGGTATTCATATCACGAGGCATTGCGCGAGCCGGCCGCGCGACTTGTTGGAGCAAAGCCGCTCGAAGTGATCTGCATGAACAGCCTCACGGTAAATCTCCACCTGATGATGGCGACGTTCTACCGGCCGACCAAGTCGCGTTTCAAAATCCTGATGGAGGAACCGGCGTTCCCGTCCGACACGTACGCAATCAAAACTCAAATCGTGCATCATAAGCTTAATCCAAAGGATGCGCTTGTCCTTACCCGTCCCCGTAAAGGCGAGTCTACGGTCAGGACCGAAGATATTGTCGATCTTATTGAGAGGCACCGTGATCAGTTAACGGCAGTGATGTTTTGCGGCGTAAACTTCTTCACCGGTCAATTGTTCGACATCGCCCAGATCACGGCGGCCGCGCAAAAACACGACATTATTGCAGGCTTCGATCTCGCTCACGCGGTCGGCAACGTGCCGGTCTCGCTACACGATTGGAACGTCGATTTCGCAGTATGGTGTTCATACAAATACTTGAACGCCGGCCCGGGCGCAGTTGCCGGCGCGTTCGTGCATGAGCGTCACGCCACCAACACCGGCCTGCCACGACTCGCGGGCTGGTTCGGGAATAATCCGAACACACGATTTCGCATGCACCTCGAGCCGGAGTTTGTCCCCGTTGCTTCTGCCGATGGCTGGCAAATTAGTAATCCACCAATTTTTTCCATGGCGCCACTTCGCGCCTCGCTGGGGATCTTCGATGAAGCTGGCGGGATGAAACCGCTCCGTGCAAAATCCATTCAACTCACGGGCTATTTGGAGTTTTTGTTAACGCAGAGTGGATCAACAAAGTTTAGCGTCATCACACCTCGCGAGCCCGATGGCCGGGGTTGCCAATTGTCGATCCTGTCTCACCAGCACCCCAGGGAATTGCACAACGAGCTTGTCGCCGCCGGCGTAAAATGCGATTTCCGCGAACCAAACGTGATCCGCGTCGCGCCCACGCCGCTTTACAACACGTTTCACGAGGTGTGGCGCTTCGCGCAAATACTTGCCGCGCACAAGTAATTTCCAACACGAAATCTCCAGCGATGGAAAATTTCATCTGCGTGCAATGCGGAACGCAGTTTAGTAAAACTGCGGAGCCGCCATCAGGCTGTCCAATTTGCGACGATGAACGGCAATTTGTTCGTCACACCGGGCAGGAATGGACAACGCTCAAACATCTGAGGAGTGATCATCACAATCGTCTCGAAGAGGAAGCGCCACGGCTTCTGGGTATCGGCACCGAACCGGAATTTGCGATTGGCCAGCGCGCTCTGCTTCTCCAATCGCCCGGAGGAAATCTGCTCTGGGATTGCATCTCTTTGCTGGAGGGCGAAACAATCGCCGAGGTAAACAGACGCGGCGGCATCCGCGCCATCGCGATCTCACATCCGCATTTCTACTCTTCGATGATCGAATGGGCGGAGTGTTTTGACGCCGAAATCTTTTTGCATTCGGCCGATCGCGAATGGGTCATGCGCAAGAGCCCGCGCATTCAATTTTGGGAGGGCGCAACGCTGTCGCTTTGGGACGGGCTGACGTTGATTCACTGCGGCGGCCATTTCGAGGGCGGGACGGTTTTGCATTGGCCGGCCGGCGGAGATGGCAAGGGCGCGTTGCTCACGGGCGATATCATTCAAGTCGTGCAGGATCGTCGGCACGTGAGTTTCATGCGCAGCTATCCCAACTTGATTCCGCTCAGCCCAACCGCGATTCACCGAATCATCGAAACAACCGAGGCATTCGCATTCGAACAAATTTACGGAGCGTGGTGGAACGCGAATGTTCTTGCCGATGCAAAAACAGCGGTTGCGCAATCTGCTGAACGTTATCTACGCGCGATCGGTGTCTAAGATCGACATGCATTGTAGGGCAAGCGCTCCGCTTGCCGAAACATTGGTTAGGCAACCGATGCAGTTGCCCTACAATCTCGATCGCCTTGCGCTAAGCAATTGATCAACAATCCTCGGCAACGCGATCGCAGCAGGCTCGCGCACCAGCCGCGTTGCAAATCGTGAGAGCGGCGTCTCGTCAGGATTCACTTCGATGAGTTCACCACCATCCCGCCTCGCCTGAAGGGCCCACTCAACAATGTATCCAAAGGTCGCAGTGGTTCCGGCCACGATTACAACGTCGCAAGCTCCGGCATCCAGAAACTTTTGGACTCTCTGCACTTGATCCCAAGGAAGCTGTTCGCCGAACCAGACGACCCCCGGTCGCATGAGTACGTAGCATTTTGGACAGAGTGGGAGATCCACATCGCTATCTGAGGTAGGGGCGATTGACCTCAATCGCCCGGAGGAAGGCGGTTCGGGTGAACCGCCGCTACCTGTGTCGGAAAAATCGCAGCGCGCGCACCGGGTAACAAAGATGTCTCCGTGAATTTGCACCATGTTCTCCCTCTCAATTCCGGCGCGTGCGTGTAGATCGTCCACGTTCTGCGTAACTAGCAGAAATTCGTCTGCGTATGCCACCAATTTTGCAATGGCTTTGTGCGCAGCGTTCGGTTGTGCGTTGCGAATACGCTGCCTGCGTTCGCGATACCATTCCCAAACCAATTTCGGATCGCGCGCGAACGCCTGGGGCGTTGCCAGTTTTGCCGGATCAAAATTCCGCCAGTAGCCCTCCCTGCCGCGGAACGTCGGGATGCCACTCTCAGCCGAAACACCGGCGCCGGTCAAAACAAGGACACGCATAACATAAGTTCAAAAGAAGATTCAACGCGCTCGGAGATCGCGTTCCACCTCAACGAGAACATGCATACTGCAAGATCGAAGAGAAATAGCGGCTTCCAAATCATCAACCCGCAAAACTTCAACCGTGAAAAAGATAGCCTTGTTGTCTGCACTGCAGTATCAGTCGCGCACTATGAAACAAAAACTTGCCCTCCTGCTGATCCTTACATTGTCCGCCTGGTCTCCGGTTTTAAGTGCCGCTGATACTCCTGAAATGCGGCGCAAAGAAGCCGAACGCTATCTCCAGGTTAGCCCGCCAAAGGCGCTGTTCGAGGACATGGCTGATAAAATGGCTGCGAACCTTCCGGCAGATCAAAGGGAGCAGTTTAAGAAAATAATGACGACACAAGTCGATATTGCCGCGTTATCCAAAGCTATGATCGACGCGATGGTAAAAAATTTCACCACCGACGAGCTGAAGGCGTTGGCCGATTTTTACGGCTCACCTGTGGGAAAATCGGCGATGCAAAAATTTGGTGCGTACATGGCAGACATCATGCCGGTGATGCAGGCTGAGATCATGAAAGCCGCCGCAAAGATGAACCACTGATTCCGCGAATCAGGCGCTGCCCAACCATCGCGGCGCTGAGGTGGAACGCGTTGTCCTCAACGCGTTGGCAATTCATCGACGTTAGCCGCAGATTTAAATCCTTGGAGCCGACGCGCCTTCCCGTCGTAATCGACCGAGAGCGGGCCGTTTTCAAACTCCAGCGCCTTCGGCAATTCTTCTGACATGTCTTTCGCCATGGCTAACCTTCGGTCGGAGAAGCCGAACACCTCGGACCGGCCATTATTTCAAGCCGATCTGGCAGCCCGATTTTGCTCAAGTCTCAAAAATATCCGAGAGATTACACTTCAGCCGCTTCATGATTTGTTGGAGCCCGCGAAGGGTGATGCTTTGGTCGCCGTTCTCGAGTCGATGCAGCGTGGAAGGTGGCAGACCGAGCGGGCGTGAAAACTGCGCATAGGTCATTTCACCGCGTCGTTTGCGCAGAAATTTACCAAGTTGGCGTTCGAGCGAGCTGCGCACATCGCCAGCCTGACCGAGCAGTTATTCCGGATGTGGAATATTTTGGGCAATGATGCTTGACAGTCTTCTCGATTGTTGAGATCCTCGACGCCCTAAGGAAGCACAGAGTTGGATTCGCCGAGGCCAATTTTTTGTCAGCAAGGCTTTCGGCCTTTTCACCGTTGAAAGCCTGAGACCCCTGGATTAACCGCCGAGAGAGGAGAAAGAAACATATGAACCAGTACTCTCAGTCTGGCTTTCTCGGTTCCCCGCGCATTACTCGTCCTGCTTCTTTGCGCAGCCGCATGTTCTATCGTGACGGGAACATTACTGGCTTTCTTCCGTTCCGAAGCGCCAGCTAACGATCTTCAAAGAACGCTCACATTTGCAGAACGCGTGGCTTATCAACGAGCGATCGAGGAAGTTTACTGGCGTCATCGGATGTGGCCGAAAGAGCGTCCCGATGCAAAGCCATCGCTCGATACGGTTATGCCTCAAGCGGAGACTGGAAGAGAAAGTCGCGGATTATCTACGCAACTCGCAAGCGTTGGAGGATTACTGGAATCGGCCGATCACTCGCCGAGCAATTGCAAGCAGAGATGGATCGCATGGCAAAGCACACCAAACAGCCCGAAGTGTTGCGTGAACTCTTTGAAGCGCTCGACCACGATCCCTTTGTGATCGCGGAATGTCTGGCTAGGCCGGTGTTGACTGAGCGTTTTGTAAAGACCTTTCAAGCAATCATCAGCAATTATTGAAATCTCCGCACGGAAGAAGCGCAATCAATAGGTATATCCTTCCCGCAATATCGAAGTCGACCGAACGGATGCAGCGACGATACGTGGACACCGACCAGTACGGTCAATGTGCCTGCCGCGCGACTTGGTCACACGGCAGTATGGACGGGCAATGAAATGATCATCTGGGGCGGATTCCGTGTCCCGCCCCCCGGCTATTTGGATACCGGCGGGAGGTACAATCCGATCACCGATAGCTGGACAGCTACTACGACGATGAATGCGCCCTCCGCGCGCATCTCCCATAGAGCAGTGTGGACCGGCAGCGAAATGATTGTCTGGGGCGGCTGGAACGGCGCCGACCGCTTCAACACTGGCGGGAAATACAATCCCAGCACTGATAGCTGGACAGCCACCAGCACCATCAACACACCCTCTCCACGAGAGGACTTCACGGCAGTGTGGACTGGCAGTGAAATGATCGTTTGGGGCGGCTGGAACGGCGCCGACCGCTTCAACACTGGCGGGAAATACAATCCCAGCACTGATAGCTGGACAGCCACCAGTACCACCAACGCGCCCTCCGAGCGACAGTCACATACCGCAATCTGGACCGGTAATGAAATGATCGTCTGGGGCGGGTATTCTTTTGATGGCATCAGTCACTGGTTGAACACAGGGGGCAAATACAATCCTGTCCTTGATAGTTGGACGGACATTAGTACTACCAACGCGCCCGCCGGACGAGAGTATCACACCGCTTCCTTCAAAGCTTTGCGCCAATCTTCATACTTGAGGCCCTTAAAGCGATGGCGCTAGGTCAGTTTGTGATTCACTGTTCCCGCTGTGGGATGTTTATATGAGAGCCACAAGAACACGAGTCCGACAAACGGCATTATTATGTCGATTGGAAGAACGAGTCCCACATTACCTGGCGCGAAATTGTGCGCTACGATCATCTGGTAAACGTGACCACCGGCGGCGCCCCATGAGAAGCACGTTGGCGGGATCAGAGTTGCAAAACGAAAAGGCAGGCTGGCCTTGAACGCGAGGACTCCCGCGATTCCCACACCGAGACTCGCAAATCCGACCTCTGCCTGAAACGGGCTGTTTTCCCATCCGATAAACTTCGCCGCTATGTCCCCAAAGAAAACATGGAACATAAAATTCACCAGATTGTTTATCCCGATCGCAAAGAGCAGATAGTAAGAAAGAAATGCTTCCCCAACTGTGCTAATTCCCAGCGGTTTTGGCTTCTTAACTAGCGATATTCCTGCAGCAATCAGACCGATAATAAAAAACGTCACAAAGAAATTGCCGATTAGAAAAATCAAAACCGAGGAAAATTTCGGGTCTTCCATGGGAATAATGCTAGCTCCCTGATGTAAACATTGTGAAGCAAGAATGTTCGTTCACGCCTAACTTCCCGCAGACTCCGCCGGTCCGCTCTTTTCACCTGAAATTAGATCGACACGAATCATTGGATCGGTCGGCAGCACGATAGGGCCTTCCCATCGCAGAAACCCCGCAGGCGCGGGATTGGTCAGCCAGATCTTGGTGTCTGGCACCTCAACAAAGAATTTCGCAATGAACGGAATTTCCGGATGAATCACGAAGCGATCGCCCTTCAGTGAGCGCCCCGACATTCTCATACGATCAACGCCGCCGTGGGAGATTGTTACTGTTACAACTTGGGGTCCAAGTGTTGGGAACGGCGAAAAGCCGACTGCCTTTAACTGAACTTGTTCGCCGCTCAGGAGGCGTTTGCGCAGATTGCTCAAAGCAAGGCTGAACCCAAAGCCGGCAAACGTCCTACCCGGTTTAATATCAATCTTTTTGGACACATCCTTGTTATCCTGGCGGATGTGTGCGTTGGCGAGTCCAGTTAGAAAATCCACAGCGAATTCACGCTGTGATCTCCCGTGTTTCGATTCTTTCCAGGACCATTTTTCCTGAATCAGCTCTGGTTGTTGTCGAAATTGCGCGCGTTCCTCATACACCTCGCCGGCGGAAAATTTATGAGTGATAACGACATGCAGCCGGTCGTTCTCGATCCATTGCCGGAATTCGCCGTCAGCGAGTTTCTTTCCATTGATCTCGCACAAGCCGGGATAGCCGTGTGCAGCTCCCGCCGGCTCTGTTACTTCGATTGCCAGGGCGGACACAACGAAACATTCGGCAACAAAGATTGAGCAAAGAGTGGCCAATGTTGTTTCTACGCGCATATCTCTAAACGTTTCGAGACAGCGCACAGCAACGGCGGCACTCAACTTTCGATAGATTTACAGATTTGGTAACGTCGCTGTTACCAACGCGATCAATATTTGTGATCGACGTATCAAGTTGTAATCGCCCTTAGCCATGATGTACTCCGCGGCGAGCAACCATTCCTATAGCATCGCACCCGCGCGACGCGGAAGCGCTTGTTAGGCGGGCGCGAAGCGTAAGTGATTTGCCCGTCGCAGTCAGCTTCGGGATCTCGACTTCAAAACAGCTCGGGAAGTATGGCGTTTTGCGGACGCGGCCGTGATTGGCAGCGCCGTTGTCGGGCTAATTGAAATGCTTGCCGGGTGCCCCGATCTTGTAAATCGGACAGGCGAATTCGCGCGATCACTGCTCGAATCCGGAGCAGTCGGGAAGCATTTGTCCAGCTAGCGGGATTTCGACCTGCGATATTTGTTAGGGACACGTGAGTACACAGCCTCCGAAAATTCAGGATTACGCGATCATCGGCAACCGTCGTTCCGCAGCGCTGATTTCGAAACGCGGTTCGCTCGATTGGCTTTGCTGGCCGCGATTTGACAGTCCCTCAATATTCGGAGCGCTTCTCGATCGAAAAATTGGTGGCCGGTGGACGATTCAGCCCACTGAAGAATCACAAGCATTTCGCCAATACATTGAGAACACGAATGTTCTCCAAACGGTATTCTCCACCGCCTCGGGAAGAATTGTGGCTACCGATTTCATGCCGGTTACGACTGAGGAAGAAAAAGGCCGAAGACTCTGGGCGGAGAACGAAATCATCCGGCAAATTAGCTGCGAAGAGGGCGAGGTTTCCATGCTCATCGATTTTCATCCGCGCCCGGATTACGGACGAACAAATCCTTGTATGCGGAACAGCCGAAAGCTCGGATGGTGCATTAACGTGGGGAAAGATTTGCTAAGTTTACGGAGCGAAATCGAATTAAGACCAGGCAAAAATGGCGGTTTATGCGGAGAACCCCGGCTACGACAGGGCGAATCTCTTTCATTCTCGCTCACATACTCAGAGGAAGCCCCGGCTGTGCTTCCGTCGCTGGAAAAGTTGGTTGGTGAAAAACTGAAGCTTTCCGTTGATTGGTGGCAGCGCTGGGCAGCGCGCGCCAATTACGACGGACCTTATCGCAAACAGGTCATTCGTAGCGCATTGGTCCTGGCGCTTTTGTCGTTTGCTCCCTCAGGCGCCTTGGTTGCCGCGCCTACAACCTCGTTGCCGGAACAAGTCGGCGAAGATTTAAACTGGGACTACCGATTTTGCTGGCTTCGGGACGCTGCGCTGGCCGTGCGCGCTCTTTCCAGCCTGGGATACTATAGCGATGCGGGAGCGTTTCTCAGCTGGTTGTTGCACGCTACTCGACTCACCCGACCACTGTTGAAACCGCTTTACGACGTCTATGGCAATGATAGCCCGCGTGAAGAGGTTCTTACACATCTCTCCGGCTACGCCGACTCCCGGCCGGTGCGCCATGGCAATGCAGCTGACGAACAGCTTCAACTCGATGTTTACGGCGAAGTCATTGACGCAGTATCCCACTTCCTCTCTGGCGAAGAGAATCTGGATCGGACCACGCAGAAGATGCTTTGCGGTTACGGAGAATACCTCTGTCAAAACTGGCGGCAGCCCGACCATGGAATCTGGGAACAGCGAGGCAAACCGCAGCTTTACACGCAATCGCGTGTGTTGTGCTGGGTTGCGCTCGATCGGTTGATCAGTTTGCAACGCCGCGGGCAGATCGAGAACCTGCCATTGGAGAAAATTCAAGGAACCCGGGACCAGATTCGAAAAGAAATCGAGCACCACGCCTGGAGCGAAAAAATGCAGGCTTATACCCAAGTCTTCGATGGAAAGGCAGTCGATGCCAGCGTGATGCTACTGGCGCTTTACGGTTTCGAGGACGCGAAGTCCCACCGAATGCAGCAAACTTATCACCGCTTGCGCAAAGAGTTATGTCCGGGCATCGGCCTCATGTATCGAGACAATCGTTCGGAGACGAAAAACGAAGGCTGCTTCGGGATGTGCGCTTTTTGGGAAGCCAACTTTCTTGCGCGCCGTGGAGATTTGGACGAAGCGCACCGCGTGTTCGAAACGGTGCTGGGATACAGCAATGATGTCGGGCTCTTCTCAGAGGAGATCGATCCTGAAACGGGCGACGCTCTGGGAAATTTTCCCCAGGCACTGACACATCTTGCGCTCATCAGCGCGGCACTTGAACTGCGTGAGATCGAGCAGCGACATTCTGCTCACGCGAGTCGCTGATCGGATTGTTGGAATGAGTTCGTTTAGTAGCGCCGGTTGATTGTCGGTTTTTGGAGGTGCGCTGATCGGTTCGGGTCGTGAACCGCCTCTCCCCTAAAGCCAAGGGGAGAGGACTGCCTGCCACGCCGTAGCCGAGCGAAGGCGGGACGTGATGGGTCAATGCCCAACTGTGTCGTTTGATCAAGGCGTAACCCTCACCCGCCCCTCTCCCTTAAAGGGCGAGGTGACCCGGAGACCGGACGGCGCAAACTGAGAATTGACCAACACCAACCCGTTAGTCCACGCAGCCGAATTCTCGACGTTCCCGCCAATCACAGAGTATGTTAGAACATGAACTGGAGCAGCTGGCTTTTGTGGGGTTTTATCGCCACCATCGCGCTGACATCTATCCAGGCCGGAAGCCTGGGACTAGGTCTGACGCGGATGAATGTGCCGTACCTGCTGGGAACTATTTTTACTCCCAACCGTGATCGGGCAAAATTGATCGGAATTTTTATCCACTTTCTAAATGGCTGGATCGTTTCGCTGATTTACGTCGCGATCTTCGAATCTTTGCGAAGATCGACATGGTGGATCGGGGCTTTGATTGGGATTTTGCAGGCGCTCTTCGTATTAGCGGTGTTATTGCCAGCCATGCCCGCCTTGCATCCTCGCATTGCCAACGAGCAATATGGCCCGACCATCGAGCGACGACTGGAGCCGCCCGGTTTCCTCGGCCTGCACTACGGCATCCGCACGCCCATTTCAGTCCTGATCGCGCATGTAACCTTCGGCATAATCCTCGGCGCTTTCTACGTTGTGAAGTGAACGCTTTCGAGCATCAACAAGAGGAAACTCCGGATCTGTTTCATGCTCTTAATGTGATTTGGTATCTTTTGTCACTCTCTTTTAAAGAGCGCAACAAGAGCTGTAGTTACCAACGCCATCACACCAACCGCAATCCAGGCGCGATGTTCGCTTGTCCACAATTGTGGACTCCAGTTTCGCGCACGTGCGTCGAAGGCGCCGTGCGCGCCGTGATCACCGGGAACCGGCTCCCATAAATTATCAGGGCGATTCGAATCTTTGGCGCCATCATACTGCTGCGAATCGTAACCGGTGCGCGCCAGAATGTGATCGAGCAAACCAGGTGCGATTTTGTTTACAACGATCGCTTTCACTGATGGAACGCCCACGTAAAATTCGCGCCGCGGATTGTGCGCCGCGAAATAAATTGCCTCCGCTGCAACTTCGGGCTGATAAATCGGCGGGACCGGTTGCGCTTTGCGCGACAATCGGCTTTTTACCCAGCCAAACTGCGGCGTGTTCAAGGCCGGCATCTGCACCATCGTTACGCGCACCTTACTTTTATCGTGAAGCAACTCGCATCGCAGCGAGTCACAGAAACCCTGGATGGCGTGTTTGGCCGCGCAGTAGGATGCTTGCAACGGAATCCCACGATACGCCAGGGCACTGCCGACCTGCACGATCACGCCGCGATTGCGCGGAAGCATCCGCTTAAGCGCAGCCAGCGTTCCATAAACATATCCGAGATAAGTCACCTCTGTAACGCGTCGAAATTCCTCCGCTGTCATCTCCTTGATTGGTGAAAAAACCGACGTCATAGCGTCGTTGATCCAGATATCGATGGGGCCTAGTTCAGCCTCGACCTGAGCAGCCGCTTTTTCGACCTGGTCCGCATTCGCCACGTCCGTAGGAACAACTAATGCGCGGCTTCCAAGCTTTTCTACTTCCTTGCGCGCGGCTTCCAGGCCATCCACTCCGCGCGCGAGCAAACCAATTCGCGCGCCGTGCCGGGCAAATTTTCTCACCGTAGCTCGACCGACACCGGCCGACGCTCCGGTAATTATTACTGTTTGAGCGTTCATCTTTTTCGTTTTGAAAAAATTCCCCCGACAGCGGCCAAACCGAGCGCGGCAATTGCCAGGACCGATAATACTTTCGCCGGAGACGCCGGGGGCGCCGGATGAGTAATGTAGTTCAATTCGGGAAGATTCCCGGCCGGCCCGCGCGGCCCGTGATCAATCGCCATTTTTAGCAAGTCCGCGACGTGAAGTGGAACGCGATCGGTGCACTGCTTTACCTGTTCACGGCAACTAAATCCGTCGGCCAGGACGATGGTGTCCTTCGCAGCAGCGCGCACGGCAGGCAACAGCACGCGTTCGCCGCAGGCAATAGAGACGTCGTAGTGATCGGCCTCGAATCCGAATGCGCCGGCCATTCCGCAGCAACCGGAATCGAGGAGCTCATATCTAAGCCCTATTTTCTTCAGGAGCTTTTCCTCGGCATCGAGCTTCATCACCGCCTTGTGATGACAATGTCCATGTACGATCGCCTTGCGTTCGAGTTTTGGGACCTGGTAACCCGGCGCATGTTTCTCGAGAAATTCCGCCAGAGTAAACGTTTGCTGTTTCACGCGACGCGCATTTTCATTCTGCGGGAACAACTCATACATCTCGTCACGGAATACCGCCGTGCAGCTGGGCTCGAGCCCTACGATCGGCACACCGGCCTCGATCTCGTCAGCTAACGAATGAAGGATCTGCAAAACCCAGCGCCGCGCAGTGCCAAGCATGCCGTAGTCGTAAAGTGGCCGCCCACAGCAAAGATCCTGCTTCGGCAAAACTACTTGGAAACCGGCGGATTCCAGCACTTCCACCGCGGCTTTCGCGGTCGCCGGATGAAAATAGTTGTTGAAGGTGTCCGGCCACAAGATCACGCGCGGTTTGTTTTGGTTGTGCACCGGCCGGCGAGCAAACCAGCTCTTGAACGACTCCGCGGCGAAACCAGGAATCTCTCGTTGCGGCGCCACGCCCATCAGACCTTTGACCAAATTGCTGACTAGCGGCGCACGATTGACGAAGTTCACCAGCGATGGCGAAATCTGCGCAAGTTGCGACCAGATATGGATCAATCCAAAAGCATAGGCGTGCACCGGCCGGATACGGCCCTTGTAGTAATGAGCGAGAAATTCCGCCTTGTACGTGGCCATGTCCACATTGACCGGGCAATCGCCCTTGCAGCCTTTGCACGCCAGGCAGAGATCAAGCGCCTCTTTTACGCTTTCATCGCGCCAGCCATTTTTTCCGATTGTTTCCCCGCGCAACATCTCGAATAACAAATGCGCACGGCCGCGCGTCGTGTCCTTCTCCTCACGAGTGACCATGAAGCTCGGGCACATTGTGCCACCTTCGAGCCGCCGGCATTTTCCCACTCCCACGCAGCGCAGAGTCGCCCTAGCAAAGCTGCCTTTGTCCGATGGAAATTGAAAATAAGTCGGCGGCTGCCACGGATTGTAATCACTGCCCAAACGCAAATTTGCCGTAATAGCATCAGCGCCGATCACTTTGCCGGGGTTCATTTTCCATTGCGGATCCCAGATCGATTTGAATTCGCGAAATGCTTCCATGATCTGCTGCCCGTACATTTTCGGGAGCAACTCCGCACGCGCCTGGCCGTCGCCATGTTCGCCGGAAAGCGAACCGCCATAGCTCAGCACCAGATCGGACGCTTCATCGACAAACGCCCGGTATTTTTTGATGCCCGCCGCCGTATAGAGATCGAATGGGATCCGGCAATGAATGCAGCCCTGCCCGAAATGACCGTAGAGCGAGGCACTATAATCGTATTTGCGAAACAACTTGCGCAGATCCCGCAGATACGGACCGACCTTATCGGGCGGAACGGCCGAATCTTCCCACCCCGGCCAGGTATCGTCGAGTCCGGGAACAAACGCCGTCGCGCCCAGCCCGGATTCGCGCACTTCCCAAACCTTCGATTCCTCCCACTTGTCATCGAAAAGTTTCATGTGCGGCGGGTTGCCATTTTTCTTCAGGGCCTCCATGACGGCGCGCGCTTTCTCATCGGCGTCCTGCTTGGAGTCGCCGCCGAACTCCGCCATCAAAAATCCTTTTCCCTCGGGCAGAAGCTGAATGTCCTCCGGATGCATCCCGGTTTTTTTCATGTAACCAATCAGCACGTCATCGATTCCTTCGAGACCTATTGGTTTGTGCTTCATGATTTCCGGGGCATGATCGCCGGCGCTGTAAACATCGGGATATCCCAGCACAAGCAGGCTGCGCACTTTCGGATTGTCGAGAAGACAGAGGGTTGCTTCGAGCACTGTTACGCAGGTACCCTCTGTACCGACAAGCGATCGCGCGACATTGAAGCCATTTTCCGGCAACAATTCGTCGAGATTGTATCCGGAAACGCGCCGCGGAATGTTGGGAAATTTTTCGCGGATTGCCGGCGCGTATTGGTCACGCAGCTCGCGCAGTTTCCGGTAAATCTCGCCGCGGCGTCCGCCGCTGCGGATAATTTGTTCCAGTTCGTCCTCGCTGGTTGCGCCGACGCGCATCCGTTCGCCATCGTAAGTGAGGATCTCAAGTTCGTGCACGTTATCCGAGGTGCGCGCTCCATTGCCGGAAAAAGCGGCCATTACCGAATGAATGCCGCACGAGTTGTTGCCGATCATTCCGCCTAAGGTGCAATGATTGTGCGTGGCCGGGTCGGGCCCAAAAGTCAATTGATGCTTTTCCGCGGCGTGGCGCAGATCGTCGAGGATTGTGCCCGGTTCTACGCGCCCCAGTTTTTCTTTGGCATCGATTTCAAGGACCCGGTTGAGATACTTGGACATGTCTATGATGACCGCCGCGTTGCAGCATTGTCCGGCAAGGCTGGTCCCGCACCCACGGCTAGTGATCGGCGCGCCATGTTTGCGTGCGATGGTGATTGCCGTGATGGCGTCATCGATATTTCGTGGTAAGACGACGCCGATCGGCGTCTGGCGATAGTTCGATCCGTCCGTAGCGTAAAGCGCCCTGCTGCCGTCGTCGAAACGCACTTCGCCGCGCAAATTCGCCCGCAACTCCACCTCGAGTTCGATCGTGTCCAGATCGGTCTGCTTATGCATCCCGTTTTCCCTGGTATTAGCTGTTCCCTTTTGCCGCCACGTAGGCGCGATGTAAAAAATCCGAAATGGCAACGCTACCCAAAACCCCTGCATAGAATCGCGTCACACGGGGCGCAAACAAAAATCCGAATGCAAGCGCTGCGGCCGACCACGGTCCCATGCAATAAGGACACGAAACGAGGGTTCCAATCCCCCGTTGAATGCCGCACCCGCGCGGCTCTTCTTCCACCTCGCCCGCGCCGGCGCTACGTATATAACTCACAAACGGTGCCCGAAAAATTCCTGTGATTCGATCCTTCGCCAAGAGCCGGCTCAATTTGTGCGTCGCCACTCCCAGCAATGCCAAATCAAAAGGACCAAAACGTTTCGGGAACCGGTTCTGCTGGCGCGCAACACCGGTCAACACCGCCACGCTTGCGATGAAAAATGCAAGTGTGAAAGCGTATTCCGCCAGCAATCGTTCGTCGCATTCTTCCTTCTCAGTCGTCCGGGCGCCGTATTTCTCTATCGAAAAATCGTTCTCTTGCTGTTCCTGTCGTAATGATGGCTGCACATAGTTAGATCGTAAAATTCTCAGCTCCTGCGCGTGGAAGAATTAGCGCAGGTCGTTTCTTGTTCTCACATTCTTTCCTTAATTCCCTGTCTGAGCAGCCACCAGTTTGCCGGATAACTCGTGAGAAATCCTGTCACCATCGCAATCTGCATCATGAACCAAAACACCGGATTGGTTTTTGGAATTTCTCCGAGCAACACGAAAATCACGATCGCCATCCACCCGTACATCCCTATTTGCCACGCAGTGAGTGAAAGCGTGTCGGCTTTCAGCGCGGCGATGAAGGCTTTGCCAACCGGAAGATTCTTCATCGGTTTAATGGTAAAATACTGGAACGCAATCCCGAGGATAAACGCACAGCCGAAGTCCAGTGCCCAGGTGCCGAAAACCTTTTGTCCAAAAAGGACCAGAGGAAAGAAAAACACGATCCACTCCGCAATGATGTCGCCAAGGGTGCAGCCGGCGCCGCAATGCGTTGCAGCCAGCGCCACGTCCGCAGCGAACGATTTCTTTTTCGCAGGCGGTTCTTCGCCGCGTTCTTTGGCCGCTTGCATCGCCCGGTGAGTGGAAAGTCGTCCAAATTTGAAATAGCCCCACAACGCGATTGGTCCCGCCCATAAAGCGGTGACAGGCCATACAACATTCATGATCCACATGTGCTGCCGGTGGCCGATTACAATATCGAAGAGGATGACAATCGCGCAGAGAGCGGCCATCCCCAGCGCGATGATCGAAACCGTGAAGAGCCATCCTGGAATTTCCATACTTTGTCTCAGCGTATATGTGCGTCGCGCGTTTTACCTGCGGCTCGAAGTCCTTTCAGTGAACTCGCCCTCCCATGCGGTGTTGTTCGGTTGAGGGGATTCTTTTCAGGATCGAATTTCATGTTGAGCGCGGTTTCAATTTATTGTCACAGGATTATCGGCCCGAGTAGGGTACGACTATCAAAAGAGTCGAGAGGGATGTCCCCAGGTCTTTTCTGCATCCCATCGCTCTGTTCTCGTGAAGGCCAGTCCGCCGGTCAGGCGCCCGCTCGCAGAATCGGCAGCCGAACTAGTGGTGGGAAGCGAGAATTCGCGTTCTTGCGCCTGAAAAAGGAAAGGGGGGATTAAGTATGGATCCCAATCAAATCGGGACGCGCCGAAGTTCGAACGGCAGCAGCGCCAGCTGGTTAAACATTCTGCTGGGCATTTGGGTGATTGTTTCACCTTTTGCACTTGCCTTTGGACTGTTCCCGCGCGCGCTCTGGAATAACGTCGCAACCGGGGCGGCAATCGTAATCCTTGGAATCATCCGCGCGGGCGTACCGCAACAGTCCGGATGGAGCTGGGCCAATGCGATCCTGGGCATCTGGTTGATTATTTCACCATTTGTTCTGGCTTTCGCCATGCCGATTGCGCTTTGGAACAATGTCATTCTTGGCATTCTTGTCGCGATCGTTGCCTTGGCGAATGCTGCTACGACGCGCACTCCGGCGGCAGTTTAACGGCGTTGAAAACCACGAATGCGGCTGCGCGGCTGCAATTGATCGCCAGCCGCTTTCGTAATCCGGCAATCACCGAAAGTTATTCGAGGTGGTGTCGGCTGCGATTGGTACGCGTTCGCTTGTCTTTGCCTTAACCTGGATGCCTGCCTTTGATATCGAGCTCGAAATAAATTCTCAGCTTAAAAGGTTTTTGAGATGTGGTAGCCGGGGGCGGAGAAACATTTCTGACTGTTTTTCCCACCGCGGCGATTGAGCTGTCGATCCGCTCGTTGCCCGAAGACTTCACAATTCGAAATTTCAAAACGTGGCCGGCACTGTCGATTGTCACATCAACTGGAACAGAGATCGTCCGGGGCGGAATGGCGACCGACACAGGTTGTTGCCAGGCCTCATAAAAGCGATCGTGTAGCGTGTGCCCGTAACGCCCTATCGCGGCCGAATTGACTGCTGGCTGGGGGGCCGGCCCCGCGCAACCCACAACGATGACGCACGATAAACCCAGGATGGCTCGCATTGAGACGTGTTTCATCTGTAGAAGGTTCGCATAAGCTCCCGTACTTGACCGAACTTTCTGCGATTTTCGGTTTCGAGCGACCTCGTTCGGGTGGCCCGAAGCCGCCAGTCGGAAAAAATTCTATCTGTCGATCAGGTCATCCTCCGACGCGTTCGGTACCGTGCAGAATCGAAAACCTATAAGCAGGTAACGTTTTTCCAACTCCGATAACCGAAACATGAAAACACTCACAACGACACTTTTAATATTGTTCACTCCTTTTCTTTGTTCCTACAGCCAGACTGCAGATTCGCCCAGTCCTACTCCAACAGGAAGTTCGACGCCGTCGCCAACAGCAACTCCTTTCGCCACCGGATCACCGACGGCAACTCCGTTTTCTGCCGTCACTCCAACCCAGTCGCCCTTTGGAGATGTAACCGGGCGCACGCGTGACCTGGAAACTCGCATGGACACAATTTTCGGTGACGCGTTCCGCAACGCGGGGGATTGGTTCAACCGCTCGAGCATGGCGTCGTCGGTCGATCTGCGCGAACAAAAGGACAAATATGTGGCGCGCGTTTACCTGCCGCACTTCGACACATCCAAAGCACAGGTGCGGATTAAGAACGGCGTTCTTCACATTGTGGCCAACGGAAAAAGCTCGGTGAATGGCAAGGCCGAAGCCGAACATTACGAACAGAGCATCAGTCTGCCAAAGCCAGTGCAGAGCGATAAGATGCAGGTTCAACGCAAACCGGATTTGCTGGTGATCACCGTGCCCGAGGGAACAGCCGGCTCGCCGGCCGTGGGTTCATCCACAACTACACCATTTCCAGAGAGTTCGCCCGGGGCAGCCGACCAGTGGGCCGGTTCAATTTCAAATGCGTTCGCCCGGCTGGACGCAGAGATGAACCGGGCGTTGAATGAAACATTCCCGGATGGCTTCGACATCGGCTCTCAAGTTTCGCAGCTCGAATCGGCGGTGAAGATGGATGATCAGAAGGACAAGTACGTGGTTCATTTTTACCTACCGAAACGGGATATCTCAAATGCCCGGGTCAATTACCAAAATGGACAGCTTCGTGTGACAGCGGAAGAAGGGAGCACCACCTCGAAGTCCGGAAATAGCCCGGCAAAAGTTAGCGGCGAGTATAGCGCAACGATTAGCGTGCCTGGACCGGTTAACGAGAGTGACATGAAGGTCGACCGTCAGGCAAACGCGATTGTCGTCACGCTGCCCAAAGCGTGATCCTCGTTAGGCTAAACCAGCTCCCGTCACCGGTTATCCGGCTCCATCGAGGACCACAGCTGATTGTCCTCTCGTTGCATAGATAGCGGACCTTTGGTGCTTTGCCGATCCACGCGGCGATGACGACTGCCTCACAGTAAAGCTTTATCCAGAACCGGTAAGCATTGAATTAAGGCGGGGTGATTTTTGGCTGGATGCGCGCCGAGCCAACTGGCATTTCTCATCGTGGAATAGAAAGATGACCGGGAAAATAGTAAACGCCGTGTTGTTCTCGCTTGCGCCTGCAATCGGCATGGTGACAGGCGGAGCACTCGCAGCATGGTGCAAACCTGGTAACACCGCACGCAGCTATATCCAACACCTCGCGGCAGGGATCGTGTTCGCGGCCGTCGGAGTTGAGATCTTGCCCGACGTAATGCATCGCGGCGATCCGTTCGCCGTGGCGTGTGGTTTTGCAGTTGGCGTCGTTGCGATGCTAGCCATTCGCGCTCTAAGCCGGCGAGCGGAGTCTTCCGACCAGTCTGAACCGGGAATGCCATGGCCTTTGATCGGTGCGGTCAGCGTCGATCTTTTTGTAGATGGAATGCTGGTTGGAGTTGGCTTTGCGCTCGGAACTCGACAAGGCCTCCTCATTACCCTCGCACTCACTGGATGTGCTGTTTCGTTGGGGCTGGCCACAGCAGTGTCGGTTCTGCGACCCGGAACAACGCCCTGGCATGCATTCACAGTCACCTCGGCGATCGCAGTGTTACCCATCGCAGGCGCGGCGTCCGGGGCATTAGTCACGATACTGCTCAGTGGAGGATGGCTCGTAGGGGTCCTCGCCTTCACTTGTGCCGCGCTGCTATACCTCATTGCAGAGGAGCTACTCGTCGAAGCACACGAATCGCAGGATGCGAAGCGCGAAAGTGTGTTCACGACTGCCATCTTTTTTGCCGGCTTCCTAGCGGTGCTTCTTATCGACATGTTGATCGGAGCGGGCGCCGGTTGACTCTGAGCCATTCGGACCTGCAGTGACCGGGGTCTTCGTGAATGTTGTAGGCGCTTTCGGCGTTTCAGAAGGTATCCTTTAACCCCAGCTAAACAGAGCCGGTCAGCTGCGCCAGTGCGTTTCAAAAGTAAAGGTGGAAGGCTTCGGAGTCAGATTTGTAGGCATCAATGCCGAGAACGGTTGGAAGCTGCTGCTTTCGATTGGTTCTATTTCATCGTGATCCTGTTGCGCTGGATCATTCGCAGTGGACTGCGTTTTCTGGTCCAGAGAGATGTCAAAGCCCTGCGGGCTCGTTTCTGGACCCACCAATCGATCACCATCATCACTGCCGTCGTGATTATTATGGGGCTGATTTCAGTCTGGTTCGATGATCCGACACGACTCGCGACCGCGCTGGGCCTGGTAAGCGCCGGAATTGCCTTCGCTCTGCAAAAAGTAATCACCGCTCTCGCCAGTTATTTCGTAATCTTGCGAGGAAACACATTCACCGTCGGCGATCGCATCATGATGGGCGGAGTCCGTGGCGATGTGATCGCTCTTGGTTTTATCCAGACAACGATCATGGAAATGGGCCAACCGCCGCCGGTGCAAACCGACGAGCCTGCGATGTGGGTGCAAAGCCGCCAATTTACCGGACGAATCGTGACTGTGAGCAACAGCCAGATTTTTGACGAGCCCGTGTACAACTACACACGTGATTTTTCCTACATTTGGGAAGAGATCCACGTCCCGATTACCTATAAAGCTGTCCGCGACGCCGCGGAAAAGATCATGCTCGCTGGTAACCGACAAGTGAAGGACCTGATCAGCCGACAAATTCTGACTGAGTTTGATACCGCTGACATCGGCATCGCTTCCGCGACTTATGACATCGTCGGTTTTCCATCCGTCGAATTAAAAAACGGGCGTGAACGGACTCAAGACAGCGGGGTTTAGCTTTTCTCGCTTGGAAAACTCCACCCGCGGTCAAAATCGGCACCTGCGAGCGAAATCCCATCCTCCGCGATGGAAGCCACGATTTGGCGACCTTAGTACGTGGTCAGGTAATCTCCGACCAGTGCTTCAGAGTTACTTCGACATCTCGAACATCAGCGAAATCCGTTAAGTACAAATATGAAACGGTTGATTATATTATTAGTCGGGATCACGCTCACAATGGGCGTGGTCGGAAATGTTTATGCAGATCCCAAGGAGGAACTTCGAGAAGACACGAACACGCTGAAGAACTTCAGCAGCATGCCTGAGCGACAGATCCCGCCGGCAGTGCTGAAGAACGCCAAAGGATTTGCGATCTTTCACGTGGTCGACGTGGCTCTCCTGGTGAATGGCAAAGGTGGCCCGGGGATCGTCGTCGCTCGAACTGACAACGGATGGTCAGGTCCGCTGTTCGTTGGTTTGGGGGGCGCAGGTGTCGGAGCACAGATCGGGGGCAAAGTGAAGAAACTCGTTCTCGTCTTGAATACCGATAAGGCTGTCGAGGCATTTTCACACGGTAATGTGAAACTCGGCGCCGATTTAACTGCGTCTGCCGGGCCGGCGGGTGCCAGCGCGGAGGCCGAAACCGCCTTCACCAATATCGATATGTTCAGTTATGCGGCTTCGGACGGGGTGTTTGCCGGGCTTTCTGTCGAGGGCTCGGTGGTCGCGCCACGGGGCAGCGTGAATGACGGTTACTATGGAAAGAGCGTCACGCCTTCGGAGATCCTGTCAGGCAAGGTTCAGCCACCGGCAAGCGCTTCTATGCTAACGAAAGTCCTAAAGTCGGTTGGAACCAAAGGGATGGTGGGCCAGGCTGGCACTAAGAACAGGCCGCACTGATCCATCCAGGTGTTGTGCCGCTTTGAGAAGGCACAAGGTGAAAACCCATAGGCAGTGATAACGGCGGCCATTTCGCGACTCGCCGTGCACTGCCTTCCACCTCAGGAATGTGGATTGTGCGGAAGCCAGAATGAAACAAGTTTAGCGACCCTGAGTAGAAAAGCGGGCCTTCTTGTTTTGGCCCGGGTTCGCCGATCAGATGGCAAATTTTTCCGCCTCGGCGCGTTTCAGACTAAGACCGAGACCCGGTTGATCTAGCGCCGGACGCAAGCTGCCGGCGACAGGCTCAGCTGTGCCGTCGAAGAGCATTCGCTCGATGCGAACGTGATCGTAAAAATATTCGGCATGCCGGACTGCTCGAGCTGCGCAGCCGATATGAATGTGCAGAGCCGGTGCACAATGGCAGGAGAGCGGCATATGATTCGCATCGCAGAGCGTCGCCGCTTGCAGAAATCCCGTGAACCCGCCGCAGCGTGTAGCATCCGCTTGCAAAACGTCAATCGCACCGCCATCAAGCATCCTCTTGAAATAATCGATCCCGTACCCGTACTCGCCAGCAGCAATTTCCACCCGGTCAGGCGCGTGATCGCGAATGAAGCGCAAACCGTCGAGGTCATCCGATGAAACTGGCTCTTCAAACCAGCTCACGCCAAATTCCTCGAATACGCGCGACTGCGCGAGCGCTTGGTTGCGCGAATACGCGCCGTTGGCATCGACGAATAGCGCGACATGTCCGCCAATCGCATCGCGCGCCACTGCCACACGTTGCCTGTCGGTGCAGACGTCCCGGCCAATCTTCATTTTCACCCGTGGAATCCCCTGCTCTGCCCAATTGCGAAGCTGGTTTTGTAAATGTTCGTTTGAATAATTTGTAAAGCCACCGCTGCCATAAATGGGCAAGGCATCGCGAACCTGCCCGAAAAGCGTGACGAGCGGCAAATCGAGCAGGCGCGCCTTCAAATCCCACAGTGCTGTGTCCACGGCGGAAATTGCCATCGCACAAATGCCCGGTCGACCAAGATTCCGAATGGAATGCAACATCGCCAGCCAATTGCCCTGCACAGACATTGCATCGCGACCAATAACAACTTGCTTCAATTTGTCATCAATTAACGTGGCCGTCGCCGTGTCCGCATAGGTGTAGCCCAGCCCCTGTTTTCCGCCGCCGTTCACTTCGACAATCACGATGGTGGTGCTGTCCCACTCGTACGTCCCATCCTGCTCCGGTGTTTCGGTGGGAATTTTGTATGCGGAGACGCGTAGCGTTTCGATCGGTACGGATTCGTTGTTCGTTATGGTGCGTGAATCGGGCCGCCTATCCTTTCCTAAGGGAGAGGGGGAGGGTGAGGGTTCAACATTCTTCCGGTGCACGGAAAAACCCCCTCACCTCAATCCTCTCCCCCTGTTGAGGGGAGAGGCGGACTGAATGCATAGCTTTTAACAAATTCTGCAATTGAATGCGCTCGCGAGTGCTTTATTCCTTATGCGGCAAAACGCTTTCGATGGCGTCTTTGAACGTCTGCTTGATCATGTGACCAAGATGCGGGTCCCCTTTTATCATCGAGCCCATAAAATGTTTGGCCTGCTCAAAAGTGATGTGCGGTGGAAGCGTCGGCACCTCTGGATCTGTCACCGCTTCGTAAACCACAGGGCGATCCGATGAGAGCGCTTCATCCCACGCCGGGCCGATCCGGTCGGGCGTTTCCACTCTGATTCCACGCAGCCCAAGTAGTTCGGCGTAACGAGCAAAGTTAAATTCCGGGACCACTTGCGAGCACTTGTATTTCGGATCGCCCGCCATCACACGCTGTTCCCATGTCACCTGATTCAGATCGCGGTTCGCCAGCACCAAAACGATCAGACGCGGGTCGCTCCATTCTTTCCAATAATGTGCAATGGTGATGAGACAATTAATTCCGTTCATTAACATCGCGCCATCACCCACCAGTGCGATCACAGGGCGATCCGGCCATGCAAATTTCGCCGACACCGCATACGGCACGCCTGGTCCCATCGTCGCAAGATTACCCGATAACGAAGCCATCATTCCCCGGCGCACCTTCAAATCCCGCGCGAACCAGTTCGCTGCCGATCCGGAGTCAGACGAAAGGATGCAGTTGTCCGGCAAACGCGGCGAGAGCTCCCAAAAAACGCGCTGAGGATTGATCGGGTTTGCATCGTTCATCGCCCGGGCCTCGAGTGTTTTCCACCAATCGGCCATCTCGTTCTCAATCTTCTTCTGCCAGGATCGATCTTCTTTACGCTTTAGCAGCGGTATGAGCGCCCGCAGGGTTTCTGCGCTGTCGCCCACGAGATTCACTTCCGTCGGGTAACGGATGCTTAACATTTTGGGGTCGATGTCGATCTGCACGCCCCGTGCCTGCCCCTCCTTCGGCAAAAATTCCGAATACGGAAAACTCGAGCCGACGATAAGCAACGTATCGCATTCACTCATTAGATCCCAGCTTGGTTTGGAGCCGAGCAATCCGATCGGGCCCGTGCAAAAAGGTACGTCGTCCGGAATCGCCGCTTTGCCTAACAAAGCCTTGGCCACGCCCGCACCGAGGGTTTGCGCCGCCTCAATGACTTCATCGGTCGCCCCTAACGCGCCCGCGCCCACGAGCATCGCCACTTTTTTTCCCTCGTTGAGAACATCTGCCGCCCGGCGAAGATCGCGATCTTTCGGAATCACTCGTGGCGGCGAGTAACCCACACCCGAATGCACCGTGCCGTGTTTGCGCGGCGCCTTTTCCACGGCCGGCATCTCCTGCACGTCGTTAGGAATGATGAGACAGGTAACGGTGCGCTCTGCTTTGGCAATCCGAATTGCACGATCGACCAGGTGCCGAACCTGCGCGGGAGATGATGCCATATGCACGTATTCGTGCGCGACGTCCTTAAACAAACTGATTAAATCAACTTCCTGCTGATAATGCCCGCCCAACGCGCTTCGCGCCTGCTGGCCTACGATCGCCACCACACCCGCGTGATCCATCTTGGCGTCGTAGAGACCGTTGAGCAGATGGATCGCCCCCGGCCCGGATGTAGCCAGGCAAATGCCCACTTCGCCGGTGAACTTCGCATGCGCGCAGGCCATAAACGCGGCCAGCTCTTCGTGCCTTACCTGCACGTACTCCACTGCGCCATCAGCGCGATCGAGCGCTCCGATGATTCCGTTGATGCCGTCCCCGGGATAACCATAAATACGTTTCAGTCCCCATTCGTTGATTCGGCTGATTAAAAAATCGCTAACGGTTTCGCTTGCCATGATTCGCCTTGGTTTGAATGCCTCTAGTCTTAATTCGAATTTCGAAGCCTAATCGCATGGAAAAGCTATCGTCGTAAGCAACGCGTTCTCCGCCTGGCGGGAATCCAGCCGCGTATGCTGCACCACGATCGGCACGTCCGATTCGATCAAGCTCGAGTACGGTGTGTCCCGCGGAATTTTTTCCGGGTCCTTAAAGTTATTGAACCGCAAATGTTTGGTGCGCCGCGGGGAAATCTCGAATTTGTACGGACCGGCCGGATCGCGATCTTCGAAAAAAATGGTGATCACAATATGCGCGTCCTTCTCCGAGGCGTTGAGAATGCAGCACGCCTCGTGACTGGTCATCTCCGGTGCCGGACCGTGGCTTTTTCCCGGGATCCAACCTTCAGCAATTGCCCACCGTGTTCGACCGATTGATTCCATAAATGCACGACACCCCTAAAGATATCGATATGCGAGGTGGGTTCGGATTGGATGTTCCGCTGTGGTAACAACAAATAAATGGCCGACGTCCCTGGCGATTCTCCGAAAACGGCAGCAAGCGACGCCTGGGAGTATCCTACGACGTCGAGCGGCCAATTATCCTGCCCGACAATAAAAAAACCGCACCACCGACCAGAGCCCAGGAAACTTGGTTGGCATACCCGAGGGAGGCTGTGAAGGCGGCAATGGCAGGCGGCACATGGGAAAGCTTGCCTAACAACTCCTGAAACAGAGTTTCGCGAATGCCCGCTCCGCCAATCGACAAGGGGATCGAGGTGATTGTGTTAACAAGTGGCATAATCGAAAGAATGTCCGCGAGCGTTGCTACGTGCCCGGATACTCTCAATGCGCGTCCTGCACAATAGAAGCTTGTGTAGTACGCAATATGCGAAACCACCGTGATGAGGAAGGCGAACGCCATCGGGACAACGTGCGCACGGTAACGGAGCAACGCTCTACCGGATTGAATGATCGACTCTCGAAGCGGCGTTGCTTTGGGCAATCGCGGCAGTAGCCCGGTCTTCACAAGCCAGAACAGCAGAATGACGAAAGCTAATGCCCCGCCCAGCACAGCAACTGCGACATAGATGATGTGAAGAGATGTGCCTGAACGCGTTAACCACCTGAAACGCAGCGCCAGGGTCGCGCCCGCCAGGAACAAAATCGACAGCAGCCCCAAAAAACGATCCATCACGATGGATAGCGTCGCGCCTACCTTTTTCCGGGGCACCAGCCGAAACACAAGGTAAACCCTCATCGCGTCACCACCGACACCGCCCGGCAGGAATTGATTGAAAAAAAGACCAACGATCACCATCGCCCCAACACGCAACCAGCTCACCCGGATCCCCTGGATGCGCAAAAGGATCTGCCATCGCAGGGTGCCCAGAAGTTCGACAGCGCTGTAGCATAACCAGCCCAGTAATAACCAGCCGAACCTGGCATGCCGTAAAGCGTCGACTATTTGTGCTCGCCTTTGCGGATCGTGGAACACATACCAAAACCCAGCCGAAGTGACGACCAACTGAAGCAAGATGATCCCGGCACGTTTCATGGCACGTTCTTCCGCAGTGAAAAGCAATCGGAAGCCGAGCACATAAGTAGCTCGATTTTTGAACATGGCGATTGAATACGACGCAGTCATCGTGGGCTCGGGGCCTAACGGCCTTGCAGCTGCAATCACGCTGGCGCGCGCCGGATGTTCCGTGCTCGTTTGCGAGGCGAATTCGACGATCGGCGGCGGCACGCGTTCCGCTCAATTGACCTTGCCTGGATTTGTGCACGATGTCTGCTCGGCAGTTCATCCACTTGCAGTGACCTCGCCGTTTTTCAGAGGGGTTCCGCTCGAGCGTTTCGGTCTTGAATGGATCCAGCCTGAAATTCCATTGGCGCATCCGCTCGATGACGATTCCGCTGTGTGTCTGTATAAAGAGGTCGAGTCTACGGCTGAAAATTTGGGCAAGGATTCGCGCGCATACCGGCGCCTGATGAATCCGCTGGCGCGCAATTGGGAAAAGTTAGTGGTCGAATTCTTACAACCCATACTGCATCTGCCGAAGCATCCGCTGGCGCTGGCACGCTTCGGAATCCCAGCGATTTGTCCCGCGAAGGTGCTTACGAAGTTCTTGTTTAAACAGGAGCCGGCGCGCGCGCTTTTCGCCGGAATTGCCGCTCACTCGTTTCTTCCTCTCGAGTCACCGATTTCCTCGGCGTTTGGGTTGGTGCTCGGGCTCGCCGGCCATGCGGCGGGCTGGCCGATTCCACGCGGCGGCTCACAACAAATCGCAAACGCACTGGCCGCCTATCTGGGTGAACTCGGCGGCGAAATCGAGATCAACCGTCGAGTGGAAAGTCTGGATGACCTGCCGACATCGCGCGCGGTTTTTCTGGATATTTCGGTCTGGGAATTTTTGCGGATCGCCGGAGAACAATTGCCCCCGGCATACCGGAATCGGTTGGAATGGTTCCGACACGGACCGGGAGTTTTCAAAATCGATTATGCGCTAAGCGAGCCGATTCCCTGGAAGGCGGAGTCCTGCCGTCGCGCAGGCACCATTCACCTCGGCGGCACGATGGACGAAATAGCCGCGGCAGAACGCCATGTCTCGGACGGGAAAGTTCCCGAACGGCCGTTTGTGCTGGTGGCGCAACAAAGTTTGTTCGATGAAACACGCGCGCCGCATGGTCAGCATACGCTGTGGGCTTATTGCCATGTTCCATTCGATTGCAAGTTGGACGTGTCCGATCGAATCGACGCCCAGATCGAGCGATTCGCACCCGGTTTCCGCGATTGTATTCTGGCCTGCCACAAAATGGGTCCAGCCGATCTCGAGAGATCAAATCCAAATTTGACCGGTGGCGACATCAACGGCGGCGCGGCGAACCTGATGCAGCTGGTGGCGCGGCCGGTCCTTAGTCCGGCCCCTTATCGCACGCCTTTGCCGGGCGTTTATTTATGTTCCGCATCCACACCGCCGGGCGGCGGTGTCCACGGGATGTGCGGTTATAACGCCGCGCTGCTAGCGCTGCGTGAAGTGTTTACCAGGAAGCGAAACAACCATATATCCCTCGCGTAATCAGATCGAATTGCACAAAATAAACAGCCTGCCGAAGGGGACTGCAATACCTAGTTCATCACACCGCTACAGCGCCATCACCGCGATTACTGACTATTCACAACTCTTTGCCCGCAGCTTCGCTCAGCTGTAGCTGATCATTTACTACCTGGATCTCGGAATCGTGTTCTTTGAGATGCGTAATGACAGTCTCCACTTGTTTTGTTAGGCGAGCGATAATTGCTTCTTGTTCCCGAATCCTGCTATCCTGTTGGTCAACTTTGGACTGTTGTTCGAGGAAGGCTCTGTGCTCTTTGAGAAATTCGTTGAGCAAATCGCGTTCACCTGGTCTTAGCGGACGCTGTACGGTTTGCTATCCTTGTCTCGTAAGACCAGATCAGGATTCACCTTCTCTACCTCCTCGGCCACAAGGCCAAACTGCGATGTCCCCGTGGGATCGATTTCTTTTTTGTAGCGGAAGCTGACTGGTCTGAGTGAAAACAGCGCTTCACTGGCTTTTTCCATGCGCTTGATTTCTTGTTTAAAACGCTTCGACGAACCTGGGCGCCGAGTTTTCCCTCTGAATTGACATAGACCGCCTGGGTGCCGCCGGGCTGGGTCCCAATATTCCCGATATAGCAGCTATTGTTCACGTTCGCACCTGGACTGCCGATACAAACAACATCATTGGCTGTGGAAACACCGAGGCCGGCAAAGTCGCCCAAGCCAATATTTCCGTTGCCTGTCGTGTTGGCCCCAAGCGCATCGAAGCCAATGGCCGTATTGTCGCTGCCGCCAGTGTTGGCCACCAGTGCATTAGCCATAGAAATCGCTGGCGTGTCCGATCACACGTTTGCGCCGCCGTCGCCGAAAACGTCGGAGATGCGGTACGGTCCGCACTGCCAGATCATAAATTCGTAGGAGAGAACGCTCAGGAATTACGAGCGAATAACCTGTCGAAACGGCAGTGGCCGAATAGCTTTTCCGGCGCCGAGGCGGAACCCTAACGGCACCTGCAAACGATCGCTATGGAATGCTAACCAGCTGCGCGGCTCGGGCGGATTCGATCTGCGCGCTTACCCTTTGAATTCTTGAATCCTGCTCTTTGGCGTGCGCAACGAGCGTTTCCACTTCTTTCTTCAACTGCGCAATCGTAACATCTTGTTCCAGAATCTTGCACCCCTGTTCCTTCACCGTTTGTTGCTCTTTCACGGAACTCGTTGAGTAACATGGCATTGATGTACCCGTAGCGCACAGACTCAGGCTGCCCCTCTGGATTGTGCGCTACCAGCTCGGGGTTTATTTTTTCCACTTCCTCGGCAACCAAACCAAAGGCCGGCATTTGCGCGGGATCGATCTTCTTTTTGTAGCGGAAAGTTACCGGATGGAGCGCAAAGAGTGCTTCGCTGGCGTTGTCAATGGACCTGATATCCTCCTTGTACCGGCGCGAGGACGGAACGTAACCCAGCTTCGTGCCGCCCACAGATTCCACGGTGACAGTGAGTCCGCCGCCCTGCGGCGTTGAGCCGATGTTTTTGATGCGAGTGGTATTGTTCTCGGAACCCTCCCCAACTCCGGTCCCAATGCAGACATTGCCGTCGCCGCTACCGATAAAAAAGCCGGCTCCGTGGCTCACGCACACGTTTCCGCTGCCGGTGGTGAGCTGAGCGAGCGCCGAACCACCGACAGCCACGTTGTAATCCCCACTGGCCTTCGTCAAAAGCGATAAATTACCTATTGCTGTATTCTCGTCGCCGCTGATGTTGTTCGACAGGGCTCGAGCGCCAACAGCCACATTGCCGACGCCATCGACATTGTTAGCGAGCGAGGTACCCAAACGCGTCGTTTACGATACCAGTCGCATTGGCAAGGGCTTGAAAACCGACAGCTGTGCTGGCGCCAACTTCTTCTTCGCCGGGTGGCCCGCCAACAAGACTGCGAAGTGCCTGATAGCCCATGGCAGTGTTGGCGCCGCTGACAGTGTTGCTCTGGAGAGCCTGATTGCCTACCGCCGTATTAGGGCTGAAGGGAAGACCGAGAACAGTGCCCAGAGTGCCGCCAGTGGTGTTACTCAAAAGTGCATTAGAACCAACTGCCGTATTCGCGTCTGCAGTGTTGTTCCGAAGCGCCAGGAAACCGATGGCTGTGTTGCCGCCGCCGGCGGTAATGGCGAAGCCGGCTGCATATCCCAAAGCCGTATTGCCGAAGCCCGTAGTATTGTCATGCATCGCACTGTCACCGACAGCGGTATTAAAGCTACCTTCCAGAATACCGTTCCCGGTGTTCGATTCCAGCGTACGAGCCCCGACAGCCGTGTTGTGGGAACCGACGATATTGCTGAAGAGGGCAAATGCTCCGTTGGCCGTGTTCTCTTCTCCATCGGCGTTGCTCAGAAGTGCTCCAGCGCCAGTGGCTGTATTATTGTCGCCGGTATTAAGCGCAAGCGTCCCAGCGCCAACACCGGTGTTAGTGCTACCCGTCGTGACGCTTTCCAGCGAAAACCAGCCAACCGCTGTGTTACCTGCGCCCGTTGTTAGCTGTAAAAGGGCATTTTGCCCTTCCGCCGTGGTGAAATTGGGATAGGCTCCATCGGGCGGTGGACTGACCGCATGGGCTTTTGCCAAAAACGCAAGCCACAGGAGCGGAATTGCGATGAGAAACGGCGAAGTTGCGGGTTGGATTCGAATCATCTGCTTCATGACGGTTCCCTTTCTGTCGCCCGTCGGGTTTGATTCCGTGATCGCGGAACCGAAAGGCGAAGAACTGACCGGGCTAGATGTCCTCCGGATCATTCGGATCCGGATTCGGGCCGGTGCCGATACATGGAGTTTGGAAGAGAATCTAGCCGTTTGGCAAGATAAAACGGCCGCTGGGCCACCATTCGAAGCCGTGTCTTCGGAATAGATGCTGACAGCCTTTGCTGTCAGGACGTTACGCGTACGCAGTCATCATAAGCACGGAATTGACGCTCCGAAGAGCTTTTCGCCATCCTGCCGAAACCAACAATCCGCCACGTTGTGCCTTCGAGTGCGAAGCGCCTGTCTAAATCAGCAATTCGTAAGAAAGAATGCTCAGACAATAGATTGCTGCGGTTTCCACTCGCAGGATAATCGGGCCGAGTGTGATCGGTTGGCAGCCGTGTCGGCGCGCCAGCGCTAATTCGGCGGGCGTGAAGTCGCCTTCCGGACCGACCAGCATAAGTACACTTCGAGGACGATCACCGTGTTCGCTGGAATATGTTTCCAAAATCGTTCTTAGGTGCTGCGCATCGGGCTGGAGCGATCCGATCAACCGAACATCAAAGGATTGCCCGGACGTTGTGGAAAAAAATTCTGAAAGTTTTCTCGGCGCCCGCACGCGCGGCAGCCAGTTTTGTCCGCATTGTTTTGCTGCCTCGATCGCGATTTGCTGCCATTTGGACTGTTTTTGCGCGACGGACCCGGCATCGAGTTGCACAATCGTACGATCGGAAATGATCGGCGCGATCTCCGCTGCACCGATCTCCACCGCTTTCTGCACAATCAGCTCCATGTTTTTCCCTTTCGGAATTGCCTGTCCAAGGACGATACGGCAGCGCAGCGGCGGTGTTTGCGCTTCGTGTACCTTTCGTAACCGAATTTCGTCCTGGTCGAGACTCGCGATTTCCGCGGTCATTTCGCGGCCTCGTCCGTTAAAAAGAACGAGCTTTTCTCCGGCTTTCATACGGAGAACATCCCGCGCGTGGTGGGCTTCTGAACCGCGCAAGGCGACCGCTTGAGAGTCCCAACTGTCCGGCGATACGTAGAAGCGATGCATGTGAGCTATGGGACTGATGAGACTTCTTACGCGTAACCTGCTGTGATCTCGGAATTCAATGCCAGCACGTCTGTCAGCGATTTGCTGAGGGGCAGTTTAATTCCGCGCTGTTCCAGCGCGGTGATTACGATTTCCGTGCGAATGTTTCCCACAAGCGCATCCTGCGCGAAGGGACATCCGCCCAGACCGCCGATGGCCGAATCGAACCGGCGGCAGCCTGCGTCGTATGCGGCGAGTACTTTTGCTGCGGCTTCGCCCGGCCCGCTGTGAAGATGCACGCCGATGTCGTATGCGGGGTATTGCTCCGCCAAGGGTTCGACCACCCGGTGAATTAAATCAGGACCGGCGACACCGACGGTGTCGCCGAGCGAAATGGACCGAATTCCAAAAGCGACCAGTCTATTCATTGCGCGGCGAAGCTCTGTCTCGTCCCAGGGATCGCCATACGGATTGCCGAACGCCATCGAAATGTATGCCACCATGTCTAGCCCTGCTGCGTCTCCCTTTGCTTTAATGGATTGGAGCACTCCGTAACACTCCTCGATTGTCTGATTCTGGTTCTTCCGCAGGAAAGTTTCCGAGACGGAACAAGGGAATCCAAGCGTGCCAACTTTTTTGGTGGCAATGGCCCGCTCAGCACCTTTTTCATTCACCACGATCCCGATGATTTCCACATCGTCAGGAGCTTCGATTTGGTCGAGAACCTTGTCGCTATCAGCCATTTGTGGAACCGATTTCGGAGAAACAAAACTGGCCGCATCGATGTGTTTGAAACCCGCGCCGATGAGTGCGCGCAGATAACTCGCCTTTAATTCGGTGGGAATCTGTCGGCGGAGTCCCTGCCACGCATCTCGCGGGCATTCGATCAATTTGACGGCATCGCCAGACACAGAAATCGCGGAGTTTACGTAAAGAATTCCTTCGCGCGATCGAAGAAACTTTTGCGCATTGGCGTGTTTTCCTCGCCGCAAAGCGCTGCGAATTCCTCGAGTTTGCGGCGTTGTTCTGAATTCAGGCGCGAGGGCACCTCGACAATAAGTTGCGCGAATAAATCACCGTGACTGCGTCCGTTAACGTTCGTTATCCCTTTGCTCCGCAATTTGAACGTCTGCCCGCTTTGTGTACCTGCGGGAACTTTGAGATGCGCTTTGCCTTCCAGGGTCGGCACATCGATTTCGCCGCCCAACGCAGCGATCCAGAACGGGATCGGCAGCTCGCAATAGAGGTCGTCGGCCTCCCGATGAAAAATTTTGTGCTCCTTGACATGAATTACAACATAGAGATCGCCTGCCGGACCGCCGCCGATGCCTGCTTCGCCGTTTCCCGGAGAACGCAATCGCGTACCCTCCCTGATCCCGGCGGGAATTTTCAGCTTGATCCGGGTTAGCTTTTCCACGCGTCCCTCGCCACCGCATTTTTGGCATGGCTTTTCGATGATTTCACCGGCGCCGTGGCAGCGGGGACACGTTTGTGAGATATGAAAAAATCCGCGGGAACTGATCACCTGACCGCGGCCCGCACACGTAGGACAGCTGACTTTGCGCGAGCCGGGTTCAGCACCGCTGCCGTGGCATTTATCGCAGGTATCAAGCTTCTCAATCTCAATCGTCTTGTCGGCACCAAAAGCTGCCTCTTCCAGTTTGATTTCGATGTCGTATCGCAGGTCCGATCCGCGACGACGATCGTCTGCGCGTTGACCGGGGCCACCACCGAAGAACGTCTCGAAAATTCCGCCGCCAAATCCGCCTCCGCCGAACACCTCACGAAAAATTTCAAATGGATCATGAAACCCGCCGCCGCCGAAACCGGCGCCACCGTGCGCGAAGGCAGCATGGCCAAAGCGATCGTATGCGGCGCGTTTTTCCGGATCCATCAAAACGTCGTACGCTTCACCTAATTCTTTGAACTTTTCCTCGGCGTGCGGGTCGTCCGGGTTTTTGTCGGGATGAAACTTTACAGCGAGCTTGCGATATGCGCGTTTGATTTCCTCAGCGGCGACAGTTCGCTCAACGCCCAGCACCTCGTAATAATCACGTTTATCCGTAGCCATTTAAGGAAGTTGTCATCCTGAGCGGAGCGAAACGGAGTCGAAGGATCCCGTTGCGCGACCGTATGATAATGTCACTGGATTCCTCGACTTCGCTCGGAATGACGCACGCTCACTTCTTTGCAGGACCACTGGAGACAACCACTCGCGCAGGCCGCAGCAAACGATCCTTCAACCGATATCCCCGCCTGGCCTGCCGGATGACCGTCCCTTCACGAGACTCGCTTGGCTCGTGGCCGATCGCTTCGTGCAGGTTCGGATCAAACTTTTTGCCTTCAGCTTCAATCGGTTCCAGGCCGTTTTCGGCTAACAAATCGTTCAACTGCTTTTGAACAAGGACCATTCCGGAATAGATCGGTGATTCCTGAGCTTGCGTTTTTGCAGCTGCCAGACCGAGCTCAAAATTATCGAGAATCGACACCAACTGCTGGAGTAATGCGCTGTTGGCATACTTGACTGCTTCCTCTTTCTCGCGCGAAGCACGCTTCCTGTAATTTTCGAAGTCAGCCTGGCTGCGGAGCGCGAGATCGCGAAACCGGTCGAGATCGGCTTGCAAGCCAGCCATTGGATCGTCGGAATCTGCCGTTCCAGGAGCTGACGAGGATGCCGCCTTCTGTGGTGATGAATTCATTTCCTGGTCTTCTTCAGAGGAAGAAATCTTTTTCATGTCTTGCGGATGGCGATCAATGTCATGTCGTCGTTTTGTGGGATTGAACCGGTAAAGTCGCGCACGTCCTCGATAATCCTTTTTACAATCGCGTGCGCGCCATCGCTTGCGCTGGCGCGGACCGACTCCCTCATACGGTCGACGCCGAACTCGTCTCCTTCGGAGTCAAGCGTTTCGGTGAGGCCGTCGGTATAGAGAACGAGGCAATCGTTGCGCTCGAGCGGTATCGCGAAATCGACCGTAAGCCTATCAAACACGCTTCCACTGTCAATTCCCACCACCATTCCCGGCGATTTTACGGGTGTCACGGTTTGCGACTGCCGCTGGTACCATAACGGGGCGTCGTGTCCGGCGCGAGCTAGCGTGACGGCGCTCTGATGCTGATCCAAAATCAGATAGGCCATGCTGATAAACATATCTTCTTTGATATCCGGATAGAGCTGGCGATTTACTTTTCGCAGGACATCCGCAGGAGAGGGGTTCCGGGCCGCTTCTGCTCGCAACACGCTTCGGCAAATCGCCATGATCAGCGATGCAGGAACGCCCTTGCCGGAGACGTCCGCGATCGCTACGCCAAGCCGGTCTTGATCGACCTGGATGTAATCGAAGTAATCGCCGCTTACCTGGCGGGCTGGCACATTCATCCCGGCGATTTGAAATCCGTTGATGGCGGGCGATTCGGACGGCAGCAGGATACGCTGAATGTCTCGCGCGATCTCAAGGTCGTGATCCAAGCGCTTTTTTTCGTTCGCCATCGAATAGATGATGGCGTTATAAAGGGCAAAAGCGGATTGTTCTGCGATCGATTTGAAAACAACAAAATCAGCCTGAGAAAAAGGCGTGCCCTTTGGTCCATTGGCCAGCGCCAGCACACCCATATCCTGGTTTCCATAACCCAGCGCCGCAGCCATCACGGATGCGCTACCGAAGGCGCTCGTGCGTAATTTGGCCAGCTCCGGCGATTCGGAGATCTCGTTCAGACAGACAGCCTGACCTGTTTGCCAAACGCGCCCAATCAGTCCTTCCCGCGGGCCGATGGTGTGCAGTCGCAGGAAACTTTCCAAAGCCTCAGGATTCGCAGCTGCTTGTTGAAGGATGTCTTCCGGAATCTCCACCAACGGCGGACAGCCTTTCGAGATGAAGGCGGGCGTAAGCTTTTCGCCGGTGCGATCACTCACATAAAGAGTGCCACCTTGAGCATCCAGAACGCGCGTGGCCCCCTCGACTATAAGCCGATGGAGTTCCTGAGGGCGAATCGTTTCCCGGAAAGCCTCGCCCAAACCGTGCAGAAAATCGAAGACAAGCGTTTCCTCGACCTGGATTTCCTCATGCGACCGCTCCAACCTGCGAATTCGTCGCATCTGAAGCCAGGCTGTCGTAAACCAGCCGGCCAGAGACGCGACAAGCAGTCCAATGAAGAGAGTCGGCCACATTGCTCAGGGCCACTTTACTTCGAAGAGGTCTCGTGATGAAGATCCTGTCTTAGAAAATCGAGAACGTCTTTGAAGCGAAAAATATTTTCCGGCGCGGCCTCGCAAAGCGCTTCGTGCGCTTCCAGCATTGTTTCTGTCCGCTCCTTTTTCTGGGAATCGTGTGCCGGCTCCCTGGTGGCTTGTTCGAGTGCTTCACATTCAGGGGGGCGCGCGCCATCATTGTGAATGTCAAATATCTGGTCCAATCCGAGCCCGGAAAGCAGTTGTTGGCTGCGGTTCCCGCAATGAACGATATGAAGGTGGCCGTGGCCAATCTCCCTTAGCCGCAACGCTACGCTGGCCATTGTTCCCATGAATGTGGAATCCATCATGGCGCATCCCGCCAGGTCCACTACAAATTCGCGATAGCCGCGGTCTAACATTTCGCGCGCGAACTCCTTGAGGTTGCCGCTGTTGAGGAAGCTACCTTTCCCCTCCACTTTCACCCATACGGTCGGCCCCCTTACCCCAACTTGAATAGATGAGTCCACAGTTACTCTTTCAAACGATACCAGCCTCGAAGCCATGCTGTCAAACCTGCCGGACCATCGGAAGATCGCCATCAGCCGATTCGGAAGGCAGAAGTTTAAGCGCAGCTGCCAGGCAAGGCGAGGTCACACTGGGAGAACCCTGGGTGCGCCCGCCGTGATTTTTATTCCCATAGAAACGATCGGTTTTCTGCCACGATTCGGCCATTCGCGATCAGCAGGCATCGCCACGCAATCACTCGCCCGTCGTCAAGGTAATCGTCCCCTATCACTTTGAACTCCGTCTTATGATTGCCATGTACGTTTCTGTACGTGATCTCTTGAGCCTGGACGTGCTCGTGCAATTTCTCCTGCCTGTACTCCAAGCGCACTGTGACATCGGACGGGCGTTTGCACCGCCAAAAGAAATCGAAGTAATCACCAAAACGCTGGCGCTGATCAAGCGCGGTGACGGCGCCGTAGAGTCTGTATTGTCTCTCAAAAGTGATGGGAGCGTCCTGCAGCGTGGCCGTTTTCTGGTTTGGCGCATTTGACTTCCCTCCGATCTTGCTCGAGTCGCGTGCCTTTTCGCTGGCCTTTGGTCCTTTCTCGCTCAAGAAGAAAAGCTTCGTCTTTCGAAATTCGAAGTCTTTGTCCAGTGCCACCGGCAGGGGAGTTACTTTTTCGACGACTTTCGGTTCTTCCCGGGCGCCCTTGCCGGAAACGGAAAGAGCCAAGAAAGTCAAAGCAAAGACTGCCACTGCAAATCTCATTTCGGTAATAAAGCGGCTCCCTCAGGTCGGTGTCAACGTGCAACCGATGGATCACTGGATGTCGCTGCCGCGATGGAACGCGCCGGGATTCGAAGTATTTTTTTCTATGATTGAAGTTCGCTACGAGCGCGGCGTTTATTTGCCTGAACAGGATTTCTGGCTCGATCCGTGGGACGCAAAACGCTTTGCGTTCGTTTCGCACGCGCACAGCGACCACATCGCGCCACACCAGGAGATTATCGTTTCCCGGGGCACAGCGCACCTAATGCAGGTTCGTATGCCCGGATCGCGGCTCGAGCATGTACTGCCATTTGGCGAAAAACGGTGCGTTCGGGGCGTTGATCTGATGTTGATACCAGCCGGCCACATCTTTGGTTCAGCACAATGTCTGGTTTTTGCCGCTAACGAGACACTTTTGTATACTGGCGATTTCAAGCTGCGTCCCGGCAAATCTGCCGAACCCTCGGAGTGGCGTCACGCTGATACGCTAGTAATGGAGACCACTTTCGGACTTCCGCGCTATCGTTTCCCGCCAACCAAAGCGGTGATCGATCAAATCGTGGCGTTCTGCAGCCAGACGCTTGAAGCCGGTGAGGTGCCGGTACTGCTCGGCTATTCGTTAGGCAAAGCGCAAGAAATCCTTTGTTCGCTTGAAGGCGCCGGTTTAACGCCCATGCTGCATGGCTCGGTTTATCGAATGACTCGTATCTACGAACAGCTGGGTCAGTCGTTTTGTAAATACGTGCGATACAATCCGAATGAGATCGCCGGGAAAGTGTTGATTTGTCCGCCGAGTGCAAACCGCTCGCAGATGCTGGAGAGAATCCCACACAGACGTGTCGCAGTAGTCAGCGGCTGGGCCGTTGACCCCGAAGCCGTTTATCGATACCAGGTCGATGCCGCTTTTCCTCTATCCGATCATGCAGACTATGACGATTTGCTTCGATACGTCGAATTGGTGCAGCCGCGGCGAGTATTCACGCTCCATGGATTCGCCGCGGCATTCGCCTGCGATCTTCGCCATCGCGGGGTCGAGGCGTGGGCTTTGAGCCAGGAAAATCAAATGGAACTGCAATTAGGAGCCGCGCATAACGTGGCGCGCTCTGCTCCGAAACCGGGTGGAACATCACGGAGTCCGCGCCAGTCAGTATCGGAATCTGAATTTCTGCGGTTGGCCGATGTGGGTGAAGCCATTGCGGCGACTCCGGCAAAACTGGAGAAAGTTCGTTTGCTATCTCACTACCTGGGAAGCCTAACAAGCGAGCAGCTTCCGATCGCGACCACATATCTCACCGGAAGAGCATTTGCTCAAAGCGACCCGCGGACATTGCAGGTCGGATGGACGGTCATCTTCCGCGCTTTGCGGGATGCAACTAAAATCGCCGATGCCGAATTTCATCGTATCGCCAGCAAACACGGCGACGCTGGGAAAACTGCATTTGAAGTCCTGGATGGGCGAACCACCGCCCGTCCATTCAGTATTCTTGAGTCGGCCGAGTTGTTCCAAAATCTTCAGCGTGCGCGTGGCCCGATCGTGAAGGCAAAGCTTTTGAAAGAGCGGATTTCGACTTTGTCCCCGCGTGAAGGGCAATACGTTGTGAAGATTTTGACAGGTGATCTCCGCATCGGCTTGCAGGAGGGCCTGGTGGAAGAAGCCATTGCCAGCGCATTTCATTTTTCGCTCGAAGAGGTCAAACAGGCCAATATGTTGTTGGGCGACATCGGCCAGACGGCGTTGTTGGCGTCACGACGGGAGCTGCATCATGCCGAGCTATCAATGTTTCGGCCGATCAAGTGCATGCTCGCCACACCCGAATCCAGCGCGGATGCGGTGTGGGGCCGGTTTATCGAAGCGAACACCTCTGGACCGCGCACGCTCAAATCGTCTGAGACTGCTGTTTATGTTGAGGACAAATTCGACGGCATCCGCGCTCAGCTTCATCGCAGCAAAGACAGAGTCGAGATTTTCTCGCGCGATTTAAGGCGCATCACTGATCAGTTCCCGGAACTCGTCGAACAAGCCGGGAAGTTCGACCAGGAGCTCATTGCTGATGGCGAGATCATAGCTTTTGGCGAAAAGCGGCGACTGACATTCTTTGACTTACAAAAACGCCTCGGGCGGAGGGACGAACAGGCAGACCTTTTTACAGACGCGGCAGGCGATGTGCCGGTCGCTTTTGTAGTTTTCGATCTTCTCTGGATCAACGGGCGTTCGTTGTTAAAAACTCCACTGCGCGAACGGCGCGAACAACTCGGAACAGTTGTGCTACCCCCCAAATTTCAGCGGGCGAAAGTAACTCCGGCGCATTCTGTGAACGAGATCGAGCAAATTTTTCATGACGCGCGCCAGCGCTTGAATGAAGGGTTGATGATTAAAAACCCCGCAAGCTTCTATCTGCCGGGTACGCGCGGAATGTATTGGTTTAAACTGAAGCGTGAGCTGGCCACGCTTGATGTCGTGGTGATCGCTGCAGAGCTCGGCCACGGCAAGCGCAATAATGTACTCAGCGATTATACGTTCGCGGTGCGCGATGAAACCTCGGGCGACCTTCTGCCTATCGGCAAAGCCTACAGCGGATTGACCGACGCGGAGATTGCGGAACTAACAGAACACTTCAAAGGGAGCACAATCGTAAATCACGGACGGTATCGAAGAGTCAAACCCGATGTCGTACTTGAGGTGGCTTTCAATTCCATCCAGCCCAGCACACGTCACGCCAGCGGACTGGCGCTTCGTTTCCCCAGGATAAAGGCAATTCGACGCGACAAAAACGTCGATTCCATCGATACTCTCCAGTACGCGCGCGAGCTTGCAAGACAGTAGGAATTTACCAGGCGCGCTTTCGAGGAGAGCGCCTAATTAACGCCGGACCTACTCTGGCGTTGGCGATGGGATCGGCGAAGTAGCTTCGGTGTTGGAAGTTGTTGCCTGGGGACGCGGTAACGCGCGAGCCGCCCGCATTTTCTGCAGCTCTTCCATCCTTCGCTGCCTCTCAGCAAGTCGCTCCTGCATTCGTTGTGTTCGGTCGCCTCTTGCCTGCGAGGGATCTGCAATGAGGCCTTTAAACTCAGGTGGAACGCTTCGCTGAGGTTCAGCAGGGCGTATACGGGGAACACGTGGAGCCTGGGACGTCACAGCCGATTTCTCACGCTCCGCCAGTGCCTTCTCCCTTTCATCCAATGCCTTTTCACGAGCATCCAACTCCGATTTACGTTGAGCCAGTTGTTGCTCAGTCGCGGCATCTTGCTTTTGGCACGACCAAAACAGAGTAAAGGGAATCAGCAAAGAAATGACGAAAACTTTTTTCATATCAGCGGCCGATTGGGTTTTGTTCGGTGGACGAACAAAACGGAGAGCACCTCGATGTCAAACGAAACTTAGGGTTGTTGGGCTGCCGGCGTAAGTGAAGTTGCCGGTTTAACTACAACTCTTTCCGCATCGCCGCGCCTGAAATGCTGAAAATTGGCAAAAACACACAGCATCGCCATGCCAACGACAATGACCAGCATCAATAGAAAAAGCGTTTTTGGGACTGGCGACGCTTGAGACTTTTCAGCCTTTGTTTCTGGCAGGTTCACCTTCTCCAGTATCAAAGTGAATGCCGCGAGTGCAACTGACCGAGTGTATAGTTCAGCTAAGACGCAGCGCCGCGATTGCGTTCATTACGCGCTCGCTCAAGCGCGTATAAAGGGATCTTCCTGCCGGTGCAAGGTCAGCTTCAGTAAAAAAAATAGGTTCTCCAACAACGACTGTAATCGGGGCAAGGCGAAGGCCGCCGCCTCCGCGCGGTAGCGCTTCATGGGCGCCAAATATTCGCATCGGTACGACGGGCGCGAGCGTTTTGGCGATCACCAGACCCAACCCCGGCTCGGCAGGTTGCAGGCTTCCGTCTAGCGTCCGCGAGCCTTCCGGAAAAACCAGGAGACCGTTCCCGGCCTGCAAGACGCGGATCATCGCTTTGATGGCACTGCGATCGACGCCTTCCTGGTTTACGGGGATCACGTTCACCTTTGGTAAAACCCAGCCCAGGAGCGGCACATTCAAAAGCGTGCGCCGGGCTAAAAAGTAGATCGCCCGATCGCTAGTAATCCCCGCCAGCGGGGGGTCGAGGTAGCTCTGATGATTCATGGCAAGAATGACCGGACCGCTCTGAATCATGCGCTCCCGATGAATCACCCGAAAACGAAAAAGCAATCGCCCGCCCAGCCGCGCAAGGTGATATCCAACCCAATAATAGAAATTCATTCACCGAGCGCGCGATTGCGTGATCGGAAGATCGCTAATCGGCAAATGTTGTTGTTGAAGCCGCGTGATGATCTCATTCACAACTTGCTCGATCGTCACGTGCGAAGTGTCAATCTCGTGCGCGTCTGTCGATTTCACCAACGGCGAAACAGCTCGTGAAACGTCATCATGGTCGCGCATGGCGATCTTGTCCCGCTCTCCTTGTGCAGCTCGACGCTGGAGGCGCACCTCAGGCGAAGCATCGATGTAAAACTTGTACGGCGTGCCTGGAAAAACGACCGAGCCGATGTCTCGCCCTTCGACCACAACGTCCTGCCCCTGGGTACAAGCCCGAAGTTTCCGGGAAACGACGTCACGGACCCGCGGCAACCTGCTGACACGAGAAACGCATTCGTTCACACGGTCATCTCGCAAATATTCGGCAGGATCGATGTTATCCACCATTATGCGCGATTCACCATCCTTCACAGTGCAGCTGAGCACGGTTGATTCCAGCGTATCGGCGACGCGGTCGTTCTCCTCCGGTTGGATTTTTTTTTGCAAGAGATGCCAGGTGATCGCCCGATAGATGGCGCCCGAGTTGACATAGATAAAACCGAGTCGCCGGGCGAGCTCCCGTGCAACACTGCTCTTTCCAGACGCGGCGGGACCATCAATGGCGATCACATGGTCCGAGCGTCGGTGGGAAGCATGTGATCCCATGTGTACTTCTGGCCTAACGAAACTTTCTAGCTCTCTTGCGCCGGCACTGGAGCGAGCGAACCGATCACAGGCGTGCTCACCTGCATCCGCTTGGCATTGGTAAATTCTTCAAGTACTACTTCAAATCCCGGATACGATTCACGAATGCATTCGGCATCCTGAATGACCGTCTCGCCTTCAGCAAACAGGCCCGCGATCGCAAAAGCCATCGCGATACGATGATCGCCAAAGCTCGGCAGGCGCGCGCCATGCAGCGGCGCTGGTCCATAAATTTCCAGCCCGTCACTCAATTCAGTAACTTGCGCCCCCATGGTACGCAGATTATGAGCGATCGCTGCAATGCGATCGGTTTCTTTGACGCGCAGTTCCTCTGCGTGCCGGATCGTTGTTTTTCCGCTCGCCAGCGCCCCTGCGACGGAAAGAATCGGCAGCTCGTCAATCAGGTGCGGGACTTCTTTGCCTTGAATGACGGTTGCCTTGAGCGGGATACCGGTGACTTCGACAACGCCGCGCGGCTCAACCTGCTCGACTTCCTCCACGGCCTCTCGGACCTGGGCGCCCATTCGGAGCAGCACGCCCAGCATCGCCGTTCGTGTATCATTCAAACCAACGTTGCGAATCAGTAGATGCCCGCGGCGTTGCGCCGCAGCAGCAACCAGCCAAAAAGCTGCCGAAGAGATATCGCCAGGAATGTCGAAGTCCCGGGACTCAGGGACCTGGTCGCCGAAAACCGTTACGCTGCCCTCACCTTCGGTACTCGTGCGCACCAGGAAGTAGCTCAGCATTTTCTCCATGTGATTGCGCGTGGGTATTGGCTCCTCGACGGTGGTCTTGCCTTTGGCAAAGAGACCCGCCAGTAGTAATGCGCCTTTCACTTGGGCGCTTGCCACAGGCGGACGGTAGTGAACTCCCCGAAGCGATGCGCCAACGATGCGCAAAGGGGGCGTTTCATCAGGACCTTCGGCGACAATGCTTGCGCCCATCTCAGAGAGCGGTGCGATCACCCGGCCCATCGGACGTTTCAACAAACCCGGATCTCCAACAAGGCGGGACTCGAACTTTTGACCCGCCAACAGACCTGCCACAAGGCGCATGGTCGTGCCTGAGTTACCGCAGTTGATCTCTGCGGTAGGTGCAGTGAGGACGCGCCGTTTTCCATGAACGATCAACTTTGTCGCTTCAGGCTGTTCGATTTTGATTCCCAACGCGCGCATGGCGTTCACCGTGTGCATGCAGTCCTCACTGGGAAGAAATCCAGTCAAAGTACAGGCGCCGTTGGACAGAGCGGCGACGATCACCGCGCGATGGGAAATGCTCTTATCGCCCGGTACAGTAATTTCGAGATCGATTCGAGCCGCCCGTTTTACCCGCAACTCCATATATCAAACAAACGTCGTCATATTCGTGCCGGATATCCGCATACAAAGAGCCTTGGTGCGCAAACCTGGCATTCAGTATCCCGCATCAGCGGAACTCCGCACCGCTCCGGCGCTATGGCACAAGAAAAATTTTGTCGGTGTAAGGGTCCTTCACCTCGGTACCGGGAGGAAAACCTTCCACATCGATATATTTGCCGGGCGAATATGGGCTCTCCACCAGGTGCGGTTTGCCAGGGACGGGGATTCCGTAGGGATAATCTCCCTTGGCCACCTTTGTCTGAGGTGCAGCTGTAGGCGGAGGTGACGACGGGGGGGGGACCTGCGGCGGAGGCGTAGCCATCGGCTGGACCGGCCCATTTGGGTTGAAGGGTTGTTGTTGCGGTGGGTACTCCTGCGGCTGAGTGGAAGCATACGTCGCCGGCCTGTGATGTTGGGTTATTGGAGGTGGTGGCTCCTCAGCGCATGAAGCGAGGAAGAAAGCCCCGGGAAGAGCAAGCAGGAGTGAAAATTTCATCATAAATGAAAAATTTTTATTATCGTATCCAGAGTCCGAGCCATTGCCAATCATTAAATCACGCATTGTTCAAACTGTCGCGATTTGTTCACAAATACCACCCCGAATACAGTGCTTGAGCGCCTGTCATCCGAATCCGAAGTAATGATGCCCGGGAATTCGCATGCAGAGATATTAGTTGTGGACGATGACGCCATGAGTCGTCGGGTGTTGACGCAACTACTGGGGGCAGCTGGTTATAATTGCACCGTGTCTCAGGATGGTGCCGAAGCCTTGAAGGTCATTCACGCCAAACCGCCTTCGCTTTTGCTGCTGGACTTCGACATGCCAGGCTTAAACGGCGCCGAGGTGCTCCAGCGTCTTCGTTCGGACGCGGATGCCGCCGTCGCCCAGGTTCCTGCCATCATGCTTACAGCCCACGGCAGCGAACAAAGCGAGGTTTCCTGTCTTCAGGCCGGTGCGGATGATTTTGTGGCAAAACCCGTAAATGCCGCCGTGTTACGCGCGCGAATCGAGACGCAACTTCGGCTCCGCACCATGCGTCGACAATTGGAGCGGCAAAATGATGAGCTTGAGAAATGGCGGCGCGATTTGGAGCGCGATCTGGCAGCCGCGCGTTTGACCCAGCAATCATTGATTCCCCAGAAGCCGCTGGTGCTGCCGGGTTGGGAGGTTGCTACCTGCTACCGCCCAGTCATCCAGGTGGGCGGCGATATCTATGGATGGCTCCAAATGAAGAACGGTCGGGTTCTGTTTTGGATTGCAGATGGCACCGGCCACGGTGCGGCTGCCGCATTGCTTACCACGCTGGCAAAACTTCTTTTCCAGCACGGCCTGGAACACGATACACCAGTCAGCTTGATGGAGGCTGTGGATCAAGATTTTCGCAGTATCTTCGGCTCGCGCTCATTCATGACCGCGATGTGTGTCGCGCTGGATCCGGTTACTGGACAGGCGGAGGTTATCGGCGCGGGGCACCCGCCACTTCTGATCGCTCGCCAGGACGGAACCACGCAATCAATTCCCTCGGTGGCGCCTCCGCTGGGGTTGATCAAACGCACAGCGTTCACCGAAACGCCGATCGATTTGAATCCCGGGGATGCTTTCCTGCTTTATACCGACGGCTTGTTGCGCTGGAGCAAAGATGAGCGCGGGCGCCTGAGTCCCAAGCAGTTGGAACAAATGCTGAATCATCGCGCCCCTGGCGCCGAGGCATTGCTCGAAACAATCCTGCAGCAAACAGCAACCGGAAATTCCGCAAAGACTGCTCCAGACGACCTGGCGGCGATCGCGGTGCGCCGGTCGACAGGAGAATAAATTTTTTTGTTTATCTCAAATTTAGTTCTTGCCCTTCAGCAGGCAAAACGTTAGTCAGCCTCCATGCCGAAAACCAAAAAAACTTCCAAGCGCAAACCGAATCCCGCCTTCATGAGACCGGTCCAGCCGGATGACAAGCTTGCTGCTGTCGTCGGATCGCAGCCGCTATCACGTCCGGAGCTTACAAAAAAGCTTTGGGGCTACATCAAGAGGCGCGGTCTGCAGGACAAAAAGAAAAGAATCATGATCAACGCCGACGACGCGCTCAGGCCGGTATTTAATGGCAAGAGCCAGGTGAGCATGTTCGAGATGACCAAGCTCGTCTCGAAGCATCTTCGCTAGATCAGGATTTCCCCCTATAGCCCGGCGGTTGTCGCGCCGGGCTATTGCCGGGCTTGAAAATAAATCGCCGCACCGGGCGGTGCGTTGTACCGCTCTTGCGCCCATTTATAATTGCATCGAATATAACAGAGTGAAAACCCCTCGATTATTTCTCCTGGCAATCATCGCGTCCGCTCTCTTTGCGTCATTTGCACGAGCGGAATCCGAGTCCGGGTGGCTAAACGATTATAAGAAAGCGCAGGAAGAGGCCAAGGCGAACGATAAGCTTCTGCTGCTAAACTTTACCGGGTCCGATTGGTGCGGGTGGTGCATAAAAATCGATAAGGACATTTTTTCGCAGCCACAGTTCAAGGATTACGCCCGCAACAACCTGGTGCTTGTCGAGTTGGATTTTCCTCGCAGAAAAGTCCAGCCTGCGGAACTGAAAAAGCAGAACCTGCAGCTCGCGCAGCAGTACGAGGTTCTGGGGTTTCCGACGATCGTCGTGCTGAATAGCAACGGCCAGAAGATCTGGCAGTTTGACGGTTATTTCCCCGGCGGTCCGGATGCGTTCATCGCGCAACTGCAAAAGTTGCGCCACGGATAACCGGCTCCTGGTCCGGATCGGTTTTGCGCTAAAGCAATGCGCAACTGCCACTAGCGTCACCCGGATTCCTTCGCTGACTTCTTCTCAGGCGCCTTGGCGTGGCCAGGCGAGGGAGCTTTCGCCGATTCCTTCGAGCCCGGGGTGGACTTTTCGCCTCCAGACGGGGCGGCAGGAGATTCTTTTTTGGCCGCTTCTTTGTAGGAATCACTTCGGTAGTCGGTAGTGTAAAATCCCGAACCTTTGAAGATCAAACCCGCGCCCGTTCCCAACAATCGCTTCACTTTCCCATGTCCCCACTTGGGCAGCCGGCAAAGCTCTTTCGGACATTCCCGAAACGGTTCGTCACGCATCGACTGGAATGCGTCAAAGTGCTGACCGCACTTTTGACATGAATACTCGTAGGTTGGCATGAAGATCGATGCGTTCCTCTCAAAGGGAACGCTGGGAAGTCTGCATTAAACAACTTACAATTCAACCGGCGCAATGGTGAATTGACGACACTCTGGTCAAAGGCATGCTTGTGGGTCCAGCGAGATCAAGCCGAATTTAAAGAGCGAATATTCCTGCGAAGAAGGACCGATGACGGAGGAGAAAATCCTGACTAAACATCCGCTGGGCAAAAGCGGAAAAAATATCAGCAGACAAAAGTACGATACACTAAGGAGAGCGATCCTGTCGGTTTTGCAAAAGCGGGAACTCACCCATACACAATTGTTCAATCGACTTACCAAACGCCTAACGAGCAAGTTCGCCGGAAACGTAAGCTGGTACGGAGAAACCGTTAAACTGGATTTGGAAGCTAGAAAAATAATAGAAAGAACGTCTTCAAAACCACAAAAATATCGGCTGAAAAAGAAATGATCATTATGGCAACGACATCAACCGAACAAACCAATTACGGGGTAAAAGAAATAGCGGAGCTTTTTCCACCTTTAATGGAAATCAAAGACCAATCACTGCGCCAAAAAGTGGCGGCGGTATGGAGCGAAGCAATCACCACAGGCTGCGGAGGAAAAGGCTGGACCTTTGCCGAGCTGCGCGCGGTCAAGTTCACTCTGCTGGCTGGCGATATCGACATGACTTTTGTCGAGCATCTCAATTCCTGTGCCCGGCAATGCATCGCAATCACGGATGTGCTGGAGGGTTCGTTTAAATGCGGCATTCCGATCCAGCGCGATCATCTGATCGCCGGCTCGCTTCTGGCCGATGTCGGCAAACCGCTCGAGTACGACAAGGATCCGTCAGGCAAAATTGTGCAGGGTACGTTTGGCCAGCAACTGCGGCATCCATTCAGCGGCGTCGCGTTAGCTTACAAACACGGCATTCCCGGCGAGGTCCTCCACATCGTCGCAACGCACAGTCACGAAGGCGATAAGGTGGAGCGCTCAATCGAATCGATCATTTTTCATCACGCCGATTTCGTGGACTTCGATATCGCGAAGCTTCTCGGAAAACGCGCGGCAAAGAGGTTCGTTTAAATGCGGCATTCCGATCCAGCGCGATCATCTGATCGCCGGCTCGCTTCTGGCCGATGTCGGCAAACCGCTCGAGTACGACAAGGATCCGTCAGGCAAAATTGTGCAGGGTACGTTTGGCCAGCAACTGCGGCATCCATTCAGCGGCGTCGCGTTAGCTTACAAACACGGCATTCCCGGCGAGGTCCTCCACATCGTCGCAACGCACAGTCACGAAGGCGATAAGGTGGAGCGCTCAATCGAATCGATCATTTTTCATCACGCCGATTTCGTGGACTTCGATATCGCGAAGCTTCTCGGAAAATGCGCGGCAAAGAAGTAAAAGGTGACCGTCGGCGCGGAGTCAAATCCGATCGGTCTTCAATCGTTTCTCGCGCTCAAACCTTTCAATCGCGAGCTGGATTAGCCGGTCGATCAATTCGCTGTAAGAGATGCCGGTCGCTTCCCAGAGTTTCGGGTACATGCTTATTCGCGTGAATCCAGGGATGGTATTGATTTCGTTAACGATGATTTCTCCGTCCTCCCTGAGGAAGAAATCGACGCGCGCCATTCCCTCGCAACAGAGCACGGAAAACGTCTCGATCGCTAACTGTCGGATACGCTCTGAGCTTTCCGGCGAAAGTTTGGCCGGTATTTCCAGCGCCGCACCATTTTCATCCAGATACTTCGCTTCGTACGAGTAAAACTCGTCGCGAGGCAGGATTTCGCCCGGGACGGACGCGATGGGCCGGTCATTTCCGAGCACGGAACATTCTATTTCCCGTCCCTTGATGCACTCCTCGATCAAAATCTTGTTGTCATAATTCAGCGCATTTCGGACCGCGGCATCGAATTCTTTGCGGTCTTTGACCTTACGTATGCCGACGGATGAGCCGAGATTTGCAGGCTTAATGAAAAGCGGTCGACCGAGCTGGGCTTCCGCCTCGTCGAAAGTGATTTCCTTCGAGGAATATCTGTTGGCTACGATAAATCGGGCAATGGAGATGCCGGCATCCCTTAACAATCGCTTCATTACATCCTTATCCATCCCCACGGCTGACCCAAGCACCCCGGCGCCAACGAACGCTACATTGGCAAGCTTTAGCAATCCCTGGACAGTGCCGTCTTCGCCAAATGGCCCGTGCAGCACAGGGAAAATCACATCCAGCGGACCAAGTCTCTGTTGCCCGGAAAGCGCCACGAGCTGCTCGGCCCGTTTGCCTGGAATTAACGCGAGATTCTCCCCTTCTTCACTCAGCGCGGGCAATTCGGATTCAGATGTGGGAAGCAAAAGTCGAGATGCTTCGTTGAGATGCCACTGCCCTTTTTTGTCGATGCCGATCAGAACGACTTCGTATTTATTCGAATCGATAGCGTCGATGATATTCTTCGCGGACTGCAGCGAGATTTCATGCTCCGCAGATCGACCACCAAACAATATTCCAATACGAAGTTTTCTGGCCACGGCGCTTTGTCGTAATGTGGCCGACTCGTATGATCGATTCAATCGCGAGATCGCAACAGCAGTCTGGATTCTTTTTGAGCGTGTTTCTTTGCAACAGCGCCGCCAAAAGATAAAAACTGTAGCCGGGATCGTTGATCCCGGTCGGCCGCCATCACCGGTGCCGACTACAACGACCAGCGCTGGACGTGCAACGTAGGACTGAATACTTTATTGCACAGGCATTATGGGATTAACACTTGTTGAAAAAATTGCAGCCCGTCACGCGGATGGGCTCGCGCCCGGCACGGTGGTGCGCAGCGGCGATTTCATTTCGATTCGTCCGCGCCACGTAATGACACACGACAATACGGGCGCGGTGATCCCGAAATTCAAGCAGATCGGAGCAACCAAAATTGCCGACGCGGCACAACCGGTCTTCGCGATCGATCACGACATCCAGAATACGTCGACAGAAAATCTGGCGAAGTACGCGAAAATCGAGGCGTTCGCTCGCGAACACGGCATCGATTTTTATCCGGCGGGCACCGGCATTTCGCATCAGGTCATGGTGGAACAAGGCTATGTCGTTCCCGGGTCGATGGTCGTCGCCAGCGATTCGCACTCAAATTTGTATGGCGCGATGGCCGCCCTGGGTACGCCCGTCGTACGCACAGACGCGGCGAGCATCTGGGCGACGGGAGTTACCTGGTGGCAGGTTCCACCGATAGCGAAGATTGTGCTCAAGGGAAAACTTTCGACCGGCGTCGTCGGTAAGGATGTGATCATCGCGTTGTGCGGCCTCTTTAACAAAGACGAAGTGCTCAATCACGCCGTTGAGTTTGTCGGCGACGGCGTAGCAAGTCTTCAGATGTCGGCCCGCATGACCATTGCCAATATGACGACTGAATGGGGCGCGCTCGCCGGCGTGTTTCCGTTCGATGAAGTGACGGTGAATTATTTGCGGTCGCGCGTGCCGGAGTTGAAGAATCCAAAACGCCCGGGAAAACGCGGTCAGAAGAGTCGCTCCGGTTACACTGATGCGGACATCGATACGTGGTGGAAAAATCGCACCGACCTTCGCGCTGATGATGACGCGGAGTATGCGATCGAGCTTGAGCTTGACCTCGCCACCGTCGTCCCGCACGTGTCCGGCCCAAACGAGGTAAAGACGATGGTCTCGTTGCCCGAGATGGAACGGAAACGCGTGGCGATTCAAAAAGCGTATTTGCTTTCGTGCGTGAACGCGCGTTTCGAAGATTTGCACGATGCCGCGGAAGTTATTCGCAGCAAAGGCGGGCGTGTCGCAGCCGGTGTCGAATTTTATCTCGCACCGGCCAGCGCCGAAGTGCAGGCGAAATCGGAGTCAAACGGCGACTGGGAAACACTGATCGGAGCGGGCGCAATTGCGTTGCCGCCCGGCTGCGGCGCATGCATCGGACTGGGCCGCGGTCTGGTGCAAAACGGCGAAACTGCTATCAGCGCGACGAATCGCAATTTCAAAGGACGCATGGGCGACCGCGAGGCGTTGGTTTATCTCGCCTCGCCCGCTGTGGTCGCCGCCAGCGCGCTGGCTGGATTCATTTGCGCGCCAAAAACATTTGGCGAAAAACCCGCGGGGACCGCTATTCGCCGCCCCAAAAAGAAATCCAAAACCGGGGGATCGGTGCAGATCATGGAAGGTTTTCCCGCGAGCGTGCGCGGCCGGATTCTCTTTATCGACAAAGACAATCTGAACACCGACGGCATTTACGGGAGCAAACACACTTACCGCGACGATATGACGCCAGAGGCGATGGCGGCAGTGACGTTTGAAAATTACGATCCCAACTTCAACACACTTTATGAAAAGGGCGACGTTGTCGTGGGCGGACTCAATTTTGGAAGCGGCTCGAGCCGCGAGCAAGCCGCGACGGCTCTGAAGTTCAAAGGCATTCCGTGCGTCATTGCGGGAAGTTTCTCCGAGACCTACAAGCGGAACGCGTTCAACAACGGCTTCGTTGTGTTTGAATGCCCCGAACTGGTGCTCCACTTGCGCGCGACTCTGACGAATCGCGAACCGACAACTGTTGGATCGAAGATCACGATCGATTACGCTACGTCCACGTTGAATGTCGACGTAAAATCATTCCCCTTCCCGCCGCTCAGCCCCGCCGCGCAGGAATTAATCGTCGCCGGCGGCGCAGAAAATCTTGTCGCCTCGCGCCTGCGCGAACGGTAGCACGGGCATCTTGCCTGTGGGACAACCGGGCGTCTCGCCTGGCTAATCACTTTTTTCAGCGGGCAAGATGCCCGCCGGCCAGACAGCCAAGATGGCTATGTTCCGTCGCTTGCGAGTCGCATCCGCGCCGATAAGATCAATGCCCTATGGCGAAATACAAAATTGCGTGGATGCCCGGAGATGGCGTGGGCAACGATGTCATGGAAGCAACGCGGATCGTACTCAACCGCATGAAATTCGATGCGGAGTACGTCCCCTGCGACATCGGCTGGGAATTTTGGTGCAAGGAAGGTAACGCCCTTCCCGATCGCACAGTGAAGGTGCTGAAGGACACGACCTGCGCTCTTTTCGGCGCCATCACCAGCAAGCCGCAAGACAAAGCGAAGGAAGAACTGAGTCCGGAGCTCAAGGGCAAAGGCCTCTCGTATTTCTCGCCAATCGTCGGCCTACGGCAGTTGTTCAATCTCCATACGAACATGCGCCCGTGTAAAAGTTACCCGGGCAATCCGCTAAACTATCGCGGCAACAAAATCACGAATCCGGGCGGCGCGGACGTCCCTATTGACCAAGTCGTGTTTCGTGAAAATACCGAGGGTATGTATGGCGGAGTGGAATTTTTCCCGTTGCCGGAAGCTGTTTACACCGCGCTTTGTGCAAATCCGAAAATGAAGAAATGGAAGGACAAGGCGGGGTTGGAAAACATCGCGCTCTCCACGCGTATCATGAGCAAGCAGGGATGCACCAACATCTGCAAACAAGCGTTCGAGTACGCGAAGAAGACCGGACGCAAACGCGTGACGGTGATCGAGAAACCGAATGTGCTGCGCGAGACTGGCGGCCTAATGATGCACTGTTTCCGGGATGTGGCGAAGAATTATCCGGATATCTGGGCCGACGAAGTGAACATCGACGCCATTTGCATGTGGATGTTCAAAAACCCGCAGGATTACTCGGTGTTGGTTGCTGAAAATATGTTCGGGGACATCGTCAGCGACTTGTGCGCAGGACTGGTCGGCGGCCTCGGCTTCGCACCCAGCGCAAATCTCGGCGACAACTACGCCGTGTTTGAACCAACGCACGGTTCTGCGCCGAAGTATGCCGGTCAACACAAGGTGAACCCGATCGCCATGTTGCTAACGACAAAGCTAATGTTCGACTGGCTCCGAGAAACGGAAATGGCTACTCGTCTGGAATCCGCCATCGCGCGCGTGATCGCCGAAGGAAAAGTCCGCACCTATGACATGGGCGGCAACGCTTCCACGTTAGACGTCGCCAAAGCTGTCGCCGATTACGCCAGTTCATAAACCAACATCCGCGTCGCAAAATAGTGAAGGTCAGTTTTCATCCGCACGCCGGAGAACGGCTGGCTGAACGCGGCGTGACCGAACCTGAAGTTGTCGCAACAGTGATCGGCGGCGAACAGTTTCCGGCAAAGTTCGGCCGAACTGGTTTCCGGAGGAACTTCACTTTTCAGAAGCAATGGCATGGCCGATTTATACGACCAAACAAGTCACTGTGTTTGCGGTTCCAGAGGAAGACGACTGGCTTGTGATTACTGTAATTGTCAGATACTTTTAGCTAGATGAAACTGACCTACGATCCGCGTCGGAATATCGGTTACCTGCGCTTTCACGAGAAAACCGCGGGGGTCGAAACCATCCAGGTGAGCGACTCACTCAACGTGGACATTGCCCCAGATGGCACGATCTATGGCATCGAGCTTTTGAACGCCAACCAACAACTCCGTGGCGACAACGGCGGTCACTTTGTTTTCGTCAACCAAGCAGCCGGCAAAACCGAAGATATCGCATTGGAGCTTTAGACATGAGTCCGCCATTGCGGGTGACCCTCGAAGGCAAGGTGCGCACCTGCAACATGTCCGGTCAAAGCCGGCCCGCCGTGGCGGGCGGCGACGGCGACACGGACTCGCCCCACCACGGCGGGCAAGCTGTGGCGAGGGCGGCAACGCTTCGACGCTCGACGTAGCCAAAGCCATCGCCGATTGCGCTTCGTCAAAAGACTACCCACGAAACACGCGAATTGACGCGAATTTTCTTAATCTGCTTGGTGCTTCTGTCTTCTTTTAGCGTGATCCGTGGGCAAACCTGACAATTATTCCTTCTTTGGCGGAATCAGTTTTTCAATCAACCGAAGCGTCTCTGGAATGGAAGTTGTCACTGTGTCCCAAACAATGTTCCAGTCCACGCGATGATAAGCGTGAACAAGTAAATCGCGCATCTTCGCAATAACGGACCAATTCACTTCAGGATGGCGTTGCTGAAATTCGGGTGAGAGCCGTTTGACCGCCTCACCCATAAAACTGATGCAATACGCAACGGCGCTCTGAGCTATTTCATCGCGCAGGAATGCATCCTTCTGTTTCGCAGCGCGAATCGCGCGTCGCCCATGGGTTAGAACATCGAGCAAAACCGCCTCATCGCTCATACACAAGCTGGGCCTCGGACAGAATTGATTCGCGACGAATGTAGTTTTCGCTTTTTTCCACCGTCGATCTCTCTGTCACGTGCACGCCTCGTCCAAACACAGTTGCCAACTCCTCCTCCATATGAACAATGTCGAACAAGGTGTAGCGTCGGTCGGCGGAAAGGGTCACCATCACGTCCACATCGCTGTGTTCGGAATCGAAGTCATCGCGCAACACCGACCCGAAAAGCTCGAACGTCCTGATGCCCCACTTGCGACAGAAATTCTCGATCTTATCCTCCGGAATTGGAATGCGCGCCGTGACCTGCCTGACCATGGCCAGAATCATATCACAGCCCCGCCGCAAGATCGACCTAACTTCCGTCTAGCATTTCAATCGGCGACTGGCTCAAGGAAACGGACGTGGCCACGCGCTTGAGTCTACCATCGACAGCGTGATCGCGGAAGGCAAGGTGCGCACCTACGACATGTCCGGTCAAAGCCTGCCCGCAGTGGCGGGCGGCGACACGGACCCGCCTCGCCACGGCCAGTCTATCTAATGCGGACGTGGCGAGGGCGGCAAAGATTCGACGCTCGATGTAGCCAAAGCCATCGCCGATTGCGCCAGGTTATAGCGCCCCTTCGTCATCAGCACGTTCTTTTCTCGAATTTCGATTAACAAGCAAACTTGCTTAGCAGCCTAACGGTTCCGTTCTCTTTATGCGACGTCACGCGGCGGCCCGCGTACGAAAGCGATATACCAAACCAACCGGTTAGCATAAAAGTGACAACAGCTGAGGGCCCAGCGGTGGGGAGTTCTTTGATGCCAGCCAGCATCGCAACCGCTTGTAGCGCGGCCAGCAGAGCGACTCCGGCGCTGGCAAATGCGACCCATCTCGGGATGACCCTGGTCGCCACTGACGTCTCCCCGAGGAAAGCTGTCCCCAGTCCAAGGAAGGTGATTGCGCAACCAGTGTAAAAAAGAACTGTCGCCCCGCCTCGCAGAGACGTAAAGACGGTGGGATTCTGCTGAAATGCCGCCAACGCTGGCGGATAGCTCCCGAGAATGAACGCATACATCGTGGCAAGGAGCATGGCCCCAATGCCGACGGCTAGCCACGCAACCCTCGTGCGGATCAGGGAACGACTCGTCTCGCGGCGATTTGGAAGGATAAAGGCTGCGACGGCGATCATCAAGACGGCCGTCATCTCCGTCAACCACAATCCTTTCACGAGACGCCAATGGGCGAGCAAGTATGCGGCGGAATCTCCAACCGTCACCTCTCCGGCGGGGCCGGTCCCCTTGGGCTGACCATAAACGATCACGTAGAGAATGATGGCCAGCGTATATAGGAAAGCACCAATCGACAGGATCGCGCCGCCCCATCGCGCCAGCGCCTCGGCGGAAGTCTCAGTCGTGTGTGCGGGTGCGGGAAATAGGTCAATCATCTCGAACTGCTGCGTTCCTCATACAATGTAACCATCAATTGCACTCTGAACTGCCGAAAAGAAAATGCATCTTTCAGCCTATTTTTGCGGCCAGACTAGCGATCAATTCCATGCTTGAGCTGACGTTCGTACTGCGCGCTGTCGAAGCGACCTTTTGATTCGGCGATCAGTCCGTTGTTGTCGATCTTCCAAAGTTCGTAGCCGCTGACACGGACGGAATTTCCCGTTCCGCTTGGTCCAGTGTTTGTACCGATCAATGTCCAATGAAACGCGATTCCCTCTCCGTGCGGCTCCAGCTTGTCGAACGTCACCACCATGTCCGGAAAATCGCGCATGAAGCCGCGGGCAACTTCGGCAATCGCCACTCGTCCAACTGCCGGCGTGTCGTTATTCACCATCAGTGAACCGTTCTCTGCGAAAAGCGTTGCGACGTTTTCGGGATTCTGACTGCACCAGGCTTTGGCATAACGCGCCGCGAAGTCGTTTAACTCGTCACTTGTCAGTACCTGGAATAATTACCGTTCTGACGTGATCAATGGAATCCTGAAGTGCGTCTAGTGCCCCATTGATTTGGGCGGCGTTAAGGTCGACGACGCGTAATGCCTGCGGCGGAAATCGAAGTTTTCCGCGGCGCGCGAATTCGATTAGCGGTGGAAGTTCGGTCGCAAGATGATCGGAGACGCCGATGATCTCCGCTTCTTTGTTGATCAACTCAGTATACGGATCAATCGACATCGATTCGGCGGTTAACCCGACAAGCGCAGCGCGTCCGAGAGGGCCCAGGCAGAGTACAGCCTGGCGCATTGTCTTTGCAGAGCCGATCAATTCGAGTGCGACATCGACTCCTGACCCAGCGGTTGCCGCTTTGAAGCGCGCTTTGTTCAAAGCATGTAGCGCAGTCGCCGACGAACACATCATGATCGCACCGACCTCGAATGAAATCTCATCGGGGACCACGAATGCGTTTCTGCCCGGGAACCTTGATGAACTCCGAATATCCTCCGTCCCGGTGTTTGCCAATCATCTGTCCGCTGCGACAGAATTGTTCCAAGCCGCGCACACAAAACTCGCAGCTTCCGCAGTGGATCAAATAATGTACGCAGACGCGGTCTCCCGCTGAGAGGTCGGTCACGTCCCGGCCTACTTTCTCTACGCGACCTGCAACTTCGTGCCCGAGAGTGCGCGGTAAATGATCAATTCTGGAAATGCCCGCGCGATAATGCGCATCCGAGTGACAAATCCCGGCAGCCGTGACGCGAATCAAAACGTCCGAAGAACCGATCTCTGGAATTGGAATGTCCGCCTCCTCCTCGAGCGGTCTGCCGATCTGAGTGAGCTGTACCGCTCGCATGATCAGAACTCGTCACTCGTCACACGTCACTTGTCACTTTTGCTCCGGTTACACGGGTGACAGTGAAAATCTGGCTTGGAAGAACTTGACCTTCCGGCTTACCCGGTCCCTCCTGTGAAAGGATCCGGGACTTAAAAATCTTTTCAGTGAGATCGACGATTTCTTCAGCAGAGGTCGAATCGGATGACTCGCCGCTAAATCGCCAGGTCTCAATCAACTTGCCATGCACGATTCGCCATTTTCCCCGAGCGTTGTCGCCTTCGTCCGGTGGATCCAGAACCCAGGTTCCATCAGCGCGATATACTGTCTGGTGTCGAGGACTCTGCCACGTTCCGACTAACAATCGCGTTAAGGTCGCATCGTCCGGGAGCGCGAGAGCGATGACCGGCACAAGAAAACCGAGAATGACGAACACACGACGCATCAATGCTTCTGACTGATGTAGGCAAACATCTTCTCGTTGTACCGGCGCGCGTATTCCTGCTGACGTTCCCGGAGTGGTATGTCGTTCGTAACGCAACCATTTCCAGCGTCAGCCTTCGGGTACTTCTTCGCCACATCGAACGGGACACCAACCGGGAACGACGCAATACTCCCCGACCAATAGAACCTGATGTTCCCGGACCGAATGTCCTGTTCCGCCTCCTTAGCGGCATTATTCGGATTCCAAGTGGGATCCGCCGCGATCCAGAGCCAGGCAGCGAACACCAATGCCAGAGTGTGCAGAATTTTCATTTAACCTGACGGTAATCAGATATTTTTAGCGAAAGCGAGGTTTTCCGAAGCGCGTTGTTATTCCACAGTAAGTATCACTTTTCCTCGAGCGTGCCCTCCTTCCAGGTATGTCATAGCTTCGCGGATCTGATCTAGCGGATAAGTCCGGTCGATAACCGGTTTTACCTTTCCGGACTGCATGAGGTCGGCCATGGTGGCCAGATCCTCCTGGCGAATCTCTGCCAACATCATGCCCATCTTCTGGCTAACGAATGGTGATATCAGCTTCGTTTTGACCGGCCGCGCCATGGCACCGACCCATTTCCCATCGTTTGGTCCGCCGCCGCCGATCATGACCAGAATTCCGTTGGGTTTGAGGACGCGTCTAAATCCTGACAACGGCTGCGTGCCAACATTGTCGAGGATCACGTCGTAACGCTCGCTGCCTTTGGTGAAGTCTTCTTTGGTGTAATCAATGACATGATCTGCGCCGAGCGATTGAACCAGCTCCACGTTCCTGGTGCTGCATACACCGGTGACTTCAGCCCCAAGGTTTTTCGCAATTTGTACGGCAAAGGTGCCGACTCCTCCGGACGCACCGTTAATTAAAACCTTCTGTCCGGGCTGAACTTTCCCGTAATCGCGAAGACCCTGTAAGGCGGTCAACCCCGCAATAGGCACGGCGGCACCTTCTGCGAAAGTAACATTGGCGGGTTTGAGCACCAGTTTTGTCTTGTTAGCGCATACGTATTCGGCGAAGGCAGCGCCATGTCCGGTACCGAAGACTTCGTCGCCTGGTTTGAATTGCGTCACGTTTTTTCCGACCGCTTCGACTTCGCCCGCAAGATCGACACCCAGTTGTGGTGATTTCGGTTTGCGCATCCCGCCTATCATCGCGCGCATGATGTAGGGCTTGCCCTCCATGAAATGCCAGTCGAGTGGATTGATAGCAGCTGCCCGAACCTTCACCAGGACCTGATCGTCGTTAGGTACCGGTTTCTTGATCTCTCTAACTTCAAGAACGCCGGGTGATCCGTAGTTTGTGTAGACGACAGCTTTCATGTGTGGCTCTCCGGTTTCGATCGGATCCTGTTTCTCAGTCGCCAATGCGTAGACAAACAGTCCCGCGATTAGCAGAACAATGAGGAGGAAGCCGTAACCAAAGATACGGCGAAGGATGCGGAAAAAGCCGCCCTTGCGGCGGTGCGATGGTTTTGCATTAGGTGTGCTTGTTAGGGTTGTGTTCATACATGTTCCTTTATTCAACAGTTATTACTATTTTTCCTCGGGCGTGGCCTTCTTCGAAATACCGCATCGCCTCCGCGGTCTCGCTCAACTTGTAAGTCCGTCGATGACGGGTGTCACCTTCCCCGTTTGCATGAGGTCGCTCAACAACTTGAGATCTTCTTTGTCCAGTTTCGTACCATACCCGACGAACTTCTGACGGACGAACCGCGACAAGAGGTTCGCCTTGAAAGTCCCAGCGATACGCCCCCACGCTTCCGGGTGTAGTCCTGCTCCTCCGATTCCGGCAAGGACGCAGATGCCATTCGGAGTTAACACGCGCCGGCGATCGGAGAAGGAATGGTTGCAAACGTTATCGAAGATCACATCGTAACGCTGGTCACCTTTGGTGAAATCCTCTTTGCTGTGGTCAATGACGTGATCTGCGCCGATTGATCGGACGAGATCGACTTTTCCCGTACTGCATACGCCCGTTACTTCTGCGCCGAATGACTTCGCTATCTGGACAGCAAAAGTGCCCACGCCTCCCGTTGCGCCGTTGATCAGAACCTTTTGTCCCGGCTGAATGTTACCTTTGCGAAGACCCTGCAACGCGGTGAATCCCGCCCAAGCTACAGAGCCCGCTTGTTCAAACGTCACATTGGCCGGCTTAATAAGCAATGCTCGCTCGCGAGCACACGCATACTCCGCGAGAGAAGGACGAGCCACGCCAAAAACTTCGTCGCCCGCTTTGAATTGTCCCGCGGCCGCGGGATTTTTGCCAACCGCTTCAACCTGGCCGGCCACATCGTTGCCCAGCCCTGTCTTCCCTGGTTTGCGCAGCCCGAACATCAGGCGAAGTGGCCACGGCCCTCGCATCGCGCCCGGATCAATAAAATTGAGGGAAGCCGCGCGAACTTTGATCAAGACTTGATCATCGTTCGGAACAGGCTTTTCAACGTCTTCGGGCTTGAGAACGTCACTTGAACCATACTCGCAATAGCGAATGGCTTTCATAGGATTGACCAAAGCAGTGTTGCGATCGCAATCGTTAGTCGATCTCCAATAGGCGATGAAGAACCACACGCACAGACCGAGTAAGATCGCGCCGGCGCCCCACTTTAGAATGCGCTTTAGCTTCATAGAGCTAAAGAAACACCGGTAAGCGAGGCGAAATGGATTTCCTCGAAAGCTCGGCGCTATGATCCGCTCCCCCAGGATTTGGCGTTCGGATCCCTTTGGATAACAGCCAGACGCTCAAGACCAGTTCAAAGATGGCCATCGGCGAATCGAACCAGTAAGCGTTAACTGTTTTTTCGAAGGTTGGGAAAATTAGGAAAACAAAAGCACAAATCACACACCACGCAGACGAGACGACGCCGAAAACAGCTAGCGCCTTCGGGATGTACCGTGACTTTAGCCATAAGTAAGCGCAAATCGTCGCGGCCAATCCAAAAAAAGGCAGACCTACGTAGTAATCGTCGAAATTCGCCGCGATCTGCAGTCGTCGCCAGCACTTGCAAGCGATCCGGTTCGAATATTTGCAAGTAGGTTGCACTCCCGAGCAGTCGCAGCGCGCTTAAAAGATTCAGTGTCGTGAGAAGCCAGAACAACGCAAAGACCAGGCGGAACAGTGCTCCGAGGATAGCGAGGAAGCCATTCAAAGGCCTTAAGACCACATAAAGCGCGGACAGAAGAACGACAACGCTTGCTCCGTAGGCCAGAAAACATGTGAGCGCGAGTCGAACCTGAGTCTGATGCGCCACGATATTACGAGCCGTGTTGAAAGCATCGCCGCGAATCACGAGCGGGCTGAGCAACGCGTAATTTCCAAAGATGACGGTCACCACTGCAAGCAAACCGCTGGCGCCTGCAATCCTAGCAGCGGTGCGTTGTGAATTGCCGATGGTATTCATCACATCATGCCCATCTAAGCTGCTACAGTCGCTAGCTCAGGCGCTGGCGGCACCTTTGCACCTCTAATCAGCAGCCAGAACGTGATGGCCACTTCGCCGAACAAGACGGGTTGCGCCCAACGAAACGCGGCCTCGTAGTGAGCCGGATCAAAGAGTGCGATCGGGCTCAGGATCAGCCAGCCAAAGCAATTGACTATTAGCCAGACGCCCAAAATGCGCGGCAGGAACCCGGAACGAAACACGAGCAACCCAAAAGGAAAAAGCCACAACCCCCAAAAGATTTCGTTGATAAAGTTTCCCTGGCTGTTGAGCCGAAGAAACAGCATGGCGAGCGCGTCGCGCTGCGCTTTATCGAAAGCGGCAAGGAAGTCCGCACCGCGGAAGAGAATTCCGGCGGCGATAATGTTGAACGTGCTAAAAAAACCGATCGCGATAGAAACGAAAACAAGGGCAACCATGAGCAAAGCCCAATTTCTGTTCACGCCCCCAAGCACTCGGTAAAGAGCGAGAGCGAGGCAGATGAAAATTACCGCGCTAATCAGATCGCCCGCGACCCAAAGATTAAACAGCGTCGGGTGAGCCAGGAAATTGTCGGCGGTCGCGGCGGCGTTTCCGCGGACGATGAGTTTGCTCGGAAGATAGATTAGGCTGAAGGGACCGGTTATTACCATCGACAGGTATATTGCACCGGCGATCCGTGCTGCTTTCTTAGTTGGATGCATGGATTTTCTCCTGTTGTTGTGGCGCTATTTGTTAGCTGGCAGCAGGCCGAGTTGTTGCATCATTGAAAGCTGATCAAACGCAGACCACTCCTCCTTGATCTTGCCGTCCATGATCCGCCAGATGGTGATCCCGGACATTTCCGCTTTCTTTCCTGTTGCCGGCAGCCCGTTGCCTGTGCCGGTGTTGGTGCCGCGAGCGATCCAGTAAACCGTGACCAGGTCGCCCTCTGCCATGAGCTTCTCAGCTATTACAACGACGTCAGGAAACGCCTGGTGCCACCCTCTCAACGCCGTCTGGTCTTCTTCAAGACTAACCTTGCGATGGATGCCGTGATTGACGAAATCTTTGGCATAAAGCTCCTCTGCGAGTTCGAAGCGTCCGTGACTGAGGATCTCTTCAAATGCTCGCCTTGCGATCGCCTTTTTTTGCTCCTGCAAAGACGACGCAAAAAGCGAAGGCGCAAAAAAGAATAAACAAACGCTGGCAGTGCTGAATATTTTCATAAGGCTGGTGTGTGTGGTGCAATTGAAGTGTTCGAATCAGAGCGGCCCGCGATAACGGCGCAGCCGGATCGCCGCCAGGACACAGACGGCCGCAAACAGCAATCCGAGCCAGAGACCTGGAGTACTCAAGTACCGCCCCGGGGTGAGCTGTACCAGCGAATCAATTCCCACATCATGGTGTAAACGGAAGGCGAAGGCCTTCGGCGCGAATCCCAGTACGCGATCTTTCACCAGCATGGCAAAGTGCGAAGTATTAAAGGTGATCTTTTCGAAAATGCCGATTGCAAGGATTGGTAAAACTGCCCACAGAAACGTCGCGCGCCGTGCCCAGCCCGAAACCAAAAGCGTCCAGCCGTAAATCGGCGCATGCCAAATTGCGATCGCGCCTAGTCCGTAAAGCAGGATCAGGGACTGCTGCAACAAAGGCACATATGTCCAGGTCGAGGCGGGGCTCATGCCATGAGTCATAAGCAGGACGCTGGTCCACAAGAGCATTAGAAGCTGCGTCCCAACGATGATCACGAACGTAACCAGCGGCAAAACGAGCAAAGGAACACTCGTTTTGGAAAGCACCGTTGTGAAATCCGAAACCGGCAGCGATTTCCAAAACAGAATGCTGCGCTCGCGGCGTTCGCCATACAGCGCGTCGAGGCAATAGAAAAGACCGACCACAAACGCAGTCAGAATCAGCATGATTGCCGCTACGTCGTACGGCACCCCGATTGCAGCGCGCGCCTTTTCAGGACCAAGCAATAAAACGGCGCGTCGGCGGTCTGGCAGCCCAACCGAGCTGACCAGGAATCCAAATAGCTCGACAACGGCAACAATCAGCGGCGCGATGTATATCGAACGGTTCTCCCAAATTTCCCGACGCACCGACCAGTAGAAGGGCCGCGTCGGCGCGCTGTAGCCGTGGGCGTCGATCGCGGCAGACTCAGGAATCGTCTCCGAGGGATTATTCATTTAGCTGCTCCAATCTGATCTGCTCGCAAAGCCGGAGTCCCGCGACGGCGGGATGAAGGTCGGCTCATCATCGCGACGAACACATCGGCAATGCTCGGCCGGCGCACCTCGCCAAGAGCTGCGAGTTGTTCGCGATTAACGTGGTCAAACAACAGCACGCTTCGACCGAAAACGGGGCGTTCGTGGATCGGGTTGAGTGCGCGAGCGACGGCGAGTTGCTCGGGATTCACCATTACTTCGATGTAGCGCGAGTCGAATTCCTCCATGCTGCATTCGAGCACAATGCGGCCGCGGTCGATGAACATAAGGTCGGTCAGAACGTCCTGGACCTCCTCCACCTGGTGAGTGGTCACAACGATCGTGCGACTGTGATCGAAATAATCGTTCAGCAGCGAATCGTAGAATTGTTTGCGATACAAAATGTCCAGCCCAAGCGTCGGCTCATCCAGCACTAGTAATCGCGCGTCGATCGCCATTACCACCGCGAGATGCAGCTGCGCTATCATTCCCTTTGATAATTCTCTTACTTTGCTCGTCCGTTTGATCGTCGTTTTCGCCAAAAATGCTTCTGCCCTGACGCGATCAAAACGCGGGTGCACACCGGCCATGTACTCGAGCAAATGTGAAACCCGAATCCAGCGCGGCAGCACGGCGACATCAGCAATGAACGAGACACTGCGCATCAGTGCGTCCCGACTGGCCCACGGATCGCATCCCAAAACTTTCAATTCGCCCTCGTAAGAGGTCAGCCCGAGGATGGCATTGAGCGCGGTCGTTTTCCCCGCGCCGTTCGGCCCGATGATCCCGAGAATGCGACCTTCTTCGACACGAAGATCGATACCCTCCAGCGCGACAGTCGTGCCATACGTTTTGCGAAGACCGTGTGCTTCAATCGTTGCCATGGGCTCAGCGCTTCTCCTTTCCGGCTTTTGATTTCGCGGCGACAGCGTCGAGTTCTTTCTGGGTCAGGCCTAACCGTTGAATTTTTTCTGCGACTCTTGGCCATTCGTCGGCAAGAAATTTCTCGCGTTCACCCTTGAGCAACTGATGGCGAGCACCGGCCTTAACAAACATCCCAAGCCCGCGCTTCGTCTCGACCAGATCTTCGTCGACCATTTGCTGATAGGCCTTGAGAACCGTGAGTGGATTGACGCGGTATTCGGCCGCAACGTTGCGCACCGACGGCAACGGATCCCCTTCCTTGAGCACGCCGTCGAGAATCATATGGACGCCACGATCGCGAAGCTGGCGATAAATCGGCTGAGCATCATTCCATTCACGATTCATCCGATGTTTCAGACCCGCCTTGAGCGATGGATTCGCTTCCGCAGTTTGGGTGACTCTTCACTGTCATAGTGTTATACTAAACTATAACACCAAGCCACTGCAAATACTTTTTTGAAAAAAATCTCTGCCGACTAATTAACGCCTTTTTGCTCGGCCAACTTCACCAGGGTGAACAACGCCTGATTGACCGGCACCGGGACGCCAAGCTCGTTACCCCGACGGGCAATGTACCCGTTCAGTGCATCGATCTCGGTCGACCGACCGCGACTCAAATCCTGCGCGGTTGAAGAAAGCGCGCCTGCCATTTGCGTGGCAAGCTCCATTGCCGCGGCCATGCCTGATTCACGATCGTGGATGCCCGGCAAAACCACGCGCGCCGCCCGGGCCACCGCCAGCACTTCGTCAACTATGTGCACCATCAACCGTTTCGCATCGGCGTTTCTCGCGATTTCACCATAACGAGCATGGCTCAATGCAGAGATCGCGTTCAGAGCGCAATTGCGCAGGAGCTTCACCCATAGTTCGCCTTCGATGTTGTCCGAGATACGGCACGGAATTCCAGCGCGGATGAAAAGATTTGCTACTTCCGTCGTCACCTCGCTCGCGGGACCAATAACCAAATCACCGCGGGCCAGGTGCTTCACACGGCCGGCTTCCGGGACCGACACGGCTACATAAACTGCGGCTGGCAAGGCGATGACGTTCGCAGCAGCGCGGACTTGTCCTGCATTCTCGACGCCGTTCTGCATGCAGACTACCGTCGCATCCGGTCTGACAAATGGAGCAATTTGTGCCGCGGTAGCCGGTGTATCATTCGCCTTAACGCAAAAAAGAATCAGCGCGCAATGCCGAAGGGCGCTCATCTCGATAGTCGCCTCGGCCTTGATTCGCTCCTCTCCTTGCGATTTATCAAGAACAAGTCCTTTCGAACTAACCGCGTCTGCGAAATGTTTTCGCCCGATGAAAACGGTGGGCGCTCCTGCACGGGCGAACATTCCACCAAAATACCCACCCACCGCGCCTGCGCCGACCACTGCAATTCGCGGCCATTCTTGAGTTTCGTTCATTACCTCTCTTTAGGCAGGGCGATCTGCTTTAAGTCATAGGTTGAATAAACCGTAGGCTTCTCGACCCTGCTGATAATCGCGTCTACGACACTAACAAACGCTTCGGTATGCCAGTGTTTTCGTGTCTCCCACCACTGGCGCACGCCATCATACGCGAGGAAATCGCTCATCGTTCGCTCAATCTCGCTCCATAACTCCGAAGTAAGAATTCCTTCGCGCCGCGAATAATACATCCCTTCAAAGTTTTTGAAAAAACGATTTTGGAACGCGCTAAAACGGAGCTTGGACACAGCATCGAGATCGTGAAACGACTGCACACCGCGCAAAAACAGCGCCGTAAACTCCGCATTTTCGTGTAACGCTTTGGTGAGATCGCCCCATTGCACGGTGAGCGCATTCACCGCAGCCTGACGACGTTCCCTGGTCTGCTCACGGAGTTGGATCGCGAAGTAAATGATCGAAGGAACTCCGATAAAGACCGTCGCGAGCTGGCCAATCGCTGTGAGCATTTCCCAGTTCATCTTAATTTGTTTGTTTTAATCGAAACTGGCCCGCTACACGGCGCACGCATTCACACGAATGCGCTGAGGACAGCGCACGCTACAGCCATAGGAAAGAATTTCACGACGCGCGACCCGCTATTTTTTCTCAGCAGGCGCCGGCTTCGAAACTGGCAGATCGGAATTCCACATATCCGCACGGCATTTCCAATTTCCATCAGCCTGCTTCTCCCAAACCTCGAGGTATTTGCCGTGATCTTCGACTGGCTTCCCGCTGGGATCGTTCGTGGTCAGTTTATATGTCCCGTTCACCCAGGCCATCTCGCCGGACTTGGCGAGTCGCACTTTGTCCGGTTCCCAACGGATCACAAGGCCTGGCGTGGCGAGCAGATCTTTCCAGACATTCCGAATCGCTTCCTTCGTCGCCGCGCTCGCAGCATTTGGAGGCAGCACGAGGGCATTATTAGAGTAAAACGCGATGGTTAGGTCGACATCTTTAGTTGCAGCAGCTTTCGACCAGTGCTCATCAAGTTCGCGAAGGATTCGCTCAGTCGATGAAACATTGCCGGTGTCTTCGGCCGACGAAGTGGCGTCGGGTTGTCGTTGAAGCGAATTCGCCCCGGTATTTGAAAGGGTTGCTAGCGGCCTGGGTACCAATAGTTGGTAGGCAGAGAGCCCAAAGGCAATGACTGCCGTCCCGATGATGAATGTCGCGAACTTTCGCCGGCTCCAATACGGGATCACTTCATCGGGCGAAAGGTCTTCCGTTCGCTTCAACCCCTCGGGAGTCATTTCGAAAGACCACGAAACGAATAGCGCCACGGCAAAACCAATCGCGAGCAACACAACGAACGTTGTGATCAGCCACTCGGGCGCGCCGAGCATCGGCAAAAAAACGGAGGCAATCTCAATCGCCAGCCACGCAACAACGGCATAAGTCAATGCAACCCTGAACACGTTGCGTCGCCTGAGCTCCGAGAACAAAGAAGGATTTGCATTCATGACTCTTTGGGTAAACCGAGTTTCGCGAGAAACTTGTGGTAGCGAGGATCGTCGCGCAAGCCGCGCAACAACGGATCAACCAAAAGAGTCAGCGTCCCCGCGTCATGGTTATCAAACGAGATTTGCAACCACTCGAAAGCTTTGTCTTTCTCACCTCGCACGGCGTAGACTTCAGCAATTTGATAGGCCAGGTTATCTCGGCCATTGGCAATGAGGTCGGCTAAAGCCGCGTCTGCTGCTGCGCGATCGCCGCGCACGTATTGAGCGAGCGCGAGCTCGAAACGGCGATAACCTTCATCGGGCTCGAGTTGCGCTTCTCGCAGCGCCGTCTCGCCGTCGCCGCGCTGGGCAGCGATGACCGCCTGCCATCGATGAGTGGCAGCAGCAGCCGGCTGCAACTCCGCCGACTTTCGCGCAATCGCGTCTGCCTCATCCAGTTTTCCAGCGTAGAAAAGAATTCGAGCGAGGTTGTTTTGCGTAATGACGGAAAGTGGGTCGAGTTCCACCGCCTGGCGGCCCTGCCGCTCAGCCTCATCAATTCGCCCCAGATAACCGATCAGGCGGGCGAGTACGTCATTGGCGGTAGGATTGCTCGGAGAAAGTTCTTTCGCACGCTTTAGTTCGTTCAAGCCTGCGGTGAATTTCCAATCCACAATAAAACGCACAAAGCCGAGTGCGGCATGGGCCTCAGCCAGATCAGGTGCGATGGCGACGGCCTTTTCCGCGTTACTCCGAGCGTCTGACCATGCTGGCTCATGTTGGCCGGTAAGGTCTCCAATAAAGGTGAACGCTTCGGAACGCTCTGCGTAAGCCAGGGCATAATTGGGATCGAGTTGGATCGCCTGATCGAAATAACCCACCGCTTTGCGATAGTCCTCGAGATTACGACGCTGAAAATGAAAATGACCCTGGAGATAAGCATTGTGCGCTTCCACATTGCTGGGAGCACCTCTTTGTGCCGGGCGATCCTGCGATCCGAGCAAAGTCACCTTAAGCGACTCAGCGACGGCTCGAGCGATTTCTTCCTGAACAGCGAAGATATCTTTCAGTTCGCGATCGAACGTTCCCGTCCAGAGCTGAACGCCGTCGGCGGCGTTCACGAGTTCGGCAACGATACGCACCCGGTCGCCTTGCTTGCGCACCGTGCCCTCCAAAAGCGTGCTCACGCCCAGCTTTTCGCCGATACTTTTCGGTTCCTCCTTTCTGTCTTTGAAGCGGAACGAAGAGCTGCGACCAATAACCTTAAGCCCGCCGATTTGAGCCAGAGCTGCAATCAATTCTTCCGACAAGCCATCCGAGAAATATTCGTCCTTTGGATCGCCGCTTTCGTTGAGCAGCGGCAGCACGGCGATCGATTTCTGCAGGTTCGAAGCTGTACCCGTCTCGCTCTGTCGGGCTGTCGCAGTTCGGGCTGTGTAGCGGCCGAGGAAAAAAAGACCTAACGAAAGCGTTGCACCGACGACAACAACCGCGATCCAAACTCCACCGCGCGAACGTTGTCCCGCGGCATCGGCGACTTCGGTGCGCTTGATTCCTTCAGGCGTCAGTTCGAACGCCCAGGCGATCACAAGTGCGATGGGAAATCCGACCACGATTGCGAGCACAACCAGCCGGACGGCCCAGTTCGAAATTTCGAAAAACGGCAATACCTGGGTCGCGACTTGGATCAATAGCCAGCCGACAATCGCATACGCGACCGCGACTTTGTAAACATTACGTCGCTTTAACTCCGAGAAGAAGTTACTCAAATTCATTTCGAAGCAGTCTGTGATTTGAATTGGCGCGCCGGAATGATTTTTTCGGCGAGCGCTTCGAAGCGCGCCTGGCCACGCAGGTCGTCCAGCATGGGATCTACTCTGATGGTGAAGAGATCGTTGCCGGCCCCCTCGCGATACGCGCGCTCCAACGCGTCGATCGCCTGCTCTTTGTCACCCAATCCCGTAAACATGAGCGCCATGCTATATCCCGAGACATAGCGGGATTTCGCCTCTTCCCTCAGATGCGCGAGGATTTTTTGCGCTTCGTCTCGTTGTCCGGCACGAGCATAAGCCTGCCCGAGATAAGCCAGTGCCTCTGGATCGTCGTCCAACTCCACCGCTTTTTGATATTCGGCGATCGCCTCAGCGAGTTGCCCTTTAAGCTGGAAGGCCTGACCGAGATAGTAATGCGCAAGATAAAAACGCGGATCGATTTCTATAGTCTTGCGCAGTTGCGCAATCGCTTCGTCGTAGCGACGCGCATTAAAGTAAACATTTCCGCCGAGATCAGCGTTGTTGATTAATGAGAGAGGATCCAGCTCAATTGCACGTTTTCCTTCCGCAATCGCACGATCGAACCGCGCAAGTGCGGTCAAAGGCCCCCAGGAAAGCCAATGATGCGCCATCGCGTAATTTGGATTTAACTGAATCGCGCGCTCGAATTCGGCAATCGATCGGTCGAACTCGAAGTCGTATGGACCCGCTATTCTTCCGGATGACGCGTGTGCCTCGGCCAACGTATCGTCGAGTTCGAGGGCCTTTTTCGCGGCAGCTCTTGCTTGGGGAATTGAGTCTTGCGGAGAAGCCGCACCAAAGACGGAGAGAATTACATACGAATCGGCCAGGCCAGCATAGGCGAGAGCATAGCCCGGGTCCTTGGATGTGGCTGCATTGAAATATTCGATCCCCTTACGCAGGCCCGCGGCGGTCCGTTTATTCCAAAAAAATCTGCCTTTGAGGTAAAGCTCGTAGGCTTCTGGATTTACCGTCGGAGTTTTTGCAATCGAAATCTTCTCGGAACCCGTCAGTTTCGCCTGCAATGTTTCAGCGATCGTTTTTGCGATGTCGCTCTCCACTGCAAAAATGTCGGTCAGCTTTCGGTCGTAAATTTCCGCCCACAGATGGGCGTCGGTCATGGCATTGATGAGCTGCACCGTGACGCGTACCTGATCGTTGGATTTTTGCACGCTGCCTTCCAAAATGTTGGCCACGCCAAGTTGTTTCGCGATCTGGGGAAGATTATCCGGCACGCTTTTGAAATGCTGTGTTGAGGTGCGGGAGATGACCTTGAGCGCCTCAATCTTGGCAAGGCGGGCCAGTATTTCATCCTGAATGCCCTCTGCGAAATAGGCGTTCTCCTTGTCGCTGCTCAGGTTTTCAAATGGCAAGACGGCAATGCTTTTTTCCGGAACGGCCGATGTCGATGAAGTGGATTTCTTTGAAACGATGACAAAGGCGGCAGCGATCGCGCTCAACAATAGCACCGAGGTTACGATCGCGGCCCATCGCGTTCGCACGCGGTGTCGCTGAACAGCCTGCAATTTCCTTGGTGTTTTCGGATTGCCGACTTCGTTGTTGTGAAGATTGACGATGCCGATGCGAGCGCCGTGTTTCACTTCGCATTCGCCCAGCGGATGAAGAAATGGTTGCCAGCGCGGATAATGTTCCATGTCATCGGCCACGCGCTTCGACAGCAGGATGTGAAAGGCATCGCCGCAATCCATTACCCGTTGCGCCATGTTGATCCCGGCGCCGGCAATGTTCGCTTGTTCGTTCAAGTCGGCTACTTCGTTCACCGGACCGCTGTGAATCCCCATTCGGACCTTCAGTCGGGGATATTTTTTTAACTCATTGTTGATCTCGATTGCGCACAAAACCGGCGCTTCCGGAGTCGTTCGAAAGACCAGGGCGCCGCCATCGCCCGTCGACAAACGCAATAACTTTCCCCCAGCTTCCGCGAGACGGACTTGCTCCGTGCCGCGCACGATCTTCTTCAACGTTTGAATTTGCTCGCTCTGCTCGCTGATCAGCAACTTGGAGTAACCGACGATATCGATGAACAACACGTGTCCAATCTCGAACTTCACCTCTGACCCGGATGGCATGGGCTTCGTTTAATCTGGGAAGTGAGGTTTTACGATTCTATTTCGGCGCAACGACCTTTTGGACCAGCGCTTCGAAACGGGGATCGCCATGGAGCGAATCGAGCAGCGGATCGACATTGATCCAGCTCATGTTGGAGCCGTCGCGTTCCTCGTAATCCTGTTCGAGCCAGCGCAGCGCTTCATCTTTGTTGTTCAGGCTGAGATAAAGCAAAGCGCGCAAGTAGCCAACGACCTCACGTTGCTGACTTATTTTATCGAGCTCGGTCAACATTCGCAGCGCGGCATCCTTGTCGCCAGCCTGAGCCTTGGCCTGAGCGCATAGCGTCGACACATATGTGTTGTCGCCTAATTGCTTTGCCTTTTCGTATTCGGCAATCGCGCCGGAAAGGTCGCCCTTCGCTTGAAGGGCAATGCCGAGGTTATAGTGCGCGTAGAAGTCGGTTGGATCGATTTCGAGCGTCTTCCGTAATTGGGCGATCGACTCGTCGTAGCGGCGGGCATAGTAGAAGGTTGTGCCCAGGTCCGCGTTAATGACTGTCGACAACGGATCCAACTCAACCGCGCGCTTACCTTCGGCTATGGCCTCGTCGAATCGTCCGAGCGCTGCCAGCGTGTCGTTACCGAACCAATGATGTGCCGCCGCGTCGTTTGGCTTGAGCTCGATCGCGCGTTTGTATTCGCGCATGGCGCCGGCCAAATCGATTTCGCGAAAGAAGAGTACTTTGCCCATGGCAAGATGCGCTTCGGCGAGGTTGGGATCAAGACTGAGAGCTTTCAGAGCCGCGTCTTTGGCCTTCGAGTAGGCATCAAGTCGGTCCACACCCGCGTAAAAAGGGACCAGGATGTAGGCGCTGGCCAGACCCGCGTAGGCCAGTGCATAGGCTGGATCGCGGGCGATCGCCTGCTCGTAGAAGGCGATCGCTTTCGGAATGTTGTCCCCGGATCGCTTCTCCCAGAGTGATCTGCCTTTGTGATAAAGCTCGTACGCCTCTGTGTTGCTAGTCGGTTGCGCCGCCATCATCTGTTTCTCTGAGCCGGTGAGCTTGGCCTGCAAGATATCCGCAATCGTCTTCGCGATTTCGCTTTCGACGGAGAAAATGTCGACCAATTTACGATCGTATGTGTCCGCCCAGAGGTGCGCGTCGCTCAATGCATTGATCAACTGCACATTCACGCGCACCTGATCGTTCACCTTCTGCACGCTGCCTTCCACGATATTCATGACTCCGAGCTGCTTCGCGATGTCGCGCAAGTCCGGCGGCGCGCTCTTAAAACGCTGCGTCGATGTGCGCGAGATCACTTTCAAGTCCGCTACCTTGGCCAGACGAGTCAGGATTTCGTCCTGAACGCCTTCGGCGAAATAAGCGTTATTGGGGTCGCGACTGAGATTGTCGAACGGCAAGACCGCGATCGATTTGGCAGGCATTGAGTCTGTAGTCAATTCGGTGCCAGCCGCACGGATAGTGTCTCGCGCTGTGTAGCGACTGGTAAAAAACAATCCAATGGAAAGAAGCACGCCAGCGATCACGATGAAAATCCAGACGTGCGATTTCCGGCCCGCTTGCACTACGGGATCGACATCATCCGTTCGCTTTAATCCTTCCGGTGTTAGTTCAAAAGCCCAGGCAATGACGAGCGCGATGGGGAAGCCAATAATGATTGCGAGCACGATTAGTCTGAGAGCCCAATTCGGAATTTCAAAGATTGGAAAAACCTGTGTCACGACCTGGACCAGCAACCAACCGACGACCGCATACGCCACGGCAACCTTGTAAACGTTGCGCCGCTTCAGCTCGGCGAAGAAATTGTCGGTCTTCACGGACGCTTGTTCGGCGAAATCATTTGCTCGCCAACGCTTCGGCGAGTGATTGCGTCAGTCTCGGCGCGGCGGCACGCAGCTTTGCGTCCTCTGTAACAAGCCGGCTGTCGAGTTGCAGCGCCAGCGCGAGAAAGCGCGCGTCGTACGCCATGACGCGATAATGGAGCGCGGCCTCCAAAGCGGCTTGGTGGCTCACTCGAAAGAAGTGCGGCTGAAGAAACGCAGCGGCGCGATTAAGGCAATCGCGCGCGATCGTGGCGGTGATGTATCGCGACCGCTCATACGTAATCAGCATATTGCTTAGCTCGATCAGCGCGAGAGGTTCAGTGCGCCAGACATCGTCGCGCGCGAACAATTCCTCGACCCTGTCGGTGCACGCGCTTCGGACATACAGCGGCGCAATGATGTTGGTATCGACAACGACCAATGTAGCGTCGCAATCAGTCGCGACCCCACGCGATGGCCGCTTCGATCTCTTCGGTCGTCGGCTTGAATCCCCCGCGCAGTTTCACTGGCTTCGGCAGTTTCGGGCGCCGGGAGTTCGACGCGGCAATCCCTTTGCGAATCAATTCCGCAATCGCGTCCTTCAGTTTTTTATGTTCGTGCACAGCACGAATCTTCACTTCGCGCATCAATTCGTCTGGCAGATCAAGCGTGGTCTTCATTTGAGCCAGATTCCCAGAAATGTGGTTTTATGTCAACGAATGTAAGGCTCTATCGGGTGGCATGTCCCTGGCACGGAAGGTTCAAAGAATGAGTTGAATGAGCAGCCTTTGCCGCAGTTAACCGAACAGTTTGCGCGGGTTCATTGGTGTGTCTGGCCTTGCAGATCAGTGATCTTCTTCGTCAGCGCATGGAAACGCGGGTCGTCACGCACACTGTCGTAAAGCTGGTCGCTTTTGATCCACCAAAGGACGGGATCCCGGTCCTCAAAGGCTTTTTCCAGCCAATCGAGGGCCTTCTCCTTTTCACCCAACCCCAGATAGACCGTCGCGACGTTCGAAGGCGAGACATAGCGCTGCTTCGACAGATCTTCCAGCTCGCGCACGATCTGTTCGGCTTTGGCACGATCGCCCAGAACGGCAAAGGTATAACCGACAGAAGCCCGATACCATGGCAGATCATCCAGTGTCGTGGCCTTCTGAAACTCCGCTCGGGCCTCTGCGGTATTTCCTTTCGCCGTCAAGCACCAGCCGGCCACGTTGTGAGCGAAGGCACTGTTCGGATTCAATTCCAGGGTGCTGCGAATTTGCGTAGTCGCTTCATCGTAGCGACGCGCCAGGTAATAAAACCAGGCGAGATCCGTATTCAGCAAAGGACTGAGCGGATCCAATTCCAAAGCCTTCTTCTCGTTCGCCAGCGCCTCATCGAATCGGCCCTGGCACGCGAACGTCCAACCATATTGGTCATACGCCAGGGCCAGGTTCGGATTCAACTCCACAGCGCGATCGAGTTCCTTTTCGCTACCCTTTAGGTCGAGCGAGGTCTGAAGGGCTGTTCCCATGGAAAGGTGGGCTTCGGCGAGATCCGGATCGAGCGCGAGCGCTTTTTTCGCCAGTTCCATTTGCCGAGCCCAAGCTTCCTTCCCCGACATGGTCTGCCCTCCGGCCCAGCCGTAAATATCCGCCAGTCCGCAATAGGCGAGGGCGAACTTCGGATCCAATTGCAGCGCCTGTTCAAAGTCATGGATCGCATTCGTCCAGCCCTCCTGCGTGAACTGGGCAAAGTTATAGCGGCCTCGCAGATAAAGACGTTGAGCTTCCGGGTTCTCTGTCGACCGCTTCGGCCTTGCCCACGCTGCCTTCCAGCACCGTGTTGACGTGCAGTTCCCGGCCAACCTTGCGAAAGATGTCCTCCTTATTCATACCCTTGAAGGCGAAGGAAGAGCTGCGGCCCGGCACGCGCAGTTGTTTCACTTTCGTCAGTGCGTTGAGCAATTCCTCGGTCATGCCATCGCTCAGATACTCGTCGCTCTTGTCCGCGCTCAGGTTTACGAACGGCAGCACCGCGATGCTTTTTTCCGGGTCCGCTGCCGTGGCACTCTCGGGGAGCGGATTATTTGTCTTCGCTTTTGAAAGCGAGTGAAGAATCGCCGGACTGAAGATGAGGGCCGGAACCCCAAAGCAGATCAGAAAAAATAGAACGATCAGGGCGGCCGAAAGCGCTCGACTTTTCGAAGCGCCTGGTTTCCCCCGGTTGTTTCTGCTCAGTGAATCGGGCGGGCAGCGCGGGATTACCGAGTTCGTCGGTGTAAAGATTGAACACGTGCAAGCGGACGCCATGTTTCACTTCGCACTCACCCAGATCGTTCAGGCGCGGCTGCCACTGGCGATATTGTTCCAGGTCTTCCGCAACCCGCCTGGAGAGCAAGGTGTGACCGGCGTCGCCGCAATCCATCACTCGCTGCGCCATGTTAATCCCGGTCCCGGCGATGTTGGTGCGCCCGCTCACATCGGTTACTTCGCTTACCGGGCCGCTATGAATTCCCATTCGCACCGCGATCTCCGGGTGCGCCTTGAGCACTTGCGCGATTTCGAGCGCGCATTGCGTTGGTTCTTCCGAGCTGTTGCGAAAGACCAGCGCCATGCCATCGCCGGTCGGTAGCCTCACGAGTTGCTCGTTCGTCGACTCGCGCACCTGCGCTGTCGCGAGCACGATGTCGGTCAGCTGGCGCAGGCGCTCCTTCTGCTCTTCGATTAGCAGCTTGGAATAACCGACCAAGTCGATGAACAGGACATGCCCGATCTCCAGCCGAAGGTTGTTCTCAGATTCAGGCGCCACGGATCGTCTTTACAGGGGCTGAAAGCCGCTCGCGACCTTTTTCAGCCGCGAACAGGCCGGCCGGTCCATCGATTATTGAAATCAGGGAACCTTCCAGGGATCAAGGAGCGCCACCCCTGCGGCCTCGAAGTCGGGAATGTTGCGCGTAGCGAGGGTGAGTCCGTGGGCAAGGGCAGTGGCGGCGAGCAAACTGTCCATCACCGGCAGACGCCGGCCCGTTTTCACGGTTGAGGTCTCGAGATCGGCCCAGTGCTCCATCACCATCGTATCCACAGGCAGGATCCGGCCCGCGAATTCGGCCTTTATCCCGGTTTCGATCCAGCGTAGCAGGGCCTTTCTTTTTTTCCCGTTGTCGAGAAGCAGCGATCCGCGCCGCAGTTCGCCGACGGTGATGGCGCTGATGAAAAGCGACTGTTCAATTTGCGCGGCAATCCAAGCAAGGACGCGGGCGTTGGGCCGCTTTCGCATGGCCTCGCTCACGACGTTAGTGTCGAGCAGGAAGTTCACAGCGCGATGTCGCGCGGGAGTTCCTTGCTCCGCCTCAGGTCGAGTTCGCTGGCGTCCACCGGGCAGGAGCGCAACATTTCCAGCAAGGTACGTTTCTTTGGCCTGGTTTCCTGCCAATCGGTTACGCCCACGATGACCACGAACGGCTTCCCGTGCTTGGTCACGATCTGCGGCTGGCCACCGGCCGCTTTTTCCGCCACGGCGGAGAACTGCTGTTTGGCTTCCTGAAGTTGCAGCGGCTTCATCAGCGAGCACGCTAGACTAATCTGTCCTGTCTGTCCAGAAACAATGGAGATGGGCCGATTTTCGAAATTCCGCCCTACTCGAAGGGCTAATCGGACTACGTATCATGCATTGCGCGGTATGCATAAAGAGAACCACAAACCACAATTCACAAATGGATGCCAGCCTGGCGAGCGCCGGGTTTTCTTAGTGGCGGCGACCGCAATCTTGCAAACAGTGCAGGGCTCCAGCTGGATGTGCCCGGCATCACCGCAATCCATCACCCGCTTCGCCATGTTGATGCCCGCGCCGGCGATGTTGGCGCGGCCGCTCACATCGGTTACTTCGCTCACCGGCCCGCTGTGAACGCCCATCCGCATCGGAATCTCCGGATGTTTCCAGAGCGCTTCGGCGACCTCGAGCGCACACCGGGCCGGTTCCTCTGCGCTGTGGCGGAAGACCAGCGCCATCCCATCGCCAGTCGGCAGCCTAACGAGTTGTTCGTCGGTCGATGCGCGCACCTGTGCCGTCCCGAGCACGATCGCAGTGAGCTGATGCAGCCGCTCCTTCTGTTCTTCGATCAACAACTTCGAATAGCCGACGATGTCGATGAACAGGACATGCCCGATCTCGAGCCGCAGATTGTTCTCGGGTTCAGGCGCCATTCATCCTCCTGCGGACCCCGGCATAGGCGAAGGCGACCTTGCAGACATTGCGCCGCCTCGATTCGACCAAAGTGTCTCGCAGATTCGTAGCCATTGCTGAGAGGTATCTTTACCTTTGCGCGCGGAAATGAACAGGAGGAACGCTTCCACGATTGCCAATTCAAATTGGAAGTTTGACAGCAACGATGGCCCGATAGTAGGGATTTAAAATGAGCCAAACAACAAATGACGGTGAAACGATGGAAAAACAGATATGGGGAGATATCAGGGCGAAGAATTGGGAAGCGTTGGAAAGCAAGATCGCCGATGGGTTTCAATCTGTTCACCCGGACGGAGCGCGCGATCGAGCGGGGGAAATAGCCTTGATCAAAAACCTGAACGTGGGCGAGATATTGCTGAGCGATCTCAAATCCACGGAGTCCGGCGACAACATCGTGGTTACCTACATGATTTCGGCCCAGGAAACCATCGATTTGGAGCGATTGCCGACGAAACCCATGCCCCGCATGAGTGTATGGAAAAAGGGTGCAAATGGCTGGCAATGGATTTGCCACGCCAATCTTACCCCAATTCCATAAACGTAAACACTCCCACAGCCGTTGCATTGTTACTGAGGGTTGCGGCCAGGCTCGCATGCGCGACGGGCATGGTGCAAAGATTGCGGCGCAATTCACCGAAGAATTCGTTGGGATTCATTTCGGCCGAGTCTGCCTGTTCGCTCTTTGGGCGCCACTGAGGCGACGATCTTCGCGAAACGCGGATCGCCGCGCAGCGGATTCCACATGGGATGTAACTTGAGTCGGGCGTAGTTAGTGTAGCCGGGCATTGTCACCAGCTTTTGCAACACTTCGATGGCCCGATCAGCTTCGTTCGTCCAGGTATAAACCTGGGCTAATCCCTCAAGCACCAGCGTTCCATCGTAGATGTCTTTCGATACTGGCATCAGATCGACGGCACGTTGCGCTTCTTGAATAGCCAATTCTTTGTGGCCCAGACCGGCGTCGACTTGAGCAAGCACCGCGATTGTTCGTGCCTCTTCCGGTTTAATCGCCAATCTCTGCTCGAGAATCGTGCGCACGGTGGAAAAGGCAGCGGCGGCCCGCGCGGAATCTCCTTTGGCTCTCGCAATCATCCCCTCGAACCAGGCTTTAGGGTAGTAGAAGCTGTAGTCGATGTCTTGGAATTCTTTGCGCGGTGAGGCCGCAAGCATGCGTTCTGCTTCGGCGAAATTGTGATCGATCAACGCGAACAGCACTCGCACGGGAGTTTGGCCACCGCCTACATCCAGGTTCGGATTTTTGGCGAGCACTTCACGCAAAGCTTTCGAGTCGCCTGTGCCATTAAATAGCGCTGACGCTTGTCGAAAGAAAACGATTGGAGTGCGCTCCCCCGCGGCGAGGACGCGTTCATAAACCTTCGCTGCAAGCTCGTGCCTCCGTTCCAGGTTGTACGTATCTGCGAGAAGGTTGTAGGCATTAGGATTTCGCGGATCGAGCGCGACCGCGTCGGAAAAATCCTTTTCCGCTTGAGGCCAATTGTTGCGGCGCCGATTGATGTAACCCGAGAGGATGAAAAAGGCCGTGTCATTCGGCAGACCGGGACGCGCAATGGCAAGTTCCCGCAAAGCGTCATCGTAATCGCGGTGACATCGGAATAGAAAATCAGCCATCGCGAAGTGCGCTTCGGCTGAGTTTGGACGAAGGCGGAGAGCTGCTTTTACCGCCGCTTCGGCGAGAAGCACTCGCTTCGGCGTGAGATCCAGGTCGAAGAAATAGAGCAGGTCGTTCGCACGCGCGATGTAGCAATACGCAGAAACAAAATCCGGGTCGCGTTTGATAGCCTGATCGAGCGAGTCCAAAGCGGAGAGTACCGCCGTTCGGACGTCGTCTGCGATGAGGTAGCTGTCGACGATTTGTTTGGCGCGCAGAAAAAGCTCAAACGCCACCAAATCCTTGGTGGGACGCAGCTCGATCGCGGCCTTTTGTTGGGGGGAAAGTTTCGCCTGGAGCTGAGCAACGATGGACTCGGCAAGGTCGCTCTGGATCGCGAACAGGTCGGCCGCGGTCCGGTCGTACGTCTCGGCCCAGATCTGCGAATCCGTACGGGCATCGATCAACTGCGCAGCAATGCGCAGTCGATCACCGGCGCGCTGCACGGAACCCTCAAGAATGTGAGTAACGCCGAGCTGTTTACCAATCTCGCGCAGATTCCGTGGCTCGCCGCTTTTGTACTGGCGCACGGTCGTGTGGCTGATGACTCTCAGATCGGAGACCCTGGCCAGATTTGTCAGGATCTGATCCTGCACGCCGTCAGCGAAGTACGTATTTTGTTTATCGTCGCTTAAATTTTCAAACGGCAGAACGGCGATCGATTTTACCGAACTGTCGACTACTGCATGCTGCGAAGGAGCAGCCGTGTAGCGACCGAGGAAAAACAATCCAATCGATACAAACGCGCCGATAATTACGATGTAAAGCCAGGCCCGTTTTTTGTGGGAAGCACCTGCGGTCGTGTCGTCGACTTCCTCGGTCCGCTTGATTCCCTCGGGTGTCAGCTCGTACGCCCAAGCCAGACTGATCGCAACAGGCAGACCCAGGACGATGAGCACCACTAGCAGCTGAATGACCAAGTTCGAAACGCTGAATACAGGGAGCACCTGCGCGAGACCCTGAGCAAGGGCCCATCCGGCGACGATGTAAGCAACCGCAACTTTGTACACGTTGCGCCGCTTCAGTTCCGAAAGAAAGTGCCGCCGGATCATAAGGTGATGAACACATCTATGCACCGCGAGCCACATTCATGCCAGTGCCAGAGGGGTCAGGCACATGCTGGCGCTGGCGAGCCGCAGAATCAGTCGCGGTCAGCGCTCACGGTTCACTGATTTTCATTTCCTTGAACCGTCTTTGGGCGCGAGCGAGGCGACGATCTGTTCGAAGCGTGGATCCCCGCGCAGGCTTTCCCACTCGGGACTTTGTTTTAACTCGCCATATGTGACGCCGACTGGAAGTTCCGCTGAGATTTTGAGTTGTTGCAACGCAGCATCTTTTTCGCCACACACGGCGTAAATCTCAGCAAGGTAGGTGATAAATGCCGGTCCAACCCAGGAGTCTTTCGTGTAGGGCAAAATTTCGCAGGCGCGTTTCCCTTCCTGGATCGCTTCGCTGCACCGGCCAAGCATGGCATCGGTTAGGCCGAGATAGGCCCAGGCCTGCGGATAATCAGGCTGCTCTCGGGTAGTGCGCTCAAAAATCGCCCGCGCAGAGCCGAGTGCCGTCTTTGCCAAATCTTTGTCACCGAAAAGCCATGCCGTTCGTCCGACGCAATAGTCACGGGGCACAGCAGTTTCATCGAAGCTGTTAGCGATGCCTTCCGGCGGAATCAGTGCGACTGCCTTTTCCGCGGCAGCCTGATCACGCTGGACCCAGCTACAATAAAGAAGCGGATACGCGACAGTGCTTTCGGCATGCGGACCCTGCCCCGCGACCAGGTCCAGTTGTTTTCGCAGTTCGGCGATATCACCGGTCTTGGCAAAAAAATTGAACCCGAGAAGAAAAAGCGCCCAGGGGTCATCCGGCACGACGTTCAGCGATCGCTCGATTAACTTTCTTGCCTCAGGATAGAGCCGCATTCCCTGGAAGGTGGAACCGGCTTCCATAAGGACGAGAAAATTCCGCGGGTCTAATTCGACGGCGCGCCTGAAGTTCGTTTGCGCTTCCTGCCAACGGGCTGTTCTACGATCCACGGCCCCTATGGTGACATAGATCCGAGCTTCGTTAGGCAGAAGTTCTTTCGCTTTTTCAAGCTCTTTTAAGGCGCCATCGTAATCACGAAAGCCGTGATAGGCATAAAGACCTTTCTGCGCATGGACTTCGCCTGCGTTCGGCTGGAGTTCCTCGGCTTTTTGCAGGGCGATTCGGGCCAGTTCGCGTCGCTTCTCGGTGTGATCGGCGCCTCCCCAGTACAAATCGAGATGCGTTTCACACATGAGACAGTAGGCACGCAGAAACTTCGGGTCGCGCCGGACCGCTTCTTCAAGAAGGCTGATCCCCTGGAGCAGGTGCGTTTTTGCATCGGGATCATTTGCCAAGTCATCCAGTTGTCTTGCTCGCAGATAAAGATCGTACGCGACGGGATCGGTAGTGGCCGACTTCGCGATCCGTGCTTTCTCGTCAGCGGACAAATGCGCTTGCAACTGTTCAGCAATCGCTTCGGCGATTTCGCTTTGGATTCCGAAGACGTCAGCCAAATCGCGAGTGTAACTCTGCGCCCAGACGTGCGCGTCATTTCGGGCATCGATCAGCTGCGCATTTACCCGCACTTTGTTGGCGATGCGCTGGACGCTGCCCTCGAGGACATGGGCCACTCCCAACGCCTTGCCAATCTCCCGAAGGTTGCGCGATTCGGACGCCTTGTACTGCATCACGCTTGTGCGACTGATCACTTTCAAGTCTGCGATCTTGGCCAGGTCCGTGAGAATTTCATCCTGAACTCCCTCCGCAAAAAACGCGTTCTGCTTGTCATCACTTAAATTTTCGAATGGAAGCACCGCGATGCTTTTGTCCGGGACCGGCGAACCGGCAGGAGTAGGCTCGACCGCGGCTTTTTTCTTACGAGTAAGTTCGCTCTGCAACTCATCAGTGATTTGCTTGGTGACTGCGCTCCTAATGGTATCGGCCAACGAAGGCGCGGCTGTGGCAGCCGGTTCAGGCAGTGTCGTCGCTGACCGGTGTTGGTTCAGCGTGCGCATAATCGCAGGTGCAAAGATTACCGCCACAATGGCCAGCACGAATCCGAGTGCGATGACCAATCCGAGGATAATGAAGATCGCGCGCATAACCGGAGAGAGACCTTTGTGCGGCCCTTTCGACAGGGCACGAACACTGCCGCGCATGTTTCCGAGTCGCGTCGGCGGCGTAGGATTGCCGATCGTCTCGGCATAAAGATTAACTAATGAGACAACAGTTCCGTGTTTTACTTCCACGTCGCCAAGTTCATGGAGGTACGGCTGCCAACGACGCTGTTGGGCCAGATCGTCGGCCACGCGTTTACTCACGAGAATGTGGCCGGCGTCGCCGCAATCCATCACTCGCTGCGCGATGTTGATGCCTACGCCGGCAATGTTTTCGCGCCCGTTTGCGTCCTTCACGTGATGGACCGGGCCGCTGTGGATTCCCATCCGCACCGGAAGACTCGGCTGCGCGCGCAACGCCTGGCTGATCTCCAGAGCGCATTCGACCGGCTCTTCAACTGATCCGGCGAAAACCAGCGCCATACCGTCGCCGGTAGGCAAAATGGTAAGCTGCCCTGCAGCCTCGGCCGCGCGCGCCGCTTCGGTGTTGCGGACGATTTGATTCAGTTCCTGAAGCGCTTCCGATTGTTCGTCAGTCAGCAACTTGGAATAGCCGACGATGTCCATGAAAAGTACGTGCGCGATCTCCAAGCGCTTCGCTTTCTGCTCGTCAGCCATGACGCGCGACTCTACTGGCTGAGCGCAATGGTCTCTAGCGTATTCTTTTGCCGCGAGCGAAGGGGCGAACAGGATGTGACTGATTGCGACCTTGATGTTTCAAGGACCCAACATGTGATTCGCGTTCTACTCCCATACCGCGATCTCATGAAGATCCGAGCTTGGTCAGGCTGATCTGACAGATGCTTTAATTTGTTTTCGCCTGATTCGTGCCTGCCGCGCCGGAATCCCTTGACTGCTGGATGAAGGCGGGTGTTTCGTGGGCGAAAATCAACGGAGACATCACATGGCAAATCAAAAGGCTGAATCGAAACGTCTGCTCTCATACGACATCGCGGAATGGGCTTGCGCACTGAAATACGAGCATCTTTCACCGGCGGCTGTTCAGGCCGCGAAATTATTCTGGTTCGATTCGATCGGTTGCGCTTTAGGCGGCAGCCAGCAGGAGGACGCCAGGATTTTGCTGAAACATCATCGCGCGATGGGCGGTGAGACTGTAGCCGGGGGCGCTGACCCCGGCCCGGCATCACCGATGACGGCTACAACAGACGGCGAACACGGCAAAGCCACCGCATTCGTTTCGGGGTTTAAAACGAACCCTGTCGACGCGGCATTCCTCAATGGCCACATGATCCGCGCCATGGATTACAACGACATTTATTGGAAAGCCGATCCGTGTCATCCGAGCGATTTGATCGCTGCGCCACTGGCGCTCTGCGAAAGCGAAGGGCTAGGCGGAAAAGATCTAATTCTTGCCACTATCATTGCCTACGAAATCGAAATGCGACTTTGTGAGATTGGTCGGCCGGGCGTGCGTGAATACGGCTGGCATCACGCGACTCTCAGCGCGTTTGCCGCGCCGATTGCAGCAGGACGCGTGCTGAATCTCACGCCCGACCAAACGGTGTCGGCCATGGGTATCAGCGCTGCGCGCACGTTTTGCCCAGGCGCGGTGACGGCCGGCAAACTGACCAATATGAAGAACACGGTCGATCCGTGGGCGGGACGAATGGGGGCGGAAAGCGCGCTGCTGGCGCGCGAAGGATTCTCCGGACCGGAACACATCATCGATGGCAAGGAAGGTCTGTTCGCCGTGTTCCATCACGTGCAATACAAGGGACAACCTGCAAGCTTCGACGGCGATGGATTAATCAAGGATTTGCCGACATCACCAAAGTCCCACTACCGCATCCTTGATTGCGGGATGAAAAGTTTCCCAATTGAAGCACTCAGCCACGCACCGCTCACCGCCATGATGAAGACGATTAAGGAAAACAAGGTGAAAGCAGACGACGTTAAGGAGATTAAAGTGGAAGTGATCGCACGCGCTGCGGACATTCTGGGCGATCCACATAAGTACCGGCCAGACTCCAAGGAGACAGCCGATCATTCGCTGCCGTATTGCATGGCCGTGGGACTCGTCGATGGAATGGTTACGCCGCTGGAATTCAAGGAGGAGCGAGTGCTCGACAAAGCGCTGATTCCGATCATGGACAAAGTGAAAGTGGTCGCGAACGAAGAGTTCGAAGCGCTCTTTCCAAAATTTCAGCCAAGCCGCGTCACGATCACGACAAATGACGGCAAGGAATATTCAACGCGCGTCGATGTTCCAAAAGGCGATCCGCGGGATCCGATGACCGAGGAGGAAATCGCGGTGAAATTCACCGCTCTCGGCGGCGATGTGATCGGTAAGGATCAATGCGGAAAATTGCGGCAGTGCATCATGAAGCTGGACGGTGCCGAGAGCGTAGACGAATTACTGGAGCTAACAATCGCACGCTAGGCACGGATGATAGCCTGCCAGGCTGTCCCGGCAGGCAGGCTGCCAGCCTGCTGGTTCTTTAGACAGATTATCAATCGGCAGGCAAGCTGCCTGTCCGCCGAGTCAGGCTAGGCAGCCTGACCTCCGTCACGCGGTCCCGCTCCCTCGCCTGCGCCGAACTGAATGCCCTGAGCCAGCGGAAGCTCGGTGGAGAAATTGATCGTGTTCGTCTGGCGCCGCATGTACTGCTTCCAGCAATCGCTGCCGCTCTCACGGCCGCCGCCGGTTTGTTTTTCGCCGCCGAATGCACCGCCGATCTCTGCTCCGCTGGTTCCGGTGTTCACATTAGCAATTCCACAATCGCTGCCGACCGCACTCACAAACTTTTCCGCTTCGCGCACGTCGTTGGTGAAGATCGATGAGGTCAAACCTTGCGGAACATCGTTATGAATCGCCATGGCTTCGTCAAAATCGCGATAGGTCATCAGATACAGCAAAGGCCCGAAAGTTTCGTGCTTCACGATTTCAAAATCCGGTTTTGCAATTGCCAGGCACGGCTTCATGTAAGCGTCGCCGGGAACAGTGAGCCGGTCCCCGCCGTAGAGCACTTCGCCGCCTTCGTCTTTCAACTGCTGAATTGACTGCTGCACCGTCTCGACAGCGCCTTTGTCGATGAGCGGGCCCATCACTGTTTTGCGGTCCAGCGGATTTCCAATCGGCAAACTCTTGTAAGCGCGAAGGAGTTTATCGCGAACCTTCGACGCCACTGACTCGTGCATTATCACGCGTCTTGTCGAAGTGCATCGCTGCCCGGCTGTGCCCACAGCACCGAAGAAGATCGATTGCACTGCCATGTCGAGATCCGCGCTGGGCGTAACAATGAGCGCGTTGTTGCCGCCGAGTTCGAGAATCGTTCGACCCAGCCGCCCGTTAACAGCTTTGGCGACATTAAATCCCATGTTGGTCGAACCGGTAGCCGACACCAGTGGAATCCGCGGATCGTCTGCCAGTTTTTCTCCGACGCTCTTACGATCGCCTACTAGTAGTGTGAAAATCGCGGGATCAGTCCCGGTTTCCCGGCAGACGCGCTCGGCAATTCTTGTGACTGCGATGGCTGTGAGCGGTGTTTTTTCCGACGGCTTCCAAATCGTCGCATCACCACAAACGGCAGCGAGCGCGGCGTTCCACGACCAGACCGCGACTGGAAAATTGAACGCAGTAATCACCGCGACAACGCCAAGTGGATGCCATTGCTCCATCAGCCGGTGGCTCGGCCGTTCCGACTGAATCGTTAGGCCGTACAGCATTCGCGATTGGCCCACGGCGAAATCGCAGATGTCGATCATCTCCTGCACCTCGCCTTCGCCCTCAGCGATGATCTTTCCGGTCTCCAGGGTCACGAGCTGGCCGAGCTCGTGTTTCAATTCGCGCAGTGCGTTGCCGAGACGCCGAACCGTGTCGCCGCGCACCGGCCCCGGCGTAACACGCCACTTCAAAAACGCTTGATGCGCTCGCTCGATCGCCTTGCTGTAATCATCGTCGGACGCCGTGCGGATACTGGCAAGTCGCCGCCCATCGATCGGCGAAAACTTTTCGTGCTTTGCACCGCCGCCACGCCATTCGCCATCAAACACTCCGGCATTTTCGTCAGTGAGACTGAGTTTCTCTAATACGTCTTGCATGGTTCACATGGTAGGGACGGACCGCCGGGCCGTCCGTTAATCATCGGCGCGCCCGGCGGTCGCGCCCTACCAAAATTACTTTCGTTGCCGGCAATATTTCCTCATCAGCTCCATCGCTTCGTCAACCACCTCTGCAGTGAAATCGAGAGCAGGCCGGAACCGGATAGACCGTTCCCCTGAACGAAGCGTCAACAGGCCGAGATCAAAGAAACCGTGCCAGAATTCTTCGCGCGTTTTCGCGTCGGGTAGGTCGAACGCGAGAAACAATCCCCGTCCGCGAGGGGCTGAGATCAGTGGCTCTTTACGCTTTAGCTCGTGCAGTTGATCGAGGAAATACGCGCCGACCTTTCCAGCGTTTTCAACCAGACGCTCCTGCTCGATAATGCGCAAATAATGCGTCGAGCGTACCATGTCGGTGAAGTTTCCGCCCCAGGTGGAATTCAAACGGCTCGGTAGCCGAAACGCGTTGTCTTTGACTTCGTCGAGACGCGGGCCGCCCATCACGCCACAGACCTGCGCTTTTTTGCCAAACGCCATCAGATCCGGCACAACATCGAAGTGTTCGCAGCACCAGTTGCGACCAGTCGCGCCCATGCCGCATTGCACTTCGTCGAAGATTAAGAGAATATCGCTCTCATCGGAAATTTTTCGCAGTGTTTGCAGCCATTCGCCGCGAAAATGATTATCGCCCCCCTCGCCCTGGATCGGCTCAATAATGATTCCGCAAATGTCGATACCACGCTGCGCGATGAAGTCGCGGATCTCGCGCTCGGCTTTCTGTTCGCGCGCAATTACGTCCGCCTCGCGTTCCGATTCCGGTAAGGAAAAATCGATGTATGGACTCGACACGCGAGGCCAATCGAATTTCGCGAACAAATCCGTTTTGCGCGGATCGGTGTTGGTCAAACTCATCGTGTAACCACTCCGCCCGTGAAAAGCGCGACGGAAATGCAGAATCTGTGTGCCGCGTTCGCCGTGACCCGCAGCCATGTTCTTGCGCACCTTCCAATCCATCGCCGCTTTCAGACAGTTCTCTACCGCCAGCGCGCCGCCTTCGATAAAGAGATAACGTTCCAGAGGCGGCAAACCGACTAGCCGCTCGAAGGTTTCCACAAACTCCGCGTAACCCTGTGAGTAAACATCTGAGTTCGCTACTTTTACTTTCGCCGCTCGCAACAAATCGCGTCGCACCTCCGGTTGGTCGAAGTGCGGATGGTTAAACCCGACCGTCATCGATCCGAAAAATCCGTAAAGATCGATGAGGCGACGGTTATCGACTGAATTCTGCAGATATGAGCCGCGGCTTTTATCGAGGTCGACGACAATTTTGAAGCCATCGAGCAAAACGTGGTCCTCGATTGTGTGGAGGACTTTACCGGGCCCCATTGGCTTTTCTGCTTCGCTTTTCAGCGGGCGGTTTCGGGTCGTAGGTGTCTCCGCGAGGACGGGTGCGATACTCATCCAAGATCGTAATCTGTTGCGCCGATGCGGTCAACGGGCGCCGAACGGATCACATGCTGCAAGCTTGTCTCAGCCGGCAGGCAGCTTGCCTGCCGACAACTTTGAGCTACTTCGTCAGGCTGGCAGCCTGGCGGCCAAGTCAGGCAAGCTGCCTGACCTCCTACACAATGCCTTCGCGCAGCAACTCGTGTTTACCAGCTAGCAAATCCTGCACAAGATTGTAACCGCGTTTGTCGGCGTTGCGCGCTGTGCCAGCAAAGTGGTGGTCGATTTTCATCCGCGCGGAGCGGCAGAAGTAATCCGCGACTGAAAGAATTTCGTCAGCTGGTTTACCCTGGCCCAGTAACCATTGCGCGTAAGAACATGTCGCGCTGATGGCAAACAGTTCCGTTGCGATTCCGACGAATCTGGAAAGAAGCAGTTGTTCCCGATCCAGTTTCGGGCCGAACCGCGCCATGGCGTGAAACAATCCACGGGCCAGCCGTTTGCTCGTGCGCGCCGCGTAATCAGCGTGGCCCTGCAATGTCTCGTGCAGATTGTCGATCTTACCGGCGCCGCTGGAGAACCACTGACGCGGGTACCAGCCGGCGTAAAATTTTCCGGAACTGAACACCGCTTTCATCCGCTCGGAGGTTGGCAAAGTGGTATTGAAAATCGCGCCGCCCACCTTCAAATGCGGATCAAGCGCCTCGCGCGCGATGAACAACCGCATGATCTCGCTCGAGCCTTCGAAAATCGTGTTGATCCGGCAGTCGCGGAGGAAACGCTCCACGGGAATTCCCGGTTCGCCGCGGCCTTCGAGGGATTGCGCAGTTTCGTAGCCGCGACCGCCGCGCACCTGCATTGCGTCGTCCGCAATTTTCCAGGTTGTTTCGGTCGACCACATCTTGCACATCGCGGTTTCAATTCGCAGATCGCCGGCCTTTCGGTCGACCAGCCCCGACGTCAGAAACGTGATCGCCTCCATCGCGAACACGTTCCCCGCCATTTCGGAAATTTTCCCGGCGATGGCTGAATGTTTTCCTATTGGTCCACCCCATTGAATTCGCTCGCTCGCCCATTTACGTGAAATTTCGAGCAACCGCTTGGACAACCCGACGCACGCAGCAGGAATTGTAAGCCGGCCTGTGTTCAACGTCGTGAGCGCGACTTTTAATCCCTGGCCTTCTTTGGCAATCATGTTTTCGCGCGGGACGCGCACGTTCGTGAATTTCACGATGCCATTGTAAAGCGCGCGCAATCCCATGAACCGGCACCGATAAGTAATTTCCACGCCGGGCCAGTCCACATCGACGATGAACGCGGTGATTTGCTTGCGCTCCCTACCCTTGACGATTTTGGGCGGCGTGACTGCCATGACCACCAGTACGCCGGCCTTGATCAGGTTCGTGCACCAGAGTTTTTGGCCGTTCAGAATGAACGCGGAACCGTCTTCGGTCGGCTCGGCCTTGCAACTCATGTTCGCGGGATCCGAACCGGCGTTCCATTCGGTCAACGCGAACGCGGAAATTTCCTTTCGCGCAACGCGCGGCAGATACTTTTTCTTTTGCTCTTCGGTGCCGAAAAGCAGCAAGGGTTGCGGAACACCGATCGATTGGTGGGCTGAAACGAGCGCAGTCAAATTTTCGTCCCAGCTACCGAGCAACATCGCGGCCCGGCCGTAATTGACCTGAGACAAGCCGAGCCCTTCGTATTGTTTCGGAATTTTGACGCCGAATGCGCCCATCGCGAACAGCTCCTCAATGTTCTTTTGAGGAATTTCGCCGGTGCGATCCACCTCGTCGGCATCCACGTTCTCGCGCAGATACTTTTCCAGATTGGCGAGAAATTCCCTGCCAGCCTCGCGATCCTCGGCGCTCTGCTCCGGCCAGGGATAAATCCGGTCAAAATCGTAACGCCCGATGAAAAGATTGCTTGCGAAGCTGCCGCGTTCGTCCAGCGGATCGCGCGAGGCCTCGGCGAGCTCGAGCGCTTCGCGCTTGCCTTTGGACATCTTCGACGTGTCGATGACAGAAGCTGGCGCGGTCTTTTCCTGCTTTGCGCTTGTTTCCTCAGTCCCGCCACTGCGGGATTTTTCCGGCGCTTCTAGTGGGAATTTCATATCACGCGCTTGTCATGTCGAGCGTAGTCGAGACATCCCGTTACAAAACCGAGGGGTAATTCTACGGGGTTCCTCGACTTCGCTCGGAATGATGAGCAACTATTCCTCATAAAATTCTGTTCCTTCACCAGCGTGCTTTTTCAATATCTCGCAGGGCGAAAATTTTTCTTCGGTTCGAGCGAGTCGTTCCAATTCGTTAACGGTCTTCTTTAATCCAAAGTGCTCTGCGAATCGCAGCGGGCCGCCACGAAACGGCGCAAAACCGGTTCCCAAAATCATTCCGTAATCCGCGTCCTCCGGAGATTCTACCACTTTTTCTTCTACGCAACGAGCGGCCTCGTTCACCATCAACAAGATTAATCGGTGCGCCAAGTCGTCGGCTGTAGCCGGCGGCGGTGACGCCGGCTGGCGTGTTGTTCCGGCTTCCGTTGCGCCGGGGTCACCGCCCCCGGCTACAACTTCGCCGCGCCACCGCACCAGCGCTTCGTTAGGCGACTGAGTTTTGCCTTCATACTTGTAAAAGCCCTCACCTGTCTTGCGACCAAGCATCTGCCGATCACGCAACCAAAGCAGAACATTCGGGACATGATCGCGCTGCCCGTACGCCTTCCCCAGCGTATTGGCAATGTCGACGGTGATATCCACACCGATTTCGTCGATCAATCGTAACGGTCCCATCGGCATCCCCCATTCGGTCAGCACACTATCGATCCGCTCCGCGTCCAGGCCCTTCTCGAAAAGCTCCGCGGCATCGAGCAAATAAGGAAACAAAACGCGATTTACCAGGAATCCCGGGCTGTCGCGTACGATTACCGGCAGTTTGCCGATTTGCCGCACGAAACCGAGACTCCGCTCTCGGGTTTCCTCGGACGTCTCCCTGGCAATCACAACTTCCACCAGTTTCATCCGGCTGACCGGGTTGAAAAAATGCAAGCCAATGACGCGCTCGGGCGCGACCGTCACGTCCGCCAGTTCGCTGACAGGCAGCGCGGAGGTATTCGTGGCGACGATCGTTTTTGGGCCCGCCTCCATCGTCAGTTCGCGAAAAATCTCCTTCTTGACGCTCAGTTTTTCCGAGGCCGCTTCGATGATGAATTGCACATCGCGCAATTCCATCGGTGCGGTCGAGCCACAAATGCGGGCGCGACCCTGTTTTGCTTTTTCTTCCGTCATCAAACCGCGCTTCACTGCGTCGGCATAGGTTTTTTCGATGTTAGCCAGGCCGCGATCGATCTGTTCGCGTGCGACGTCGCGCAGAATTACGGTCACACCCCGCGAACTGAGCCATTGCGCAATACCCGAACCCATGACACCGGCACCGATGACGGCAGCATGCACGATCTTTTCAGTCGCCGCTCGCGAGGTCCCTTTCTTGTATTTTTCTGCGAGAAAGAAATTGCGAATGAGGTTTTGCGTCGCCTCAGTTTTGCCAAGCTCCACGATCGCTTCCAATTCCAGTTTTAACGATTCGTTAGGCGAAATGCTCAATGTTCGATTGATAATTTCCAGCGCACGCGAGGGAGCCGCATTACCAGTTGTTCTACCCTCACCGCCGACTGCGCCGCGCGCCTCTCCCTGGCCAGGGAGAGGCGGACGCGAAGCGCCAGGCGAGGGTCGTTTCCCACCGCTCAATTTTTTCCGAGCTAAATCAAGAAGCTGATCGCGTGGCGCGATTTCGTCCACCAGCCCGATCTTCAAAGCCTCTTGCGCAGAATAAAGTTTGCCTTTCAGAATCACCTCGGCGGCCTCTTCAGCGCCAATCAAACGCGGCAGACGGGTGCAACCGCCCCAGGCCGGAATTAACCCAAGCGTCGTCTCGGGAAGTCCGATCCGTGTGGCCGGGTCATCGGATGCGATGCGATAATCGCACGCCAGCGCAACCTCGTAACCGCCCCCGGCCGATGCACCATGGATGATGGCAACCGTCGGGATCTTGAGGTCCGCCAAATGATTGAAAACCTGCTGCCCCTGCGCGATGAATCCGCGCATCTCGCCGCTCCCTGCTCCTTTCAACAGTGTTTTCAGATCGGCGCCCGCGACGAAGATGGATTTTTTTGCGGACGCGATGATCAGACCACTCAGCGAAAGGTCTTTCTCGACGAAATCGAGATGCGAATTCAACTTACCGAGAGTCGCAGCATCGAAGATGTTGGCGCCCGAGTCGGGTCGATCGAACGTGAGCACGCAAATATGGTCGCCGCCGATCTCGCGCCGAATCATTGGAGCTTTAGCAACCTGAGGCATTCTTTTCATTTTGGAGCGTTTCCGGCAAATTCCAAGTGCAGAGGTAGAGGTAAGGACGCGGCGCAGCGCGCAACCGGACATCACGCGCCGCTGACCCTGTCATTGCGTGTGCCAATCGCGAGTGGTAGAAACGCGACGTGGTCGGCAAGATCTTAGAGCCTGAAATAAGGAGCATGATCGAGGCCCGTAACTTCGGGGCCCTGCGTGAAGTGTTTCGTGAATGGGCGCCAGCCGATGTCGCCGAAGTCATCCTCGATCTGCCCGAGGACCAGCAGGTGATCATCTTTCGCGTCCTGCCTCACGCACTGGCAGCAGATGTCTTTGAATATCTCGACTTCGACGCGCAACAACAGTTGCTGCGCGCCATGGCCCACGAGCAGGTGGTGGCGATTCTGAATGAAATGTCGCCGGACGATCGCACGGCGCTGCTCGAGGAGATGCCGAGCGCGGCGGCGCGGCAGCTGATCCGGCTGCTTACGCCAGAAGAGCGCCGCGTGGCCACGGCGCTGCTCGGTTACCCGGAAGATAGCGTGGGCCGTTTAATGACGCCGGACTTCATCGCCGTGAAAGAAGATTGGACCGTCCAACAGGTCTTGGATTATATCCGCGAACATGGTCAGGACAGCGAGACGCTCAATGTCATTTATGTAGTCGATGACCACGGCAAACTGATCGACGACATCCGAATGCGGGAGTTTTTGCTGAAGCCGCTCACCTCGCCCGTCCGCGACTTGATGCAAAAAACTTTTGTTGCGTTGAACGTAACTGATTCGCAACAGGATGCCCTGAATATCTTTCGTAAATACGACCGCACCGCGTTGCCCGTGGTGGATTCCAGTAATGTGCTCGTTGGGATCGTGACCATCGATGACATGCTCGACGTCGCCGAAAAGGAAGCGACCGAGGACATCCAAAAGTTCGGTGGTATGGAAGCGCTGGAGGAGCCCTACATGCGGATTCCGCTCTGGCGCATGGTGCGCAAACGCGCCGGCTGGCTCATAATTCTCTTCCTTGGAGAGATGTTGACGGCGACGGCAATGGCAAGTTATCAGGAGGAACTGGCAAAGGCGCTGGTGCTGGCGCTGTTCCTGCCGCTCATTGTTTCCAGTGGCGGCAATTCCGGCTCCCAAGCGTCCACTTTAATGATTCGCGCCATGGCCCTGGGCGAGGTGACCCTGCGTGATTGGTGGCGTGTGATGAGTCGAGAAGTGCAGGCTGGGATTTCGTTAGGCGTGATTCTGGGAGCCATCGGCGTTTTGCGGGTAGGGGCATGGGCAGTCATCGGCGAGCAGTATTTCCATCGGCAACCGTACGGTCCGCACTGGCCGCTTGTGGCGATTACCGTGGGGATTGCGTTGGTAGGCGTGGTGCTTTGGGGAACACTTTCCGGATCCATGCTTCCGTTTCTTCTGCGCAGAGTCGGAGCCGACCCGGCGACATCGTCCGCTCCCTTTGTTGCAACGCTTGTCGATGTGACAGGCCTGATCATCTATTTCAGCATTGCCCTGGTCATCATGCGCGGCGTGATGCTATAGGTTTGCTGCCGCGCGCCCGCTGTAGAGTGCGCTGTCTCAGCGCAGGCAGCTTGTAAAACAATCTGTTCCAGAAATTCAGTGCCCGGAATATCCGCTGAGGACAGCGGACGCTAAAACGCGGCATGCGCTGAGCGCAGTTTTTCTCGCTGGTCACACGCTTCGCGATTGCCGACGCCAACACTATCGGATAAAACTGAATCGACGTTATGTTCTCGATTCAAAAGATCCTTGGAGGTGATGGAAAATTCTACGATTTGCTCGAGGCGAGCGCACAGCAGGCCGACAGCAGCGTGCATCATTTGATCGGCCTGCTGGAAAAACTTCAACAGAACGAGACGCCTGCGAATTTGGAGGAATTCGCGCACAGTCGGCGCGAAGACAAGCGAATCACTCAGGAACTGACCGAGCAGCTTTCAAAAACGTTTGTCACACCCTTGGAGCGCGAGGACATCCAGGAACTGGCTGCTGCTCTTTATAAAATACCGAAGACAGTGGAGAAAATCGGGGAACGCATTTTGATCTGTCCGGAGGACTTGCGCGGCCATAGTTTTCAAAAACAGATGGTGCTGCTAGATCAGGCGACCGAAACCGTGTTGGCCATGGTGAAACAGTTGCGCAAAGGCATCGATTCCCGCACTGCAAAAGAGATGAACGCGAAACTCCAGGCGATCGAAGGCGAGGCGGACCAGCTTGAACTGGACCGGCTTCGCGATCTCTTCCAAGGCAGTTACGAGCCGAAGCAGATCATTTTTTTGCACGATCTCTACGGCCTGCTGGAAAAGGTGATCGACCGCTGCCGGGATGCCGGCAACATCATCCTGCAGGTGGCGTTAAAGTATTCGTAGCAAGCTCATCGCGTGCTCACGCTCATTTTCGTCGTCCTCGCTGCGATCGTCTTCGAATACAGCAACGGCTTTCACGACGCCGCAAATGCAATTGCGACCGTCGTGTCGACGCGAGTGCTGACGCCGCGCAAGGCGATCGCCATGGCTGCATTTTTCAATCTCACCGGCGCACTTTTCGGTGGCGCGGTTGCTACCACCATTGGCAAGGGACTGGTGAATACAGATATCGTTACGATGACCACTGTGCTTTGCGCGGTTATCGCCGCGTTCGCATGGAACATGATTACGTGGTGGTTCGGATTGCCCTCCAGCTCCAGTCATTCGCTGATTGGCGGTCTTTGCGGAGCCGCCCTGGCTGCTGCAGGTGGTGATTGGTCAGTGATCAAATGGAATGCCGGTATGTGGCCGAAAGTGATTGTGCCGATGATCACCTCGCCTTTTGCTGGATTTATCTTCGGCGCGCTACTGATGTTCCTGCTTTTCGTGGTGCTCCATCGATTCACGCCGCACTTTATTCATTCGCTGTTCGGGAAGCTCCAAATCTTCAGCGCAGCCTGGATGGCTCACAGCCATGGGTCGAATGACGCACAAAAGACCATGGGCATCATTGCGCTTGCACTTTTTACCGGTACCAAGGCAGGCAGCTTCGATCATTTACCCGGCTATCTGGCTTTCCTAAAGACTCCAACCTTCATGTTGCCGGTTTGGGTCATTGTGCTCTGTGCGCTCACGATGGCCGTGGGAACAGCCGCCGGCGGTTGGCGAATCATTCGCACACTCGGCCATCAAATGGTGAAACTGCAGCCGGTAAACGGATTCGCCGCGGAAACCACTGCCGCAGTGATTATCCAGGCAGCGAGCTATTATGGCATTCCGCTTTCAACTACCCACGTGATCACAACTTCAATCATGGGCGTCGGCGCAGTGAAACGTTTCAGCGGATTACGATGGACGGTCGTGGAGCGAATCGTTTGGGCCTGGCTTTTTACATTGCCGGCCAGCGGACTGATTGGTTATGCCCTCGAACGGGTTGCGCGGGCGTGGCTTTGATTGCAAGCCAATATCTTCGTAATTCGCTCGCTGTATTCCCTGCCGCAGCAGGTGAGATTACAATTTATCCAGACCTTCGATTACTTTTTCCATGCCGCTAACGACAAGTGTGAACCGCTCGTAATCGAGCTTATCGGGTGTGTCGTTGGACGAATGATAGTACGGATAACGAAAAGGCGCGGTGTCGGTAACCATGATGCCAGGATAACCGTACCGCCAAAACGACCGTTGATCCGACCAGCTCACACCCGGGATGAAAGCGGGAAGCGCCGCGCCTTCAGATGGAACTTTGGCGTGTTTGCGAAACAGTGCGATTACCCGACGAAGCAGCGCACGTGAGTGAACGTTGCTGACAAATCCGATGAAGTTGCCAACTCTCGGATAAAAGAGGCCTAGCCCGGGCGATGGATAAGTTTGTGAGCCTGGAGCATCAGAAAAATAGCCGATGGTTTCCAAACTGATCATGGCTGAGATCTTGTCGCCGCGCGCTTTGCAACGGCCCGCGTAAACGTCGCTTCCCATTTCACCCGACAAAAAATAAGGCGGCTCCTCATTCACAAATGCGACGAACCGCACGGTGTGTTGCGTCGTTTTCCCGGCAAAACGTCGAGCTAATGCCAGAAGCGCCGCCACGCCACTCCCATTGTCGTTTGCACCGGGCGAACCAAATACTGAATCGTAATGTGCACCGATTAAAATAATTTCGGGACGAGCACCGCGAATTTCCGTCTCGATATTGTGGCAGGCTTGCCCATGGACTTCGTAACTATCTCGCCGTGGACGAAAGCCGGCGCGCGAAAAGGAATCTTCGATGAAATCGACGGCAGCATTTAGTTCTGGATAGTGCCACATATTTCGCTCGCCGATTTCGCCGGCGAGTTTTTGCACATCGGCGCGAAGCTCTTCCCGTAACATCAGTTCGTCTGATGACAGGGGCGCAGGTTTCGAAATGTTTTTGCCGGGCATTCTCACTCCAAACCACCAAAGTAACGCAAGAAGCGCAACGACCGCGATAAGAACGCGCAGGGCGCTGAGGAGGATTTTTGAAAGTGTTGCTGCGCGCACAAGCGGTATTCCTTGTGGTAGGGAAGGATCGCCGACCCGGCCGTTGATAGGCGCGCCCGGCGGTCGCGCCCTACCAAGTCATTTGAACTACGCGATCTTTCTTCGGAAGCGCAAAGCGCAGAGACCAAATAGCAGGTTCGACATCACCATCAAAACGAGAAGATTCTGCCAGTATTCGAAGAAATTGGCTCCCCGCAAAATGATTGCGCGCATGAGCGCGATAAAATACGTCGTGGGAAAGAGAGTGCCCAGCGCATAAAAAATCCAGGGCATGGTTTCACGCGGAAAAATGAAACCGGAAAAGAAAACGCTCGGTAACAGAAACACCATCGCCATCTGCAGCGCCTGCATTTGGTTTTCGGCAAAGGTCCCGATGAGCAAACCGAGACTGAGCAACGCAAACACATATACCAGCGTTGAAAACAGCATCGCGACGATATTTCCTTCGATGGGGACGAAAAACAGAAACCGCATGATCAGAAAGAGAACTACAGCCATCGCCATTCCGATACACAAATACGGAACCAGCTTGCCGAGCATAAGACCCGCGGGACTCAGGGGACTGACCAGCAATTGCTCCAGCGTGCCGCGTTCTTTTTCGCGTACCAGGGCCATGGCAGAAGCCACTGTCGTCCCGATTTGCAATACGATGCCGATCACGCCCGGTACATAGAAGTTCGGAGCGCGCATGGCCGGATTGTAAAGCATCTGTGGCCGAATATCGATCGGCACACCCTGCCGGCCGGTCTCGCGAAGGAGCGACTCCAGCGACTGAGTCAACGTCACGCCGAGCCCGGTATTGAGAGCTTGCAGCGCTGTGGTGGAATTGGATCCATCGACCAGCAGTTGCACCTGCGCAGAGTGGCCCGCATTAAGGTCGCGCGTAAAAGTCGGCGGAATATCCAACGCCGCGTAAGCGCGGCCTTTGCGCATTTCGCTCTTTAGCTCATCCAGGTTGTGCACTTCGCCTACCACGCGAAAGGTCTCCGTGTTCACGAATCGATCGATCAACTGGCGGCTCTCAACCGTGCGGTCTTCGTTCAAAATAAGCATCGCCATGTGTTTCACGTCGTTGTCGAGCGCGTACCCGAACGCAACCATCTCGATCAATGGCGGAAAAAACATAAAGAACAGGGTCATCGGATCGCGCCAGACGACGATGAATTCCTTAAAGAGAATGGCTCCGAGCCCGCGAAAGAATTTGTGTTTCATGTTGCTCTGCCGGTCATCCCGAGCGAAGCGAGGGACCTCGCAAAACACACAGAGTACGTGAACTGCCTTTGATCATTGTCGTCTGCCTTTAGTCGCTGAAGCACGCGAGCACGGTTTGAAATGTTGAAAAAGCATCGGAGATAAATCCGCCCAAGTCGGATTCTTTGTTTCGACCAACGCATTCTTCTTCGCCCGTCGCCACCCCTTGATTTCCTTTTCACGTTCTATCGCGTTTCGGGGGTCATTGAAGCATTCGTAGTAGACCAATCGGTTTACCTTGTAAGTTTTTGTGAATCCTTCGATTTCGCTGTTCTGATGCTGCCAAACTCGTCGCACCAAGCTGTTGGTTATCCCGGTGTATAGGACAACCCGGCTTTGGTTGGTCATCATATAAACGTAGAATGCCTTCATTCTAATTTGTGAGGTCCTTCGCTTTGCTCAGGATGACATTCATCATCAGGCCGCCTTTCGTTGTTCGGCAGCGTGCTTGGCCGAAAGCTCGACGAACACGTCCTCCAGTGAGGGGCCTATCTCGTGAATCTCGGCATGAGTAACGCCGACTTTGCGGAGTTGCTCGTCGATCTGGGCGCGCTTTACATTTTCATCGACCAGCAAATGCATCGATTGCCCAAACACCGTAGCGGTGCGAACGCCGCTCATCTGTCGCATGGCTTGCAGCGCTGTGGTCACGTGATCACAGGTCACATCCAGGCGGCGCGTTCCGGCCGGATTTACTTCGGGAAGTTTCTTTAAGTCGTCCGGCTCGCCGCACACGATCAATTTCGACATGTAAATATAGCCAACGTGATCGCAGCGCTCCGCCTCATCCATGTAATGGGTGGTTACAAAAAGCGTCATGCCTTTACCGGCGAATTCGAACAGCAAATCCCAGAGCTCGCGACGCGCGACGGGATCAATGCCGGCTGTCGGTTCGTCGAGAAAAAGGACCGTCGGTCTGTGCATCAGCGAGCAAGCCATGGCCAGACGTTGTCGCCAGCCGCCGGAAAGCTGGGACGCGCGTCTGTTGAGGTACGGTTCGAGATGCGTCGTTGCGATCATTTCATCGCGACGCTGGTTCAATTCGTGATTGCGTAAGCCGTAAAGTTTCCCGGCAAAGATGAGATTCTCGTTGACCGTCAGTTCGTCGTACAGCGAAAATTTTTGCGACATGTAGCCGATCATCTCCTTGATCGGTTCGATATCTCGCACAACGTCGTGCCCGCCGATGCGAGCAGTGCCATCGCTCGGCTCCAGGATTCCGCACAACATCCGGATCACGGTTGTTTTCCCGGAACCGTTCGGCCCGAGAAACCCGAAGATCGATCCTTTTCCCACGGAAAACGAAATGTGATCTACTGCGGTGAATGTCCCGAAGCGTTTTGTCAGCCCGTCCACTTCAATCATCGGCTCGTCCATAAATCAAAGTGGAATCAGGAAAACAGGAAGAGAGTCGGGTGGATCGGCTTGTCCCTAAGCGGATGCTTCGAGGCCATGACAACGCGCTGGGGCAAACGCGTTCCACCTTTTCCTTTTTTTTGATTCATTCGTTAAGTCCTCATTTCACATTCGGAAAATAAACATCTGCCGCCATTCCAGCCCGCAGGCGGTCGTCGTCGCTGGGCAGACGAATCTTTATTCCAAACACTTGTTTGATCCGATCGGCGACGGTTTGCACGTTGCGCGGTGTAAACTCGGCCTGCCGATTTATCTGCTCCACAACGCCGTCGAAATCTTTGCCCGGAAACGAATCGACCCGGACGCGAACATGCTCGCCGAGTTTGATCAAACCCAGCCAGGATTCCGGAACATAAACGCGTACCCAAAGATGTCCGGTCAGGATCAGCGTGGCGGCTTCGCGATTTGCCGGCAGCACGTCGCCCACTTTCACACTGAGCACTTCAAGAATTGAATCCGCGGGCGCAGTGACCTGCATTTCCGCCAACTGCGCATCGATGTCCGCAAGTTGTGCGCGCGACATCGCGACACGCATTTTCGCCGCCGCGACATTTTTCTCCTGAGTTCTCGCCAAGCTACCAGCCCTCTCGGCGTCACTTGAAGAAACGACTTTCCGCTTCAGTAAATCCTGTTGCCGGCGCGCTTCATCTTGCAGAAACACCAATTGTGCTTCCTGCGCGTCCGCGTCGTGGATCGACGTATCGATTTGCGCCTGGGCGAGATCGCGGCGCGCTCGCAACTCTGAAGCATCCAACTGGATGATCACCTGTCCCTGATGTAAATGGTCCCCTTCCCATGCAAGAATTTTTTCCACGCGTCCGCCCGAGCGCGGACCCACATGCGCTTCATCCACTTCGATAGTGCCCGAAACCGCTTTCTCTCGATTACCACAACCGGCCAGCAAAAAAACGAGGGTTAACGCTCCAGCCAAGCGCATTAAGCTTCGATTTGACCTAACGAACGAAGTATTCACGCTTTGCGTCCCTTTGATGTCAGCGCGCCTTCGAGAATAATTTTAAGGATCCCGGTGTACCCTTCCCTGGGCATCATCCCGAGTTCCTCCATTTTCGACGGGTTCATGATCGATTGAACCATCGCCAGCAAAATTTCGATCATCAGCTTGACCGGGACATCCTTGCGCAGCATTCCCGCCCGTTGTCCATCGGCGAAAAATTTTCCAAAGTAGCGCTGAATAAGCGCAGCTCGACGGCGTTCGACGACTTTGAAAACGTCCGGGGCTTTCTGGCGCATATCCCGCACGAACGGCGGCTTGATCTCATTCAATTCCCGTTGAGTGCTGGCCATTAACTCTCGCAAAGTCGCCGGAAAATCGCGCGGTCTCCCCTGAGTGATTCCCTTCAGCGCTGCTTCAACACTTGCAAATTTATCGGCCAGAACGGCCTCCAGCAGATCGAATTTGCCCGGAAAATGCGCGTAGAGCGTTTTCTTGCTAATCCCCAGCTCCTCCGCCAGATCATCCATGGTCACGCTGCGAAATCCGTGGCTAAAGAAGTGGACCCGCGCAGCATCAACGATTCGCTGCCAATTCGGACCACGCTTCCGGCTTCGCAGTAACGTTTTATGTGCCTTCTTCATCTCGGCAATAGTTCTAGCACATTCAGGAAACTAATCCAGTATATTTAGTTTCCGGACGGGATGTGGGCTATTCAACTGCATATTCAGGCTGCGCTTGCCACGGATAATCTTTGCAACAAACACGCCAATCACCCAACATGCCCACAATGGCCGGTTACTCCGGAACGCCACTAGCCCAAAAACTGGGAATCAAACCGGGGCTGACTGTCGTCATGGTCAACGCGCCGATAAATTACCGTCGATTGCTCGACTCAATTCCCGAAGGCGTGACTTTTTCAACTCGGTTGAAACCGGATTCGCATTTTGTCCACGTATTCGTTAGAAAATACGGCGATCTGAGGAAGAGATTACCGGACCTGCGCGAGAACGTTGCGGACACTGGCACTGTTTGGATTTCCTGGCCCAAGAAATCGGCCGGTGTGCCCACTGATGTAACCGAGGACGTGGTCCGCGCCGTCGCACTGCCGCTCGGATTCGTGGATGTAAAAGTCTGTGCGATCGATGAGACCTGGTCCGGACTAAAATTGATGGTTCGCCGGGAGAATCGAAAAGCAGCCGCCAGATGAATGGCGATGGCAAACTCGAAGTGATCGTCCACTCGTTTTACTACCAGGGCGGCTGGAATACCATCTGCCGCTGCGAACCGGACGCGATCGAATCTGCATTGTTTGTCGAATGTGGAGTGTGAAGCGGCGGGATGATTCGCCTGCGCGCAAGTCTCCGACAGGTTGGCAAATTCCCTGTGCGAAATATGAGGGCTCCCTTATAAAAAGGGTGTGGATTTGCCCGGCACGCTGAAAAAACATTTCGGTTACGATCAGTTCCGGCCATTGCAGCAGGAGATCATCCGGGATGCGCTCGCGGGGCGAGATGTGTTTGTGTTGATGCCGACCGGCGGTGGCAAATCACTTTGTTTTCAACTGCCGGCTTTGATACGCGACGGGCTCACCATTGTCGTATCGCCTCTTATCTCGCTGATGAAAGATCAAGTGGACGCACTGCAGACCAGTGGAATTGCAGCCACATACTTGAATTCAACCTTGAATCGGGAAGAGGCAAAGGCGCGTTGGCGCGGCCTGCATCGCGGCGAATACCGGATGCTTTACGTAGCTCCGGAGCGATTGATGCTGGAGACGTTTCTGGAACGCGCGCTTAACTGGAATATCGCCCAGCTTGCAATCGACGAGGCGCATTGCATCAGCGAATGGGGTCACGATTTCCGCCCGGAATATCGCGAGCTGAAAAAGCTGCGGAAACATTTGCCCGATGTGCCGCTCATGGCGCTGACTGCCACGGCAACAGAACGCGTTCGGGTGGACATCCTCAAAGAATTGCAATTGCGGGACGCTTGCTGCTATGTGGCCAGTTTTAACCGGCCGAATCTGACATATCGGGTCGTTCCCAAATCGGCGCCTTATGAACAACTGCTGGCGTTCATCCGAAGCCGGCCTAACGATAGTGGCATCGTTTATTGCGCAAGCCGCAAGAGCACCGAGTCGCTGGCGCGAAATTTGAATGAGGACGGCGTCAGCGCGAAACCATATCACGCGGGCCTAACGGCGGCGGAACGCACGAAACACCAGGACTCGTTCCTGCGCGACCATGTGCGCGTGGTCACCGCGACAATCGCGTTTGGGATGGGAATCAACAAACCAAACGTGCGTTTCGTTGTGCATTACGATCTGCCTAAAAATATTGAGAGCTACTATCAGGAAACGGGACGCGCCGGAAGGGACGGTTTGCCCAGCGAATGCGTATTGCTTTTCAGCCCCAACGACGTCGCCAAGCAACTTCATTTCATCGATGAGAAGAGTGAGAGCGAGGCGCGCATTGCGCGGACGCAACTTCGGCAAATGGTCAACTACGCTGAGACCCGCGAATGCCGCCGCATTGTGCTTCTGGGATATTTCGGCGAAACATTCCCGGCCGGGGACGACGGCGTGGATCGCCAGAACCCGCCGTTACATCGATCATGCGATGGTTGCGACAATTGTTTGCATCCGCCGGAAACCTTCGACGGAACCGTGCAGGCTCAAAAGTTTCTGTCCTGTGTATATCGCGTCCACGCCAGACATGGATTCGGATTCGGGCTCGGACATATCGTCGATGTTCTGCGGGGCGCCGATACGGAAGCGATCCGGCAACGAGGTCACAACGAGTTGTCCACCTACGGGATTGGCACCGAATTGAAGCGCGGCGAATGGCAGGCAATCGGTCGTGAACTGCTGCGTTTGGGGCTTGTCGAATGTGCGCCGGGCAAGTTCGCCACGTTGTCGCTGACTGCCGCCGGCCTCGAGGCGTTGCGGAAGCGGACACCGATCGTCTTGACCAAACAAATCGATATTGCGGAGAAATCTGCAGCGATCCGGAAGGGCGCGATCGAATGTGACGAAGCTCTGTTTGAGCGTCTGCGCGACCTTCGTCGAAGACTGGCCGACGAACGCAACGTGCCGGCTTACATTATTTTTTCAGACGTATCGCTTCGCGAGATGGCGCGGAGTTATCCCACAAGCACAGACGAGTTTCGCCGCATTCCGGGCGTCGGCGAACAAAAGCTGCACAACTTTGCAGAACCTTTCCTCAGCGAGATCAGGAGCCACCTGGATGCAAACCCGCGCCGAACATTCTCTGAGGATTCTAATCGTGTAGCCACGAAACGGCGCACTCGATCTCATCGTCTCGCCCGGCGCAGAGGCCGACAGCAGCCCGCTGAGGATCTTCCAAGCTCGCGTTGAAGGTGCCCAGTCGGCCGCCAAAGCCACCGCTCAAATTTTATTGTTGATAGCCGAGTGGCGATCATAAACTGCACACGACTCGCAGGGTCGGCATGAAAATATTTTTAATGCTTGTCGCTGTAGCATTCGCGTTAAATCGACCGTGGTTATCCGCCGCGGATGAGCAGGTCAGGGATACATCGCCGGATGGAAAATTTGCAATGCTGTTGGCTCCTGATCCGAACGAAGAAGGTCGCGTGAAGATTCAACTCATCGAGGTCAGTCCTCGCAAAGTTGTGCTGGATCTGGCTTTGAGCGGGCATCCGCATGATGAGGATTGCAAAATCCTGTGGGCGCAGGATTCGCAGCGGTTCGCTTTCTACGAGGCCAATCGAAGAGGCGGCAACACCATAGCCTATTTCCGGAACGATTCTGGTTTTACAGAGTCATGGCTACCGGAATTGCCTGGGTGCGCGACAACGACCCAGAGAAAGGAGCTCCAAAAGTACGGAGTGAACAAATTCATCGAAGGGAACATCGCGCCAAAACAATGGCTCAAGTCCGGCGCGCTCGTCGTGTCGGACGCTCAGGGATGGGAAACCAATAACGGATACCTGCGGGGATGCACTCAGACTGTCACCATTGCGTTTGATGCGAAACACAAAGGGTCGCTGCAACGCGTGACGGATAAGAAAGCGAAGGAGTACTAGGGGTATCGATAAATACGATGAAACGTCTCAACCTTCTTCCCATCTTCAGTTTTGTGCTATGCACTGCTGCAACCGCAGGCGATTTGCATCCGATCGTTGAGGTACAGAGCGGGTATCTATTCGGCGCAAATGCTGGGGGAAAATGGATCAAGGCCGATGAAACAGCGAAGTTGATCGGCGATGAGATAAGATACCGAGTCTATGGTTTGACAGAAGACCTCGGCGAAGCACGAGGGGGCAAACCAGAACCGGCGGACGGCCCATGTGAAGAGACCCGGGTTGTTTCCCTTTCGCCTAAACCAGAAAAGGGCGTCATCGCAATCGACGCGCCGTGGAATGCGCTGCCGCGAAAACCACAGGTGAGCGATCCAACGCAGGAAGTTTATTTGAATGCAGTGCGCGATTTCCTAACAACAAAAGGAATCGAGCAACCGAAAGCGAAGATCGACTCCATTCTACGCGTTGATTTGGATGGCGACGGCGAAGAAGAAGTTTTAATCAGCGCGACGAATTACTTCAGCAAACGCGTTCCCATGCGATCGCGGGCTGGCAGCTATTCGATGGTATTGTTGCGTCGAGTGATCGCTGGAAAAGTCGAAACTCAGTTGATTGAGGGGGAATTTTACCCGAAGGCTTATCCGAAGGCCGCACAAGAAGAGGGACGCTTCAACGCGCCGAACGTCTACAAAGTGATCGCCACGCTGGATTTGGATGGCGACGGCAAAATGGAAATCGTGGTGGCCTCGCATTACTACGAAGGAGAAGAGACAACGATTTACCGGTGCGATCCGAAGAAGGTTGAGACTTTACTTTCTGTTTCTTGCGGCGCCTAATAATGCCACTGGTGAAAGGAGTATAATTAAGCCGCGACCGGTTTGGATCTTTGTTTGGTTGGCGAGCGCGGCATTTTCGCTTGCGGAGGATGAATCTCCGGCGCCCGACATCGAAATTCACGGCCCGAATGTTCGACCGGGCTATCCCGATGCGTTTGCGCTGAGGTATAAGATTGCGGAGGACTCGATATCGCCTGACGGAAAATATGGCGTCATCCATGCGGATAGCGGCGAGATCGCCGATGAAATAGCCCGCGACTTTCTGGTCGCACTGAAACCCTTTCGCATTCTGGCGGCAAACGAAGGGCGTGCGTACAGAACGTACCATGGGCACTCGCCGGACGGGATGACAGTGGATTGGGCAAAGGATAGCTCGGCCGCTTTGGTTACCGTGGAAGGAAAATGGGGACCGGTCGGGTTCACCTTGTTCGAGCTGCATGACGGACGGGTGACGCGCCAGACCGATCTTTTCCCGCAGATCGAGCGACTGCTTCAGCCCGGTTTGCGACAATCCAAAATAAAGGTGATTGCGTCCTACGTCTGGGCGAGCAGCGGTGGCGTTGGGATTACCCTTGAAGAGAACGACTCGCACATCGATGCCGATGGCCGGCGCATTCATTTCGATCTTTCTGGCACCAGCAATCCGAAACCAATGGAGCCGCCGATTGACACCTGGCATGGACATCTCGTAGCGGTGTGGAGCATCCCGGAGGCGCGCTGGTTGACGCATAAGTTGACGAACCACACCAATCGCCAGTGAAAACGAAGCGTTGCTTTGATTTGTTCAGAACTGCTCTGGTGTCGGCGCTCTGGCTGCTGCCAGCTGCCATTCGTGCGGACGAAGAAACGAAATCACCGGAACGCATCGCAACGGCGCCAAGCGGGAAGTTCTACCTCGTTCGTTATGCCGATGTCGATCAGTTCGGCTCCCCCGCTGGCCAGCGAATGGCGCTGGTAGCGGCAAATGATCCGCAAACGCGCGTTCCATTACCCATCAGTGAAGAAGTGAAGGCAGATACCGAGATGGGACTGGCATTCATCTCGCCCGATGAACAATGGATTTTCTCCGACGACAGTCTTTGCCCGGCTCGACTGTACCATCGCAAGGGTGAGCTTGAATATGTCCAGGAGCCGACCGAATGCCTGCGCGAAGCCGCGTTCCGTTTCCTGGCCGAGCAGGAGAAGATTGATGAAAAGCTGATCGGCATACGCACCGAAGAGAACGACGTCGACCGGCGATCCATTGATTTTGTCGATTGGAGTTCGGACTCGCTTCGCTTGCTACTCGCTCTCTCAGCCAGCATTGGTCCGCCGGAAAAAGGCAGTGGTGGTACCATCTTCAAGACGGGCATTGGCTGGTGGCTTTGTTACTTTAATACTGAGACTGGCAAGTTTGAGCTTACCGATCGATTGCATGCAGCTAACCGCGACGCACGAAAGCGCTGGGACGGTTACTACGAGCCAACCGAGGCAAGCGCGACGATGCCGCTGTCAGCCGAGCCGGTTGGTCACGAAGGCCCGTGGACGCCGGCCACGCGTCGGTTCGAGATAGCCGACAAACGCTTAAATGAAATCTATGCCGCGCTGCTAAAGAAGTTGGAACCGGCAGCACGCGAACAACTGAAACAGAAGCAACGTGAATGGCTGATCCAGCGCGAAACCGACGCAGCCATCAACGCGAACCAACGCTGGAGCCCTTTTGGCAAAGCCGCTCTGATGGAAGGCAAAGCGATCGCAACTGAGGCGCACATGGCCGATCTCGAAAAGCAGCTCAAACCATGAACCTGCCTAATCATTTCGCTTGCTTCCAAACGTTCATCATCAGCACGATTGCCGCCCCGGTGCTGATTTATCCGCCGACCGGCTGGGCGGACGAGTGCTTGGTCACGCTTGCAGATCCCAATGGATACACTCTGGCCGGATCTTTTTCTCGTGGGAGACGACAATGAAGTAACGAACGACAGTAAAACCAGGGGAACGCTTCATCGCCGCGCCGCCCTATGCGACTTCTGAACAACCGACTTAGCCAATTTCAAGACCGAAGCCCTACATCAAGCGATACTTTCCCACTACCTACAAACTGCTCTTTGGTCCATGAAAACACTATCTCTCTTTGCGCTTGTTCTAATTGGCAGTTGTCTGACTCCATCGCTTGAAGCGAAAGACATTATCATGGATAAATCGCCGGACGGAAACTTCGCCTTGCGCATTCAACTTCCCAAGGAGGCCGGGGATCAACCAAAAGTCGGCATGATTAACCTGCCCACGGAAGAGGCGGTACTGGAATTGGATTGTCATCGCTGTTATGAGGGTAACGCAAAGCCGAGGCTTCTTTGGTTCAGCGACTCACAGCGGGTGGCCTACTACACTCCCCATCCTGACGGCGGCTACACGCAAGTCTATTTTCGTCGCGGCTCATCCTTTGAAGAAGTGCAATTGCCCAGTATACCGAACTTGCCGTTTCCGCGACGAGGGCCGCCGGACGAGCAAGCGCTCACGTCCATTAGTGAACCGATTCAATGGCTCAAATCAGGGGCGCTCGTTCTTCGTCAGGAACAGGAAAAGATCGTTTCTGGCAGCGCGGCCCAGAAAGTGACCATAGGTTTCGATAAACATGGTCACGGGTCGGTGCTGAAAATTAAAGCGAAGAAGGTTACAGAGGACCTCCTCGATAAAGATCCCCAGCTGCTCGTGTTGCCGAGAGAAACTGCCTATTTTCAAGCCATCGCGAGTAACTCGATCAATGACTTGACCGTGAGGGTCTCAAATCTCGACGGCCATCTTCGTCAAGGTGACAACGAAACAACGATCGAGTTTCGCGATGCTAAGGCTCGCCTTGTCGATGTTGGTAAAGTCAATCTTCAGATCGACAGCAACATGCCCAGCACGCAGATTCAGCGAAACGTGGTGGTTGAGCGCACAGCCACCCCAGGGCTGTATCGTGCCAAAATCCAGATCGACACTTCCGGTGATTGGAACATGATAATTTCCTACGACGGTCCACACGAAAAAGGAGAAGCGACTTTCCCAGTGCCGGCGGAATAGTGACAAAGCGGTGCGGTGGAAAAATGGATTGGCCGTCTGCGCAAAGCGCATGGCAAAGAGGTGATTCTGCGGGCGTGCTATGAAGCGGGGCCGTGCGGGTTTGGGCTGGCGCGACGCTTGCGCCAACTTGGGGTGGAATGTCAGGTGGTGGCGCCCTCGTTAACGCCGACGCGTTCGGGTGATCGGATCAAGACCGACCGGCGCGATGCGCGCAAGCTGGCGCGGCTTTTAAGAGCCGGGGAACTCACCGCGGTGTACATTCCCGAACCCACCGACGAAGCGATCCGGGATTTGTGCCGGGCGCGGAGCGATGCGGTGGATGATCGGCGCCGCTCTCGGCATCGCTTAAAAGGGTTCCTGCTGCGGCATGGGTATCGTTACCAGGGCAAAAGCAGCTGGAGTGCGGCGCATGAACGTTACCTGCGTGAGCTGGTCCCGCAGTCGCGGGATCCGGCGATGAAGGTGATCCTGGAAGAATATCTGCAAGGGATCGCGGCGGCCGCTGAACGGATGGAGCGCTGCGAAGCGGCGATGCGGGATCTGCTAGGAAGCTGGCGACTGGCGCCGGCGGTGCGCGCGCTCATGGCCATGAAAGGTTTTCGAACCGTGGCGGCCATGATCCTAGTGAGCGAACTGGGGGAGGTGCATCGCTTTAGTCATCCGCGTCAGGTGATGGCGTATCTGGGGTTGGTACCCACTGAGAACAGTTCCAGTGAGAGACGACGCCAGGGTCACATCACCAAGTGTGGCAATGCCCACGCGCGGTGGTTATTGGTGGAGTGCGCCCAGCATTACGCTAGCCCACCCAAAGTGAGCAAGGAACTGAGCCGACGCCAGGAAGGTCAATCGGCTTTAGTGCGGGCCATCAGTTGGCGTGCGCAGAACCGGTTGCATCGTCGCTACACGCGTTTGCTGGCGCGCCGACTCCAGCGCAACAAGGCGATGGTGGCTATCGCGCGGGAGCTATGCGGTTTTATCTGGGAACTGTTGCGCACGCAACCCTGCTACCAGGCGCAATCCCCTCCGCTCTGAAAAGTTAGTTCGAGGGGAACAGCAACTAACCAACAAGAAGGGAGAAAGACACCACTTAGCGCAACACCTACTCACAAACCAAAAAGGAGCGGCTCTGAGGTGGCAGATCACGGTAGCCAACCCACGATGTCTCGTTAGCGTTAAGGCTGGACTTGAAAGTCCAACCCAAGCACGCGTCACCTAGACTGTTGGAAAAAGGCTGCGGTGAATTAAAAGAATGCCGGATAGGTCCGGTCGCAAGACGGATAGCCCGCGAATATCAGCATCACCAACCGCCGGGAACCTAACTCACCCCGACTGATCGGCCGCCTCAAACCCGCTCCTACTTATTTTATGATGAGCGATGCAAACACTCGCCACAGGACTTCTTTTGCCCGTTTGACAAATCCACAGCCATATCAACGAGACGGAGATAAGCCACGGCAGGGTGTCGTAGCAAACATACTGAATTTGCTTCGCAATGGGGCGGTTGGCTGAGTCGTCATTAATTGGGGTTTGGTTTGGGTAGCGAAGCTTACCGGGCGAGCTGCTACAAATCAATCCTGATGAAAAAGCCAATCTACGCAGCGTTGGATCTGCACAGCCGCCACAGCGTGCTGGGCAGTATGGATCACGACGGCCAAACGCAGCCGCGGATGCGTTTCCCTACTGAAGTAAACATTCTGCGAGCGCAGGTGGAGCGGTTGCGGCAAAGGCGGCGGCCGCTTTACCTCACCATGGAAGCGGGACCGCTCTCGCGCTGGGCCTGCGCGATAGTGCGGCCGTTGGTGGAGCGACTGATCGTTTGCGAGCCGCGACACAACCGGCTGATCAATTCCAATCGCTACAAGAGCGATGAAGTCGATCTGGAGGGGATGTGTGAGGTTTCTTCGGTTTTGCGGTCAGGGGCTTTTGGAAATAGAAAGGAAGAGTCCCTATGCAATCCAACAGCAGCAAGTTCGCCCGGCGTTATGACCGGGAGTTTAAAGAGAACGCGGTCGCTCTGATCCAAAGCGGCCGCTCCATTACCGAGGTGTCGCGTGATCTTGGCGTATCGCATTGGTCTTTGAGCCGGTGGCTCAAAGACGCTCAATGCGGTCTCTCTTTGAGCGAACCTAAAACCCTTTCAGCCGAGACGCCGGAGCAGCGCGAGCTGCGCCGACTGCGCCAGGAGAACGACTATCTGCGCCGGCAGCGCGACATTTTAAAAAAAGCCTGCAGCATCTTGTCGGCCGAGGTGCAGCCCAGCGATTTACGGTGATGGAGCAGATGGAACAGTCTCATTGCCTCACCGAAATGGCCGACGCTCTGGAGATTTCCAAGAGCGGTTTTTTCGCTCATCAACGTAAAGAAGAGCGTCCCCGTGCTCAGCAGGACAGCCAATTATCCAACGCAATCGAGTCAATCTTTGTGGCCAGTCGCAGGACCTACGGCAGCCCGCGCATCATGCACGCTCTGCGCAAAACCGGGCGGCGCTGCGGCAAAAATCGCATCGCTCGGCTGATGCGCTCAGGCGGTTTGCGCGCCAGGCAAAAACGTCGATTCAGGCCCAAAACAACTCAGAGCGATCATAAGTTGCCCGTGGCGCCAAACTGGCTGGACAAAATCCCCAACCCGGATCGTCCTGGCCGGGTTTGGTTAGCCGATATCACCTACATCCAAACTCAGGAGGGTTGGCTTTATCTTTCCGGGATCCTGGACCATTGCTCAAGGCGCTGTGTCGCTTGGCATGCCGACCAGTCCCTGGAGAGCTCGCTCGTAGCAACAACCTTCGAAAAAGCCTGCCGTGACCAGCAGCTCGAGCCCGGACTCCTCCACCATTCGGATCGCGGCGTCCAATATGCCAGCACTCAGTTTCAAACTCTACTGCGCTCTTGCGGTGCAGCCGCTTCCATGAGCCGCAAAGCCAATCCGTACGACAACGCCATGATGGAAAGCTTCTTTGCCACCGTCAAAACTGAATGCTTCCAAAACCAAATCCCAAAAAGTCGCCGTGAGGCCAAATTGATCTTATTCGATTACATCGAAACCTTCTACAACCGCCGTCGACTTCACAGTAGTCTCGGATACCAATCACCACTGGAATTCGAAAACAACTTCAATCGAGCTAACAACTGAATAAAATATTAAAAGCCCTGTCCACGTTTTCGAAGAAAGATCAGTGTTTGCTTCTACGCCTGGGCAAGCTCAAAGAAGTATGGATGGGACAAGATCGCACGCGCGAGATTTACCGGGCGCTAGTCTACGAGCTACTCAACTTTCGCGATGCTCAGCGCGAGCTCAAAGCGCTGATCAAAGCGCGTTACCGCCAATGGGGAGTGTTGCAACTCAACGGGCTGAAGGTTTTTTCCAAGACCTTTCGGCGCGATTATCTAGCGCAATTGCCCGGCGATGAAGAGCGGCGCATGATGGAGCGGCTCTACCGACAGCACGATCAAGCTATTGCTGAATGGAAGGAAACGCTGAAGGAGGTCCAGAGGATGGGAAAAGAGTTTTGGGAAGTGCGCCAGTTTCAACAAGTGCCGGGGATTGGTCCCATCGCGGCGCATACCTTTAGTGCGATTATTGAGAGGCCGGAGCGCTTTGCCACCAAGTTCAAGCTCTTCAAATACAGTTGCCTCTCCATTACCGATCGCAGCAGTGACGGCGCGCCTCTGGGCTATCAGCGGTTGGACCGTTCCGGCAACCGGGAACTCAAAAACCTTTCCTATCACGCCTGGCACACCGCCTGCAAATCGACCACCGGCCCCAACTCCATCAAGAGCTTTTACCAGGCGAGCAAGCAGCGCACCGGCAGTGTGCGCCATGCCCGCTTGAACACGCAGCGCAAAATTCTCGAAGCGCTCTGGCAGATCTGGCTGCGTCGCCGGCCATTTGATCCCACCCGGTTTTTTCCCATGACAACCAACGCTCCCGCAAAGGAAGCCGAGCAACGGTCGCGTCGATAGGCTGGTTGCCAGACGAAGCAGCCTGCAACATGAAGACGCGGCGGTTTTGGGAAAAGACCCGGGAAACTCCCGACCAATCGCTTGCCCCGGCTGGCAGAGGTACCTGCTCGGCCGAAGTCCGTTTGGCATGAATGAAGACCCGGGTCATTCTCTTTTTCCCTGCCTACTTCCCACGACGACGATGCACGAGCCGGCAACCGCCGACTGGAGTCCCAAGAGCCTGCATGGAGAAGTATCAATCGTCCAGATAACACCGCTCGTTAGGCCGCTTCGCTCCCACCACCCGTCCTGAACGCCCACGCTCCGCTTGCTCCCATTCCCCAGCCCGGAGAGCGTGCCACGCGAAACCCCAGACGGCAAAAATATCCGTACTCCGGGGCTCAGCGAAGCTCTACATTTTTTCCTTGATTAAGAGCCTTCATCGATTGGTTAGGCCCGCTCAACCTTCATTGCTCCGATTCTCCGGCGGTCCACCCAGGCCAGAAGGTCCCCGCCTTCTAGGCAGCTTCGGGTTAAACGACCAGTAATCTGCGCTCTCTTCCGTCCAGGAGTGCACTGCCAGTTTGAGACCAGTGGGCTCATTGAGCGATGCCGCAGAAATGGAGACGAACGGCCACTGATCTGAAACGCCAAACAGGCTGGAGCCGCACTTGCCGCAGAAGCCACGCTTGTTGTGCTTCGAGGACTTGTACCACTTTAAGGAGCCTTTCTTCGTGATGACGAGATGCTCCTTCCTGGCCGCAGTGACAGTGAAGAGCCCACCGGAGAAGCGACGGCAGTTCCTGCAATGACAGGCAATGACCGTAGGGCGGAGCGCGCCAGCAATGACGAACCTGACGGAACCGCACAGGCAACGACCGGATTGGCGACGGTTCCGCTTTCTCATCCGTAGGCCAGCGTGATTGCAATGGCGCAACCCACAAGTAGGAACGTGATGAAACTAGCGTTCAAGCTCCGTGTAATTCGCCCGTTTGCTGAGGAGGAGTCCCACAAAAGCGGAACCATGCTCGCGGGCGAACGATCTGGATTGCTGACGCGCACCGCGACGATGGAAAGCGTTTCGTTGTGCACGCCGATGAAATGTTGACCGCGTTTTTGGAACTAGAAGCCGCGATTCGCGCCGCGACCCAAATCCCTTGACTTTGCAGCGCGTTTAGGGATTCATCGAAAAATGAGTAGGAAGAAGAATAGAACAAATCGAACCCCAGGTTTCAGACTGAGGGTAGCGGTTATTGGCATCGCCGTTTTATTTTACTTCGGTCGCGTTCCTATTTGGGCACAGGGCGCGGGGGTAACCAGCAAAGCGGGAGACAACCCAACCCCATCAAATTATCAACTGCCGGCCGAGAGCCTGTTAGTTGAAGAACAACCGCTGGATGCAGCCGGGCATCCGGACAAGACTCTTGTTCTATGGATGGTGAAGCCGGAAAAGCATCCGCACAAGCCGGATGATATCTATACCTGTCCTGATTATACCCGGGGTAGCCATTACACCGGCCCGACCAGAGTTTCACTGGCTGATCGCAAGACCGGAAAAATCATCAACACAATCAAGATCAAACAGGAGTACAACAACGGTGAAGACAGCTTTGATGTCTCGTACGCAATTCGAAAAGGCTACCAATATGCGGTGGAAGGCAATCCCAAGGAGGGCGAAGAAGCCAAGCCGCATCTTCTTTTGCTGAAAGATTACAACGGTGATGGCAGAGCCTTGGAGTTCGCCTTGTTCGATGCCGAGTTTTGCATGGGATTGGAAACGACGTTGATTGGCTACAGCGAACGGCAGGGAAAAGTAATTCAATATCCGATTCGCCTGACCGAGAGGGGCAAGCGTCGCGCGACAGAATCACATTGGTGCGATTATCTTTTTAGCGAAAAACCGACGGCTCCTGGGAAGTGGAAGTACCAAGTTAACTATTCGGGGCGAGGTGGCGACCTAGAAAAGTACGATATTAGATATTCTCCTGAGAAAGAGGCGTTCGAAGGAACACACACCGCCGTTAGCGGGGATTAGTGGCCGCGCTTCGAAAAAATCGTCGCCTCACTCGCGCCGAAAGACACAGCACCGACGGACGCACAGCCTGCGGAGAAAAAGTGTTGTTATAGCTCTTTGAAATCGCCCTTGTGCTCGTGCGTCTCGGTCACGTTGCCAGCATCATCGTAAACGCGAATCAGAGCATCATGTGAGCGGCTATAATGCATCGCGTAGCTGACTGCATTGCTGGCTGCGTTCGGCCCGTCATACCAGAGCCGACCGAACGGTAGCGCATCGGAAATGAGATCAACGCCGCGCTTGTCAGGGCACGGTCTGACTTCGTAGACATGCCAGAGTTCGCAACCGTTGGCTGAGTCGTCATTAATTGGGGTTTGGTTTGGGTAGCGAAGCTTACCGGGCGAGCTGCTACAAATCACTCCTGATGAAAAAGCCAATCTACGCAGCGTTGGATCTGCACAGCCGCCACAGCGTGCTGGGCAGTATGGATCACGACGGCCAAACGCAGCCGCGGATGCGTTTCCCTACTGAAGCAAACATTCTGCGAGTCGGGTGGAGCGACTGGTTGGGCATCGCAATTTCAATGCTCAGTTTCTCAGCAAACGATCAACAATCGATTGGGCCTGCTTCTTAAGGGAATCGAAGAATTTTGATCCTTTGCCTCTCTGTCGTAGCAGCGGTGGTATGCCATCCTTGCTCCTCATATTGAACTGATTCATCGGACGCCTTTTGATTGTTCGAGCCCGGGGATCGATAGAAAGGCGAGATAAAAAAGCGTGGAATCGGCGTGGTTTTACGAATGCGCTTGACGCTGAACACAAGGGGTCGATTCAATTAGGAATCTCAGCAGGCATGCTGGAAACCAATTAGTTTCCCGATATGAAAGCGAGTCGATTGATATTCACGCTTCTGTTGGCGTCGAGTGTCGCTGTCGTTCAATTGGCCGCGCAACAAACCAAGCCCGATCAAAAACCGATTGAGGAAGTGAAGGCGAAGGCAGAAGCAGGCGACGCAGAGTCCCAGGAGGAACTCGGTTTTCGCTACGACAAGGGCGAAGGCGTGGTGCAGGATCACGCGGAGGCAGCGCGGTGGTATCGCAAAGCCGCCGAACAAAATTACGCCGACGCTCAATACAACCTGGGCTTCTGCTACAAACATGGCGAAGGCGTGGCCAAGGATCTGGTGGAGGCGGTGAAATGGTATCGCAAAGCCGCCGAACAAAATTACGCCAAGGCTCAATGCAATTTGGGCGTCTGCTTCTACAATGGCAACGGCGTGGCGAAGGATTGGGTGGAGGCTTACAGGTGGCTCTTGCTGGCGGCCAGGCAAGGTGATGAGGATGCCAAGAAGAACTTGACCGCACTGGAACGTAAGCTGACGCCGGAGCAGATTGCGGAGGGACAAAAGCGGGCGCGCGATTTTATGCCGCGGTAGGTGCGGTCACGATCTTCATCAATAGGACTCTTTCTCCACAAGTTTGTTATCGATCTGCCATCGACGCCGATAATCGCGGGGATGTCATAGTCACTAAGTGATCGCGACGCTGGATCTGGATGGTGACGGCAAGCTGGAAGGCTCGTAGCCTCGAACTATTACGAAGGAGAAGCGATTACGATTTATCCCTCTGAGGCAAAAAAAGTGGAGGCTTGACTTTCTCTGTCGTGTGGAGCGTGATAACGAACGACCGATCGACATGAGAACGATATTAACATTCGCGGTCATTCTGATTGCCAATTGTCTCGTTCCATCGCTCGAAGCAAAGGATGTGATCAAGGACAAATCGCCGGACGGAAAGTTCGCCTTGCGAATCTGGAAAGGAGAAGAAGGCTGGGACGCTGCAATTGTCGATCTACGAAGCAAAAAGCCGGTAGAATATCTCGATGTTTACGGCAATTACGTCGAGAGTATGCGACTCGTGTGGTCGAAAGATTCAAAGCGAGTCGCTCAATTCGAGCCTGATCGTCGCGGGGGAACGACCTACATTTACTTTCGGAACGGCTCAAAGTTTGAAGAGGTGCAGTTCCCTTATGCGGAATTTCCAGAGTGCCACGAAAATGTCACGGGGGAAGAAGAGAACAAATACGTCAAAACAACCGAACTCACAGAGTCACCGAAAGCGTGGTTGAAATCCGGCGCGCTTGTGGTCGGTATTGATCAATCCTGGTTAACCGAAGATGGAAATGAGGACAGTTGTTCCCAAACTGTGACGATCGTTTTTGACGCCAATAACAAAGCGTCGGTGCAAAGCGTAAAACAAAGTAACTAGACGACTGAGCCTTTCGTATTGCAAGGGATCAACCTCAGAGCTATACCAATCTTCGCGTTCATTCTGATCGCAAGTTGTTTAGCCGCAGCTGTCGAAGCGCCCCCAGAGGGAATCGGCACAAAGATCGAATCGCCTAACGGCACATTTTTCGTTGAAGAGCTTCCCGCGCCCACCAAAAATGAGGCAGGAGAAACCATCGACGATCAGGAAGTCTGGATCGTGTCTGTAAAGGATTCGACGGCACGTGAGCGCTTACCGGATTTTCATGAGATTTCCGGCATTCACCTCATCAACGGCGCCGCGATTTCTCCGGATGAAAACTGGATTCTGATTACTCAGCATCACGCGAACAGTTCGTCGACTTACCTCTTGCACCGCAAAGAAGGACTCAAGTTCGAGTACGTGCCGAAAAGCGATTCCAAACAACGGTTCGATGATGCGGCGTGGAAGGCCTTTAGCAAGATCGAGGGCGTGCCGTTTAAGAAAATTGATGCGGATGACGAAGGTCCAACGCGAGTTTCTGTTCTCGACTGGAGCGAAGACTCGGGCCGGCTGCTCTTGGATTTGCACGGTGGCCTAACAGGCAAGGACCGTGTTGCTTATGGCAATGAAGGCGATGAAGACTACAAAAAGCCGGGAGTCTCCCTTTGGCTCGTCTATTACAATACGAAGACGCGAAAGTTCGAACTCACCGATAAACTTCGGAAGTGGAACAAAGGGGCGCGCAAACGCTGGGCGGCGTCGGAGGCGGAGTCGGCAGGTGTTCTGCCGCCATCAGCCGAGCCGATTGGACATGAAGGAGCCGACGCGCCGGTCGCAGAGCGACTCAAGAAATATGAGGCGGAACTGGCAGCGATGGTGAAGCGCCGGGAAGGACAACTCGATGGCGCCGATCGCGCTGAATTCGAAAAGAAAGAAGCGGATTGGCGCGACAAACTCGATGATGACGCTGCGCAAATTAAAGATCCGGCCAAACGACTAGGCATGCGCGCAAGATCGACATGGTACCACCTGATCTATGTGCGCGAAGAACGGCTTCCTGTTTACGAAGAGACAAAGTCCGCGGCGGAGAAGTGAAAACGTTCTCGATCCTTTTTGTTTAATTCAGCAGCTGTGAGAGAGTTCATCGACCGCGACCAGAGCGATGAATAGAAAACTGAATCACGCCTTCGCGAGCCTGGTGCTTATGTATTCGGCGACGGCGTGGTCGCACGAAGCAACCATGGCTACGATCAATGGTCAGGATGAATACCAGCTGTCGGGCCACACCGAGTGCGGCGGTGAAGCAACTTCGACCATAAAGCCAGGTGAACGATTCATCGCATCATGTGGCGAAAAGGACTGTGACGTGTATCTCAAGTCGGGAATCAGCGGCACCATCCCTCGTAACAGGATTCGTGTCCTGCCGGATGAGCCGCTGGCAAGACTGAACTTCGATAGCTGCAAGAAAGAATGGCGAAAATTGCAGTCCAAGCCGATCAAAAAGACCGACTATGTTGCCTATTCGGCAAAAAAGTATGATGGCGTGCCAAACTATTATAGGACCCTGGTGCAAGCCAGTGAAGGGGATGCAAAAGCATTCGGGCAAATTATTTCTTTCGCCATGGACGGAGAAGCCGGCGACGAGCATGAATTGAATATCCATTGGCCACTTCTTCATGTCGTCGGCGATGACACTTTCGCCAAGCTGCTCGCCGGGCAGTCTCCCGAGGTTCGGGAAGGATACGCGGCATAGTTTTCCCGCAACCTTTCCCACCAATTTTAAACCCGAAGCCGTACATTAAACTACATTTCCCAAAAACCTACGCGCTCCTTTACGGTAGATAAGAGTCGTGCCAGAGAATACTACGGGTTCCGGGTCTCTTGATTAGCAGTTGTATCACCTTGTTCGTAAAACTGGAAAGCGGCACCGAGCCCGAATGCAGCGAAACAGCGGGAATGTCGATGCGGCATTTTCAGGCAAAAATCCAGCCCCATTACCGCGATTCATTCCTAACAGGATTACAGGTGACTGGCTCATTTGAAGAAGAGTTTGCTCTTAGCGTTTTCGCAATTCGGCGACGCGTTTCTCGGTCATCTCGCGCAGTGATCGATCCAGGACGATTCTGCGATTCTCCATTTCTGTTGAGATGTCGAACGTTTGCTCAAAGTTTTCGACGAAAGCTTCTCGATCTTTCAACCACGCGCGCTGTTGCTCTCGCAGTTGTTCCTTTGCGGCAGGATCAAGTTTGCGCATCAACGCCGTGTAAACCTCGTTCAGTTCTCGCTCGATTTTGGCGTTGCGGGCGTCACCAGTGAACTTGTCATCGCTATCCGAACCGCCGTTGAGCTCTGCCGTTATTTTGTCAATCGCTATGGTGATTCCCTTTCCAGCTCGCGACAATTTAAACTTAACGTCTCCATCAACCTCAGGGGTTCCACTTTTCGTTTCGTCCATCGTCGAAAAACCCAAACGCACGGTTGTGGCATCCAGGAACCCGATATTGCTGCCAATTTCCGGCAACTCCCCAATTGCATAGTCAAAGGCAATGTGGGGCGACTTGATGTGGGCATTGGTGTAACAACGGCGGATTGCCGACACCACCGCCTTGCCAAAAAGCGGATGGGGTTCGGTCTTGCGAATGCCGTCCGGACCGACATCAAGAACATCAAAGAGCGCCGGCTGCCATTTTGCCGTCACTTCTACCAGGGCAAAACGGTGGCCATTCTGCTCCGGTCCCCAGCTAACAATGAGATCGGCGTGGTTCTTATTCGGGCGATAACATACATCGTACCCCTGCGCGATTTTTCCGTTCACTTTCTTCGCGCGAAGATCGACGACCAGATTCGCCGGGTCATACTGCGCGTCCTCGACGCCTTCTTCATCAAGGTAACGCTGTTCGAATTCCCCTGTGTCAAGGATTGACCAATCCACCGGCTCGGCGTTTTTCTTCGGGAGCACCGTCCAGGCGAGTGCGTAATGGCCATCACTCGTCTGCGTGCCGGGGACCAACACCGCCTTTTCCGTGGTCGACTCGAGCAGCTTGTAATCGTCTGCTACAAGCGACGAGCAAAGAAAAACGCCAATAAGAAGAAATGCTCGCGTCATCTTAAAAAAATCGCTTTTCAACTGTTTATGACTGCTCGTCGACCAAAGGCACAGCCGCGACATTTATCACTGGCACGATTCTCATTGTTCCGCCCCGAGCTCCTTTTTAGACATTCGATGCGCGTCCACGATCTTCCAGTTGCCTTCGGCGTCGAACTTCAACGTGAAAAGAAAGCCTGCTTCCAGCTCGCCCGAGGTGCGCCCATAACAGGGCGCGTATAGGATCGCAGTATTAGCGTCGGTCCACTTGCGCACCTTCAGAACATCCCAGTCCGGTGCGCAATGGCGCGGGTTAAAATCCTTTGGCAAATGGCCCTTGCCGAGTTCAATCAGTTGGGCGTGCTCCCCCGCTTCCTCCGCCGTCGAATGCAGCGGGACCCATTTCTCGCCACGGAATTGATAAAACGCAACAGACTGAAGTGTCGTAAGGCGCGGGTGCGGCGGAGGGTAATTGAATGCGATCCGTTTTGAATCCGGCGCCCAAATCACGCCAGTCACATCCGGACCGTAAAATTTGTCATGGAGGTCCAAAACAACTTCGTTGGTCCCGGTCTGTACAATTTCCGGGGCACACTGCCCCACACCGTACTCATCGCATTTGTATTCCCATTTTTTGTCCGGTGACACCCAGTCTGACACAAAGGTCTTCGGACTCCCATTCGAATCGATTTTCAAGATTGCGTGGCCATTCCAGACAAACACACTGCCTGAACGATCAACAGTCAGATCCCAATCCCAGCTAGCGCCGAGCACGGAAGTAAAGGTGCTCTTCGTCCCACCAGAACTAAATTTGGTGATGGCGTGGCTGCTGGTATTGGGCGCTGTCACTTCCGCGACGTATACATTGCCACTAGCGTCGATAGCCAGGCCGCACAGATCATGAAGTCCGTTCGCGAAGGTGCTCCTGGTTCCGTCGGGACTAAATTTAAAGATTCGGCGCGGGCCTGCAGCCATGACTGCACGATCCACCACAAAGAGATTGCCAGCTGCGTCAGAGGCCAAGCCCATCAGGTTACCGAATCCGGAAGCAAAGGTGCTCTTTGTTCCATCGGGAGCGAATTTGAAGATCACGCCTGCAAGATGGCCATTCTCGTCGTTCAGCTGCGACGCAGAAGGACCCTGCCCCACAAAGAGATTGTCCCAACGATCAAAGGCCATCTCCCATGCTCTAAGGCCAGTAGCAAAGGTACTCTTCTTTCCGTCCGGTGCGAACTTGTAGATCGACTGGCTGCCGGCGTCCGAGACGAAAAGATTGCCTTTGGTATCAAAGGCGAGGAGGGATGAATTCTTAAGCCCGGTGGCAAAGGTGCTCTTCGTTCCATCAGACGTGTATTTGAAAACCGAGTGTCCTTCGCCGTGAAAGAGATTGCCTGCTGCGTCAAAAGCCAGGCTACCAGCACGGGCGCTGATGGAAACCAAGATTGTTCCCAGGCTGGCAACTATAAGGGTGGTAAACGGTTTATTCATAGATTTCATTCATTGCAACGCGACAGATTCATTCATCAAGATGCGCTTTTAGCCGTTTGATTCGCTGTTGAGTGAGCTCTGTCATGGTTGCGTAGCGGAGCGTGGGAGCCATTGACCCGCGGGGACCAGCTGCGAAGGCTGCCTCGGCATCGCGAAAGGCAAGCCATGCTCGCTGGCTTTCCTTCAGCTTCTGTTTGCTCTCAGCATCTGGAAGCTTTTTCAACACTGCTTCATAAGTCTTGTTGAGTTCTACATCGGCTTGCTCGAACTCCGCGCGCGCTTGCGCGTTCATAGCCGCCTGTGTCTGCGCGTTCATCTGCGCGACCGGGATCAGCAGGGAAATAAGCAGAGCCGCGCACTGCGGGAATACTCGGATCGCAAACAGTGACCCCCGACACATCCGACAGTCCAACGAGCGTATCATCTTGATGAATGCGATCAGTGCCTAATGCTTCCTTCCTGGCTCCGCGCCTTCGGGAGGTGCGATCGTCTCATCTTTGGCCGGCTTGTACTCAAATTCACAGCGCGTGACGGTGCTACTCACGGTCGCCATAGCTTTATTGAAGCTCTGAGAAGAAATCTCTCCTTCGTAACGTGCGATGTAGAGCGGCTGACCTTGTCCGTCGAGCGCGAGCCAATATTGCGACTTGTAGGAAAAGAACGCCGGAGCAGTGAACACTTCAGGGTGAGTGTTGGGGTTCGTTTCAGCGCGAATATGCAGCCACGTCGCGCCGCCGTGCTGTTCGTCGCTAACTTTCTTAAAATCCGGTTCCCAGGGTGGAGACAGAATGGGCGTATGCGCCAAATCGTAGATCAGGCGATCGCTCGCTTGTGCTTTTTTCCATGTCTTACCGCCAGTCGGGTTCGCCCAGGCTTTGTCCTTAATGGCGATCTGGTGGTTAAAGGGGTGGCCGTCTTCGGATGCCATCGTTAAATCGAAATCTTCTCCCAACAGCAGACCGTGAATGCGAATGGTTTTTTCACGTGACGCTGTTCCGTTCACCTCCCAAACGCCCTCTTCCATTTTTTTCATCGCCGCCATCAGCAATGCTTTCGGACTGCCTTCCGCGGCTCGCACATGTGGCTTTCCTGGCGGCGAAACAACGGGGTTAGACTCCGTCACCGGGATATATTCCACCTTTGCAATAACAGGATTACCTTCAAAACCGGCTGGACCATGGTAGTGCCTGATGGTTTCTGGCTCCCCATTTCTTAACAAAATCCACCAATTCGGCCGATCGCCTTCGTAATTGATTTTCTGCGGCGCCTTAAAGCGGATGTGCAGCAACGAATCTTCTCCTTCTTTTTCGATCCCGACCTTTTCGAAGGGCGGAATTTTTTGACCAGTATCGGCGATTGGCGTGTGAACGAGATAATAAAAACGACGATCGGTCGCGTCCCAACTCTGCCATGTCTCGCCGCCGTTTTCGGTCAACCACCCCTTGTCGCCGATCACAATCTGACGCCGAACCTGATCGTCAGAGTCGATCGTTAAATCAAAATCTTTTCCGTTAATGATCCCAGAAATGTTCATGTCGATATCCTTGGCAACCACATGCGCTTCTACCCGCCACGGCTGGTTCTCGGACAACTTTTTCGCCGTCGCGACAATCGCTTCCGGTTTTTCCTCTGCCATTGACACGGTGCCAGTGAACGCCAAGAAAAGCGCGACACTAATTACGCGAACAAACAGGAACTGCATAAACGCGAGTTAGTTGTTGGTCATTTAGTGTGAATCCGTGGAATTCGTGTCTTGAATCTTCCCAGTTAGCAGCGCTTTGATCTTCTCCATATCAGGATGAGTAATCCCCGCTTCCTGAAAGTCTTTGAAGTCATCCAGCACGGCTTGGTTAAAGGCCCGACCATCGGGGAGCTTGGCATCTTTGTTTTCCAGATAGATTGCTTTCGCCTTTTCGAATTGGTTATCGAACAAATAACCGTGGGCGAGATTGACCTTGATTATCACTGCCTTATCCGGCGAAAGTTCCAGAGCTTTGAGAGATGCGGCAATCGACTCACGAGGCTTTCGATTGAAGAGCTGATACCAACCGAGAGAGAAGGAATAGAGTCCGTTTTTCGGCTCGAGTTCGATAGCTTTTTGTTCGTCCTTGATCGCGGCAGGATACTGCCTCTTTTTAGCCTCAACTTCGCCGCGATTGTCGTAGGCAACAGCCTCTTTCGGCTTGAGCTTGATGACACGGTCAAAATCGGCAATCGCGCCATCGAGGTCGCCCTTGGACCGCCTGGCACGGCCGCGGTTGTAGTAGGCAGCGGCACTATCAGGTTGGAGCTCGATGGCGCGAGTGTAGTCGGCAATAGCCCCGTCAATGTCGCCTTTGCCCTGCTTTGTGTACGCTCGGTTGTAGTAGGCGGCCGCCAGCTTCGGATCGAGCTCAATAGCGCGAGTGCAGTCGGCCATCGCCCCGGCCACGTCGCCTTTAATGCCCTTGAAGCTGCCGCGGTTGTTATAAGCGTTAGCGTATTTCGGATTAAGTTCGATAGCGCGAGTGCAGTCGGCGATGGCTCCATCGAGATCGCCCTTGGCCTGCTTGGCAACGCCGCGGTCGCCGTAAGCAACGGCCTCTTTCGGATCAAGTTCGATCGCGTGAGTGTAGTCGGCAATAGCCCCGTCAACGTCGCCTTTGGCCTTCCTGGCGACGCCGCAGTTGTAGTAGGCATGGGTAAACTTCGGATCGAGTTCGATCGCGAGAGTGTAGTCAGCTATGGCCCCGTCGATATCGCCTTTACCCCACTTGGCGACGCCGCGGTTGTAGTAGGCGTTGGCGTACTTCGGATCGATTTCGACGGCGCGGGTGTAGTCGGCCATCGCTTCATTGAGATCGCCCTGAGTTTGCCTGGCAATGCCGCGCTCGTTGTAGGCACTGGCATTTTTCGGATCGAGTTCGATCGCGCGAGTGTAGTCGGCAATCGCCCCGTCGATGTCGCCTTTGGCCCTCTTGGCGAAGCCGCGGTTATAATAGGCGTTGACGTATTTCGGATCGAGTTCGACGGCGCGGGTGTAGTCAGTGATGGCCTCATTTAAATCACCCTTGTTCTTCTTCGCGAGGCCCCGGGTACCGTAGGCGGGTGCGTATCTCGGATCGAGTTTGATAGCGCGGGTGCAGTCAGCGATGGCTCCTTCCATGTCGCCTTTCGCTTCCTTGGCAATGCCCCGGTTGCTGTAGGTCTTAGCGTATTTCGGATCAAGTTCGATAGAGCGAGTGTAGTCGGCTATGGCTCCATTAAGATCGCCCTGAGCTTGCCTGGCAATGCCGCGGTTGCCGTAGGCGCCGGCATCTTTCGGATCGAGTTCGATAGCACGAGTGCAGTCAGCGATGGCCCCGTCCAGATCGCCCTTGTTCTTCTTGGCGAGGCCACGGTTACTATAGGCCGTAGAATATTTCGGATAGAGTTCAATGGCGCGAGTGAAATCGACTATGGCCCCATCGACGTCGCCTTTAACGCCTTTGGCAACGCCACTTTCATTGTAGGCGGTGGCCTCTTTCACATTCGGCTGGCTGGCCTGCCTGTCTTCGGGCTTCTTCTTCAGTTTTCGTAAGGCTTGCTTCGCTTCCTGCGCGTAGTGACCATTCGGCTCTAACTTTAAGGCTTCTTCGTAATACTTCCGTGCGCCGGAGAAGTCTTTCATCTCGACGCTGACATTTCCGAGGTTGATTAACGCTCCAACCGATTTTGGATTGATCTGGTGCGCTTTTTCGAGCTGCTCGCGCGCCTTTTGCCATTCCTGAATATCAACCCAATAGCCAGCCGCATCGTTGAACCCTTCGGCGTCATTTGGATATTGCTCGGTCGCCAGCGTTGAAATCTGGAACCAGCGCTTATCATCCTCCGGGTTTTCCTTTTTCTCGTAATACAAACCATACTCATGCAGCTTTTCCGCAACGAATTTGTCGGCCGGCTCTTTGAGCGGTTCGCCTTCCCACTTGAGCTGCGCCGGATGCTCGCGGGCATACGCGACCATCTTCTTCAACGTCGCCAACTCATTGTCGAAATCTCCGCTCTCTTGATAAAGGAACGCGAGCCCGCACCAGATGCCCAGGCGATCGGGAAATTTCGTGGTCGCCTCCTCAAGAAGATCGGCCGCCCGCTTCATGTTCCCTTTATCTTGCTCGAACGAAATGCTCCCCGTGAGCTTTCCCTTCTTATCAGTCAACGTAATGTCACCTGGGCCGGGCTTCTTCGCCGAAATGTTCGGCTGGCGTTGATTAAAATAATAATTCGCGCTCGTGATCCAGGCGTCGGGATCGTTAGGCGCCTTCTCGCGCCATTCGGTCAGCAACGGCTCTATTTGCGCCTCCGCATTCTGATCTTTTAGCTTGTCGTAACGAGCGGCATAATCGTTACCACTTGCCATCGCGGACTTCGGTTCGAGATAAACGAGGGTTTTCAGGACTTTCTCGAGTTTATCGGAATCTTTTTGGTAGCTCGCCTTATCGCGCGAGGTGAGAACAATGAGAGCGACCCCACGCGGAAGTTGGATGTAGCCCACGCGCTCCCACTGCGAGTAAGTCTTCGTCGCAGGATATTCGTTAATAAAATAATCGTGGCCGTCCCTGGTTTTGCCGGACGCGATCTTCTCCTTCGGTCGTCCATGGATCTTCTCCATTTCTTTGATCGCCATTGCCACAAACACGTCTACCCCTTCAAATTCCGTGCCAGCAATGTTGGCATACATCACCGTCTTCGCGTCCGACCACGACGAACCTTTCGGATATAGCACACAGGGCATGCCCTGTTCTTTTCCTGCCTCATTGTCGACAACCCATCCTTCAGGTGCACTGATGTTAAACCCGGCTTTGGGGCCGTAAACGGTTCCAGCGGGCAATGTTTCCTGAGCGAGCATAAACGGGCAGATGGCACCGAGCGCGATAGACGCGAGAATGCACGGCGTTGGTCTCATTGCAGTGGATCGTTTATTTCGTTCTCGGAGCTTATTCCTTTGAGGGTGCTTCCTTCAACTCTCTCTTGATCTCAGATGCGCTTGCCTCGGTGTTGTCGGCCATGTATTGCCAGTAACGCCGCCCTGCGGTCGATTTAGGGCCGGACTCAGCGTAGAACTTGGCGCCCATCTCTCGTGTGTCGACCAAGCCACCTTGCGCGCCACGAGAAGACTTATGTTGTTCCTCATATTCTTTTACGCGTCGCTCGGCCGCTTCGTAACGGTTTTTCGACTCGGCCTCGGGTGGCAACTCACCTAGTGGTTCCGCGATCACTTCTGGGACCAAACCCGAGAAACCCGAGAAATTGACGTAACGGTCCCATGCGCCGCTGTTGAGTCGTCTTAGGTAGTTCGTGAGTTCGAACTTTGCCGTTTTGGTATTGAAATAAACGTACCCCTCATCAACCCTGCGTTCGCGTTCGCCGCGAAAGTCGCCGGCTCGAAGATCGACAAGGAGCCGTCCGGAATCAGGACTCCAGCCTCTGAACTCGATCATGCCCGCATCCCCACGCTCAGAGTGCACAGCGTCGGGCTTAAGCCGTTCCTGTTTCGCAAAAAAGCGCCATACGCGCGCGGCAAATGGTTGCGATTTATTTGCCTGTTGAAAATTCAAACCTTCGCCCCGTTTAAATAACTCACCATCCTCCGTGCGACTGCCGAGATGGTAGGTCGCGAAGATCCAGCGTTCATCGGGCGAGATGAAATATTCTGCCGGCTGAGCGGAACGCCGTTCGCCCAATGCTTCCCGCACTTTTAGATCACCTGTGGAAACGACGTACTGCTGCTCGTACGGGTATGGGTCGGCCGTTCGATCCTCAGCATGTGTTTGGACAGTCTCGATTTTGAAAGTTCCCTTTGGACTGGTGCAAACAATTTCGGGCTTTTCTTCAGCCTTGCCAGCGGCTGAAGGTGATTCGTCTAGTGGGCTCTCAGCGGGTGGGGGTTTTTCATTAGCGGCAAGAATAGAAAAACCGCAGGTAATCGCGCACACGACGATTGCGACAAAGACGCAAAGGCGTCTCATTGTTTGGCGTTCATCCGCCTCATTCATTGATGTTGTCGAGGCCGGCAAATTTCCAGCCGCTTTTGGTCAATTCAAAAATGAAGCGATTCGGAGCGTTTTCCCAGTCCTTTGGAGTTTCTTTAAACGGACAGTAGATGTCATATTGCCGGTCGGATTGTTTGTGCGGTTCGGCGCTTTTAAAACATTGCGCTGCATCGGCCTCGCCTTTGAAAATTTCATCATAACGGCCCAAAAACTCCTGCTTGTTCTTTACGGCTTTTACCTCGTAGGGCATCGACAGTGGAAATTTCGTCATCTCCGCAACCTTCGCTTTATCGCCAGCTATGACGGTGGATTTAAATGTTTTCCAGAACCCCGAAAAATCGGGCTCCGCAAACGCGCTTGGAAATGACAGCAGAATCAAAACCCCGGCCAACCAAGTCCGCGTTCGCCGTGGCAGCCGAATTGTAAATTGCAAAAGGGTTAAGATCAGTTCTTGAGTCATCTTGTGTGAATTAGCGGAATTCGTGTCTGATTTCATCGTTCCTTGAGCTCCTTTTTCGGCATCTGGTGCGTCTTAACGATCTTCCAGTTGCCAGCCTCATCGAACTTCAACGTGAAGAGGAAAGCTGAGTCGACTTCTCCCGAGCAGGCCGCGTAAAGGATTGCAGTATTCGGATCAGTCCAATTGCGCAACTGCCACTCGCCCTGGTACGGATCGCACTGCCGTGGGTAAACTTGGTCGGCCAATCCGTCCACCAGCGAGACCAATGCCTCCCATTTGTCGCCACGCAGCTGATAAAACGCAATGTTTCTATAGCTATGGTGTGTCAACTGGGTGCCATAATTGAAGGCAAACCGCTTTGAATCCGGCGCCCAGACAATCTCAGCGTCTATACCGTTCACACCATCCGGCACCTCCTTATTGAGATCTACGACACGTTCCGTCGTGCCGGTTTTTACAATCTGTGGCCGCGGAAGCGCCGTGCCGCACTCCTCGCATTTGTATTCCCATTTCTTATCCGGAGAAACAGAATTGGACGACGGCGAAAGCTCTTGGGGCAGCGGGGACTTCTGCGCATTCGCAGAACCCCGGCTAATCGCACACGCGACGATTGCGACGAAGATAGTGATGGCACGAGTTGTCATGAATTGCATGGGCTCAAGTCAGGTGTTGGACTATTCGGTATGAATTGGTGAATGGAGAGGATCGGCCACATAAAAGGTAAAGTCGCGACTAGATTTCCTGCGCATTTGGCTTAACCCTGGGGTAATGATGCACGCGACAAAGGAAAAAGACGATCTCATTGTTCTACCAACGAATCGTCGAGATTCATCGGATGTCGACCTGAGCAGGAGCCGAAGCGTTTATAACAAGACAGATGAAGAGCGATACAGCTACGAATAAGCTACGCGAGCGAGACGTTTTGTTCATGACTCTCATTCGCTCGCAGCTTCGCGATCTATTCTTTAAGCTGCGCCGCCTCGTCAACAATCCCGGTAAGGACTGCCTTAAGTGAGGCCTTATTCCCGGTATAAATAATGTCGTCGATGCGCCATCCGTTTTTTAATTGAAGAAGTTGGAAAACGAGGACTTGTTCCTGCTCTGCTTTTTCCTCGTTAAATAATTTGAAGCGTGCTTCGAATCGGCCAGTTTGCGGCGGCGTTGACCGGGCGATGCGAAGCTTAAAGTTGAGATTGTCGTCGAAGTCCTGAGCTCCAAGGATTGGGTCGAAATCCAGTCCACAAAGGTCGCCCTTGGGACAGTCCCGCTCCAGTTGTGCGTTCCTTAGGAATAAGTTGGTTAGTTCGGGACTGAAATATTTCGACAGCACAGCCCGATCGCCGAGGTTGAGTTCTTTGTGCTCCCACGGCCGGTGAGCCTTGTAAAGCGCGCGAATCACCTCCTCTGGGCGGTCTCCTGCGGCGACCGCAGATGACGCAACAACCGTGAGTAATACGAGAACAAGTGCCTTTAACATGGTCTTCTTAGTGTGAATGCCTAAAATCGATGTCTGTAGTTCTGGGTTTTAATTGAGTCCACCAAACGCGCCAAAGACACGAAGTCTCGCAGACAAATGCCTTTTGGTTTTGCGTCTTTTAGTTTGTTTCGCGAGCATCGGATTCTGAACAATTAGTGTACGTTGGCTTAGTCCTTCGACAGAACTTTCTTTTTTGAAATGATTTGGAACTTGCCCGTTTTCTCATCAAAAGCAGCTGTCAGCCGATAGGTAGCCTCATCAGCCTCGGGGTTACGAAAGATGACGGATTGCTCAAGCAACAGAACACCTGGTTTTACCCAGCGGACCGGCTTCAACCACTCCCTGCGCACGCCGCCGTCCACCTCGATTTCAAGTGGCGTAGTCCATGTCCCGTGCGCGTCGCTTTCGGCTTCGGCTCCCGGTTTCGCGTTTTCGCTTACCGGGACGAATTTGTCACCGCGCAAATGGTAAACCCAGGTGAGCCCCCACCTGGAGGTGCTGGCATAGAATGCGCACCACTTCGAGTCCCGAGACCAGGTCAGGTTCATTTGCTCCGCGCTACCATCCCACGGAAGCTCGGTGACGACCGACTTGGTTGCTAACGAAACTAAATCGATCGCTTTGATCGTACTAAAAAAATACTCCTCCTTGATTCCTTGTTCGAGTGCGGCAGAAGCCTTTCCCGTGTTACTTTTCTCTGGTGGGAACATTTTCTGGTATGCTTCGGCATCGTACGAAATCCGCATCGCAAACTTCTTATTCGGCGAAACATTGCGAATCTTTTCTGCAAGCGACGGCTTCTGGGTGCTGCTTGGGCCCTCAGCAGCAGCAGCAGCGGCCTGCGGCGTGCCTTGGGCAAACGAGCTGCTGGTTCGCACCAAGTAGATGGATATCAGCACAATTAGAGATTTCGTAGCGGTTAGTCGCATAGGGTCAGACTCAGGCGTTGGATCATTACGAGGCATCCCATAAGCTCATTCTGAGCAAAGTGAAGAGTCTCTGATTGCTCGCATGTGGTATTCAAGAGGATGGTTAAGTAAAGGCTTTGTGTTCCTATTGCACGATGATTGCGGATGAGCCCGAGCGGCCATGGTCGTCCAGAGCGATTAATTCGTATCGACCTGCGGAGGCCTTCCATGAAATTACTTCCTGCGGCGGGGCTTTGCCGATAAACGTCTTGCCGGCGAACCAGTAAATCTCGCGCACGTCCGCATCCGCCTTGACTTGCAATGGTATTGCGCCGGCCGATGCCGGCAAAATCTTTTGCCCATCGGACGGGGAAACGATTCGCGGCGCATTTCCACTGCGCGCGATAAGTTCCGCGGTCGTTCCGGGCAAAAATGGCGGCGGTAATTTCCTCGGTACTCCAGCCCGGCGAAAGAGCGACAACAGCTCGGTCGGCCAAAACTCGTAGACTTCACGGCGGAGCTGGCGCGTTCCATCATCCCTCGCCACGCGGAGGCCGTTCACGGCATCGACGAGCACTTCCTGATGCACATCGCAGGGTTTGATCGGAGAAATTCCGGGAATGAACCATCCCTCGACCTGTTGAGTGCAATGCGGCCCAGGTAAATCACCCGAGACCGCGCAAAAGGAGACACGTTTCAAATTTGCGCCTGGAGGCGGGAGATGCGGCTGGTTCGGTTCCGGCCAACTCAGGCGCAAACTATCAATGATCTGAAACAAGAGGGGAGCAGCGGCGACTCGCCCGACAAAAGTTCCACTGGCGTGACCGTCAAAATTTCCGATCCAAACCGCGAGCACATAATGATTAAAAACGGCGATTGACCATGCGTCGTGAAAACCTTGAGAGGTTCCGGTTTTCCAAAAAACCGGCGCGGCCTGATCCGAATAAGCGCGACCAAATTCGGGCCGTGGCACGTTGAGCATCTCCAGAGTCAGGAATGCCGCTTCCGGCATCATAACCGAGCGACCCCGCGCCGCGATTGGGTCGCGCGATGTGCGGCGAAGCGGACTCAGCTCTCCGTTATTAGCGAGCGCAACGTAAAGTCGCACCAAGTCTTCCATTGTGACTTCGGCCCCGCCCAGTGGAAGCGTCAATCCATAAAGCGGTTCCGAGCGCGGTAGTTTGATCCCGGCGCCTCGGAGGAATTCATACAGTGTGGGATGACGCAAGTGGGATGCAAGTTCGACCGCTGGGAGATTGCGACTGCGCGCGAGCGCGTCACTGGCGTGGAGGGGGCCTGCGAATTCGCGATCGAAATTTTCCGGATTGTAGTCGGCGAAACGGTGAGGCGCATCCGACAGGATCGACAATGGATGAATCAACCCCTGCTCGAGGGCGAGCGCGTAGACGAACGGTTTGAGCGTGGAACCGGGCGAGCGCGGCGAACGTGTTCCGTCCATCTGTCCTTGTATCTCAGCGTTGAAGAAATCTGCCGAGCCGACCTGTGCCAGCACATCCATGTTGCGCGTATCGACCAGCAAGGCGGCAGCATTCCGAATTCCGCGACCGCGATTTGTTCGAACATAATCGGCGATCCGTCGCTCGATTAACTGCTGCCTCGCCAAGTCGAGTGTGGTGACGACTTCGTCGCGGCCTTTCTCGGCCGCGAGCACCTGCTGAACAAAATGCGGGGCGAGAAGTTTGTGTTCGCCTAAAGCGCGTGGTCGAAAATCGCGCGCCAGCGTAGCACGGGCATCCTGGCTGTGGAGTGGGCCGGCATCTCGCCTGCCGAATCGCGATAGCGCGGTGTTTAGTGAGGGGTTATCACGATTGACCAACAATGCGCGCCGGGTCGGGCTTTGCGGAATGACGCTCAGCGAAATCGATTCCGGCCTGGTTAAATGCGCGGCAGTTTTGCCAAAATAAATCTGACTGGCCGCTCCGACGCCTTCGATGTTTCGCCCGTATGGCGCGAGGTTGAGGTACGCTTCAAGAATTTCGGCTTTCGAGTAATGCCGCTCCAGTTCGAGAGCGCGAACAATTTGAACAAACTTTCCGCCGACGGTGCGGGTGCGCAGATGATAACGCAACCGAGCCAGTTGCATCGTAATGGTGGACGCTCCGTTGTGTGCATGGCCCGGTCGCAGATTCAAAGTCGCGCGCAGTAATGCGACCGGATTAATTCCGGGGTGATGCTGATAATACTTGTCTTCGTAGCGCACCGTCGCGTCGATCAACGCTGGTGAAATTTCGTGCAGCGGCGTCCGGATCCGGAACTTCTGGTCCGCGCTCAATGTGATGCGTAGCAGTTTTCCGTTGCGATCACGAACGCATTGCGAGAACGAAATCCCATCAAGCAGAGGCGGCTTGGGCAGCGCGAGCCAGACAACAAACGCCGCAGCGAAGAAACTAACCAAAATACACAGCCTCTTCATTCGGTTACGCTGATCTTCCCTCCAACGCCGCAGCCTTTGATGTTTCGCTCATACATCGCCTCGGCGAAAATGGGCGGCACTGTAAAGTCGCCGCGGTTAGTCGATTTGATCTGATAATTGATCTCGAGCGCGCTGCCGGATACAGTGGTGTAGAAGACAGCGCGATCTTCGCGCACATCGACGTAATCGACGCCGGAAATTGTTGATACGCCTGGTTGCAGCGATGACCCTACAACTTCGAATCCGCCGGGCAGAAGATCGACAATGGCAACATTGGTGACCGGTTGGTCGCTCACGGTACGCGCATGTAGACGGACGTGAATCGGTTCGCCTAGTTTCGTCTGCGTCACCGGCTTATCGTCTTTGTCCAGTAACTCGCGATTTACTTCCAATCCGGCGGTCACCGGTTGCATCGGCACATGTCGATCGTATCCCGCTTCGACGACCTGGAAAAATGCGCCGGGACCGCTGAGCGTTCCGGCGCTTTTGAAGCGGATCGCGATCGCGTCTTTGGAAAATGCCGCCCGTTGCAGCAACTTTGCGCCGCTCGTTAGGCCAACGTCGCGTTTGTCGCGGTGGATTTCGGCAATGCTAAGCTGGGGCAGCTTTTGCGCGATCATCTGCGAGTACGATTTCAGCGCAGAAACAGCGTAGGCGGCCGAGAGGGTGTTGAATTCGCCGCGCCCGATTGGCTGGAGAATTTGCTCGAACTCGGCGGCTGAGATTTTCTTTAGCCGCTCTGGAAAGGCGCGCGCCAGGACCGCGACATACTGCGCGTTTGCTCCGAGCGGTTGGCAGAAGTCGTCGTACTCTCGGCCCGATCCATCGCCAATCTTGAAAGCCGCGATCAAATCTTCGGCGTCTTTGTCCTTGTGCAGGAGTTTGAGGGCGCCTGCAAGATAAACGCCGGTCAGATCATTCTGCCATATATCGGTTTGATGCTGGTCGAGGTAATCGCGCAGATTAAGAACGTAATTCGTGGTAACGACGCCTTCGCGAGTGAGCACGTAGATCGCGTAAGCGATGGCTCGTGCCTCGACCAGGCTTGAGGGCTCACGCGCAACCATCTTTTGCAAATATCGCAAGCCGCTCGCGAACATGTCCGCCTGCGGGGCAAAGCCGGCTGTCTTCGCCGCGCTCAGAAAATCCATTACGTAAACAGAATTGAAACTGATCTTCTCGTCGGTTTCCGGCGCCCAATAACCGAACGCACCTTGATCATTTTGCCGGCGTCGCAAAATCCCGAAGGTTTTTTCGATCTGGGTATTAACCTCCGCGCGACTGAGACCGAAATCGGCCTCGTCCGAGAGCAGGAGCCGGCAGAATGCGCCGCTGGTGAGTTGCTCGCTGCAACCGTGCGGAAAATCCTTTAGAAAAACATACAGACCGCGCGCAAGTCCGAGCGGCACGGCCGAGACAGAGGCGTCGCGCTTCGCGAACTCGGAATAGATCTGACGCTTTATTGGAACCTCGGCGCTTCCTTTTTTGAAATTCCCGCTGCGAACGTCGGTCGCATAGGGAACGGGCGGCCGAACACTCAGGGTAGCCCGCCGGTGGGTCTCGATGCCATTTCGGCTAGCCACGAATCTGATTTCGCCCGAGCCAAGCGTGTCGTTGACATGGAAACGCAGTTTTGCGCTTTGCTCGCGGCCTTCGGCTATTCGCAATTTTTGGCTGGACGCGCCCAGGATGGACAATTGCGGGGACGTCTCGACGCGAAGCTCGATCTCCGCGTCCGCACCGGAACCTTCCACGTTATTGGCGAGGGTTACGCCGGACTCAAATGTGTCGCCGGGAGCGGCCAATACGGGCACGGTCGGCGTAATGATAAAAGGCCCACGAATGAGTGCGTCACGTTCGGCCGATCCGGCTGTTTCATTCGAAACACCGACGGCCATTATCTTGAGTGTGCCGTCGAAAAAGTCGGGCACATCATACACAACTTCACGAGCGGTCGGGTCGGCGTCGATGATGCCAGACCAAAAAACCACCGGTTTTTCCGTGACGCGCTTGAACGGATTTAATCTTTGCGCCCCTTCGCCGTCGCCGCCAAAAGCGGAGAGGGACCGGAGCAACGAAAATTCAGGGATGATAAGATCAACAATCTGCGCCGTCTCCACGCCGAGTGCGCATTTGCGAAAAAGGTAAGCGAGTGGATCGGGCGTCTTGTAGTCGGTGACCTGCAATATTCCTTGATCAACGGCGAAAATAACAATCTTGCTGGGACGGTCGGTTTTGTACCCGATGTGCAACGGTTCACCTGGCTTCGCTTTCGCTGACGCTTGCAGATCGATCTTCAGCCGGCGTTTTTCGATATTGGCCGTGAACGGCACCACGCCATAACTAAGCGGGCTGACAAGAATTTCCTTGGAATCGAGCGCCCGCACAAAGGCGACGTTGATGTATCCGCTGCCCTCAAACTCCTGAGGCAGACGAATGTGCTGGACGCTGCTGGGGGTAGTGGTTTGAAACCAACTAAAAGCGTAAACTTTTTCCCGTTCGATCGTGATGAGACCGTAGCCGTTGTATGGCGCCGTGACGCTTACTGCAATTTCATCCCCGGCACGGTACTCTTTCGCGTCAAGTTTGATGTCCAATTCGGCATTTTTCTCCATGGCCGCTGCCATTGCGGCCTGTCCCACCACAGAAAAACGCAACTTGCTTAAAGTGCGATTCTGATCGTCGCGCAGCTCGAGCACATAATTGCCCGGTTCGTCAGTGGGAAGCGCGTAATGATAGCCACTAGCCGCCACCGAGATTTTTTCCGATTTAACCGGGCGCTCTTTCAGCACGGACTCGTAAGCGTAATTGCCATTCTCTTGTTTCTTCAGCACAGAAACGTATTCCTGAACGATGAGGTTGACGGTGACATTTTCGATGGCAGTGCGGTTGAGTTGTGGATCGACTGCGACGAGGTCGATCGCACGCGGTCTCTTCATATCGATGTAACGAAGGTCGCCGTCGGCTTTATAACCGATCACGTAAGGCAGAGCGGAAACGAGCGCGCCGACGTCGCCCATGACACTCCTTCCGCCTTCGCCTTCGAAGCCTTCAGCGATAAATCGCATCGCGTAAGTGGCATCGGCGAACCGTTCCAGTTGCAGGTCAAAATCGGCGTGGCCTTCGCCGTCGGTTTTCGTTTCGCCCAGGTCGACCGTTTGTTCTTCCCGAGTCTTGTTCTCGTCAACCAGCGGGTCGAAAAAGGTGAAGTCGCGAAATTCCGGAAATGAAAATGCCGTTGGCGCGAGTTCGAGTTTGCCGGTCACGCGCCGATCGGTTGCGGGCGTGCCATAAAGGTTGGCCAAGGCAACGGATGCATGCATTTCACTGGGATGAATCCAGCCGCGCGGCGCAGCCTTGGACAGCCGCGTCTCGATCTTCATACGATCGGGCAGGAATTCCTTCACCTGCGCGGTAGCGGAACCGAGCAAACTTGAGCGCCTGTTATTTTTAATCAGGTAGACGTTGATCGTGTAAAGCCCGGTCGGGGATTCATTGGCCGTTTGATAGCTCAGTTCGGTGAACCCGGTCTCCGGCAAGGTCAGCTTCTTGGTCTGGACCCGCAGGTCGCGCGCATCGATGACTTCGGTTTCTATAGGCAAGCCTTTGAGATTGCCGCCCCAGCTTCGCTGTTTCACCACCAGTCCGATGTGAATTTCGTCACCGGGCCTGTACACACCGCGTTCGGTGAAAACGAACGCGTCGAGGCCTTCCGGCGCAATGTTCTCCGCCCCTTCAATTTCAAAGCGCGAAAAATTCAGGACGCGGTCTTCGCGCGCGAACGGCATGAACGCGACGTCGTCGCCGTTGCGCGCTACAAATGCGACCGGCGTTTTGTCGCGCTCGGATTTTTCAACGGATGGAAAAGCACAGTGACCGTCCGCCGCTGTTATGGCCGTTTGGATGGGCACGCCATTCTTGCCCAGGATGTCAACCGTCGCGCCGCTCAGGGGCTGGCCATTTCTAATCGACATCAAAAAGACGTCGCTAGTGCCATCGGTGTTTTTCTTCGTTAGAATTCCGATGTCCGTTATGAGAAGAAATCTGCTGTCCGTGGCCGAGTAGACCGGTTTCTTTTTCGACGGATCCCAGCCGCGCGCGGTCAGAAAAAAAAGCCCACGCTCGCTCCCGCCGTCGGCTGGTTTGCGAAGGTGCTCGGAGAAATCGAACGCCGAATAATTCGCTTTCCATTTATTGTCGACCGCGATCGGTTGGTGTTCGATTCCAATACGGGAGATGTTTTCCCGGTTGAATAGATGGGAATCGCGAAATTGCGGGTCCTCGAATTTGCCCTCGGTCTGACTGACGAGGTGGTTGATCTGCGTGGTCGCGACGCGCGCGATTTCGAATTCGATCCCAGCCAGTGCGCGCGAGCGGATGGACAACTTCTGTTCCCCGCTCAACGCGAGCAAACCGCCTTGACCTTCGATCTGTACTTCGCGCGGTAACTCCGGCACGGGGACGACAGCATTGTAGTCTTCCGCTAACTGGTAATCGCCAGGCGCACGCACGCCTTTAGGGACACGGACGTAAAGCTCGCCTTCAGACTCGATCTGTAACTTGAAAACGTGTTGTCGATCTTGCGCTTTTTCTGAGGGGACAACAGTGAATTCGATTCGTTTGGCTTGCTCGAGGACATCGTCCGGCACGTCAGTGGGGCTCTGCCACTTTGTGGCTTGATCGGATTCTTCCGACTCTTCTTCTTCCGACTCCGTGGTCTGGCTGCTCTCGTTAGTTTGCTCAGCCCCTTCCGAGTCGGAGTTTTGCGAATTAGTCTCTCCGGTTGCTTCGGACTCGCTTTTTTCGGTTGTTTCGGCGTTGCGCTTCGGCAGCAGACGTATCTGAATTACCTTGGCTAGCTCGCTGCTGCTGATATCGGCCGTTGTACTTAAGATCAGAACCTGCTCAGGCTCGCCACTCTTGTTTCGTGCGATCGTGCTGGTGATCGAATCGATTTGAAACGCGGTTTCGTGTGATGGAATGCGCACCTTGTCCTCTGCGGAGTCCCGTGTTTCCGCGCCGCCCTGCGCTGTGCGCACACCCTTGCTTACAAGAAGCTTCATGAAATCTTCCTGCTCCGGCAGCGTCACGTTTGAGCTGCGCAGGTACGCCAGACGGTTGTGCAATCCGTAAGTAAGCTTGAAATGCGGCGGCGACTCCGACGGTGGAAACACGTTCGATCCACCGATCGGCAGCATTTGGATATGCCGATCTAACTCGCCCGGCTCAACCGCATGGGTGAGTTCGAGTGTCGCGGTGATCTGGCGTTGCGTCGGATCGGTCGGATCCTGGTAGAGCTGAAGTTCTCTGATCGCAATTTGGAATGGCGGCGTCTGGAACTCGTAAGCCAGTCGCTCCATCAAAACCTGTGGCGCGAAAAATTTTTTGTCGAAGATGATCTTGAATTTTTGATCCGCCGGCCAGTCCTCAGTTGGTTTGAAGAAAAGATGTTTATCGGTAGCCCACATCCATTTACCGGCCAAGGGAGGATCGAGCCGGACGCCCGTTAACGATGTTTTCTTCAAGTCCTCCAGGCGCGCCGCGGAATCGCTAAATCGAATATCAAGAGTTGGAAACGTTAACTCCTTCTCCAACTTCGTTTCCGGAACCTGCTCGATCATAACGCTTACGTAGCGCGGTTTCGGTCGATGTTGATACCAGCGCAATGTCCAAGCTGTTCCGCCTGAGAGCAGGAGGATTGCGATAATTCCGGATGCCGTTATAACGGGATGCGCGCGACTAAGTTTGGAGAAGGCAGCGGAGCTTCGTGTGAGCCAGTGCGGCGGGCTCCATTGCACCCTGCCAAAAACCGCGAGAGCGACCTTCTTGAGAAACGTCCAGAGGATGACAAACGGGCGGCCAGCCAGTCGGAGTGACCGGGTAATCAGGGGGGTTGTGTTCATAGGCGGGGATGTTGTTCACCGCAGCTGGCGGTGAATTTTGAGCCGATCGATACTAGATCCATCGGCAATGAAAAAGATTGCAGCTGCGACTTTCATTCTTCGAGGTGCACCGAGTCCATGATGTGATTTATCTCTTCCTTTAACTTGGAGTCGGTATTTAGGTTCGAGGTAAAGGTGATCTCTAACAGCTGGCCTTTGTAGGAAGTAGTTAGGAAACGGGTATAAACCGGGCTGTGCGAGTAATCCTTTGTTCCTTTCCGCGTTGGAACGTAGCGCCAGTCAGCCCATTTCCTGCCATCAATGGTCACAATGTCTTTCTTCAACCATTGCAGGTAAGAATCCTTCGGCAGCCAATTGAACCCTTTGCTGTATTCGGCCACACGCTTTTTCAAATAACCGTCGAGCTGTTCTGGCGTGAGTCCGTGCGTGCCACGCAACACTTCTCCCCAGGCGTCATCGGGGCCCGAAAATTTGGCGAGCGTTTTTGGATTTTTCGGATCGGCAGGGTCACGAGAAAAATCCGGTGGGATATCGAGCTTGAGTTTGCCGTCGAGGAGACTAACCGCAGTTCCCGTCGCTTTGTTATTCGCGGGTCCACCACTGCTGCTCGATTCGGCAGCAGAGTCTTCGCTCACCAACTTCGGGTCCAGTTGTCGCGCACGTTTGAAGTCTGCTGCGGCCCCTTTTGCGTCGCCCTTGTCCTTCCTGGCGACACCGCGGTTGTAGTACGCACGTGCGTAGTCCGATTTAAGTTCGATCGCGCGTGTGTAGTCAGAAATTGCACCATTCCAGTCGTTATTCTCCGCTCGGACGTTCCCACGGTTGTTGTAAGCGGCCGGGTTCGTGGAGCCGAGCTCGATGGCTCGGGTGTAGTCGGCAATAGCGCCGGCTGAGTCGTTTTTCAGCCGTTTGGCTTGAGCGCGGTTATAATACGGGGCGTCATCTTTTGGATTGAGTTGGGCCGCGCGGTCGAAATCGGCTATCGCCCCATCCAAGTCACCATTCTTCGCTTTTTCGATCCCGCGATTAACCAGACCGCCGTCGGCCGCACCCGATGCCGCAGGCGCCTGGGCTTTCGCCGTCGGTTTCTCGTCGGCTTCCCAGGTATAACTGACGCCCCCGTCGGCGTCGCGGACGAGCCTCGCACCTACAGCCACGGCTCGTGCAGCAGGCTTCTCTCCGATTGGAATCACCTCCACGTAGAACGAAACTGGCTTACCCTCAGTGCGACCCAACGCGCCTTTCTTTTCCAGATCCTCCCAGGCGTGTGCGCCACTCACTATCTTTTTGAGAAATCCCAGCTTGACCAATGCATCATGGGGAAATTCAACCACGCCGTAGTGATTCGGCGTTGCCGTGTCCTTGAGGAAGGCGCGGTAAGTGTCCTCGCCAATTTGCTTGGACTCCAAAATTTTCGGAGTTACCTCGAGCCTAACGATTCTACCTTTCCAATCGAACTTGTGTTGCTCGATGTCATTGAAGCCATACGCCTTATCATCGACTGGCGGCCCGAGCGGCGGCGGTGCAATATTTTCTTTAGCCGGAGCATAATCGAACGAGCAGTACATGACCTCGTTACGCGCTTGCGAGAACATCGGAATTTCTGTGTGCCTGATGTATTGGGCCTTTCCCTGCGGATCGATTACGATCCAATATTGCGGTAACTCTTTCGGGTTGATCTTTTTCTCAGGAACCTTGAGCCGAACCTGCAACAAGGTCTGTCCGTTGCGCTGCTCAGAACCTACTTTCTCAAAAGGCGGTAGCCGCCGGTCGGCCAGGATTGGCACATGCGCCCAATTGTAGAGCAGCCGGTCGTCCGATCTGCCGGCATGCCACGTTTCGCCATCAGAGCAAACCCATGCCTTGTCCTTGATCACGATGCCGCGCATCGGCACATCCGGTTTCATGCCGGGTTCCATCGTTAAATCAAAATCTTCACCGGAGAGAAGTCCGTGTAGCTTAATCGTCTTCTTGGCCGTGACCGTGCCTTTTACCGACCACACACCGGTCTCCATGTTTTTCATCGCGGCATTGACGAGCGGATCGATGTTTTCCCTGGCCACTCCAGCCGATTTCTTTTGCGGCCTGGCAAAACCGGCAGGCCCGCTCGCCAGCAGGATCAACGCGGCAATTGGCGACAACCAACTCGCACTACCAGTTATAATCGTTCTCATAGATTGCTTGAAACCTAACGACCCCTTCCCTGGTAAAGTTTTTTTGACACGCATTCTCGTTACTGCTCTCCTTCGACAAGGTCATTGCGCGTTTGTTTTTGTGGTGAGCAGAGCTTTGATTTTTTCCATATCAGGATGAGTAATGCCTGCGTCCTGAAACTCCTTGAAATCGTCCAGCACGGCCTGGCTAAACGGCTTGCCATCGCGAAGTTTGGCCTGCTTGTTTTCCAGGTAAATAGATTTCGCTTTGTCGAACTGATTATCGAATAAATAAGCGTGGGCCAATTTGGTTTTGATGATTACTCCTTTATCTGGCGAGAGCTTCAGAGCTTTCAACAACGCGGCAATCGCCTCCCGTGGTTTTCGATTGAAGAGCTGATATCGCGCGAGTGATAAGTCGTAGTCTCCGTCTTTCGGGTCGAGTTTGATCGCTTGCTGCACATTCTCGACTGCGACGGCATACTGCTTCTTCCTGGCGTACAGATCCGCACGGAGGGAATAGGGAACAGGTTCGTCGCCGTCGAGTTCGATCACGCGATCCAAATCGGCAATCGCGCCATCGAAATCGCGCGAACCAAATCTTGCCCCGGCGCGGGAGTAATAAAACCGTGCGTCGTCTGGAGCGAGCTCGATTGCGCGCGTGAAATCAGCTATCGCCCCATCAAAGTCGCTCTTTTCCTTCTTGGCATTGCCACGATTGTTGTACCAGTACGTATCTTTTGGATTGAGTTCGATGGCGCGATCAAAGTCGGTGATCGCCCCATCAGGGTCTCCTTTGGCTTCCTTGACATTACCCCTGTTGTAATATGCTTTTGCATATTTGGGATCGAGTTCGATAGCGTGATTGAAATCCGCGATCGCGCCGTCCCAGTCATGTTTCTCTTCCTTTTGAACCCCGCGGTTGTTGTATGATATCGTGTGTTTGGGATCGAGTTCGATGGCGCGATCAAAGTCGGCGATGGCCCCGTCGTGATCCCCTTTAGCTCCTTTGAGATTGCCGAGGTTATTGTAGGCTTCGGTGTAATTTGGGTTAAGCTTGATGGCGCGAGTATAGTCGGCTATCGCTCCATCCAAGTCGGCCTCACGCTGCTTCTTTAGTCCACTCTCGTAGTAGCGCTCAGCTTGTTTAAGATTAGGTCCGCTTGTACCCGGTGACGAAGGTGCCGGCGACGCGGACGCCGCGCGATTGCTGCTCGAATCGGCGACAGACTCTTTGCTCATTAACTCAGGGTTCAATTCCCCAGCACGTTTCAAATCCTCCCCTGCTCCAGTGACGTCGCTTTTTGCTTGCTTCGCTTCCCCTCGATTCTTGTAGGCGATAGCGAGCTTGTCGTTGAGTTCGATCGCTTTTGTGAAATCGGCAATCGCGCCGTCGAGATCCCCTTTGGATTTTTTGATGGCGCCGCGGCTATTGAATGCACCGGCATTTTTTGGATCCAACTCGATCGCGCGATCGTAATCGGCGAGCGCGCCGTCCACGTCGCCCCTCATGCTTCTGGTCAGAGCGCGATTTCGATACGCGATCGTATTTTTCGCATCGAGCTCGATTGCGCGCGTAAAATCGGTAATCGCGCCATCATTGTCGCGCTTGCGCAGTTTGGCCAGACCGCGATCGCTGTAATAATCGGGTGTGCTGGGGCTGAGCTCGATGGCCCTGCTCAAATCACCGATGGCCCCGTCGTAGTCGCCCTTCTGCAACTTTAATGCGCCGCGTCGGTAAACCGCTGGCTCAGATTTCGGGTCCAGCTCAAGTGCGCGACTCAAGTCCGCGATTGCACCATCCCTATCGCCGTTGAAATCGCGTGCGCTGGCGCGATTGAGAAAACCTTCCATGTCATGAGGCTTCGGGCCCATGTTAAACTTCGCCAAGTCAACCGGCTGGTTCTCGAGTGCTTTAGGCGTTTCCAAGTTTTCCCACGCCGCCTCCGAAAGCTCGAAACCGCTCGTCGCAATCATTCCGAAATCGCAGAGAAGTGAACACCGGAATAAAACTCCCGGCTGAATTCTAAATTGTCAGCAACGATCTTCGCGTCCTGCGCGTCCAACGTGCAGAGCACCAGGAATGACATTGTCACGATTCCAAAAGATTTCGTTTTCATCATCATTGACCTCCTTTTCTAATCCGATCCGTTGCGAATGATGATGACGGCGGGATTTTTCCCGGGCCGATACATCGAGGCGCCATAACAGAGGGCGGCACTGTTTTTGCGCGCATAACGCTCTTCTGGCTCGCCTCCGGAGTAGGGAGGTTCGGAGTTGCCGTAATACGTCTCTTTAATATTCGCGCCCCATCGTTCGATATAAGAACAGTTTGCTGTCTTTGTGCTACCGGGAATTTGCACGTAGCGATTTTCAGTGAGCGTGAGAAACGCCGCCTCCCCGGGAAGTGGAATTGGCGTTGCATAGTTCGGCGATAATCGGATGAGCTTTCGCTTGTTGAAATCGAAAGCCACGACTGTGGTGCCGTTCGTGCTGTCAAGGTGGCAGCTAAAAAAAGTAAGACGCAGCGGGCCCTCGAACAAAAATTGCGGATGTTTGCTCCCTCGAAGCTGCAGCGGCTCGAAGGAAGGGAACCCCGGCAGTCTGCCGATTTCCATTTCCTGCCCCGATTTCAAATCGCGGAACCACATCACCCAGTTGAGCTCATCTTCCGGTCCCTCGTCCTCTTTGCCTTTGCGCCAGAATATTTCACCCGCGTTATCAGGCGCTTTGATAACCTGCGGCGGGCTATCTTTCGCGGCGGCCACCGCGTCGAGCGCGGTCATGCTCTGGTGTTGCTCCTGCTGGACGCTGTCGGCCGATGCAGCAGGCGAAGCCGAAGCGTAGGGCGGCGATGTTGGAGCCGGTTCCGACGATTCTTCCTCTCCGGTTTGCGTAAAAGCTGGCGAGCTTTTCGCACTGGAATACCAATCCGGCGCAGCGGCGAGTCTCTCTACCTTTTTACCCAGTGGATCGATGGTCCAGAACTCCCGGGCGTCATTTAGTTTTTCGCGGGTAAATACGATCGTCTCGCCGTCGGATACGAAAATTGGATCGTTATCTTGTCCGGAGTTGTCGTTAGTCAGTTGTCGCAACAACTTTCCGTCTTCACGGTACAGATACAGGTGAGAATGACTTGTGCCCTTTGGCTGCAGGTAACGAATCGCGATCACGATCTCGGATTCGCCGCGCGTCGTCGTCGCCGTTAAAGCAAACACGCCAGCGAAGACAACTCCGCTAACGATCGATTGCAGCAACATAGGGGGAACTACTCCTTCGAAGGAACTTTCTTTTTTGAAGTGACTTGAAACTTGCCGCTTTTCTCGTCGAACTTCGCAGTGAATCGATAAGTAGCATCTTCGCCCTCGCCTCCGCGAAAGATGTCGAATTGCTCTAGCAAAAGGACAGCCGGTTTTGTCCAGCGAATTGGCTTAACGTATTCGTTCCTAACATCCCCTTTGGCATCGACTCGCAAATCGTCGGTATCAACCGGTGTAAAATCGTCGCCTGAGCGGCGATAGACGTGGGTGTAGGTAACGCGAGGGCCGTCGGCCAGAGCAAAGGCGAGCCATTTCAAATCCGGCGACCAAATCACCTTGGGAACGCCACCGCTATAATCACCACCGTTTTCGATAAGTTTCGTTACAGTGACTTTCAATGGCAGCGAAACGAGCTCGACAGCGGTCATCAGAGCGGAATCGATATTATTGGGATCTTGCGGTTCGGAACTGCAGGCGATACGCACAGCAAATTTTCCGTCCGGCGAAACGTCACCTATTTTTTTGAACGTGGCAGATTCTTCAGCGTTAATCGTTTTCGGCGAAACTAGCAACAAACCCAGCAGGCCCGATAGCCAGAGCTTTTTCAGAACTGCCAGATTAGGAAATTTCCTGATACGTTGTCAAGGTGTTCGTCGTGACTATCGCGACATGAACCAGTGGCGAATCTCGAAACCCGTGATGTCACTCTTGCTCTTGGCTTCCGCTTTTTGGGGCTAATCCGTTTGTCGATGCAGCGGATGATAAGTTGTTTTCTGCCTAATTTCGCTGAACAAAGCGCGAACTCGAAATTCAAACTGATCCCGAAACATTCACGACCAACTGCTTTATTGATTCTTGAGGACCGTCCGCGGTCGAGATTCCTTCACTTCGACCCGCGCACTGACCTTTTGGATTTGAGTGGCCTGCTCTTTCACCGTTGCAGTGAGCGCTGCAATTTCATTTTTTAAGTCCTGCACGGTGCGATGCTCTTTGAGGAATTCATTGAGCAGCATCGCATTGATCTGCTCGTAGCGGACGGTGTAGGGTTTTCCTTCTTTATCCACCAATATCAAGGCGGGATTCACTTTTGCTACTTCTTCAGCAATTAAGCCAAACTGGGGTATCCTGGTCTCGTCGCCCTTATAGTGGAAGGTCACTGGCTTAAGCGAAAAGATCGCTTCACTGGTCTTGCCCATGGCATCGATGTCCTTCTTGAACCGTGCCGAGGAGGCAAGGGTACCAAGCTGGCCGTTCGCGTTAATAATTACCGGGGCACTGGCGCCTCCAACGGTGGCACCATTTATGCCAGCTATAAAAACCTTCGAGGTAGTGCCACCTACCTGCGGGGCGCTGTTCTTGATGCGAATGGCTCCGCTTTCATCAAAAGGACCGTTGGCGGACACTCCCCAGCCGATATACACGTTGCTGAAACCGCTTACTATGTTAGAACCGGCAGCGCCACCACCCACGACTATGTTATGAAATCCACTTACGTTGTTCTTCAGTGCATCGTTACCGATCGCTACGTTTGATTCGCCATCAGTGTTATTGAGGAGCGCGTTGATGCCAACTGCTGTATTGCCGTTCGCGACGCCATTGCCCGTCGAGTCATTATTCAAAAGCGCCCTATCACCGAGGGCGGTGTTATCGCTGGCATGAATATTTGCAAAAAGCGCGAGATTGCCAAGAGCGTTGTTGCTGGATCCATCAATGTTGTTAAAGAGCGCAAAGGCGCCGACCGCATTGTTGAAGGTGCCGCTGTCGTTATAGACGAGCGCGTCAGTCCCAATCGCCGTATTCCGTGTGCCGGTGGTGTTGAGTAACATCGCTGCAGCGCCGACTGAGGTATTGGAATCAGCAGTGTTGAGGACCAGCGTTCCAGCCCCAACACCGGTGTTGAAGCTGCCGCTGCCGGCTGAAAAAAGCGAATACCAACCAACTCCTGTATTTCCAGCACCGGAAGTGAGGAAATTAAGGGCCTTGCATCCTTCCGCTGTGTTGAACCCGGGATAGCCTCCGTCCGGCGACGGAATGACCGCTTGCAGCCTGGGACAAAACGCTGAGAGGCCAAGCGCAATAGCTCCGAGAATAAAATAGGGCCGCAACAACGGACCCCCGATTGATGTTTTGATTACTGTCTTCATACGTGTCCGTTCCTTCTTTTTAGTTTGTCGTTTTAGTTCTAGGATTATTGCCCACTAAACACACGAAAGAACACGAAACGCTGAGCGTCGACTACCTTATCATTTGTGTTGTTCGTACGTTTCGCGGGCAATTCCTTCTTCTAGCCGTGGTACTTGTGTTATCCGTGGTCAGTCTTTACTCTTACGGATTAGTCGCAACCACCTGTGGCAAACGCTTGTTCATTTCGACTTCCGTGCTCACCCTCTGGATTTTTGAATCCTGATCCTTAAGGCGAGCAACAACGGTTCGCAGATCGCTCTTGAGCTCACTGATCGTCACTGCCTGCTCTCCGATCTTGTGCTCCTGTGCGTCCATTTTGCCAGCTTGTGCCTCCAATTTGCGATGTTCTTTGAGAAATTCGTTCAACAGCATGGCATTCACTTGTTCGTAGCGCACGCTGTAGGGCTTTCCGTCTCCATCGCGGACCACCAAGTCAGGATTCACCTTTTCCACTTCCTCGGCCACCAGCCCAAATTGAGGAATGCCTCCGGGATCGATCGCCTTCTTGTAGCGGAAGATGACCGGTTTGAGCGCGAACGGCGCTTCGCTGGCGTTGTCCATGGGCTTGATCTCATCCTTGAACCGGGCCGACGAAGTCATTGTTCCGAGCCGGCCATTTGAATTAACGAGAACGGCAACACCATTGGAGGATGTCGAGCCGAATATGTTTCCGATATAGCAGGCGTCGTTGATGTTGTTACCCGTCACGTTCGCCCCTATGCAGATAACGTTGTCAGCGCTGGTAACGTTCCCGCCGGCTTCAAAGCCTAAGGCGATGTTGGAGCTGCCGGTGATATTGGCGGAGAGGGCGCTAACACCGATCGCCGTGTTTTCGGAGCCGGTGGTGCCGCGTCGGAGTGCTTCAAAACCGATCGCCGTATTGTTGCTGCTGGTAGTGTTAATACCGAGCGCAGCATAACCGACCGCCGTGTTAGCGCTGCCGGTCGTGTTGTGTTGGAGCGCGCTAGCACCGTTGGCGCTATTGGCGTCGGCAATTGTGTTGCTTGCAAGCGCACCAGAACCGTTGGCCGTGTTGAAGTCGCCGGTTGTGTTGCTATTGAGCGCATAGTCGCCGGTCGCTGTGTTGGCAGCACCAGTGGTGTTGCTGAAGAGCGCATAGTCACCAGTGGCTGCGTTGAAATTGCCGGTGCTATTGCTATAGAGTGCCTGCACGCCGTCGGCTGTGTTGCCCATGCCGGTGGTGTTGCTCTGGAGCGCAGACACTCCAGTGGCCGTATTTTTCTGGCCAGCATTGTTGCTAAAGAGCGCAAGCACTCCGGTGGCCGTATTTTGGTCTCCGGTGTTAAAGTAGAGCGCTCCAGCGCCGATGGCCGTGTTCAACTGACCGGTCGTGTCGCCCCTGAGCGACAACCAACCAATTGCCGTGTTGTAGCCGCCGGTAGTAAGGCTTAAAAGAGCGTCCTGCCCCTCTGCTGTATTGCCGCCGGGGTAGCCTCCGTCTGGTGGCAGGCTGACAGCTTCCATGCGTTGCGCAAGGACAAAGAAGCCAATCGCCACAAGTATCGTTGTGAGTATAATGTGCCGATTTTTCATAGTTTATTGCCTTTCATTGTTTTGGCTTTTTTATTGACTTTTGAAAACCACTTGCAGATCCGGTCCGCCACGGCGGGTTCGTCCTGGGGCGAATTTGCTCACCGCAGCCTGTGAGCTGACTTTCAGAATTTTTGCTTCCTGCTCGTTTAAACGTTTGTTGACCGCGTCCAGCGCAGCTTCAAGTTTCTCCACTTTGCTGTGTTCTTTGAGGAACTCGTTGAGCAACATGGCGTTGATCTGATCGTAGCGCACACTCCAGATTTCGCCGATCTTGTTGCGCACCACGAGGTCGGGATTTACCTCGGCCACTTCTTCGGCGATTAAACCAAAGCACGGCGTGTTTTTAGGGTCGGTCTTGTAGTGGAAGGTCACAGGATTGAGCGCCAGAATGGCTTCGCTCGCCTTGTCCATTGGTTTAATGTCATGCTTGAAGCGCCGAGAAGAGACGGCAGTACCCAACTTTCCAGTGGCATCGATTGCCATGGAACTTGCAGTGGCGGGATCAACCAACTGGTTATAGATCCCGCCGATATGGCAGGCTGAGGCTCCTGGCGTTTCGGGTAGATTGGCGCCGATGCGGATGGTATTGCTCTCTCCGGCCACACCGATAACATCGATGCCGATATCGATATTAAAATTGCCCGTAGTCAGAGCGCTCCCGGCGTTGGTGCCTAAAGCCGTGTTGCCGCTGCCAGTGGTGGCAGTCAGCGTATAACGACCGATCGCCGTGTTGCCGTCGCCGGTGATATTGGCGGAGAGAGCGCTAAACCCCGTAGCCGTGTTGAAGTTGCCGTTGGTGTTGCTGAAAAGTGCTCCGACACCGGTGGCCGTATTGGCAGCACCGGCACTGTTGTTAAAGAGCGCGAACGCTCCATTGGCTGTATTGCTGCTGCCGGTGCTGTTATGGACGAGCGCATCAGTTCCAACGGCCGTGTTGGAATCGCCGCTGGTGTTGAGCAAAAGCGCTGCAGCGCCGAGTGCGGTGTTGGAATCCGCGTTGTTGAGAACCAGCGCTCCAGCGCCGACAGCGGTATTGTAGTTGGCGTCGCTGGCTGAAAAGAGCGAATACCAACCAACTGCTGTATTGCCGTCGCCAGTGGTGAGGAAATTAAGAGCATTGCATCCTTCCGCTGTGGTGTAATTGGGATAGCACCCGTCCGGCGCTGGAACGACTGCTTGCGTCCCCTGCGGAAGTGCAAAGGAACCCAGCGCGAAAAGTATCGTTGTGAGTATAATCTTTGGATTTTTCATAAAGTAATTCTTCCTTTCATCAAGGTTCTAACGAACTGGGGGATGTAAGTTCCGGAATAATTTTCGGACAGTCGTATCCCGGACGGCTCATCCCGATTTGTGTGGCGTTTTGACTCGTTCGCTCCCGCTCTCTCGCCCGGATGGACCGCTCGTCTGTGTCGCTCGCATTCCGGCGGCTCCATTCTGTGAAACGCCTTGGTCGGCGTCTGACACAGAGGCCCCACAATAATGACGCACCGCCAAGAATGCGGGCGCAAACGGTGTTTAAGCTTGTAAAAGAACAGAAAAAGCGGCAGCCTGTGCCTTGGATGAGATCGGAGACGGCGGCCAGGGGGTTCGCCGAACCGCGCGGGTTCGGCACGACGCACTGGAGCCTGGTTCTTTCCGCGGCAGGCTCAAATGTCGACGAGCAAAAGACGCGCGAAGCACTCGCTGAACTTTGCCGGACGTACTGGCGGCCTGTCTTCGTGTTCGTAAGTCGTCAGGGGTACTCCGTGGAGGAAGGGCAGGATCTCACCCAGGATTTTTTCGCGATGATCCTGGAGAGCAACTGGCTCCAGCGCGCCGACGAACATCGCGGCCGTTTCCGCTCGTTTTTGCTTAAGTCGCTGCAGAATTTTCTGAGTCATGCCGAAGAAAGAACTCGCGCAGTTAAACGCGGTGGCAGAATCGAGTTCGTTTCCTGGGACGAATGGACGGCAGAAGGGCCGTCGCAGTTGTCCGCCTCGGCTGAGACCCTCCAGTCTATTCCGCCGGAGCAACTTTTTGATCTTCGTTGGGCAGCAACAATTGCGGAACATGCTCTGCAACGTCTCCGCGAGGAGTGTGAAGCCAAAGGCCGGTTGCGGCTGTTCGAAACGTTGAGCGTGCATCTTGCTCTGGAAAGCAGCGATCTATCCTATGCCAATCTTGCGGCCAGCCTTGGCATCGCACAGCCAATGCTAAAAAAGCAACTGCACAATTTGCGGAAGCGTTACCGGTGGTTCTTGCGCGATGAAGTCGCACACACGGTGGAAAATCTGGCGGACATTGACGATGAGATTCGCCATCTCTGTGCCGCACTGGCAGAGACTAACTGATGAAAACAGTGCCAGATCCCTCGGGTTCAGTTGCGGGGATCGTGCAAGGCGCGGGAAAATGCGAGCAGTGTGGAGCTACCACCCTTCTCGGTAACGGCTGCTGCGTGAGTTGTCTTCTCAAGGAAAACTTTGAAGCAGAGATCGAAGCGTCCGCGGAAGCTTTTGAGAGCGTGCTTGGAGAGGCCGATGTGCCTGACAAGGAATGGCGGCTCGGCAATTACGAAATTCTGGAGGAAGTCGGACGCGGCGGCATGGGTGTGATTTACCGTGCACGGCAGCGCCATTCCGGACGCATCGTGGCATTGAAACGTGTGGTCAGCTACCAAGCGGATTCGCATGAGACTCTTGCGCGGTTCCGTCGTGAGGCGGAAGCAGCGGCCAGTCTGGATCACCCAAATATTCTTCCCGTTTACGAAGTCGGCGAAACAGAGGGCGGCCTTCCGTTTTTCAGTATGAAATTCGCAACCGGAGGAAGCTTGCGCGCTGGCGCGTCTGCGCTTCGCAGCGAACCGCGCGAATGTGTGCGGCTAATGGCGAAGATCGCCCACGCCATCGCGTATGCGCACACGCACGGGATTCTTCACCGCGATCTTCAGCCGGGAAATATTTTGCTGGACGCGCACGGCGAACCGCTGGTGAGCGATTTCGGCCTGGCGAAATGGCTCGATGAAGAAAGCGACCTCACTCGAACATTAACCACGTTTGGCACTCCCGGTTACACCGCTCCAGAGCAGGTTGAGAGCGCTCACTTCGGTCCTGCGGCGGATATTTATAGCCTCGGCGCAATCCTGTTCAATCTACTTGCCGGCCAGCCGCCTTTCATTGGCGCCAATGCGCTGTCGGTTATTCAGCAGGCAGCTGCGACGTCGGCGCCAAAGCTGCGCTCATTGGCTCCATCGGTAGATCGCGATCTTGAGACAGTTGTCGCGCGTTGTCTCGAACGCGATCCAAAAGCGCGGTATCAGACCGCTGGTGCGCTTGCGGAAGATCTCGAGCGCTGGCTGAAGGGACGACCCATCATCGCGCGGCCCGTGCGTGTACCAGCGCGAGTTTTCCGCTGGTCGCGGCGCAATCCAATTTTAGCGAGTGCGGGGGCTGCGTGCCTTTTGCTTGCGCTTGCCGTTGTTTGGCTACTCGGAGAAAAGTTTCTTGTGCCTAAAACCCAGGCACCCGAAACGAGCATCGCCGTGTTGCCGTTCGAGAATCTCAGTGGTAACAAGCAAAACTCCTATTTTGCGGATGGCGTGCAGGACGAAATTCTGACTGACCTGGCCAGGATCGCGGACCTGAAGGTGATCGGGCGCACCTCCGTGATGCAATATAAGGGCGGAGTGGCTCGCGATCTCCGTAAGATCGGCCAGCAGCTCGGCGTGGCGCATCTGGTGGAAGGAACTGTTCAGCGCTCCGGCAGTCACCTGCGCGTCAACGTGCAACTGGTCGACGCGCACACCGACCGCCGTTCATGGGGTCAGATCTATGACCGCGATCTTGTCGACGTGTTCGCCATTGAAAGTGAAATCGCAACAGCGATTGCCGGCGAACTCAATGCAAAGCTCTCAGCAAGTGAAAAGAGCGAAATCCAACGTCCCACAACCGGCGACATCCCGGCATTCGATCTCTACACGCGGGCGAAGAACCTCCTTCTGACGGAAAGCTTTAACGACGATACGCCGGGACATCTTCTGCAGGCAGCCGACCTCCTCAACGGGGCTGTCGCTCGGGACTCGACGTTTTTCGAGGCATATTGTCAACTAAGCTATGCTCATGATGGCCTTTACTTCTATGGCTACGATCATACTCCCGCGCGCCTTGCCTCGGCGGAACTGGCGATCCAAGCGGCGTTTCGGCTACGTCCGGATGCAGGTGAAGCACACCTCGCGCGTGCGCAAAATCTTTACTGGGGATACCTCGATTATGATGACGCTTTGGCCGAACTGGAAGTTGCTCGTCGAAGCCTGCCTAATAATGCGCGGATATTCCTGCTGTTAGGCTACATTCACAGACGGCAGGGGCATTGGGAAGAATCAGCGCGAAATTTCTATCGAGCAGTTGAGCTAGATCCGCGCAATCTCGACACACTGCTTCAGATCGCTACCAACCACGATCTTTTCCGACGCTACACTGAAGAAAAATTGATATTGGATCGGGCGTTGGCCATCAAACCGAACGATGCTGAGATCAAAGTAGTCCGCGCAAATGTGGATCTGGATTGGAAAGCCGATATCCAGTCTTTGCATCAAGTGATCGATGAAATCCGCGCGGAAAATCCGGCCAGCACGCGGAGTATCGCCAATAATTGGCTCATCTGCGCGTTGGCGGAGCGCAACGCCGCTGCCGCAAAAGACGCTTTGATCGCGCTGGGCGACGCGCCTCTACGAGACGGAACCGTTCATTTGAATCGTCCTTTTGTCGAAGGCCTTATTGCACGCATGACGAAAAATGACGCGAAAGCCCTCGCCGCTTTCACTGCAGCCCTTGCGGACCAGGAAAAGATCGTGCAGGCCGAACCAAATTACGCGCCGCCACGTTGTGCGCTTGGTTTAATCTACGCAGGTCTTGGACGAAGGGAGGAAGCATTGCGCGAAGGCTGGCGCGCCGTCGAGCTGCTTCCAGTGGAAAAAGATGCGATCTGGGGTCCGGCAATGCATCGGTATCTGGCGAAGATTGCCGCCTGGGTTGGCGATAACGATCTGGCTTGTGAACAGTTGGCCATTGCCACCCGGGTTCCGAGTGGCGTCAGTTACGGCCAACTCAAGCTTATGCCGTGGTGGGATCCGCTCCGTGGCGATCCGCGTTTTGAAAAAATCCTCGCGTCTCTCGCACCGAAGTAAATTAACTACGGGGTTGCCTGGCGTTACTTTGCCTGGATCGAAGCTTGTCGAGAAGCACGACATCGACCGGTTATGCGTCTTTCGGGAGACTCGAAGCGCTCTCAGCGACCAAACGAACTTATAAGTGGCTGGCGATACTTGAGTAAAGGGGAAAAGGGCGTGCATTGCCAATCGCTCGATCGTTATGATTACAAGATGAACTGGTGTCGAATCGCGACCATCACAGCGTTAATATTGCTCACAGTTTCCGCTCAAGCGGCTAATCCGTTTCTATCCGCGGCGGATGTCAATCCGGTGACGGCAAATTTTCGCGGGGTGGAATGGAGCGATGACATCGGGGAAGAAGATATCCCACTCAGTGGGCGGGTAATAACAACGCGCCTGGCGAAAATGCCGTGGGGCGCAATCTTCAAGATCGAATTCACCGAGTTAAAGTCGCGCGCTGAAAAGCCCCGGGAAATTCGGTCAGACTACTTTGTCGTGACTGACAACCGGATCGTTCTGCTGAACGAAGAAGACAATGATGCGGTCGCAAAAAAGATTTCGGGACTCGATAGACTGCCAAAATTCGAACCGGACGATATTTACGGCATCACCAGTGGCAGTTTCGAACACCAGGAGGGGGAATGGAAAACAACAATCCAACTGAAGGGCGATCTCTGTATTTATGAAGCGAGCCATCCGTCCGGTCATTTCAAAAAGGTAGTCTGGAAAAAAGGAGTCGGATTAGTCGAATACGCCAGTGGCTACGGCGCGCGCGCTGATGGCTATCGGCTCAAACGTGAAGGAACAAGTCGGAAAGGGTAAATTAGCGGCAACTTTTGAAAGAGGTTCAGGGAATTATGGAATTTTTGCTTCAATTACCGCCGCCGATTTCATTCTTTATCGTCTCCGCGGTTACTACTTTCGCCGCCCTCGGTGGCCTGTATCTGGTACGAAAAAAGTATTCGGCAGAAGTCTTAAAGGAGAATCATGAGGTCGCCGCAATCATTTTTAACGCTTTCGGCCTCTTCTACGGCGTATTGGTGGCGTTTGTGGTGTTTGTAACCTGGAGCGGATACGACGAGGCTACGAAAAATCTCCAATTGGAGGCTAGCGAGACCCTCGATATTTTTCATAGCGCCCAGGCCTTCCCTGACCCAGCCAGGAACGTAATACAGCAGGGCTTGAGAGATTATCTTGCGGCGGTTTGTACCGACGAGATACAAAGATTGGCGCAGGGGCAGATAAGCCTCGTTTCCGGCGGAGCGCACCACAAACTCTCAATAGTGTTCTATCAGATGGACGAGCAATCAATTTCAAACCGGGAGCTCTACGGTCAAACATTGCATTGTTTGAATAACCTCGCTCAGTACCGCCGGCTGCGAATATTCGCCGGAAACGACACTGTACCACCAGTTATCTGGTTGGTCTTACTCGTTGGCGGCGTGTTCGCGATCTCTTACACGTTTTTCTTCGGAATGAAAAACATCCGCGCACAATTCCTCATTACCACTACGCTCACGGTAACAATCACCTCGATTTTGTTTTTGATCTATGTGCTCGACCATCCCTTTACCGGCACAAGCAGGGTGAGCATTGAACCTTTGAGGCAGGCCATGGCTGCAATGCAAGAGCATTGACACCTGGCATCGAGACACCTCAGGTCGTTCTACCGGCGCTTTTTCTTCGGCAGATTTTTGCGCTTGGTCTTGGCCATTTTGCGCAGCTCCGTTTTGCTCATCGATTTGTACATTCCTCGCGAAGCGCCTTTGAGTGAGGACTTCGAGCGCTTACCACGTTTGGCAGCAAGAGCAGCGCCGGCCGCCATTTGTTGTTTCTTCGATTTTGCAGGCATACAGAAATAATTCGTGTCCGAAAGGTAAAATGGACTGGACTGACACTCTGTTTGAGAAGAGGGACTTACCCTGCGGCTCGCAGCCGCCACAAGAAATAGACCGGCACGCCGGTCAACACAATCAAGATGCCGATTCCCGACGTAGCTGGTGCGAGCCACGCGAGATCAACAATCAGTAGCCCCGACAAGACAATCGAGATGATCGGAACGATCGGATAGCCCCACGTGCGATAAGGACGCTCAGCATTGGGCTTTTGGCGGCGTAAAAGTATCAAAGCGCCAATCATCAAAAGATAAAAGACCAAATCGGCCGAGACGATGTATTCGAGCAATTGATTGTAAACATTTCCGTAACTCGGTTCGTGAGTGGCGGCGTTGATTGTCACAGTGCGCGGCAATACCAGGCACGCTGTCCAGATTCCCTGTGCCACCAACGCTGCAGCGGGAACGTGAAAGCGGTTGGTACTCCCGATTTTTTGGAAAAACAGCCCATCGCGCGCCATGGCGTAATAAACGCGGGCTCCAGCGAGAATCAGTCCGTTGTCGCAACCGAACGTGGAAATCATGATCGCGGCGGCCATGCACATCGCGCCGGGCCGGCCGAAGATGGCGTTCATCATCGCTACAGCGACGCGATTTTGTGGCGCATGTTGGATCTCCGGAAATGGCAGGACCGCCAGGTAAGCAACGTTCGCCAGTAAATAGAGTACCACCACAATGCCGCAGCCTCCGACAAGCGCGCGCACCAAATTTTTTCCCGGATTGCGCACTTCGCTGCCGATGAATGTGACATTCGTCCATGCAGTCTGCGCAAAAAGAGGGCCTACCATCGATCTTCCAAAAAGCAGAGCGAGCGCGAAGCCGCCTGTGACTGTGAGACCAGGCTGCGCAGCCCGCGGGTTCCAGCCGTTGGCCCACGAGTCCCACCAGGGCGAACTCAGTGCGGCAGAACTGGCCTTCCAGCCTAACCAGAGGCCGATCACAACCACTGCGGCAAGCGCAGCTGTCTTCGCAAATGTGAAAGTGTTCTGGACAATTTTTCCAACCTCAAGCCCCCGCGTGTTCGTCCACGTGAGCAACGCGATCAAGGCGATAGCGACCAGTTGTTCCGTGGACAAGCTGATCGCGTAACCGCCTAACGGGACTGGCGCGATGAGGTAATTGTCCGGTGAAACTGAAACACTAAAAACGCCAATAAATTTTGCGAACGCAATCGCCACTGCAGCGATGGTTCCCGTTTGAACAACCAAAAACAACGTCCAGCCATACAAAAATCCGAGGGAACGTCCGTATGCTTCGCGCAGAAAAACATAAACGCCGCCTGCGTGCGGCATCATGGTCGCCAACTCCGAGCAACAGAGCGCGCCGGTAATGGTCAGTAGCCCTGCAAGCGCCCAGGCGAGCAACAACCATCCCGGCGCGCCAGTCAATCGCGACGATTCGGCTGACACGATGAAGATCCCGGACCCGATCATCGAGCCGATCACAATCATGGTTGCGTCAATCGGCCCGAGCGAACGAACCAGGCTAGTCCGCTCGCCCTGATTGTTCGCTTTGTTGCTCATTGGTCGCCTCAAAGCTGGAGCCAGCTTCGTAACCGTGTGTTCAACGTTTCTGTATCGGGCACCTGTAGTTTCCCGATGATCTTAATGATCCGCTGCTCTTCTACCGTGGCTACTTGGGCCTTGATCCCGCACGGGACGTTTAAACCTGCCGCCGACCATTCCTCAAGGGGCCAGTCTGTATTTCCTAGTCGCGATGAGATCGGTACGACAAAGACGTCGGAGCGTTGTTTGCCAGTCACAATCGCAGGCCGAATTTTCGACTCGTCAGATCGCTGAATGAAATTGGTAACAAGACGATGTCATTTCGTGAGTAATTCATTGAAGACATCGTCATCGGAATTGTCCCAAGTCCGCAGAAGAGTTTCTTCCGAGACTCGCAACCAAGCGCCACGCTCAGGATCAGTTTCAACCGTGACAAGGACGCGCGTTTTGCCCGGCAAAGGCAGCGGTCGTTGCAAGATCAATTTCCCGTCGTCGTAGAGCGCTTCGGTCGTCATGCTCATGCCAAGGCTCAGTTTCCCATCTCCTGAACCGCAAGTCCACCGCATTCTACCTCGACCTTTTCGGTGCGTTGATTCTGACGCCTTCCCTCTCGAGTTGCATCCGCAATTCGCGCGCAAACTCGACGGCTCCGGGTGTGTCACCGTGGACACAAATCGTTTCGCCATGCACCTCGATATCGCGACTTTCGACAGAACGCACTTTGCCTTCGCGCAACATCCGCAAAACTCGCTCGGCTGCTTGCTTTGGGTCGTGAAGCAATGCGTCCGGTCGCGTACGGGGAACAAGCCAGCCGTCGTCTAGATAATTCCGGTCCGCGAAAATTTCGCGAGCAATCTCCAAACCCGTTTTTCTCCCGGCGCGTTCCATCGCGCTGTTCGCAGGCGCAAACAGAATCAACGAGGGGTCGACCGCGACTGTTGCGCGCGCGATGGCCTCCGCCATTTCTTCATCGCGCACCGCCATGTTATATAGCGCGCCGTGCGGCTTTACGTGATTTGGTCGAATCCCAGCGGCAAGCGCCAACGACTGAAAAGCGCCAATTTGATACACAAGTTGCGCGAACAACTCCGGGACGGGAACAGCAATTTCTTTGCGCCCAAAATTCTCGCGATCCGCAAAACTCGGGTGCGCGCCCACCGCCACACCTTTTTCCTTGGCAGCGCAAATTGAGTCGAAAATCGAAGCCGGATCTCCGGCATGAAAACCGATTGCGATATTCGCCGAGCTGATTAGCGCGAATAGCTCGGCATCATGCCCTGAGCCTTCCCCGAGATCGGCGTTTAGATCGACAAACAATTTCATGTGGTCTGCAGACTCAGCCCGATCCTGAAGCGCTCGAGATCGCGCTCGCGTTGCAGTAAGAGCCGATGTGCATCGGCCAGCGACACCTCGGAAAAGCGAACTCGATCGCCACCGCGAAGTTGCGCTGCAATACCAAGGTCGAACGTGATCACGTGCGAGATTTTCGGATAGCCACCGATAGTTTGGCAATCTTGCAAAAGCAAAATCGGTTTCCTACCCGGTGGAACCTGGATCGTGCCGGGTGCGACTGCTTCGGAAACAAGATCGGTTTTGTCCTCGCGTTTTAACTCAGGACCAGCAAAGCGCACGCCCATGCGATCCGAATCGGGTGAAACTGTGAAAGTCTCACTCGTTAGGAGTTGAAGCGCCTCGCTCGCGAACGCTTTCGGAGTTGAAACGTTGAAGCGTTCCCAATCTACGCCGCGAACGAACCGCAAAACGGGATTTCGCTGCGCCGGGCTTGCCCAATCATGCGGAGCAGTCCACGAGGAAATTCCTTCTGTAGCGGCGGTCTGCGACCGCCGAAACTCTCCCAACGGAACCTGGTCTCCATCACGCAAAGCGCGCCCTTCGATCCCGCCAAAATTCGCCCGCAAATCTGTGGAGCGACTGTCGAGAACAACCGGGGCATCCACTCCACCGGAAATTGCGAGCCAGCATCGGCAACCAATTTGAGGACGGCCAAATCTCAATTCGTCGCCAGAACGCAGATGCGCAATGTGCCCGGCTGGCAGCGGTTGTGATCCAATCTGCACATCGAATTCGCCACCGCACCAGGCGACGATTCGCTCGTCCTGGAAGCGTAAACGCAAACCGCCCAGTGTGACTTCGAGCCCAGCCGCGCCTTCATCATTGCCAACAAGCAGATTTGCCACGCGCAATGCAAAGCAATCCAGCGCGCCGCTGGTCGAAAGACCAAACTGCCGAAACCCAGTCCGGCCCAGGTCCTGCACCGACGTGAGAAATCCTGAGCGATGTACGATTGCTGTCATTCCGACCGAAGTGGAGGAATCCCGGGGTGGAACCCAACGGCGATGCCGCGGGATCCCTCGGCTACGCTGCGCTCCGCTCGGGATGACGATCCTTTCATTGCTTCATTCGCTCAAACTCCTCGCGTGTGATCGCACGAAAGCGCACGCGATCGCCCGGACACAAAAGCGTTGGCGGATTTTTTGTCGGATCGAAGAGCCTAAGTGGAGTGCGGCCGATCAGATTCCAGCCACCTGGTGAACGTAACGGATAAATTCCCGTTTGTGCGCCGCCAATTCCAACGGAACCGGCAGGGATTTCTTTTCGCGGCACGTCGCGTCGCGGTGTCGCCAATTTTTCTGGCAACCCTGTCAGAAACGGAAAGCCGGGAACAAAGCCGATGCATGCCACCCGGTACTCTGCGGCACTGTGGAGATCGACGATTTGCTGTGTCGATATCTGAGTGTTGCGGGCAACATCATCCAGATCCAGAGCAAACTCGGGATCATAACAAACTGGGATTTCCATGATGCGAACATCGCTCTTTCGACGTCTTACCCGTCGACCGGGGTGGACGCCCCCGGCTACAACCCGGCGAATCCGTTCCGCCAGCCAATCGAACACTTGGTCAGGTGTTCCACTCGATCTGGCGATTGTAATCGGATCGAAAAACACCGCCACGCCGGTGTAAGCCGGCGCGAGTTCAATCACACCCGGAATCTCAGCTTTACGAAGCTGTTGAAAAGCGCGCAGAACCTGGTCGAGCGTCTCGTTGGGTGAATCGTTAAATTGCACACGCAGGCGCAGAATCAACGCCGAGTCTCCGAGAGGAATGATTTCCATGCTTCCGTCATTCCGAGCGAAGTCGAGGAATCCCGTAACACAACCAAGGGTAATTCCACGAGATCCTTCGACTTCGCCGCGCTCCGCTCAGGATGACCATGCTTTGCTTAAAATCACACTACGCCATATCAGTCCGCGCGCTTTGCTTCGATCTCCATGTTGATCGCAACCGTCTGGCTGATTCCCGAAATCGTTTCCGTCGCAGGAGCGAACATCAAATTGAAGTTACGCCGGTCGACCGGATTGGTTGTTACGGCCCAGCGTGTCCGGTTCGCTTCGTTAGCCGGCGTCAGCAGTTTCACATGAAGCGTGACCGCTTTCGTAACGCCATGCATCGTTAGGTCGCCGAGGATATCGCCGCTTTGCGGGCCAGTCCGTTTCACGCTCCGGCTTTTGAACGTCATATTGGGAAACTTTTCCACGTTAAAAAACTCTGCGCTGCGAAGATGATCGTCCCGCTTCTTAATGTTTGTATTGAGGCTGCGCACATCGATTTGCGCTGTGACCGAGGAATTCTCCGGGCGCGTGCGGTCGATTTCGATTCTGCCGCTGAAACTGGTGAATTTGCCACGCGTCGTGCCAAGGAACTGATGCACACTGAAACCAATCGTCGAGCCGGACTGATCGAACTTGTAGACCTCCTTCGCAGCTGCAAGAGAAGTCAGACTACCAATTACAAACGCAATGAGCAGAGTCCGTGATCTCATGTGGCACTTTTCTTCGCCTGTGCTGCGACGGTTTTCAAGAGCGGCGTCCGCGAGAGCGGCAGTCGCCCAAACAAATTTCCCAGTGCAAACGCCGGATCCGCTTTCAGTTTTTTTTCATCGTGCACACCAGCGATGCGTGCCAGCTCAGTCTCAAAATGCGTAACCGCGCGCGGCATCGGATCGTTTGCATCAAGATAACTGAACGCCCGACGCAACAGGTCAAACAATTCTGGCTCCCGGTGATCGCGCTCCGTGCAGATCTCGATCAGCTCGACAAAATATGCGCCAGTCTGCGTACGCAAATAATTGCTCCGAATTCCGGGAAACGGATTTTTAAGGACGACTTCCGTGAGCGTGTGCAGATCGGATTTGCGGCTCCGCGCAAAGGAAATCTCAGCCTCGAAAAACAAATCCAGTTTCCCGGAAAACGGACTTTTCGGTCGCCGCGCGCCTTTGGCGATCGTCTGAATGCAGCCAAATGATTCCGTACACCACGACACGATAAGAGTGGAATCGCTGAATTTTCGTTTGCGAAGAAGGATTGCCTCTGTGCTTTCCACAGTTCGAAATTAGCACATTCAGGCAGTTGTAGAGGTGCTTGTGCCAAGCACCTGCATTAAAATCGGCGTTCGCCGCGACGAACGCCGCTACAACAATTTGCAGTGCGTAAAGAACAAGGCGCATTTTTGCAATTCTCGCTCTCGCCAGCCATCATAATCGATGCCGGCAAAAACCACCGAAACAGGACGCGTGCCGGAAGACATTAGCGGGCAACAGCACCGCGTGCCGGTAGGCGGTATCACATGGCGGCACACGTTTCGCGCACTGCGATATCGCAATTATCGTCTCTTCTTCTGGGGCCAGCTCGTATCGCTTTCCGGCACGTGGATGCAACAGACAGCGATGAGCTGGTTCGTTTATCAGATCACCAACTCGAAATTTTTGCTCGGCCTGGTGTCTGCCATCGGCTCTGCACCGATGGTGCTCTCGTCGGTCTGGGGCGGCGCGCTGGCAGATCTCTATCCGAAACGCTCCATTCTTGTGGCGACGCAATCAGCGCAGATGATCTGCGCATTTGTGCTCGCGGCAGGTGTATGGCTCGGGTTCGCCTCACCTTTGTTCATCATCATCATCGCAGCACTGAATGGCATCGCCCTGGGCTTCGACATGCCTGCGCGCCAGGCGTTCACGGTCGAAATGACCAGCCGCGAAGATTTGCTGAACGCGATCTCCCTTAATAGCTCGATCGTAAACGGCGCGCGCGTTGTCGGGCCGTCATTAGCCGGCCTGATGATCGGCGCGGTGGGTGTGGCGATGTGTTTTTTCCTCAACGGACTCAGTTTTATCGCGGTGATCGTCGGGTTTTTGCTGATGCGTCTGCCGCCGTTCATACGCAAAATCGACGTCGTCTCTGCCGGCAAGCACGCGCGGGAAGGAATCCTTTACTCGATCAAACATCAGCGTGTGCGCACAATTTTGCTCCTGTTTTTAGCTATCGGAACTTTCGGTTGGTCGTACACGGTGCTCATGCCGGCGTTTGCTCGTGATGTGTTAGGCCGCGGCGCTAACGGCTACGGCGTGTTGATGTCTGCCAGCGGGACAGGCGCATTCATTGGCGCACTGGCGGTGGCCACGTACGGCCATTTGTTTGTCCCACGCAGACTCGCATTGGGCGGAGTCTGGCTATTCGCGGCTAGTCTGTTCGCGTTGGCGCTCACGCGAAACTTCTATGTTGCGCTGGCGTTTCTTTTCACCGCCGGTTTCGGGATGCTGTTGTTCTTCTCAACTTCGAATACTCTGCTGCAAACCATTGTGCCTGACGAAATGCGCGGACGTGTCATGGGCGTATGGTCCCTGGTGTTCGGCGCAATGATTCCGCTCGGCAGTCTCGAAGCCGGCGCGGTTGCGCACTGGGCGGGCACACCATTTGCGCTCGCGTTCGGCGCGATCATCTGCGCAGTTTCTGCGTTTGTGACGCTATTGGTAATCAGGCGGCGCGATACACGACTCGCGCTCTCGCGTCGGTCAGAGTGAGCTGACGATTTCGTAGTTGTGATCGGCGACGTTGTCGGCGCACAATCGCCCGGCCTGAAGTCTGGAACCGAAGAATGGGCGCGCACACCCTTAATCTCATTATCGTTTTCTGCCTGGTGGTAGCGGTTTTCGCTGCGTTCCTGCGCGAATGGCTTTCGCCAGATCTGGTGGCGCTAAGCGCGATGGGTGTGCTTCTGGTCTCCGGCATACTTACAGCCGACGAAACACTCAGCGTCTTCAGTAACAGCGCGCCGATTGTGATTGGTTGCATGTTTGTGATAAGCGCCGGCCTGGAACGCACCGGCGTGATTGATTCTCTCGGGCGCATTTTCACCCGGATGGCCGGAACGACTGAATGGCGGGCGGCGCTCGCTCTGGCCGCATTGACGCTGCCACTCTCAGCCCTCATCAATCACATGCCGGTGGTGGTTGTGTTCGTACCTGTGGTTCTCGCCCTCGCACGCAACACGAATTTGAAGGCATCACGTCTGCTTATTCCGCTTTCCTATTTCTCCATCTTCGGCGGCACGATCACGCTTATCGGCACCTCTACGAATCTGCTTGTCGATGGAATTGTGCGACGCCAGGGTCTCGCCCCATTTGGGATGTTTGAGATTACACCGCTGGGAATCATTTTCGCGGTCGTCGGCGTTGGATATTTGCTGGCCTTTGCGCGCTACCTTTTACCCAAACGGGAAACGCTCGCGGCTCTTATCGATGCGGGGATATCGCGACAATTTCTCACCCAGGCCGTGATTAGTAAGGCGTCGCCTCTGGTGGGTAAGACAATCGCAGAAACGCCGCTCGCGCGATTACGCGAAGCGCAGATCATTACGGTGGTGCGCGGCGGCGAGCGGCTCAGGACCCCGCTAAATAGTTTGCGATTTGCCGCCGGCGACCAGCTCCTTCTCGAAAGCTCAATCGCCGGCGTGAAAGGAATCAAGGAAATGTCCGGCGTGGTTTTCCAATCGGAAGCCGACCTCGGCCTCGAAGCTATCCGTGAACAACAGACCATCTTGATGGAGGGAATCCTCGGGAATCGCTCCACTTTTCTGGGCAAGACGCTGCGCGAGCTCAATTTCGAGCAGCGTTATGGGGTGCTGATCCTGGCCGTGCATCGCCAGGGTGAAAATCTCCGGGAAAATTTTCAGGACGTCGAGCTGGATTTTGGCGACACGCTGCTGGTGCAAGGTCCGCCCGAAGCGATTCATCGGCTCATGCAGGAGCGCGATTTCCTCAGTCTCACCGAGCCGACGCAACGCGCGTTTCGACGGCATAAAGCGCCGCTGGCGGTCGCCGCAATACTCAGCGTGATTGTGTTCGCGGCGTTTCATGTGCTGCCCATTGCCGCCCTCGCGCTTATCGCCGCGATTTTCGTCGTCCTCACGCGCTGTCTCGACATCGAGGAAGCACGCGGCGCCATTCAATGGAGAATTCTCTACATGATCTTCGGCATGCTTGCGCTCGGTGCTGCCATGGAAAAAACCGGTGCCGCCCATCTCATCGCCAGCGGTGTCACCGGGGCGGTCGGCCATTTCGGGCCGCGCGTGGCGCTTTCGGTGATGTATTTACTCGCAACGATTCTCACTGAGCTGATCAGCAACAACGCCGTTGCTCTATTAATTACTCCGATCGCATTCGAGATCGCAGCAACGATGGGAGTGGATGCTCGACCATTTGCCGTTGCGGTCATGTTTGGTTGCGCCGCGAGTTTTGCCACGCCCATCGGACATCAGACCAACACCTACGTCTTTGGCGCGGGCGGTTATCGCTTTGCTGATTTCCCGAAAATCGGCGCGCCGCTTAACATCATCCTCTGGATCGTCGCCAGCATTTTCATTCCTATCTTCTGGCCGTTTGTGCCGAAGTAATACTTAGCGAGCCGGCAGGTCACATTCAATCGATGTTCAGCGATTGATGATGTGCAGCGCGCGTTTTTCGACGTTGAGCGCAGCTTCCCGAACGGCTTCGCTCAAGGTTGGATGCGAATGGCAGGTCCGGCCGATGTCTTCGGAGCTGCCGCCGAACTCAATCACCGACACAGCCTCCGCGATTAATTCCGAAGCCATATGATGCAGGATGTGGGCTCCGAGGACGCGATCGGTTTTTGCGTCGGCAATAAACTTGACCATTCCTTCCACGTCATCGATGCAGAGCGCCCGGCTGTTGGCGCGAAATGGAAATCTGCCAATGCGGACATCGATCCCCTGCTCTTTGGCTTGATCTTCGGTGAGACCGACACCTGCCAGCTCCGGGTTTGTGTAAATGATGCCGGCTATGGCCTGGTAGTTCACGTGGCCGGCTTTGCCCGCGATGATTTCGACACAGGCGATTCCTTCATCTTCAGCTTTGTGGGCCAGCATAGGTCCGGCGATGACATCACCGATGGCATAAATTCCTTCGACATTGGTGCGGAAATGTTCGTCTACTTTGATGCGTTTCTTTTCATCGAGTGCCACACCGATTTTCTCTCCTCCCAAACCATCAGAGAACGGACGACGCCCGACTGAAACGAGCACTTTGTCTGCGTCGAATTTCAGTTCCTGACCATCTTTCGTTGCGGTCACAGTAGCGCGGCCGCCGTCCACGTTTACCGCGCTCACTTTCGATTCGAGGTGGAAAGTCATGCCCTGTTGTGTCAGCAGACGCTGAAGCAGGTTCGACAGTTCGAGATCGAACCCGAGCGCAATGCGCGGGAGAAATTCCAGCATCGTTACTTCGGAACCGAGCCGGTTCCAGACAGAACCGAGTTCGAGGCCGATCGCACCAGCGCCGATAACGACCAGTTTTTTTGGCGGCTCGGTGAACTCCAGCGCTTCCGTGCTGCTAACGATTGTTGTGCCGTCAAATTTCGCGAACGGCAATTCCACCGGCGCGCTCCCCGTAGCGATGACGATGTTTTTCGTCTCGATCTCCTGCGTCTCGCCGCTGGACGATTTGATCGAAACTTTTCCCGGTGCACTGATCGTCCCAAGGCCTTCGATCACCGTCACCTTGTTCGCCTTCATCAGCGAGCGCACGCCGCTATTGAACGTTTTTACAACCTTGTTCTTTCGCTCCTGCATCTTCGCGAGATCCGCGCGCGCGCCGTCGATGACGATGCCGTGTTTGGCCGCTTCTTTTTTGACAAAGATCAAATGATCGCTCGACGTGAGCAGCGCTTTGCTCGGGATGCAGCCGACGTTGAGACAGGTGCCTCCAAGTTCCTTGTCCTTTTCGACAAGCGCAGTCTTCAACCCGAGTTGCCCGGACCGGATCGCAGCAACGTACCCGCCAGGTCCTGAACCGATGATAACAACATCAAATTTTTCCATCTGCTTGTTTTGTCATTCTGAGCGAAGCGAAGAATCTCTGATTATTCAATGTAAAAAGTGTGATCAGAGATGTTTCGCTCCGCTCAACGTGACAAGCAACACACGTTTGGTGTCATTCTGAGCGAAGCGAAGAATCTCTGATCATTTCTTCTGTCTCCCAAGCGCGATCGTAGAACTTTTGCTGCTGTTCCCAATCCTCACTGAGATCGAACCATCGTGGATTCGTTTGTTCGATAAGTGCGATTTTCCTACTGCGGCGCCAGCCCTTCAGTTTCTTCTCGCAGGCGATCGCATCCTTCACGTTGCGAAAATGCTCAACCCAAACGAGCCGGTTCAAATGATAGCGTTTCGTGAAGCCGTCTACATCTCCGTGCCTGTGCTGGTACAGACGACGCGCGATGTTATTCGTAATCCCGATGTACAATGTCGTGCAGTGTTTGTTGCTAAGAATGTACACCCAATAATCGTGGTTGCGCATGCGTACGGAAGAATCCGAGATGTTTCGCTTTCGCTCAACATGACAAAGTAACGGTAGTAAGGGCTGTCATTCTGGCCGAAGCGAAGAATCTCTGATCATGTCTTCCGGCCATGACAAAGCGCCATACTAGAAATCCAGCGGCAGTTTGTTCGGATCCTCGATGCATTCTTTCACTTTAATAAGGAAGGTAACCGCCTCCTTCCCATCGATGGAGCGGTGATCGTAGCTGAGCGCCAGATACATCATTGGGCGGACTTCCACTTTGCCATCGACCGCCATCGGGCGCGGCATGATCTTGTGCATCCCGAGGATGCCGCTCTGCGGCGGATTCAAAATCGGCGTGGCAAAGAGCGAGCCGTACACTCCGCCATTTGTGATGGTGAATGTGCCACCCTGAAGGTCCTCTAGCTTCAATTTTCCGTCGTGCGCCCGCGTCGCGTAATCGGCAATGTCACGCTCCAAATCGGCAAAGCTTTTCTTATCAGCGTCGCGAACCACTGGCACAACCAATCCGCGCTCGGTCCCCACCGCCACGCCGATGTCGTAGAAGTTGTTCTGAATGAAATCGTCGTCTTCGATGCGGCCATTCACGACAGGCACCGCTTTCAGCGCTTCCACGCTCGCCTTAACAAAGAACGACATCAGCCCGAGTTTGACGCCATGCTTTTTGGTGAACTCTTCCTGTTTGCCATGGCGCAATTCCTGCACTGCACTCATGTCGCATTCGTTAAATGTAGTTAGGATCGCAGCCGTGTGTTGCGCCATCACAAGTTGCTGCGCGATCTTCCGCCGCAAGGGCGACATCTTCTTGCGGGTGAACCGCGCTTCCGCCTTCGCCGAGGCTTCGGCGGACAAGTCCGCTGAGGGTTGACGTTCTCCAGCTTCAATTTTTTCGCTAGCCTTGCCGCGTTCTTCGACGGCTTTCAGCACGTCGGTTTTCGTTAGGCGGCCGCCGGGGCCTGTGCCGACAATCTCTTCCAGCGCAATCTTCTCTTCCTCCACAATACGGCGCACCGCAGGCGAGAGATCTGTAGCCGGAGGCGTTGACTCCGGCTGAGCAGGTTTCGCTCCCGCGCCAGACCCCCCGCGGTCATCCGCCTTCGCGGAGGCTACGGCGGACAAGCCGCCCGCGGCTACAGCTGTCTTTTCCTCTGGCCCAGGCTCTCTCTTTTTTTCCTCAGACGTTTTCTTTTTCCTCGGCGGCGCAGCTGACTTCTTTCCTTCGGGCGCTTCTTTTGCATCGTCAATCGCGGCAACCACTTCGCCGATCTTTACTTCCTTGCCTTCGGGCACTTTTGTTTCGAGCACGCCGGATTTTTCGGCCACGATATCCGTGGAGACCTTGTCGGTCTCGAGAGCGAAAAGCGGGTCGCCTTCGTTCACAAAATCACCGGATTTTTTGTGCCAGGCAGAGATTACTCCGCTGGTCACCGATTCCCCAACCGAAGGAACTTTAACTTCAATGATCATCGCCGAGACACCTAAGCTAATCGAGCGTCGCGGTCGAGATCACTTTCGTCAATAAATGACGCGATCTCAAAGCTGTAGCGTCCGCTGTCCTCAGCGGATATTCGTTGATCACTGCGCTGAGGACAGCGCACCCTACAGTTACGAGCTGGCGCTGGAATAGTGTCGCAGGGCAAATTTCCAAAATACCCGCGAAAGCCAGAACACAATCGTCGACGCGATGATGAGATGAAGCATCAGCGGAACCGGTTGACCGAAGGATTTGATGAGCAGGCGGGCGGGAATGTTCGCTATGATCACGACTGGAATCACCCAGCCGAAAACCAGTCGGAAAAGCCACGGAAAAATTACGTCTGGATACCGCGCAATGTTCAAAAAGTTGAAATAGCCATAAACCAGTCCCTGTGCGCGAATGATCCAAAAGCTGACCGCGGCCAGGCCGAGCATGATCGAGTAATGCACCGCGATGCCGAAACCAAGCGCCACGACATAAAGCAAAATGGAAAGTAGACTCGGCATCATGGACAGTTTCGCCAACGAGACGCAAACCACGACCGCGCCAAGCAAGGCGTTCACGATACTATCCAGCCCGAATTGCTTCGTGGAGACGGCAAACTGGCTGTCGATAGGCAACACCAAAACAGAATCCAGCTTTCCAGTGCGCACGAGTTCCGGAATATTTGCCACGTTCACAAAAAAGAACGCCTGGAAAAGCTGCGCGATGATCTGGTGGGTGCCGACTAGCAGCACCACTTCCCACTTTGTCCAGTCGCCGATGTGATCGACGTTCCCGAAAATGATACTGAAAAAGACGATTTGTCCGCAGAACCACAAAATCTCCACCGCCATCCACAGAAGAAAGTTCGCCTTGAAACTCATATCCCGGATGAGCGAGTTGCGCAGCATGATGGAATAGATTTCGATGTAACGGCGCATCACGTTTGGCTGTCATTGATCTGTAGAGCGAAATCCATAGACGACTTGTCATGTTGAGCGAAGCGAAACATCTCGATTTATTTTTCTGCGATCATCGATCCACAAATGACCAGAGATTCTTCGCTCCGCTCAGAATGACATTACGAGATGGCTTACAGGAGCAGTCAACCACCGATTGAATGAAACGTTTTTACCCCTGGATCGCCGTTATTGTCGGGCTGCTAGTCATTGCGTTTGTTATTCGGCAGTTCCGCAACAATGGCACTGCAGAGTACCAGACCGCAACCGTCACGCGCGGGCCGATTACGCAGGCGGTTACCGCTACCGGTACGCTAAATCCTGTGGTCAACGTGCAAGTGGGCAGCCAGGTCTCCGGGAACATCTCCAAGCTCTTCGTGGATTTTAATTCCCAGGTCAAAGCCGGCCAGGTAGTGGCGCAGATCGATCCGGCACTTTTTCAGGCCACAGTGACTCAGGCCGAAGGCGACGTGGCGAGCGCGCAGTCTGCTCTTGAGCTTGCGAAACTGAACGCCAAACGCACCGAAGACCTTTTTGCCAGAAAAACTTCGTCCCAGGCGGATCTCGATCAGGCCACGGCGAACCTTCATCAAGCCGAAGCCAACGTGAAAATCAAACAAGGCGCGCTGGACAAAGCGAAAGCGGATCTGGAGCACTGCACGATCACATCGCCCATCGATGGCGTGGTGATCTCGCGCAGCGTGGATGTTGGCCAGACTGTCGCCGCCAGCTTGCAGGCGCCGGTGATTTTCCAAATCGCAAATGACCTCACGAAAATGCAAATCGATTCGAACGTGGCTGAGGCAGACGTCGGCATGGTGCAAGTGGGACAAGACGTCGACTTCACTGTGGACGCATTCCCGACGCAAACGTTCCACGGAAAAGTTGTGCAGGTCCGCAACGCACCGATCACGGTCCAGAACGTCGTGACTTACGACACGGTCATTGGCGTGAGTAATCCGGATTTGAAACTGAAGCCGGGAATGACGGCAAATGTTTCAATCATCTCCGCGCGCAAGGACAACGTGCTTCAAATCAAGAACGCGGCGCTACGATATCGCCCTGCTGAAGCGGGCTCAACGTCGTCGTTGAACCCAGCGAGTAAGGGTGGATCGCGACCTCCAGGCGCGACGAGACAGGGCACGAGTAGCCGCGAACGGCGAACGAGCGAACGCACGATTTACCTCTTGTCCGGCAGCAAACCCACGCCGGTCCAAATCAAAACAGGAATCAGCGACGGTGTCGTGACTGAAGTCGTCGAAGGTTTGAAGGAGGGCGATCGCGTTGTGACGGCAGAGATGACCCCGCAATCTCACGCCTCCACGCCGGCGAATCCATTCTCAGGCGGTCGACGAAGATTTTGATAGGTCATGAAATCCTCGCAAAGAAGCGCTGGCGTCCAGAAGCATCTCATTAACACCGCGCTTCAGCGCGGTGATCGCCAATGCCATGGGAATCACAACCGCTTTAGCGGTTTTCACAGCGCCAGAGAAACCGCTGAAGCGGTTTACACTCGCTTACTTCTGGTCAATCACCTCGCTCAAGCGAGGTGTTAATGAAAATCACACATGAACAACGGCGCACTCGTTAGGCTCGTTGACGTGCAAAAGATTTATCGCACTGGCGAAATGGAAGTGCCCGCCGTACGCGGAGTATCGCTTGAAATTAAACGCGGCGAATTCGTCGCGTTAATGGGCGCGAGCGGCTCGGGCAAATCGACGCTCATGAACATCCTCGGCTGCCTCGACCGTCCGAGTTTCGGTCACTACTTCCTGGATAATGCAGACGTTTCCAGCCTCGATCGCGATCAGCTCGCAGAGATTCGTAATCGCAAGCTCGGTTTCGTGTTTCAGAGTTTCAATCTGCTGGCGCGCACATCGGCGCGCGAGAACGCGGAATTGCCGCTAATTTACAGCGCACAGCATCTCTCACACACGCAACTCCGCGAAAAGGCGGATCGCGTACTCGCGTCCGTGGGGCTCGCGGGTCGTGAGGACCATTATCCGAGTCAGCTTTCCGGCGGTCAGCAACAGCGCGTTGCGATCGCGCGCGCGTTGATCAACGAGCCCGAGATGCTGCTGGCGGATGAACCGACCGGCAATCTCGACAGCCGAACCAGCGTCGAGATCATGGCCATTTTCCAGCAACTCAACGAGCACGGCATCACCATCATCATGGTAACGCACGAGCAGGACATCGCCGCGTACGCGCAACGCAACGTCATGATGCGCGACGGACTGATTCTCAATGATCATCTCGTGACACAGCGCACGAACGCCGCAACACAGCTTCAACAGCCATTTGCTTCAACTGTTTAACGCTTCAACAAATCAAATGCGGATCGGACCCACATTTCACGTCGCTTACCGCGCATTGCGCCGGAACAAGATGCGTTCGGTGCTGACAGCCCTTGGGATCATCATCGGCGTCGGCGCGGTCATCGCCATGGTCGGAATCGGCAACGGCGCCAAGGCGCAGGTGGAAGCACAAATCGCCAGTCTCGGAGAAAATGTGATTCTGATTTTTTCCGGAAGCACCACCTCGAGCGGTATTCGCACCGGGTGGGGCGGCGCTGGCACATTGAAAATTGAAGACGCCGAAGCGATCCGGCGCGAAGTGCCGGGCGTGATCGCTGTCAGCGAGGAAGTGGTTTCGACCACACAGGTCGCAGCCGGAAATCAAAACTGGTTCACCAGGATCTATGGCGAATCAGCGGATTACTTCGACATTCGCCAATGGCCGCTGGCCGACGGCGCGCCCTTCACGCCGCAGGATGTGCGCAGCGCGAACAAGGTTTGCGTTATTGGCCGCACGACGGGGATGCAAATTTATGGCAACGAAAATCCGATCGGCCAGATTTTACGGATCAAGAATGTGCCGTTCACAATTCTTGGCATCCTCACGCCCAAGGGGCTGAGCCCGCAAGGCGTAGACCAGGACGACATCGTGGTTATGCCATACACCAGCGCGATGAAACGCGTGATCGGTGGCACCACATTGCGCAACATCAATGTGCAAATCGGCGATGAACGCCAGGTCGAAGCCGCTCAGCAACAAATCATCTCGTTGCTGCGACAACGGCACAATATCCGCCCCGGGCGGGACGACGATTTTACGGTACGCACGCAACAGGAAATCGCCGAAGCAGCCACCGCCACATCACGGGTGATGACCGTTCTGCTCGGTGCAATCGCAGGCGTGTCGCTGCTCGTCGGCGGCATTGGCATTATGAACATCATGCTGGTGAGCGTAACCGAGCGGACTCGCGAAATTGGCGTGCGCATGGCCGTCGGCGCGCGCGGAAACGACATTCTCACCCAATTCCTGATCGAAGCCGTGACATTGAGTTCCGTTGGCGGCGTGATCGGCATCCTGTGCGGCATCGCGGCATCGAGGGTCCTGTCGATCTACGCGAATTGGCCAACGCTGATTTCCATCAGTTCAATCGCGATCGCGTTTCTGTTCAGCGCAGCCGTAGGCGTGTTCTTCGGCTTTTACCCCGCGCGCAAAGCCGCCGCGCTCGACCCCATCGAAGCACTCCGTTACGAATGAGACGGATGACAAAGCTCGAATGTCGAATGACGAAGGAATGTCGAAACCCGAATGACGAACTCAGCGTGATACAATCACCGACCCCTTTCGGGTTTCGTCATTCGGATTTCGTCATTGATGCGAATTCCTATTTATTCGTGTCGATCAGTAGATTAGAAATCTGATCACTTCTCGCTCTTCTTCGTCGCAGCCGCTTCCGGGGTTTCTGCGACCGCATCCACCTCTACGGGTGGCTCTCCATTCACGCGCACGGTTCCCACGATACGCGCCTGTTCGCGGCTTGACTCCGCTCGCTCTCTGTCGTTAGACGCTGCCCTGGCTGACTGTTGTGACGGCGGCGCGGTGTAATTGCCCTCGAACACGACCCTCTTTTTCAAACTGACGTTGTATCCCGTCGCGCGGAAATACGATTGAGGCGCGGCTGATTCATTTTCACGGACGGCCTTGGCAGCGTATCTTAGCGTCTGCTTGGCGGCATCCCGACGCGCGCTCACGGGTGAGTCGACTGCCGCGCTCTTCGCCGATTGCTCGATCTTACCTGTGTAGGTCGATCCGTCGGCATCGAGCACGCGAATTTGACTCCCTTGTTGCTCAACTTGAAACGTGTTCAACACATTCGCAGCGCGGCTTACCTGCAGATTGTTTCGAAAAGATTGAACCGCAGATTGTTGGGAAAATTGCCGCCTGGTTGCGAGGCCGCCGGCTGATGACGGTTGTGCAACCGATGGAGCGGCTGCCGCGATTCTCTCTGATTCGCCTTTGGAATCGGTGCCGGCTGGAGGTGCAGCCGCGGGGGCGGTGTGGACTTTCGCACTGGCAATCTCCTTATCGACAAATCCCTTTTTTGCCTGACCTGGGAACTCGGTCGCAGCGCGCCCTTGTGCGATGTGGCCTGAAGAGGCTAAAGCTGTTGCTTCAGAAGCCGGCTTCGTCGCGGGTTCGACCTTGATTTGACTATTGTCCGCCAGATTCACCGTTGGCGTCGTGGCGATCACGGCCGGAGTTTTTGCGAGAGTATCCTCAGAAGTTGCGGCGGGGTTCACTGCAACCGCGGCTCCAGCAGCGCCGTCACGAAGCGCAACGTTACCAGAGTCGCCGCCCGGGTGTGATTGGTTCCACCAAATCGCCGGGACGAGCACGATCAACGTTGCCAGTGCCGCCGCCACGGTTACCCGCGGCCAAAACCTTGTTATCCATGACTCTTGTGACTCGACTTTTTCGTCATCCGCCGCTCCTGCTCGCGCGATCTCCTCATGCAAGCGCGCGCGCATTGGATTCGGCATCTTTGGATCGTCACCAAATTGCGCGCGACGCGCTTTTGCCTGCGCCTCGAGCATTTGTTCGATCGGTTTTTTTGGTTCCGGCGGCATGATTCTACTAATTAGACGGCAAACGATGATCCTGTGGAAAAATTTCTTTTGCGATAATGAGCAAGCGATCCAGGCACTTGCTTAAACGTGAGCTGACCGTTTTTGGGTTCAAACGCAACGCCGCTGCTATTTCATCGTAACTTAGCTCACCGAAGTAGCGCAGCTCGATGATTTCCCGGCACGGTTCGCCGAGACGATCAAGGCTGTCCCTCACCAGCCGGCTCGTCTCGGCAATCTGTAACAATGCATCGGGTCCAGGATTTGTAGACGGCGGATCAATAGGCGGTTCGTTATCAATTCGGCCCGCATCGATTGAGACGTGCACCGCGTTTCCACCCCTTTTCGCGGCTCGCGTTTTTTCCCGATAATCCATGGCCTTGTTCGCCGCGATCCGCAGCAACCACGTTTGAAATGAGCTGCGGCCTTGAAACGAAGATAGATTTCTGACCACTGATAAAAATGTTTCCTGACAAATTTCTTCCGTGTCTTCGTGGCTGAAATCGCCGGAGAGCTGAAACACAAACCGGGCGACCGTGGCGTAATATTTATCGAACAGAGAATCCCAAGCGGCTGGATTTCCCGCGCGGCAGCCCGCAATGATTTGAGCCTCCGAAACGGTCGCCGCCACATCCGTTGCCGGCGGCGGTGAGGCTGTCCTGGAAAGGTCCTGGTCGATCACAACTCCTCGCGAACGGAGCATCTTAGCGTTGTTCGACCGTTGTGCCTGGACTTCTGATCAAAAATAGTGCGTCTGGTTCGGCTCGTTGAACGCCTCCTGTTTGCTTCTCGGGAGCATTTTTCGGGAGTTTCCGACTAATGCTCCATGAACAAAAAATTGGTGCTAGCGATCGGGCTCTTCCTTCTCGGGAGCATCTTTCAATCCCGCGGAGACGGTTTCATCATCGTCGAACATCCGATCTACATTCCACCGGGTCACTTCCCGTTCGCCCCGCTCGAAGTCACCAGTCATCAGGTCAACGTCAAAATTGATGGGCAGGTTGCCATCACCTCAATCAACCAGGAGTTCTACAATCCTAACGATCAACGCCTGGAAGGCTTCTACATGTTCCCAGTCCCGAAAGGGGCGCACATCGACAAATTCAGCATGGAAATCGGCGGCAAGAGCGTCGATGCGGAGTTGCTCCCGGCTGACAAGGCACGGGGCATTTACGAAGATATTGTGCGAAAGATGCGAGACCCGGCGCTGCTGGAGTACGCCGGCCGGGATCTTTTCAAGGTTCGCATTTTTCCGATCGAACCGCACAGCCGCAAGCCAATCAAGATTTCGTACACGGAACTGCTCCGGTCCGACTCCGGGACAGTCACTTATCTGTATCCGCTGAGCACTGAGAAATTCTCTTCAAGGCCGATCAAAAACCTCAGCGTGAAAATTGAGCTCAAAACCGCAGAGCCTCTCGCCTCGATCTATTCGCCCAGCCACAAAGTTGAGATCAAGCGCGATGGCCCTAACCGAGCGGTCATCGGGTATGAGAGCAAAAACGAAAAGCCGGACACGGATTTTCAGCTCGTCTACAGCTCCGACACACGCGATGTCGGCTTGAAGTTGATCACTTACAAACCCGATAGTGATGACGGGTATTTTCTGCTTCTCGCTGCGCCGACGATTACTAACGAAACAAAGCCGGCAGCCAAAGACGTCGTTTTCGTTGTGGACACATCGGGCTCAATGGCCGGTGCTAAACTGCAACAGGCGCAAAAAGCATTGCGGTTCTGCGTGGAAAATCTCAACGCCAACGATCGTTTCGAGATCGTCCGGTTCTCGACAGAAGCCGAGCCGCTTTTCCGGGAATTGGTCCAAGCGGATTCCGATCATCGCAAACGAGCGAATAGTTTCATCGAGGACTTCAAGCCGATCGGCGGCACGGCCATAGCGGATGCGCTGCAAAGCGCTCTCAAGGTCCGGCCGGACAAGAGCGATCGCCCATTTGTCGTCATTTTCCTGACCGATGGTTTGCCCACGGTGGGGACCCGCAATCCCGAGGAAATCGTTGCCAACACAAAAACGGCGAGCGGCGTTCGGATCTTTTCGTTCGGGATCGGCTCGGACGTAAACACACAGTTGCTCGATCAAATCGCTGAGGGTACGCGCGCCTTCAGCCAATACGTTCTGGCGAATGAAGATCTCGAGCTCAAGGTCTCGAATTTCTATACGCGGATCAAAGAACCCGCCCTAACGAATCTAAGGCTGGATCTGGGCGGTGGTATTCGCACCGCGAAGATGTACCCGACAGATTTGCCCGATCTGTTCAAGGGCGACCAACTCGTGGTGGCGGGTCGATACAGCGGCGCCGGCGATGTCGAAGCGAGGCTGACGGGCAACGTCGGCGGACGCGAACAGACCTTTACCTACAAACTGCATTTCGATGATCGCAAGACCACCGACGATTACGTGCCGAGGCTTTGGGCGACACGTCGTGTCGGCTTTCTCCTCGATGAAATCCGCATCCACGGCGAAACCGTCGAGCTTCGTGATGAAACCACCGAGCTGGCCAGGAAATACGGAATTGTTACGCCGTACACCGCTTATCTGATCGTAGAGGACGAAGATCGCCGGCGTGTGCCGATGGCTGATCGATCCATGCAGGGCATGAGCACCGATGCAGCAACTCGCGCCGAAGTCGCCAAGGCCTGGGACGGATTCAAGCAAAGGAAGGAAGGCGAGGACGGCGTCGCAAACGCGCGCAGCCAGAATGCGTTCAAGTTTGCGCTGCAAGCACCGGCATCGATCGCCTCCGGTGCCTCCGAATCATTGCGGGGATTTGCTGCTGCGGTTCCTGCTGGCACCCCGGCGGCAACGCGCCTTGGTCAATACACTCAACAGTCCAGGTTCGTGAACGGGCGCGCATTTTTCCAAAACGGAAATCAATGGATCGATTCGAAAGCGCAGAACAACACCGCTAAACGCCAGCGCATTCAATTTAACTCCGAAGAATACTTCAACCTCCTGACAAAACATCCCGAAGCCGGCCCGTGGCTGGCGCTGGGTCAAAACGTCGTGCTCACGCTCGGCAACACTGTTTATGAAATCGCTGAATAACAACCCAATGAAAACACTAACCACTCACGGCATTCTGCCGGTAATCCTGTCTGCCTCCGCAATGCTCAGCCTGTGGCAGCCTTTGTTCGCCACGACTGTGCCAACATCTCAATCCAAACCGCGCATCGAGGTCTGTTTTGTTCTCGATACCACCGGTTCGATGGGCGGTTTAATCGAAGGCGCGAAACAAAAAATCTGGTCGATAGCAAATGAGATGATCAGCGCGAAACCGACACCGGAGTTAAAGCTCGGGCTGATTGGTTATCGTGATCGCGGCGATGAGTACGTCGTGAAATCGTTTAATCTCACCGATGACATCGATGCCATTTACGGACGTCTGCGCGAGTTCCAGGCCGGTGGCGGCGGTGATGCACCGGAGAGTGTGAACGAGGCGCTGGCTGAAGCCATTCACAAGATGCCCTGGAGTAGCGACAGGAAGGTCCTCAAGATCATCTTTCTGGTTGGGGACGCGCCGCCGCACATGGATTATTCAAACGGGCCGAAGTATCCGGATCTCTGCCGGGAAGCAGCGGAAAAGGACCTCATTATCAATACCATTCAGTGTGGTGAGATGCCTCAGACCAAACCGATCTGGCAGGAAATCGCGAAGCTGTCGGAAGGCAGTTACGTCGGCATTTCACAATCGGGTAACGTCGCTGTGATTTCGACGCCGATGGACAAGGAGCTAGGCCGGCTTAACGAACGCATCGGTGCCACACTCATCCCGTATGGCGACAGTAAACAGCAGGCCGAAGTTCACGCGAAATATGCAATGGCGGCGAGTGCTCCCGTTGCTGCGATGGCGGATCGACTCACCTACAATAGCAAGACCGGCAAAGCCGTGCAGGGCCGCGGGGAATTGGTCGATGCGCTCAACGACAAAACGCTTAAGCTCGACGAGATTGATCAGAAACAGCTTCCGGCCGAGCTGCAGAAATTGGATCGTAGCGAACTGCAAGAGCGCATTGCAAAAGCCCGTGACGACCGTGCCGACTTGCAAAAGCAGATCGTAGAAATATCTAAGAAACGCGAAGCGTACATACAATCGGAAAACAAACGCCTCGCGGCCGAAGGCAAAGGCGACGCATTCGATCAAAAAGTCACTGAAACGCTTCACACCCAAGCCGCAAAAAAGGGAATCAATTACTGACGCTAGATGCGCGAACTGGCCGACACTGATCTCCATCAGCTCGTTTGCCCCGCGCAAAGCCTCCGCTCTCCGCCCCCTCGAAGCGTGGCGCTACGAATAGAAAATTTTAACCACGGATTACGCGAATAACACGGATGGTTCGGAAATCAGAAGTCACGCGTCAGAATTTCGCGCGAAGCGCTTTGGAGTGCGGCGGCTTGACGCCGCTTTTCGATCCGTGCCATCTGCGTAATCCGTGGTTAGCTTTGAAGATGGCTGAACACAGTGGTTTCGAAAAACTCGTTGCGGAAGCAAAGAAGAACATCACCGAGATTTCGCCGCAGGATGCTGCTGCGAAATTGAATACTGGCGAAGCAGTGATCGTTGATGTCCGCGAAAAGGACGAATGGGACGAAGGACATATTCCCGGGGCGATGCACATGAGCCGCGGCACCGTCGAGCTCGATATTGAAGAAAAAGTTGCCGACCCAAACGCAATGATCATCTGCCACTGCGGCGGCGGCGGCCGATCCGCACTTGCCGCCGAGAGCCTGCAAAAAATGGGCTATCAAAACGTCCGCTCCATGGCCGGCGGCTTCAAAGCCTGGAAAGCGGCCGGTCTGCCGACGACGAGATGATCGCGCGAATTATTCGCGTTTTTCATTAATCGACAAGCGGGGATTTGAACCTGGCGGCGGAATTGTGGCTGGCATCTCCGCTAGGTGGCTGGCTGGCTTCGATGTGTGCCGCGCAAAATTCGTCAGTTGGTTGCGGATTTGGAGAAGGCGGGATTCACGCGCCTTCATGCCGGCAAAGGCAGCCATCGCAAATTTGTGCACCCAAATTTTCGCGGATTTGTGCTAATTTCAGGACATGACGGTGCCGATGCGCACCCATATCAAGAAAAGCAGCTTCGCAATGCATTAAGGCAGGTCCAATCATGAAACCACAGGATCGATATTTGATGTTTGTCCGCTGGAGCAACAAAGATCGGCTATATGTTGGCTACTGTCCTGACTTATTTCCCGCAGGCGGCGTTTGTCATGGTGCAACGCGTGTCGAGGCTTATGGCAAACTCTGCGAAATTGTTGATGATACGGTCCAGACCGCCCAGCAGCAGGGACTTTCACTACCGCCTCCTGCCACGCGTCCGATGCGCAAAGTAGAAACAGTCAGCTGAGACTTTCATACCCGTAGCTTAGGAATACGAAGCTCTAAGGTCGCAGATTGCGACCTCGAGACCCTCCAAAAAATGGGCTATAAAAACGTACGCTCCATGGCCGGCGGCTTTAAAGCCTGGAAAGCCGCGAGATTGCCGGCGACGAGGTGAGTTGGTGAGTTTGCGTGAAGCGCTCTTGTCATTCCGAGCGAAGCCGAGGAATCTCCAGCTGTTCCCAAATGAATTAAGAGATGTCTCGACTTCGCTCGACATGACACGGGAAGGAAACGCCGCGCAGGAAGACGCGCTTGCTATCCTTCTACTGCGTCCAGGAGCCGCGCACCGTCCGTTGCCGCCTGATCGCAGGCGCGCACATCTTTATCCTCGACCGCCAACTCAAGAAGTTTTTGCCGCACGGCCCGTCGCTCTGCTTCGGTCAGCTTTGGCAGTTCTTCGAGGATTTGCGTCGCGCTCACAGAAGCATTCTAATCAGGCGGATGAATTTGTCCTGCCGAGAGCCTGCAAAAAATGGGCTACAAAAACTTCCGCTCCATGGCGGGAGGCTTCAAAGCCTGGAAAGCCGCCGGATTGCCGACGAAGTAACTCGTGAACCGCTACCAAGAGCCGAATCACTTGCTACGCGCAAAAAAAGGTTCGTTTCCGGGCAAATTTGGAGATCAAGTGTCTTTTAGGATGGAATATATCTGGAGGTGCGCGACTATTCGCGCGATAACAACGCGCTGTGGCAGCCATGCTTATACGTGAATCACGTATAGCACCTGAACCGCCGACAGTCTGGAGTCGGTTTGGCGCTCGTACGCGGATTTGCTTGCCGCGCGATGTCGTCTCCTGGCTGGAGCCATCGCGATGCAGCGGGACGAGTTGACCTAGTCACTGGACCAAGTTAGCCTCAATCGCGATGAAAACCGTGCTGATTTCTGAATTCAAAGCCAAGTGCATCCAAATGCTCAAGGAGGTGCAAAAGAACGGTAAACCGCTGCTCGTCACCCTTCGCGGTGAGCCGATCGCGCGCGTGGAACCCGTTCTTCCCCCTAAGAAGCAAGTCCGCCTCGGCGCGCTGAAGGGTTGGATGGAAATCAAGGGCGACATCATTCGTTCGGACATCGAAAAAGACTTCCTCGTGCAGTGAAATATTTGCTCGACACGCACGTTTGGATTTGGAGCGAGGAAAGTCCCGAACGCTTGGGCAAGCATGCCAAACATGCATTGACCGATGTCGAGCAGGATCGTTTTATTTCTACTATCTCCACTCTCGAAATCGCGCGCCTGACCGAGCTGGGACTGCTGCATCTGAAACACCCCCTCGCAGAATGGCGCAACCGCTCCATGGAGGATTTGGACGCGGTCACAACGGGCCTAACGCACGAGATTGCGACCGAAGCGTACAATCTGCCAGGTAAGTTCCACAAGGACCCCATCGATCGTGTACTTGTGGCGACAGCGCGAATCGAGCGACTGACGTTAATTACGGCTGATGATCTGATCCTACGGTATCCGCACGTCAAAACACTCTGCGCAGATCGATAGGCTTTGCGACACAACTGCTTTACGGATGAAACGCCGCCATTCGGATTCGCGCACGGATGATCGCCAGGTCAGCAGGGTTCTGGCGAAATCGCGCGGCGGGGACTGCACGGTCGATTGAGGTCAATCGCCCCTACCTCGAATTCTGTCCGCGTCGTCGATGCCCCCGAGCCGTGGATTTCACTTATCGCCCTGCTCCCGAGCCAGCCGCTTTGTCGGCTTGGCCGACATCGGCTTCTAGATTTCCCTTGGTTGCTGTCGTCTGCTGATCCAGTTCACGGAACACGGCTTCCTGCGCCGCGGTTGGCCGGGCGTAAGACAAGTCAATATCCGACGCCAGGTATGCGAGATGATCGCGCAGCTTGGTTTCATGGAGCAGGCTGCCTTCGCTGGCTTTCATGTTCATCTGCGCAGCGTTGTCAATGTCCTGGTTAAGAGCCGTTAGGGCACTGGCTGCCTGCGAGTTTTTCGAAGCGCTATTGAGAGCCTTCTGAAGCTTGTCGCGCGCAGCGAGGGCCCGGTTAACGGCTTTATCCAGCGCGTCGAGATTTGCGTGAATCTTTAGGTCTAGAGCCAAACGCGCCTCAAGGTCCTGTTGCGTAGCATGCAGCCGCGGATCAAGGGCGACCGTAAGATTCTGTTGCGTTTTCTGTCCGCCGTAATCGAGCACAACGGTGTACGTCCCTGGCACCACGACCGGGCCTTCGACAGAATCCTCCAATCCGCCTGCAGCGATAGGCGCATGATATCCTGTGATCTCAGTCGCGTACGGATAACGCAGGTCCCATTGGAGCCGATTCATTCCCGGCTCGATCGCTGCCAGTTTCGCTTCTTTTTCCCGGATCTTCTCATCCGTGCTTTTTTCGGTGTTCTCCTCTTCGGTCGCGGCGTTTTCCAAATGCATGCCTACCAGGGCTGCACTTGCTTTTTCCTTCTCTTTTTTCTCTTTTTCCGTAGCCAGATGCAGTGGAATGTTGCGAATCACTTTTCCCTGCCCATCCACGAACTGAAGCGTCGCCGGCGTCTTTCCATCGTAGTCTTGAGGAACATGGAAAAAGACCGTCGCACCGAACGGCGGATTGTAACCGGCATCGGGTGGACGTCTTCTGTCGGGATCTGGAACGCCGTAGTCATGAGTCAGCCATGCCTGTTGAGGAGCAAACAGGAAACCGGCGTTCGATTGGATAGCTGGATTTTTGGTCAAGTGTTCGAGCACCGTCAAATTATCGAGCACCCAAAACGCGCGACCGTGAGTGGCCGCGACGACCTGGCCTTGCCGTGGATTGATCGCGAGATCACGCACCTGGACCACCGGAAGATTTAGTGTGAGCGGTTGCCAGTGGCTGCCTTCGTCGAGACTAAAATAGACGGTGCTGCGCGTACCGACGAACAGCAGTTTGGACTCGTTAGGGTCCTGCCGAAGATCGAACACAAATTCGTCGTCCGGCAGACCGGTAGTAATCGCTGTCCAGTGTTGGCCCAAATCGGATGTCTTGAAGATGTATGGTTTGAAATCGTCGAGCATGTAACGCCGTGCCGTCAGATATGCCGTATTTTTATCGGTGTGTGACGGTTCGATACAACTAATCCATGCGTGATCCGGCAGCCCGGGCGGCGTCACTTTTTGCCAATTCTTCCCGCCGTCCGTGCTGACGTGAGCGAGACCGTCATCCGATCCCGCCCAAAGCAGGTTGCCGTCGAGCGGGGAAACAGCGAGTGCCGATACTAATGGATAAATTTCCGCGCCCGATTGATCGAGATCGATGGGACCGCCACTGGGCTTTTGTTTTTCCGCTTCGTTACGGGTGAGATCGGGAGAAATTTCTGCCCAGGTCGCGCCGTAATCGTCACTCTTAAATATGTTCTGACCGGCAATAAACAGTTCCCTGGGCTTCACAGGTGAAAAAAGAATCGGATGCGTCCATCCAAACCGATACTTGAGTTCGCCGGACGATGCGCCTTCCTGATAGTGCGGCCATGGGCTTACGCTGCGGTATTGGTGAGTGCGTTGATCGTATCTTAGGAAGATGCTGTAATAGCCGCTGCCATACGTAATTTGGGGATCGTCCGGTTGCGGCACAGTGTAAGTGCTCTCGCCGTATGCGACTCTTTGCCATTCGCTCAGTGGAATTACTCCCCCGGTGAAGGCGCTCGGCCCTTCAAAGGAGCCTTCGTCCTGCTGCGCGCCGTAAACGTGATACGGAAACTGATCGTCAATGTTTACGTGATAAAACTGGCCTGTGGGTTGATTGTGTTCGGTGCTCCAGGTCTTGCCCGCATCTCGTGAAACGGTAGCGCCACCGTCGTTGCCTTCGAGAAGGATTTTCGTGTCGTCTGGGTTTATCCATACCACATGATTGTCGCCGTGCGGCGTTTTCAGCTTTGTAAACGTTTTGGCGCCGTCATGTGACACCCACAGTGCGTCTACCTCGGGCGCATACACGGTGTTGGGGTCCTTGGGGTCTGCGTAAATCGTCATGTAATAAAAAGCGCGTTGCCGCAGCTTCATTTCATCGTTCACTCGCTTCCACGTCGCGCCGGCGTCATCCGAGCGGAATACACCGCCTTCTTTCGCCTGAATGATGGCGTACACAGTATCAGGTTTGCTCGCGGCAATGGATACGCCCACGCGGCCCAGCACTCCTTTTGGCAGACCGGGATTCTGCGAAATGTTGGTCCAATGCGCGCCACCGTCGGTGGTCTTATAAATACCACTGCCCGGCCCGCCGCTCGTTAGGCCCCATGGCTTGCGCTCGGCCTGCCACATCGTCGCGTACAGAAGGTCCGGATGGTTCGGGTCCATCACCAGACAGATGGCCCCGGTGTTGTTGTCCACGAACAAAATTTTCTTCCACGACCTGCCGCCATCGGCGGACTTGAAAATTCCGCGGTCAGGATCAGGCGCGAACACATGTCCCATGGAAGCGACGTAAACAACGTTGGGGTTTCCGGGATCGATTCGCACCTCGCTGATCGAGTGCGCATCGCGCAGGCCGGCGTAGTGCCACGTTTTGCCTTCGTCGGTAGATTTAAAAACTCCGTCGCCAGGGATTACGTTTGCACGGATGTCTGCCTCCCCGGTGCCGATATAAATAGTCTTGGCATCAGACGGCGCTACCGCCACCGCGCCGATGCTGGAGCTCGGCCCCGGCAGTTTCCCATCGGTGATGTTTTCCCATTCAGAACCGTTGACGCTCTTCCAAACGCCGCCGCCGACCGTTCCGGCATAAAAGAGATTATTATTTCCCCGAACACCGGTCACGGTGACCACTCGGCCGCCAATGTACGGGCCAATGCAGCGCCATTTGAGCTGGCTCATCAGCGTTTGAGGAGAAACAGGTTCTGCACCTTGAGATCCTGCTAACGCGGAAACGAGTGCAGCTGCGACGAGAACAGAAAACGTGCGGATTTTCATAAACAAAACTACCTCTCATAATTCGATTCTCCTAACGAATCAGTTTCAAAGTTTTTGAGAAGATAACTCTGTAGCCGGTTATCTCTGCGTCAGGCAGTTAGATCGCGATAATGCCGCTTGATGCTCCTGCCCCGTTGTGATCGCAGTTGCCTGGCAGCACGAGCATGCGCAAAGTCCGACCCATGCGTGTTCTTTTCCATTTGCCGGTAAAATCGATATCTATTCTGCCAGCACTCTGTGCAGTTCTGGCAATGACAAACACCGAAGCTATCTCCGCCTCCGCTCAAAGGTCACCCATGCAGCATTCCAACGTCGAAGATAATCCACTGCTCACTGAGAGCGCATTGCCGTATCACTACCCCGCGTTCGACAAGATCAAGGACGAGAATTTTGTGCCCGCAATCGAAGCGGGAATGCGCGATCAACTGAAAGAAGTTCAGGCCGTCGCTGATAATTCCGGGAAACCAACGTTCGCTAACACCATCGTCGCCCTCGAGCGCACCGGGCGATTGCTCGACCGCGCCCAGCGCACGTTTTCCAACCTGAACGCGTGCGATACGAACCCGACCCGGCAAAAGATCGACAAGGAAATGGCGCCGAAACTTGCGGCGCACCATGACGAGATTTTTTTGAATCCCAAATTATTTGCGCGTGTCCAGGCGCTTTATCAGGTCCGCAACAAGTTCGCCGCAGCGAATCCGTCCGGTGGCGGACTCGGTCTCGATCCCGAATCGGCTTATTTGCTGGAACGTTACTACAAGGACTTCGTGCGCGCGGGCGCGAAGTTATCCGATTCCGACAAGGAGAAGCTGAAAGAGCTCAACGCGGAGTTGGCCAGGTTACAAACAGATTTCGAGCAAAACGTTTTGAAGGAGCGAAACGCATCGTCAGTGGTCGTCGATAAAAAAGAAGAGCTCGCCTGGCTCAAGGACGACCAAATGAAAAGCGTGATCAATGCCGCGAAAACAGAACACAAGGAAGGCAAGTTCGTTATCCAGCTTAAGAACACCACTGGCCAGCCGTTACTCGGGTCACTGCAGAATCGACCCTTGCGTGAGCGGATCATGCAGGCATCACTTTCGCGCAACAGCAAAGGCGGCGAATTCGACACACGCGATATCGTCCTGCGAACCGCACAGCTGCGCGCCGAGAAAGCAAAGCTGCTCGGGTATCCGAATTGGGCGGCGTATCAGCTCGAAGATCAAACGGCGCACGATGTGCCGACCGTGAACAAACTTTTGGCTGATCTCGCGCCGCCTGCCGTCGGCAATGCAAAACGCGAAGCAGCCGACATGCAGAAAATCGTCGATGCACAAAAGGGTGGATTCAAAATTGCCGCGTGCGACTGGGACTTTTACTCGGAGAAAGTGCGCAAGGCGAAGTACGCATTCGACGAATCGGAGGTGCGTCCATACTACGAACTGAACCACGTCATTCTCGATGGCGTCTTTTACGCGGCTCAAAAGCTTTATGGTCTCACGTTCAAAGAGCGCCACGATTTGCCGGTCTATGAACCGGACGTTCGGGTATTCGAAGTTTACGATCGCGATGGTAAACCGCTGGCGATTTTCATCGGCGACTATTACGCACGAGCATCAAAACGCGGGGGCGCGTGGATGAATGCGTACGTCCCGCAAAACGATCTCTTCGGAACGAAGCCGGTTGTTGCCAATCACCTCAACATTCCGAAGCCGCCGCCGGGCGAGCCGACCTTGCTTACCCAGGATGAAGTACGGACTGCATTTCACGAATTCGGACATGCGTTGCACGGCATGTTTTCGAACGTCAAATATCCGCGGTTCAGCGGAACGAGCGTACCGCGTGATTTCGTCGAGTATCCATCGCAGGTAAACGAGATGTGGGCTACGTGGCCGGAAGTCCTCGCCAATTACGCGAAACACTACAAGACGGGAGCTCCAATGCCGCAGGCGTTGCTCGACAAGGTCAAGGCCGCGGAAAAATTCAACCAGGGATTCAAGACCACTGAATACCTGTCAGCCTCGCTGCTTGATCAGGCGTGGCATCAACTGAATCCATCTGAAATTCCGAAGGATGCAGTGGCGTTTGAAGCGGAATCATTGCACAAAGCCGGGGTCGATTTTCCGCCGGTGCCGCCGCGTTATCGCAGCTTTTATTTTTCACATATCTTCGCCAGCGGCTACTCCGCTGGTTATTACTCGTATATCTGGAGCGAAGTGCTCGACGCCGACACGGTGGAATGGTTCAAGCAACACGGCGGATTGAAACGCGAAAACGGCGACCGGTTTCGCGCCATGTTACTTTCGCGTGGCGGATCCGCTGACGCTCTCGGCCTGTTTAAGAATTTCGTCGGACGCGATCCGTATATCGAGCCGTTGCTAAAACGGCGCGGCCTCGATCGCACGGCGGATTTCGACACCACCAAGACCACACCGCAACCGCAGACAAAATAGAGCGACGGTCCCCGTTTAAGTCCGCTTGAATGAACAACTGGTCGGGCATAAATAACCAGAATTTGGAAGAGATAAAGCGTCTGCCCGCTCGTGAAGCGCATCTCTGGTTTGTGTCGCTAAGTTTACCCTTGGAGAAGTTTTTTCGCTTCGAATCCCTGCTTTCTCCTGACGAAATTGAACGGGCAAGTCGTTTTAGGAACCTCAGTCTCAGGTGCCGGTACGTTGCGGCACGGGGCTGGTTGCGCACACTTCTCGGCTCCTATTTGTCGATCGATCCGCAAAGGTCGCTCTTTTCCTATAACGATCTCGGTAAACCTCGCCTTGCCGACCAAACAACGGCTTTGAGCTTTAGCGTTTCTCATTGCGACGACTATGCATTGCTGGGCTTTATACGTGACCGTAATATCGGCGTCGATCTGGAACGGGTTTGCGCAGACATCGAAACGAACGTAATCGCACAACGCTTTTTTTTGCCTAACGAGATCGAGCAACTCCAGTCATTGCCGCCAGACCAAAAACTACAAGCGTTTTATTGCGCATGGACTCGCAAGGAAGCCTACCTGAAGGCTCGCGGCCTGGGATTGTTCCGTGGATTAGATCGAATAGAAGTCAGTCTTTTGCCCGATGAACCTGCAAAGATTGTAAATGCTGCAGACGATCCGGGCGCTGCGGTTAACTGGATGGTCAAGCACTTGCGGCCGGCGCCGGATTATGTCGCTGCAGCCGCTGTCGATACAACCCAGGTTGAGTTTAAATATTTTGACTCGACACGAGAGCAGCGCCTTTGACGGGCGCGCCACGATGAAACTCAAATGCGGCTGCCGCCAGCTCTCGCTCTTCCTTGGCTCGAACAATGCAGGCGTGCAATTTCTCGGCCAGCGCACCGATGAAACGTGCATCAAACATCGAATTATTGTCTCCAGCGACATCGTGCACGTCAATCCCGCCTTCAGCGACGCTCCGCCATCCTTCCACTGGATCGGTGGCATAGAGCGACGCGACTTCCTCGGTTAGAAACAGAGTAACCCGGCCGGCGTACGCACCGGGGTGATACCTTTTGGCCGCCGAAACATTGATATCGGCAACGCTTAATAAGGGTCGCGCTCCTCTTTCAACGCCCTTGATTGACCAGCTTCGAAACGCCTGCCAGACAGCTGCCTTGAAAAGCCCTGACAGAAGCGACACAAAAGCGCTGGTCTTGGTTAAAAATATGGTCAGTTTTTGCCCTAGAGGGAGTTTTCTCAGTTTTTTTAATTCGTGAGTCACTCTTTTAGTAAGATAGATCCGGTTAAGTGGCCATCCTTTGAGCCCGCCGGGAGCCGGCGCATTAAAAAGTACTAATAAAGCAACATCCTCGCCTTGAGCGTTCAATAGTCTTGCCATTTCAAAAGCGACCATCCCGCCCAAACAAAATCCACTCAGCTGGTACGGACCTTGCGGCTGGACCTTGCGAACTTCTTCCAAATAATGCGCGGCCATGTCATCGATCGTTTCGTGTGGCAATTCTCCGCCAAGACCTTGAGATCGCAGACCGTACAGCGGCTGGTCCGGACCCAGTGAGCGCGACAAGTTTCGACAATAAAAAACCTCGCCCATATGGCCATGAACGCAAAACAGAGGCGGCTTGGTTCCGCTGGTTTGAATCGGCACCAGGGATGAATTTGTCGGAGCGACGCGGCCCTGACTAATGATCCTGCCGAGTTGTGAGATAGTTGGCGCCTCCAAAAGCAACGCGAGCGGCAGATCCAGATGAAATCTCTTTTCTATTTGAGCGAAGAGTTGGGCGGCAAGTAGTGAGTCTCCGCCAAGCTCGAAGAAGTTTTGATGAATCCCGATTGGCCGGCGTTTGAAAGCCGCCTCCCATAACTCTGCCAGTTGGGCCTCAACCTTATCCCTCGGCATGGTGCTATTTCTCAGGGCGGCGTGCACCTTTGGTTTGGCGAAAGTGAAGCCATGCGGTGACCGGACGGTGCGTTTCGATTTGGCTGATGAAACACTACCTATTCGCCTCCCAGGGTCATTTACCATCGTTTGTAAAATGCGCACGTAGTTGTCGAGCAAACCGCGTATTGTCGCTGTCTGAAAAAGAGCTGTGTTATACTCCAGTGTTACCTCCAGTTTCGGTTCGGTCTTGAGCCAGACAATCAGATCATGCTTTGCGGTTTCGGTGTGTGCCGGCAGCCATGTCATGCTCAGGTTCGGAACGCTTCGGGCTTTGCACGGCGCATTTTGCAAAATGAACATCGTCTGGACTGGTGGGCAGTGCTTTGGAGCAGAGCCATCCAGAATATCTCTCAGGTACTCTTCCGAACGGGACATCTTGATTTGAATACGCGCCGAGGGCAGTCTCGCGCGCGCGCCCGAGGAGTTCCCGAAATGTTGGATTGCCAGCCAAACTCGTGCGAAGAAGCATGTCATTGCCGAAATGCCCAATTATCCCTTCCACTTCAGGCAGCGTGCGGTTTGCAGCGCAGGTGCCAACGCCGATTTCGTCGTGGTTTGAGTATTGGTGAAGCAGACATTGGAAGCCGGCGAGCAGAACCATGAACAAGCTCACCCGCTCATGGCGGCTAAATTCCAACAGAGCCTCCGCCAAGCTCGCTTGTAACACGGAATGTTCCCTGGCGCAGGGATGCATCAACGCCTCGCCGGAAGCCGAGTCAGTGGCCAAATGATGAAATCCAGATGCGCCATCGAATTGCCGTCGCCAATAAGATAATCTGGCGTTCAGTCGGTCGGCAGTTAATTGTTGTTGCTGCCAGCGAACGAAATCACCATACCGGAATCTTAGCTCAGGCAGCGTAATTGATTTTCCTGTTACAAAAGCTTCGTATAGCTCGGTTAATTCCCGAAAGAAAACGGTGGTTGACCAATCGTCGTGCACCAAATAATGAGTTGTTAGCTGCAAAAGATGCTCCTCCGCCCCGAGTCGAATCAAGGCGGGTCTAAATAATGGCTCAGAACCAGGATTGAATGGTCGAGCGCTTTCGTTCCGCAGCATTTCTTCCCAGCGCTCTTTTCTGTCCGCTTCCGGGAGCGCACTCAAGTCGGTTAAAGGCAGCTCTCTCGCCGATGAGGGAAGAACGATCTGGATTGTCTGACCGTCTCGCATCTGGAATACCGATCGAAGCGCTTCATGGCGGTGAACGATCTCCTGAATTGCTTCTCGCAGAGCAGCCTGGTTAAGCGGACCGGAAATGCGAAGCAAAAGCGGATAGTTATAGCTCGCACTATCTGACTTGGAGTGATTTTGGATCCAACTTCTTTGTTCGACAAACCATTCTGGAAAAACAAACGCATCCTCGATTTGGAATTCCGGATTTTCCTTTTTCAGGTGATCTAAGAACTGGTTGGAGCCGTGCGATGCCACGGAAGCGACGCGCACTTCCCCGCTTGATTGCTCTCCGTTGGCACCACGTAGATTGTCGATATAGCTGGACAGCTCTGCAATGGTCGGCGCCTCGAATAAGGCCCTTACAGGCAGATCAACTTTAAATGCCTTCCGTAATTCTGACACAATCTTAATGGCAAGAAGTGAATGACCGCCTAAATCGGAGAACTGATCATCAAGATCGACCTGGTCAATCCCAAGCACCTTTTCCCAGACTTGGGTTACGACCTTTTGGGTACTGCCTTTTGTCAATACGGGTTCCGGTCGCGCTATCTGCGTTGTTTGTTTTTCCTGCGGACTACTTTGTCCAGGCTCCTCGAACTTGATCCATTGCCGGATCCTGCTCTCCAGGTCCCCGGTGGAGACAATTAACTGACTCGCGTTAGGGACGCGTAATACTAACTCCAAAGCATTAAGGGCTTCAGTTGGAGTCATGCCCAGCTCAGCCAGAGTCTTGCCTAATCCTGGTGCTCCCCATCTGTTGTCATTGTCAACTCGCCAGACGTCCCAGTTTATACTAAGCCACGGCACGCCACCCAACCGGTTATGCTGCCGGGCAAACGTGTCCATATAAATGTTTGACGCCGCATAGGCTGCCTGTCCGATTCCACCCAGAACGGAAGTTAAGGACGATAGCAGAAGACAAAAATCCAAAGACTCTCCTTGTAGCGCCCTGTTCAAAACATTAAGACCACGCACCTTAGCCTGGAAGTGCAATCGGCAATGATCGGAATCAATGTCCTCTATTTCACAGTAGCCCTGATCACCGACGATGCCGGCTCCGTGAATCACACCATTCAGTGCGCCAAACCGTTCTCGCGCGATCTTGACAGCTCGATGCATGCCATCGAGATCGCCCACGTTTGCCGCAAGATGTAGAACTTCGCCGCCTTCGTTTTCAATCTCCTGGATCTTCTTGATTCTTCTGCTTACAGGATCGTCGGCTTTGTGATTACCAATCCAGTTGTCCCATAGTTCGCGTGGCGGCAACGTGGAGCGACTTAGCAAGACAAATCTCGCGCTATAATTCCTCGCCAGATACCTGGCGATTTCACAGCCGATGTTGCCCAGACCACCAGTAATCAGATAGGCGCCGCCTTGCCTAAACAGGGAGCGGCTGCCGGTGATTGCATCCATCTTCACCTCTTCAAAGCTCTGCATCCAGCGCTGGTTGTTTCTGTGAGCAACGGAGAGGTCCTGATCGAAAAACTCAGCGACGATTTGTTGAATAGTGGACTCATCAGCCTGCGACTCGTCAGCCAAATCCACGTCAATGTTCTTTATGCGAATATTTGGGTATTCCTGTGGAATTACCATGCAGGGCCCTAGCAACGTCGCTTTTGCCGGGCTAAGCGCCTCGTTGCCGTGGACGTTCTGGACCTGACTTGAGATTACGAACAACTTCAGGTCATTCCTGTAATCGCTCTTTGCCAGCGCCCTGGCCAGAAACACAAGGCTATAAAATCCCAAGCCTTGTGCGCGCTGGAACGTTTCCTCTGGGGTGGAATTATTACGCGCCGTGGCTAAATTCCATGCGTGGACGATTTGTTGAGGCACCCAATTATTCGAGTGTAGGGTTCGACATAACATCTCATAGTCCGCGAACTGAGTAGATCTTATGATGAACCGATCTTCAGCCTGCTGTCGAAAGCTATCGCCGGGCTGAACGAACACCACGTTTTTCCCGTTTGCTTTCAGGAGAGCTCCAATTTGTGCGCCTACACCTTCTTCTCCGCAGAACACCAGCCACTTTCCGTCCTCCCTGGCCGATAACTCACCCGAGCTGATCGAGCGCGGCAGCGCGCGCTTCCAGGATGGAGCGTAAAACCATTTGCACGAATCTGCCGTCTTGGGAATGAACGTCTTCTCTTCCTGTTCGAGCCTTTCCAAGGAGCCGCCTGACTCAATCCAATGGTTCTCTCTCTCGAACGGATAGGTCGGCAGAGCGACCTTATGGGGCTGCGCATCTTGTGGAATGTTGTCCCAGCGAATCGTCGCCCCAGCCACCCAAAGTTTGCCGATGCTTTCGAGAAGAAATGCGACGTCTGACTGATTCTCATAGTCGTGCCGGATGGACGGGATGGTTGTTATGCCGTTGTTCTTCACGCCCGCTTGCTGAGCAGCTAGCAGACCGAGAGTTCGACCGGGGCCCACTTCCAATAGTATTGGCTCGGCAAACTGCGATAGCTCGTGCAAGGCGTCGTTAAAGCGGGCAGTCTGACTGGCATGTCGTGCCCAGTAAGCTGGATCTGTAGCTTCCGATTTGCTTATCCATTTGCCCGTTACATTCGACGCATACCGTATGGTCGGCTCGTGCAATTGAACGTGCCTGGCTCGCTTAACGAGCTGGGGCCCAATTGGATCGAGCATCCGTGAATGGAATGCGTGCGCATTCCGAACTGGCCGTGTGCTAACACCCTTGGCGGCCAGCATCTTTTCGAAATCACCTATGGCTTGAACCGGCCCGGCTACGACGCACAGGTTTGGGCCGTTAATTAATGAAATAGAAAGCTCCTCGCCCAGCAACGGGACGAGCTCCGCCTCAGGAAGCACAACAGCCAACATCGCGCCGCCTGGGAGGTCGGCGACCAATTTTGCGCGCTCGACTAGCAAATAAAGGGCATCCTTTAAAGATAAAACTCCAGCCAGACAAGCAGCCACATACTCGCCCATGCTATGGCCGATGATAGCGTCAGGAATGATGCCGACAGATTGCAAAAACCGCGCCATCGCATACTCGACTGCAAAGAGCGCCGGCTGCGCGTAGATTGATTGGTTTAGCCTCTGGGTTTCGGGATTGTTCACACCCACGCCCAGCATTCGCTTCAGGTCGATTCGAGAACTGCCATGCGTTGTTTCCCGCCCGAAGCTCTCGGGATACAGAATGTTTCGAAGGTCGACTTTGAGATGTGGTTTAAGGATACTCGCACAACGGTCCACTTCGGACCTGAATGCCTCGCAGTAGTCATAAAGCCCACGGGCCATACCTACGTAATGATCCCCAACACCCGGAAGCAGAAATATCATTGGCCGCCGTGACGATTCCGCAGCGCGCCCGGAGCTAATTCGTCTCTGGCGGGCGTCGCTTAATGCGGCGATCGCATCCTGCCGATCTGTACAGACGACGGCCTTTCTGTAAGCAAATTCCTTTCGACCCATTTGCAGCGTGTGCGCCACGTCGCACATCGTTACGTCCAAATTACTTTTCAAGGAGTCCAGCAGCTGGTTGGCCGTTGCATCCAAACCGGCGCCGGTTTTGGCTGACAGGACTAACAGCTGTGGCAACTGCGAAGGAATAGGTTCGCGGGCAGCTGGTGACTCTTCCAATACGACACACGCATTCGTGCCACCCATGCCTGTGGAGATGACCGCCGCTTTTCTCGGTTCATCACTGGTCCAAGCAGACAGCTCGGTGTTAACATAGAACGGCGAAGCCTCGAAATTGATCTCCGGATTGGGCTCGGAATAGTGCAAGCTCGGCGGAAGCTGGCGATGCTTCAGCGCAAGAACAGTCTTGATGACTCCCGCTATTCCCGCTGCAGCGTCAAGGTGGCCGATGTTCGTTTTGACGGAGCCAATTGCACAGTAACCCGATCGTTGGGTAAAGGCGCGGAACGCCTTTGTGAGTGCCGTGACCTCGATAGGATCGCCAACTGGCGTCCCGGAGCCGTGAGCTTCTAAATAGCTAATACTATCAGGTTGGATCTCGGCCACGGTAAGTGCTTCGATTACGACTTCGGCTTGACTGTTGACACTAGGAGCCGTGTAGCCGGCCTTTTCCGAGCCATCGTTGTTAATAGCCGAGCCTTTTATCACACCGTAAATGGTATCTTTGTCTGCGATCGCAGCAGCCAGCCGTTTTAGCACTATGACTCCACCGCCGCTCCCAAAGACAGTTCCGTTAGCCTTCGCATCGAAGGCCCTGACGTGTCCATCTGGCGAAACGATTCCCCCACCATCGCAGAAGTAACCAGCTTCGTGCGGCACCCGGACGGAAATAGCACCGGCCAGCGCCATGTCCGTCTCTTGTGTCAGCAAGCTCTGTCGCGCGAGATGGATGGCGACCAAAGCGGTAGAGCAGGCAGTTTGAACAGTAATGCTCGGTCCCTTGAGGTTGAGCTTATAGGAAAGTCGCGTGCTCAGGAAGTCTTTGTCATTCGCGATCAAAGTCGGGATATAGTCTTCCGCGAATTTCCTGCCCAGAGCGGCGTGTGTGAAATAGGTGTTCATCGCTGCGCCTGTGAACACACCGATCCGTCCCGGATAACGATCCGGATCGCACCCAGCATTTTCCAGTGCTGCGTATGCCAGTTCGAGGAGAATCCGATGTTGGGGATCCATTGTTCTGGCTTCAGCGGGTGACAAGCCGAAGAATGAGGCGTCGAAAAAGCCGGGTGCATCCAAGATGGGAGCTGCCTTTACGTACCTGGGATCTTCAAGAAAGAAGGGAGGCACGCCCGCGCGAAGCATGGTCTCGTCCGAGAGCTGGGTGATTGATTCGACGCCGGAAGTTAGATTGTGCCAGAATTCGTCCAGGTTAGGTGCACCCGGAAAGCGACAAGCCATTCCTATGATGGCTATATCAAGCTCACCGGCCCCCGTCGCGGTACGTGCGGTTATCTCCATGTTAACAGGATCATCCGATAGCTCACTCACAGTTTGCACTGACGGGTGGACCATGCCGCGTGTCGACTCCTGGATTGCCTGCCAGTTGCACCACGCCAAGCCGGGGCTCCGGCAGTGCCTTGCGATTGGTTTTGCCGGTCGGCGTCAGTGGAATGCTTTCGATGCGCTCAAAGTGATTCGGTATCATGTAGGGGGGGAGATGCCTTTTCAGATATTTCCTCAACTCTGACGCGTCTAAGTCGCCTCGCATAACAATATAAGCGATGATCAAGGGTACGTTCTCGCCGTATTGCCTGACTACTACAGCGCAGTCAACTGCTCCTGAAAAGCCGCGAATGGTGTTTTCGATTTCTCCCAGCTCAATTCTGAGTCCCCGGACTTTGACCTGTGAGTCCTCCCGGCCAAGATACTCAACGTTACCATCAGGCATCCAGCGAACATAGTCGCCAGTAAGATATAGTCGCTCGCCGGGATTAACTGGATTATCAATAAACCTCTCCTGCGTGAGAGTGGGATTATTCAGATAACCTCGAGCGAGACCTACGCCAGCTATACATAACTCTCCAACTTCGCCAAGCCGGACCTGCTGGCTGTTTCTCAGTATGTAGAAACACGTGTTGTCGATCGGTCGGCCGATAAGAATCGTGTCGAAGTTGTTATGCGCGGGGCAGTCAAAATAACTAACATCCACGGTTGCCTCTGTTGGACCGTAGAGATTCGTGAGCCGCGCGCCTGTCTTGTTACCGAGGATGTGGTTGAATTTTCTTACATGGTTTGGCGATAGCGTTTCACCGCTGGCAAATATGCGACGAACAGACCGCAGTTTCTCCACTGTGGCATCGCCTTTTGCGTCGAGATACTCCAGAAAAACATTAAGCATCGACGGCACAAAGTGTAAGAGGCTGACTCCATGTTTTTTGACTGTTTCGATAATCAGCAAGGGGTTGGCTTCACCGCCTGGTGGCAAAAAACATAATGTCGCTCCGGGTAGCGCGAACCAGAACAACTCCCACACCGATACGTCGAAGTAATAAGGTGTCTTTTGCAAAATCACATCCCGCTCGGTAATTGGATAGGTTTTTTGCACCCAGTGCAGGCGATTTACGACTGAACGGTGCTCAATCATAACTCCCTTAGGCTTGCCAGTGGATCCGGATGTGTAAATGACGTACGCTAGGTCCGTCGGCTCGTTGATGGCTGAAGGGTTGGCCACTGAGCCTTGGTAAGTCTCAGGGTTCCCCAGGTTAATCACAGGCCCATCGAATATCAGGTTGGCGGACGTTTTGTTTTGGACCAGCAGAACCCTGACCGCCGCGTCCTTTAAAATGTAGCTGGTCCGTTCGGGCGGGTTATCAGCCGGGATTGGCAGATACGCAGCGCCGGCCTTAATGACTCCCAGTATTCCGATTATCATCGCGAACGAGCGCTCGAGCATTATGGCGACCACGTCGTCGGGTCGGATACCTTTTGATCGCAACAGGTGGGCCAGCTGATTCGCTCGCTCGTTTAGCTGGCCATAAGTGATCACCGGTATCCCAAACGTCCGGTCGTGGTCACAGATGACAGCGACTTGGGACCGATTGCGGTCGACTGCGGCCTCAATCAGCTCCTGTAGCGTGAGCTTATCTGGAAACGGAGCAGCGGTCCGGTTAAACCGCGCGATCTGCTCAAGATCGAATCGGGTCGCAAAGTGTGCGTTTATCATAACCGTGCTAACCAGTGCGGTCACCTATTCGGGTCGCCCTATCGCTGGTAAACAGCTTTCCTAACAACCGTTCGTGAATTTGCGACGTCCCTTCCAGAATCTCCATGAGCTTGGCATCACGATAGTAACGAGCCACCGCAGATGAATGATGACATCCGAACGCACCGTGTATTTGTACTGCGTCGGATGCGGCTCTTGCTGCGGCTTTTGAGCTAAAATATTTGGCCGTCAACGTCCTGCTGAAACTTTCCGGAAGATGATCATCTTCGGCGCGACACGCTGCATAGCAGAGTAGCTGTGCCGCCTCCAGATCGCATCCCATACGCGAGATGAGTGATTGGATCATTCCAATATCGCTCATCGGCCGATCGGCTATTTTGCGATCGGCCGCATACGAGCTGCTTTGCTCGACGGCCGCTCTCAATAGTCCCGCGGCAGAACATGCAGTGCTTAGCCTTCCGTAATGAAGACCAACTTGAGCGACGTGAGACAAACCAAAGCCGGGCTTTCCGATCAAGTTGTCGATTGAGAGAGTAACATTGCGAAACTTGATGGTCGCCAGACCTGCTGATCGAAAACCGAGCATGTCACGGATAGGTTCAATTTCTATTCCTTTACAGTCTCTCGGCACCAGACACGCGACGAAGGTGTCTTCGAGTTTTCCGAATACAAGAAAGAGATCAGCTACTTCGGCGTATGAAATCCATTTTTTCTCGCCTTCCAGGACCAGCTCTCCATTCCGCCGCTGAAACGTAGTCTGAAGACGTTCGGTCGCGCTGCCGGCGCCCGGTTCGGTAAGCGCGAATGCGCCGAGCATTTGACCAGTTGCCAGTGGAGGCAGCCAACATTTACGTTGGTCTTCAGTCCCCCATTTCAGCACTGTCAGTGATATCATTCCCTGAACGGTCACAAGATTAGCGAGCGCTGAAGACGTGCGCCCTAGGGCTTCGCTCAGCAGGCCGAATGTAACAAAGTCACACCCTTTTCCGTTATACAAAGGCGGTAAGGCGATGCCCAGATAGCCCAGCTTTCCAAGTAGCGAGCTAATTGATTCCGGCTGTTGCTGCGCTGAGTCCCAAGTCTCTGCAAAAGGCTCCACGTTTGCCGCCGCGAATTCGCGGAATTCGCAGTAGTTGGATTTTTGCGCCTCAGTCAGCAAGAATTCAATGCCCATTTTTTTTCATTACAAAAGCAGTCGTCGCCTTGATTGACGCGAAATTCTCGATGTCCAGATCGTCCGGCCCCACATCGATTCCGAATGTCTTTTCCAGGAAGGTAATCAGTTGAACAGCGAACAACGAATTAATGATGCCAGTCTCAAAGAGCCGATCATCTTCGGTGAGATGAGGGAGGTCAGTAGCCTTATGGACGAACTTCGTAATGGTTTGTGTTATTTTGGGTTCCATATTTCCGGGTACTGCCAGTCAGATTTTTTGATAGTTATAAAAGCCTTTGCCGCTCTTTCGTCCGAGCTGACCGGCGTGCACCATTTTCCTTAACAAAGGCGAACACCGATATTTGGGGTCTTGATAACTCTCGTACAGGACGTCGAGCGAATTGACCACGGTATCAAGCCCGATGAGGTCAGCCGTTTCAAGCGGGCCCATTTTATGGCCGAAACATTTTTTAAATATGGCATCGATCTCCTGAGCGCTGGCGATGTTGTCCTGAAGCACGAAAGCAGCTTCGTTCATAAACAGGTGCGAGATTCGGTTCGAGACAAAGCCGGGAAGATCGTCGACTACAATGGCTTCCTTGTTGAGCTGTGAGAAAAGCTGGCTCAGCGTTTGCAGCGCACGGTCGGAGGTGAGATGGCCGCGAATTACTTCGACGGTCGTGTTTACGTGAACAGGATTCATAAAGTGAATCCCAACGACGTTCTCCGGCCGCCTTGTGACGCTGGCGATCTTAGTAATGGAAATACACGAGGTATTTGCACCGAAGCAAATCTCCGGAGGCATCAGGTTGTCTAGTCTCTCGTAGACTTGTTTCTTTGTGTCCCAATGTTCAGTGACATTCTCGACGACGAACTGACAGGACGAAAGATCGTCGAAGTTGGTTGTAAGCCGGATAAGCTTCAAAGCATCATCCTGGGATACCCGCGGCGCTCCTTTTAATAGCAGCGACGCAAACCGGATGGCCTCGAGGATTTCCGCTTGGGCGCGTTCCAATGTCTCGTTAGACAAGTCAACAGCCGTGGCCCTGATTCCATGCAGGACAAGGTCGGCAACGACGCCTCTGCCTATGTTACCTGCTCCTATGACTCCAACGTGTCGAAATCTCATTTTCGGGAAATGCCATGCATTGGCAGTCGTCGTTGCTGGCCACGCATTTGAGCTGCCCTCGCGCCCGTCCAAGCGGTAACGTTTCCCGATCCCTCGTCTAATTTCGCGGAAAGGAGCGTGATGGTCGGACATTCAAAAAGGCTCGTTACGGACAAGCTTTTTCCCAGCTCCTTTTGAATAAGCGCTATAACCTGAACGGCCTTGAGAGAAGTGCCGCCAACGTCGAAAAAGTTGTCATTTAGGCCGATGTCATCCTTCTTTAGAACTTTCTTCCACAGCTTCATTACGGCAGTTTGCAGCGTATCAGTTGGTTCTACCTTGTAATGATCACAGTCAGGATCACCGTTGAACGACTTTATTGCTTTGGTTATCTGTTTTATATCGCTTAGCTCGTCAGAGATCTTTTGAAACGCCTCCGACCAGTTGATCTGATCAAACCACCTGCTGCCTCGTCCATTTACTCCTCCAGAGATTTCACTTTTGTGCAGCGACCGCTCTTCAGACTGTAGAGCCGGCTGATAAGAGAACTCGACAAGCGTGTCGGCCGACAACGTCACAGTTAAATGTCCTGAGTCATGCTTGATAGCCGCGACACCCAGGCCTTTGATGAAAATCAGGGCTGGTTCATTTCTTTCCGTTGGCACATAGGTCAAGCGAATAAGTCTCCTGCCTTCCTGATTGGCCTGCCGAGCAAGTGCCGCCAGCATTCGATGTTCCACACCGCGACCTAGAGCACGACAGCTCAACAGGAATGTGTCGACGAGACACTCATCGGCAGTTAGCTCGTACAACAGGGCGCCCACCAGGCCGTAGTCACCAAATCGATCGCTTACATGCGCCACCAGGCATCCGCGGTTTCCGCTTGCAAGCCAGATTTTAATCTCCTCTTCGGAGCGACGGATGGTTGTAAAGTTAAATTGATTAGTCCGAAGTGTGAGTTGAGCGACTCGAGTGAATTGGTCAGGACTGGCCGAACGGATGTCGATGTGAAGCTGCAAGCCATCGAGAAATTCCTTTAATGACAATGTTTGTGTTCGAAACGTCTGCCGACTGAGCTCTTCACGATACATTCCCGTGCGATTGCGATCTTCGCGCGTCAATGGACCAATACCCAGGTCCCAAATTCCGTTCAGAAACGATCTAAATGAAGCGCGATTGGCCGGCAGCTGCAGTATGAGCGTTTCCGGGCACGCCGCCCTCACCTCGGCACATTCCACCGGATCATTGTCGATGAAGACGAAGCTCTCAGGACTCAGGTTCAGCTGTTCGGTCAGTGCTTTGATGCCAGCGGATTTGCTACTCCAGCTAATCTGCCATGCTGCAAGGTGCTCACGCTTAAGGACCATGTCCTGACGCTGATCGAATACCTCGAACACATCTTTCTCGTTGTTCTTGCTACAAAGGCAAACGAGAACACCGGTCCCGGCGAGATCAACTGCGAACTGCTGTAACGCTCTGTGGGCATCGGTTATTCGAATCCCGTGAGAACCGTCCTCGCCGCACGCGCCCTCCCAAAGAGTATCGTCACAATCAAAAACAATGACTTTAGGCGCAAAGCGTTCGAGGTTGACCAGCTTGTGAAAGACAACTGTTCCGATCGCTGCATAACCCTCGGCAGTATAAGGAATCGCCGCCAGGGCGTGACTGTCTGGATCAAAGTAGTCAGTTAGAGGAAAACGGTCCCGGACGAAAGTTGAACTTACCGCATGGACTCTGCGTATTTTGCTGACTCGTGATAGCAGATCACGCTCCGCTGAATCGAGAGCCTCGAGGTGCCTCCGTTCGCCCGTCCGCGGGCATACACACAAAAGGAGCGGCCTTTCAGAATGAGACATGAAGGACTCAAGCGCCGTGCGAAACTCGCTGATGTTTCTCTCAAGGGCACCACGTGACACGCACTTTGAGTCCAAGGTGCCTTGCGCATTTTCGTTGCTACTCGCGCGGGTAGCATAAATGTTAAACAAACCGGACTCTTCGAGTAACTGGTTCTGAGTGATTGTGCAATTGTAGCCTTTGTCGTGCAGCAGCTCTTTTATCTGAGCCAGAGTCTGTCGTGTAGAATCATGGACTTCTATGACTATTTGCTCGATAAGCGGCCAGTGGCAGTCATCAATGTTATTCAAAATCTCCAGTTCGCTTCGTTCGGCGTCGATCTTAAGCAGTTCGATTTTTTCAATTCGCTGCTCTCGAATTACCTCCGATAACGACACAAGGCGACATCGGAAGCTTTGACTGCGGAGCCTCTCGGCGGTAAGTTCCGTCACGTAGCGGCTCGTGATGTCGCTGGTGGCGGCTATTTCACTTCTTAAAGTATTCCGAACGATTGCCTCGATGGCTTTCTTATCTTCTTTTTGATCTGGCTGAAAGCTCGAGAAAACGGAAGAGTTCCCGTAGAAGGTAAAGTCAGCTTCCTGCGATGCTCTTGAAACGCCACACTGAAACGTGCGGACGTTCGTTCCGTAGGCTTCGCAATTGCGCTTTAACAGTTCATAGATCACCGGCGATGGTTCGAAAGCGTAGATTTTCGGGTTCCGACACTGATTCATCACGAACAACGAGAAGAGACCAATATTTGCGCCGACATCGATGACTGTGGCGCCATCTTTTAGCTCGATGCCGTGCTGGAGATAACAGCGATCACGAAATATTTCCTGATAGAGGTAGTCCGTCTCGTGTTGATTGAAATGAACAATTTCGAGGCCATTGGGTAGGAGATATCTCGAACTGCCGTTAAAAGACTGGTCCAGCTTCTGACGATCAGGTCTCAGCCTTAGTTGTCCGTTGTTCCCGGATGTTCGCTGTCTAATCCAATCTTCCAGAGCAAGCAGGATTACGTTAAATCCGTTGTTGTTTTTGTGGAACGCGCTTTCGCGATCCAGCAGTGGTTGAAAGATCTGAGCATGACTGGCGAAACGGAGATCAATTGAGACCCCGAAGAAGTTCGCCCAAAATTTAAGTGACTCCCCTAATGGCTCAGCCGTAAAAGTGGAAGCGACGCACAGCGGAAGCGGCTTGCTGGCCTTAGCGCCTTTGCCTTCATGTCGATCTAGATAGGTATCTAAATAGGTAATTGAAACGCGACGAAGCGCTAGATGGATCTGTCCGGAGTCATCAAACACAACAATGTCACCGGCAAGCCTGTCCTTGGTTGCGTCAGATCGCGCCGCACACACCCAGAAATTTTCGGGCAAATTCGCCTCGTAAATCTCGAGCGAGTGGATCGATGTGAGCGCGAACGTTCGCCCATTTTCGACCGCAAGCGCTGCGAGCAGATGGACGACAGAATCAAGCGCTGCTGGATACAACGATCGTTCTAACGGCGATTCACCGTTCTGCGTGGAGACTCGCGCGAGAGCTCGATCTCGGGCGCGCCACACTTTGGAAACCACTTGGAATGACGGGCCATATTGGTTGCCGTTGTCGCGAAGCATTCGATAAAGCTCCTCACCACCAAGAATTGACTCGGCGCGGTCTTTGAATTGCTCAATCGAAGACTTGCCAGGCGCTCGCTTGATCTTCGTGGACCCGCCTGCCACGACTTCAAGTTTGGCAAAGCAGCGTGGGGCATCCTCACCCGCGGAGTTCCCGGAGGCTCGTTCGAAAAAGGTGTACTCAACGCGGGTCGACCCAACGCAGCATGCCTTGACTTGGACGATTGTGTCCTTGTCGGAAATGATGACAGGACTTTGGAACGTTACGTCTTTCAGCACTGCTGCCGCGTTTTGAAAGATTTGTTCATGGGCTAGCAAAGCCATTTGAAGACAGAGTGAGCCCGGCAGTACGTGCACGTTCTGGAAACCGTGGTCTGCCAAGTACGGGCACGATTGAAGATTGATTTTGAATTCTGCGCATCCCGCCTGCGGTGGGCGTGTCAATGAAGAAACTTCTACTGGCATAACAAAAATAGCTGCCGACAGAGCACGCTCACAGCCGTTGCCCTGCGTGCGTCACAACGGACGTGGCTCGAACGCGGCTGAAGCGGTTCTACATACAACTACGGAAACTGCGGCTGGAACGCCTCCAAAATTAAGTAGACCGGCCAGCGGCGGTTTCTGCTTCACTACTGTGAGCACGTGGCGTACCGCGGATTGCACTTATCTCGCTTTATTAGTGTAATTCATTCCTCACTAGAGGCTTACGAATCGTCTGATTGCTAACTACTGTAACGGAGAGTCGAAAACTGCGGTCAAATGTAAGGTTTTCCGACTAGACCTCGACCACTGCCGAGAGGTTTCGGCGGGATAGAGTGAGCGTGGCTTACGGTTTCGCTTCGTACAGATCGTTGAACGAATTATCTAGCGGCACGCGCCGGACGCTGCTGAACCCGACCTTGTCGCAGAGCTCGCGAACCTTGGCTTCGGGAAAACCAAGCGTGCCGAGTCCTGCGCCATTGTTCGCTAGCGATGTGGTCATTCAATAGAACACGCTTACCTCGTGAAACATCGCGCCGAGCGGATTAGCGTTCTCCTCAAGCTTGTCGGAACAGTTGATGTCGAGACAAACATAAACGCCGTCTGGCCGAAGCGCGCGACGAATTGATTGCAACAACTGGAGTGGATCGACTGCATCATGAATGACGTCGAACGTCGTGATCACATCAAATTGCGCCGGCAATCCTTTTGAGACATCGCGCTCTTCGAAGCGCACCAGGTCCGACGTGCCAGCTTCGTGAGCATTGGCTGTCGCGCGACCAACCGTAGGACCAAAGTTGTCGTAGCCCACATACCGCGACCGCGGAAACACATGTGCGAGTTTGATTATGGCCACGTCACAGCCCCGTTCAAGATGCGCTTTAACGTCAGGCATGGCGGGAATCCATTGTTGCAACAGTAAATTCTCAAATCACGTGGACGTGAATCGTTCCAGACCATCCCACATCATGTCGTTGTATTGCGATTGAGGAACGCCGCCGCCACTGCGAAACGCACTTACAACCTGGTCGAATACTCCGGCTTCCGCTGGCGGCATCTGATATATGCCACCAACAAAAAATGGGCCGTTCTCCTGCGCCAGTACTGACGCGTGTTCGGCTGGCAGACTGAAGCGCTTTGTAGCTTCGTCGTAATTCAGATAATCTGCCGTGGCCATGCCGCCGAGCCATTCATGCAAATAGCGCTCATTCAGCTTTGTTCGCGACGCGAGTTCCGCCGACGTCGCCGGCCCCGCTCGGCCAGATTCTTGAATAACCCCAATCGATCGCCAATTGCTCCGCGCAGCGTCGTCATCGTGCCGCTGATCTGTTCGACCACTTTTCGAACGAACTCCTCCTGACGAGCAGCATCAATTCTCCCCATTTCGGCCATATCCCCACCAATTGTCGAGCGAGATCGCAACTTACCGGCGACTCCCCGCCCGCAATCAGGAAAATGGGTCTGTGGCCGCACAATCCCGACAGACAAAATCCGCCAAGCGGCGTAGAGGCGGCTGTCTCAGCCGCATGCCCTTGGACGAATGCGCGTGAAGACATGCTACAGGTCAATTTGGCGGTGGAATGCTGTGGCAATTCTGTTAAGTTTACAATCCCGTGAATAAGACTTCTGCTGTTACCCAGAGCGACGGTGCGCCTGCGGCCGGCGCCGCTCCAAGTTCTGAGCGAGCCGATCTGCGTCCGGAGAGCATTCAGGATGCCGTGATCCGTCTGGCGGGGAATTCGCAGGACGGAATTCAAACCGCCGGGGCTTTCCTGGCACGACTCGCCGGCCGTAGCGAACACGACGTCATGACCTACATGACGATTCCCGCAACCATCTCGGGTGGGCCGTCCATTTTCCAGGTGCGCATCGGTTCCGGGGAAGTGTTGTCTGCAGGTGATGAAGCCGATTTCCTGGTCGCATTTTACCAGCACAGTTATCAGGACCACGTCGGTTTCCTGCGAGAGGGCGGCGTGTTGCTTTATGATTCGGACAACGTCGAGCCGAACCTGGACGACAAACGTTTCGTTTACGTCGGCGTACCCATTACCGGTCTGACCGTCGAAGCGCTCGGCGGCACGGCCAAGGACAAGGGCAAAAACATTTTCGTTCTCGGCCTGATCTCGAAAATTTTCAATCTGGATGTCGAAAAACTGAAGCGGATCATCCGCGAAAAATTCTCGGGCAAAGACGAGAGCGTCGTGAATACGGCATTGATGGCGTTCCAGGCCGGCTACGCGTATCCGGTGGGAAACGTCTTAACAAGACATTATCGATTTGAGCACATCCCGAGAGCGAGTGGTCGGGCTCAGATCACGATGGACGGCAACCAGGGGCTTGCCTACGGCCTGATCGCGGGCGGTGTGCGCTTCGGCGCAGGCTACCCGATTACGCCGTGGTCGTCGGTGATGGAAGTATTGCGGCGCGAGCTACCGAAGTACGGCGGCATTTTCGTGCAAGCCGAAGACGAGCTGGCGGCGGTGTCTATTGCTCTTGGTTGTTCTTACGCCGGCTATCTCTCCGTAACCGGGAGCGCCGGTCCGGGCATTTCGCTCAAAGCGGAAGCGATCGGTTGGGCGTCGATGGCCGAGATACCAATCGTTATTTGCAATATTCAACGCGGCGGGCCCAGCACCGGTTTGCCGACCAATGTAGAGCAAAGCGACCTGCATCAGGCAATCTTCGGAAGTCACGGGGACAGCCCGCGCGTGGTGCTGGCGGCCGCGAGCGTAGAAGATTGTTTTTACATCGCGCTCGAGGCCACCCGGATCGCGCGAAAATACAGCACACCGGTATTCATTTTGAGCGATACCTCGCTGGCCACGCGCATCGAAGCGTTCGACGAACCCGATTTGTCGAAGTTGATGGTCGATCCCAAACCGGACCTGACCCCGCGCCAGACGCACAAGCCGTATCCAATCGATCAAATCACCCAGCACGTTCCGCCGGGCACACGTATTGTCGACGGAAAATACCCGTTGCTGGCAGGACTCGAACACGACGAAATGGGGCACCCGACCGGCAGCCCGAAGCTGCACATGGCCATGACCGCAAAACGCCGCAACAAATTGCGCAAGCTCGCCGAAGAGATTCCGGTACCGGAAGTTTATGGCGATCAGGAAGGCGACACGTTGCTGGTCGGCTGGGGATCTACCTACGGTCCGATCCACGACGCGGTAAAAATGGCGCGTGAAAACGGCGAAAAAGCCGGCGCGCTGCACTTGCGTCATTTGCATCCGTTACCGAACGGGCTTGAGAAGGTTTTCGATAAGTTCAAGCGCATCGTGACTGTCGAGATGAACGACCAGGGCGTGTACGGCTTTGGCCAGCTCGCCACGATTTTGCGGGCGCGTTATTGCGAACCGAAGATCCAGAGCGTCACCAAGACTGACGGCCTCACTTTCCGTGTAAAAGAAATCCTGGACCGCGTGTTCAATGGACGCTCATTTGCCGCACGACATATTCCGCGCGAGGGCGCGGCCATCGTACACGTAGGCACCGCTCCCGAGAACGTGAAATCGTTAAAGGAAGTCGTGCCCCAGGGAGTGGGGTAACGGAAAAGAGAACCCGCCGTCCAACATCCGATCGTACGAGGTCGGTATCAGCGTAACTATCATCGCTGGAACTCCAGCCGTGGTCGGCTAGGCCAGATGAAACTCGTGAGTGCGTACAACTCCAGCGCGAAGGGAATGTAACCGCCATACCCGAGCAGCGGCATTTCAAATATGTGAAAGAACGCCAGGCCCGGGACGTGATACGTCCATTTCGGAAAAGAATAGTAGTTCCACATCTCCCAAAACAACGCGCACACCAACACCCCAACCGTCAGCGACATCACCAGGCGCCAGTCGCCGTTGCGCAGTTCCCCGAGAAAATACGGCCGACCGGTCCAATAATTGATCGGCTCAAAAATCAACACCAGGGACGTCCATGCGAACGGGTAAAATATTTTCGGCCAAACCAGCATGGCAAAAAGCATTGCCACACCGATGACAAAGAGTCCGATAAAAACCGCACGCGTTGCAGGAATCCGCGGCCCGCACGCGAAGCGATGTATCCAGCCAAAACTGTGCACCAGCGCCGCAGTTTCGAATACGGCCGGAACCACGGTCGAAAATGAAATGGTCGCAAGAAGATTGAACTGGAGCGGGCCGACCAGCTCTCGCCCGAGGTATTCCCAATTCGCAGTACGCAGATTCAGCAGCTCAAACAGCCACCACACCGGCGCCGAGATGAAAAAGAGCAGGACGAAATCCTTCCGTGAACGCGCCCAAAATGACGACCCCAGCCTTTTCCAGACCAGAGCATCGACAACTAAAATGTATCCGAGCCAAAGTGGAAAAAACAGGTAGCTGGTGCGCACGCCGGGCACGATCCAGTTCAGCGGCCAGCAAACCGCGATCAGAAGCAGACCGATCCAGCCACGGGCCGGCCAAAGCAGATAATTGCGACGGATGCTCCTCTCAAGCGCTCGCATTTTGGGTATCCTGTGGTAAGCATTAATGGACGTTTGAAGTCAGAATTTCGAGTTTGATTTGATATGAGCGAAGCGACGAACCCCAATGGCGACGGCAGTACAACTGTAGCGGCAGGTGTGTCATCTGCTATCGCAGAGCCGCCGAGAGAGAAAGTCACCAAAAAAGTGCTTACCGCCGATCACCCTACCTGGTGTCCGGGCTGCGGCGATTTCGCAGTGCTCGCCTCGTTCTACAAAGTCCTCGAAAAACTAAATCTCGAGCACGAAAAGATTGTCACCCTCGCCGGGATCGGTTGTTCATCGCGTTTTCCGTACTTCGTTAACGGTCACGGTGCGCATTTCATCCACGGTCGCGCGGTCCCGCTTGCCAGCGGCATCAGTCTTTCCCGGCCCGATCTGCATGTGTTCCTCTTTGGCGGCGACGGCGACGGCTTTTCGATTGGCGGCAACCATCTCGATCATGGGGCGCGCAAGAACATCAACCTCACGTATTTCATCATGGACAACTTCGTTTACGGCCTAACGAAGAAACAGACGTCGCCCACCTCGCCGATCGGGTTCAAGAGCAAAACCGATCCCACCGGTGCAATCGATCAGCCGGTTAATCCGATGAAAAAATTGATCGCCGGCGGGGCCACATTTATCGCGCGCACCCACGCTGCGAACGTGGTCCATATGATGCAGATGATCGAGCGCGCATTCGATCACCAGGGTTTCAGCGTCATCGAATGTCTGTCAGAATGCGTTGAATTTTTCCCGGACGTTTTCGATCCAGCCAATCCAAAAAAAGGCGGCAGCTTCGAAGTAATCGACGAAAAGAAATGGGACGGAACACCGGAAGACGAATTACGTCACGATGTCACCGACGAACTCGCCGCATACAAACTCGCCTCGCTTCCGTTCCCCGGTGTTTTCGGCGTGTTTTACGAAACCGATCGGCCAACGAAAAACGCGCTGGAGAAAAAGTGGATCGAAACAACACGAGAGAAGGCTGGCAATGCCAGCGATCTCGACATCCTTCAGAAAACGTTCGATCGAATGAAATGATCGAACGTTTCCTGATTTCCGCTTCAACGATTCGACAGATCACGCGGCGAAGCCATTCTTCTTCGCTACTTTCTTGATCGACGCAGGGTTAAACATTAAACACACCTCATCATGATGAAATTACGCTCCTTGGTTTTAGCCGCATTTGCATTCGTTGCTCTGCCTGTCGCGTCCTCGTTCGCGCAGGTCGGCATATCCATCAATGTCGCACCGCCAGTTCTGCCGGTATACGAGCAACCGCTTTGTCCGGCTCCAGGCTACATCTGGACTCCCGGCTATTGGGCCTGGGGCAGCGAAGGCTATTATTGGGTCCCCGGCGTGTGGGTACCTCCGCCGACAATAGGTTTCCTTTGGACTCCGCCATGGTGGGGCTGGAATAACGGCAGCTACGTGTTTCATCAGGGTTACTGGGGCCGAAACGTCGGTTTCTACGGAGGGATTAACTACGGTCATGGCTATACCGGAAACGGCTACTGGGGTGGCCGATGGCAGGGAAACACGTTCCAGTACAACACTGCTGTGACGCGCGTGAATACCACCGTCATCCACAACACCTACGTCAATAAGACAGTGGTCAATAAGCAGGTGAACCGTAACCGCACCAGCTTTAATGGTCCGAACGGGATAAAGGCGCAGCCGACTGCGCAACAAAAAGCCGCTGCCCAGAACGCGAAGAAAATTCCGCCAACTTCGCAGCAGCTTGCCCGGCAGAAAGAGGCCAGCCAGGATCGCAATCTGCACGCGTCCGTGAACAAGGGGAAGCCAAATTCCGACGCGATTAAGTCATTCAACAAAAATAAAGGTGAAGCGCATGGTAAAGGCGCACAGGGCGCCGGGGCCGCAGCAGGAGCCAACGCGGAACAAGCCAAGAACAAGCCGGGCAATATGGCTAAAGGTAACCGCAAAGGCGCAGGCCAGGCGCATGGCAAAGGCGCACAGGGAGCAGGAACCGGTGCGGGACAAGCCGGAAACAAACCCGGGAACATGGCTGAACGTCATGACAAGGCCGCGGGAGTGAATGCGGGAAACAAACACAACGCTCAAAATCTCCAGGGCAACGGGCGAAACCTCGAGAGCAACCGTGCCAGGATACAGTCAGGCAATATGGGCAAAAAACAGGGTGCCGCTCACGGGCAGAATGCGATGAATCAGCAGAATCAACATCGTCAGCAAATGGGCGGGCAACAGCATCAGCAGCAGATGATGAAGGCTCAACACCAGCAGCAGCAAACGCAAGCTCAGCATCAGCAGCAGCAGAAAATGAAGGCACAGCCTCATCCGAAAGTGCAAGGAGGAGGAAATCGCGCCCGCCCTGCCGGCCAGCAAGACAAGAAAAAGAAAGGCGAACGCTGAGAAAAACAGGCTCCAGGCAGTGACAGATTTATGGTCCTGCTTCTGGACCATTCTGTGAAGCTTTCTATTTCATCCTTCTTAATTCTGCCTTTATTTGCGCTCTCGGCGACAGCGCAAACACCGCAGCCGGACCAGGCGTCGGCCATCACAACGATGGTTCAAAAGGCGATGAAGACCGACCATCTGCGCGCGGTCATCGTCAAGGTCACGCAGGGCGACAAGGTTTTGATCAACCAGGCGTTCGGTGAATCGATGACCGGCGTGCCGGCGACCACAGCAATGCACTTCCGCAACGGCGCCGTCGCGTTCGCTTACCTCGGCACGCTGTTGATGCAGCTGGTAGACGAGCACAAAATCAAACTCGACGACACGATCGAGCGCTGGATGCCGGACCTGCTGCAGGCAAACAAGGTCACGTTAAAAATGTTGACGAACCAGACCTCAGGCTATCCCGACTACGAGAAGGATCCGAAGTTCCTCGCGGCCTTTATCGCAGATCCGTTTCACATCTTCACGTTCGAGGAGCGGCTCAAGATCGCGTTCTCTCGCCCGATGATGTTCGCTCCGGGAACGAACTGGGGCTACTCGCATACCAACTTCATGATTCTCGGCGAGATCCTCTCGAAAATCGGCAAGAAACCGCTCGACGTCGTCCTGCGCGAAAAGGTCCTTGTCCCAATGGGCCTGAAAAACACCACCGCCTCGCAGACTTCCGAGATCCCGAGCCCGGTCCTGCACGCGTTCGACTCCGAGCGTCGCGCTGCGCTCAAGATCCCTGCGGATATCGCGTTCTACGAGGAATCGACCTTCTGGAACTCGCAATGGGGAACGCCGATCGGCGCGAACCAGACGACCACTATCGACGATATGGCCACGACTGCGGTGAAGGTCGGAACTGGCGCGCTCTTGTCGAAGTCCAGCTATGAAGCCATGACTGCCCCGAACCTGCTCGGGTTCGGGAAGAAACAGGAGAACTGCGCGCCCTCCTGCGGCACGCAAACAAACTTTTACAACTATGGCTTGGGCATCGTGCGCTCGGGATCGTGGCTGCTGCAGAATCCGATGCTCGGCGGTTACAGCGCGACCGTGGCCTACCTTCCCTCCAAAAAGATCGCGATCGCAGTATTCGCAACCTACGCGCCAGAAGCATTCGACTCGGAGGGGAACTACAAAAATTCCAGTGACGCTCTGTTCCGATCGATCGGCACGCACCTCGCACCGGACGACCCGCCTCCCATGCCGAAGAAAAAGGGCTGACCGCTCTTCTGCGCTCTCCTGCGCTCTCCTGTAGCGGCGGTCTATGACCGCCGAAATGCCCGCCGAACATCTCTTCTGCACTCGCGGCTACCTTCTCGCGAATCGAGCCAAGGAGGCGCGAACGATTTTCAAACGCGCGGGGGCGAGTGAGTTTGAGCTTCCGGAGTCTCAGCCGCCCGGCGACTCCGTTTTCGGCTGCCAGCCGAAACAACAAGCCCCATTTTCCCGCTAACCGGCAAAACTCAATCCAATGGATGCCGCCACTTCAAGCCTGGGAATCGCGCAAACCCGTGATCGAGCGTTAGCCATTCGCAGCCAAGCTCAATCGCCAGCGCGACATGGAAGGCGTCCGGCACGAGATTACCGCGCGCATCTCCTCGACGGCAAAGATCCACGAATATTTTCCAGTGTCCGGCACCGGGTCCAAGTAGATGCACTTCCTCGCGAATTCGAAAATCGTCCACGAATTCCAACGCCTGAGCCAGCGGCGTCGGTTTCTTAAAGATTTTGGGATGTGTGATTACTCGCAGGCAACCGCTCAAAGCCAGTTCCGAGATCGCCACTCCTGCCGGTTGGCGCAGAGCCGATTCCAGCCACGATTTGATTTCCCTGTGAAACTCGGCGTCTTCGCGATGCGCCGTCACCAGAACATTCACGTCCAGCAGAATCATCGCGACTCCATCGCATCCAGAAGCGCCGCCGAGGAGCTAAGATCGATCCCTGGTTGAACTCCCGTGCCCTTGAACGTCTTCAACGGCCGGGGCGAGCTGGACCGCGTATGCTTTTGTCCTTTAGCAAATGCCGCACGTAATGCGTCCTCGATTACTTCCCGGAGCGAACTCCGGCGTTCGTGCGCAACCTTTTTCGCCTTTTGTAAAAGCGAATCTTCGATCGTGATTGTGGTCCTCATGCATCAATGCATCTTCTAATAGCATCATGATGTCAACCGGACGATTCCCCCATCCGGGGAGGGCCCGCGCCTTCGCGAACTTTGGAATCCTTCCCGGTATAACCTTTAACGATTTAACGAATCATGGGGCAAATGGAGCGACTGGGGTGAATACGCCGTATTGGGAAACCGGTGGATGGACTGCATTGGTCGCCCGGCGCGGCGACCGAGCGCATCGGGAGATCGCGAGTCAACGACATGGCCGACGGCTGAGCTCCTTCCCCTTGTAACGATTCAACGATTCACGTGGCGTTAGCCAGTCACTCCGTCGCTTCCAGCTGTGCGCGAAAAGCCGACAGGCTTACCTCGGTCGGCATGAAACCCGTGTCGCTGTAAGTTATGGTCACGCTCTGATCATCTTTTGAAAGCAAAAGGGTGCCGGCCATGGCTTCAAGGGAGGCCACCTTTTCTTTCCAACCCGCGTCGCGAAACTGTGTCCGAAAAGATTCAATGGCCGCTTTGGCTTTTCCCTTGCCCAGAGTGAACTTGATTGAGTCATTGGTCTGCTTCACGTCCTTCGCACCCGCGGGAAGTGTGACGGCGACTTTCGGTACCTTGTTCTTCTCGGCCAGCTCGGCGGCTTCCTTCGCCTCCTTCGCTGCTTTCGCTTCTGCGGCGGCGCGAATTTTGGGCGCCATTTCCTTTATTTTTCGATCGCGCTCGGCGATTTCGGCTCCGCCTTGAAAACGAACCGAAGTGTAAACCTTGCCGCCATAAGCGGAGGGTATCGAAAGCGTCAACATATCCTTCGCGGGATTGCGAAAGATCATGGTCGGCTTTCCATCCACGTCCACCATCTTATCCATCGTGGATTTCCAGCCTGCGCCGGCCAGCGTCTTTCGGTAGAAATCGGCGATCGCTTCCGGGTTCTCTCTGGTTTCGAAAGTTACTTCCGGGGGCTCATCGGAGTACCGCAAATCCTCGACGTCCGGCGGCGCCGGAATATCTGCCGACATTTGCTGAGTCGTATACTGGATCATGGTCTTCCCTTCCTGCGCGGGCGCTGACGAAACCGTCGCGGTAGCGAGGATTGCGTTCTGTTTGAACACGGCGGTATCACCGGCGTTGCCGAACGGCACCCAGCCTTGCGCGACGAAAGCATTCCGGCACGCTTCCGCAGTCGCAGGCACGGCCGCGTCGGTGGAATACATCGCCGTCGGATCGCCGACATAGACCGGCTTTGCGCCCGGAGGGACCGGAAGCTGCCCGGGTTTCACATTGCCCTGATTTTGCAGGATCACCATCAGGTTGCCGGATCCGCCAGCGGGAGAAACCGAGTGCGTGACAACGAACCCGTCTCGCCCGAACAATGCGGTAGCCGATTGCTCGGTGACGTTAGTGTTTTTTGGCAATTCTTTCCAGCCTTGCGCGACGAGCGCCTTGCGGTTGAATTCGAACACCGATTTCACATTGCCCGTTGCGAGATAGGTAAGGTTGGCCACCTGACGCGACTCGGGCGGCTTCGCACCCTTTACCAGCGGAAACGTCGAGAGATCCAAAACTTTAGCTGCTTGTTCCACTGTGGCCGGCGTCCTAGGCGCGTCAGCAGAGGTAGTGTTTTCAGCAGTCCCCTTTTTTGCGCCACATCCGAAGAGACAACCAATCGCGCACACCACCAGGAGTCTCTCGATCGCGATGCGCCAGCGGCAGCGAATTATTGGATCGGGGAGCGCACGCGCCTCGCGTGCTGGTTTCGGCGCCCTCGCCGAAACGAACTTTAAAATAACCGAATCAGTTTCAGAGTTCATATCTCGCGATGCTACTGAGACCACACACCGGTTTCGAGCGCCATTTGTCACTGTAGGGGCGGCTGTGTCAGCCGCGCCGAAGCCAGGCGAAGGCAGGTCAGCCGCAATCAGTTTCCGGGAGCGCACGCCGCTGGCGGGCTGGTTTCGGCTGCCAGCCGAAACATATTTCTTTTTAGCGGCGGCCGTGTCAGTTGGCAATTAATCCATGGAGATCGCTGCAGCGACCTGGTTTTCGCATCTTGCGAAAACGAACCGTTGTCAGCGCTGTCGATCCAATACCTGCCAGACAGATTACTCACCATGCGCTGTGCCTGATTATCACTCGCCAAGCAGTTCCAGAAACTGCCGCGGTGACAGAACCCGGATGCCGCGAAACTTTTTCAACACGAGCAAATCGTTGTTTCCGGTGACGATGACATCTGCTTTCCCGGCGAGACCCGTGGCCAGGACAACGTCATCGGACTTGTCGCGACAGACCCGGTCATCCAGTGGTTCGGGTTTCACAAATTCGCAAAGCTCAACATAAGCGGCCAGAGCAACTCGCGTGGCTGGCCCAATCTCCTGCCGCCGACCGAGAACTGTTTCAAACTCCTCTCGGAGCGTATCCGACCAAATCAGCTCGCACGCGCCGGCCGCTTCATCGACTACTTCCTCACAGAACCCTTTGGCCGCAAATGCTGCGTAAAGGACGTTCGTGCCAAAGACGACTCTCACGAAACGATCTTGAACACATCTTCGTCAGTGTAGATACCAATCGCACGCGCTTTCGGGACAAGCTCGCGCCGAGTTGCGCGAAGCGCCCGCCGGAAGATGTCAGCTTTGATCGCACGGCGGACATATTCGCTGCTGGTCACACCTTCCGCCCTGGCCATCTTTTCCAGACCACGTCGCAACTCTTTCGGCAAACTGATCGTTAACGTCTCTCGCATGTGTAAGACACTTTAGTGCAGCCTTACGGCAAAGCAACGCTTGTTGCACCCCGCGACAAATTCTTGACGCGTGGAATAACCTCTTTCCGCTTCAACTCTCAATCCGTAAAGGTGCGTCGCTCCAACGGAGCTTTACGCTCTCAACCGACCGCGGCAAGACCTGGGAAGTGAATTGGATCGCGATCGATACACGGGTGAAAGATTGAGTGATTCAATCTGGAAACCAGGATGCCAGGAAAATGGTAGGGACCGTACAAGGTTGCCTTTCGCAGACCTTGTCAGCTTGTTGACTTATTGACCACAGGAACGCGTTCGCTCGACCGTGTCAGCCGCAGTTGATCCGGGGAGCACAGGCTGCCAGCCTGTGGGTTTCGGCTGCCAGCCGAAACATTCTTTGATCTTTCCCTTTCAACGTTTCAACGATGCGCGTCGCGCAGACAACCGCCAGTCCGGTCAAGGACTCGCCGTGGAGAGCTCAGACCTAGTGCGGCGCCCCCGCTGCCCAGGGAGCGACACCGAGCGCAGTCAGCACGATTTCCACCGCCAGCGAGCAAAGGATCAGTCCCATCACACGCACAAGGACAGACGCGCCCTGCCGGCCGATTACCCGCAAAATCCCATCCGAAAAAAGCAGCAGGAGATAGGTAACGAATAGTACCACCACCAGCACCACGCCGGTTTGCAGCCGCTGCGGCACTGTATAAACATCGTTATCCGTTAAGACGATCACAGCCATCATCGCGCCCGGGCCAGCGACGGAAGGAACCGCCATCGGAAACACCGCGAGATCGCGCCCCTCTTCCGGCGATAGTTTCGTCTTCGCATCCATTTTCCCGAAAAGCATCTGCACACCGAACAGGAACAGAATGACGCCACCGGCCACTTTGAGCGAGTGCATGTGAATGCCGATGGCGTCGAGAACGACCTGACCAACGGTCCCGGCCGCCACGAGGATGATGGTGGCGTAAATGACAGCTTTCAGCGCAGTCCGATGTCGCTCTCCCCGGGTGAGCGAAACGGTCAGCCCCGCGAACAACGCCACGTTCGCAATCGGATCGATCGTCGTCCAAAGCGTCGCGAAGTCCTTGCTGATTTTAATTAACAGAGGCGACATGCGAATGGAGCTGAGGGATCAGCGACATAGAAGGTAAAGCTGCGAGGGTAGCAGCGAGAGAGCGGGGACGCGAGTGAGTTTCAAAATGTGGTCTGTCGTTTTAAACAAACCGCAGATCAATGGCGAGACAAAGCTACTGCCGGCGTTCGCGGATGGAACGTGTGAAATGATTTCTTGCCGAATCAACTTTCAACTCTCAACAATCAACTCTCAGCCGTCGATTGCCTTATACGAACGGCAGATCAAACGCGAGGCAAAGTTGGCCGAACTGCTACTTTCTTAATTGGCACTTTTACTTCTGACTTCTTTGCCGCTGTTTCTTGGGATCCAAAAAAGTCAACGGCGAACAGGGAATCAACGTCTTGCTCAGCGGCATCAGCAAAATCCTGTTCTCTTACAACCCCGTCAACATGCCCGTCATCAAATGACAAACATTCTTCGACTCCAAGAAACGCTACTGCTGTAGCGGCAGGCCTGTCGCCTGCAATTCTGTAGCGGCGGTCTGCAACCGCCGAAATCCTTTCGCGATCGAGACCGCTTGGTTACAATTCGTTGCATGCCAGAAGTTCTTCGTGTCCCGCGGTTTTCGCTTTTTCTTCTTCAGCCGCGAAGGTCACGAGCCACGGCACATCCACGGTGAGCAAGCAGAGCGCTACGCAAAATTCTGGCTCGATCCGGTCGAGTTAGTCGAAGCGCGCGGCTTCCGCGGCGCTGAACTACGCGAGCTTTATTCCATAATTGAAGAACGCCGCGACAAGTTTATCGTTGCCCGGGATGAGCACTTTGGCCAGTAAACCAGTTGCAGATGCCGTCGATGTTAAGTGCACCGACGACGAACTGATCGTCACGCTCGTCGATGGTCGTCGCGTTTCCGCGCCGCTAGCGTGGTTTCCGCGCCTTCTTCGTGCCACCGCCCAAGCAGCGAGCGAACTGGCGGCTTATAGGTCGCGCGGCATCGGAATTCACTGGGAAGACGTGGACGAAGACATCTCCGTCCGCTCACTTCTAGCTTCGTGAGCAGGCGTTGCTCTTCCCGATTTAACGCCTCAACGTTTCACCTGTCCGCCGCCTGCTCGCGAAGACATTCGGAGTAGTTTTAACGAAGGCGGAACGCTGCAACGGCTGCCCGCCGCGGCGGGTAAACTGAAGCAACGGCCAAGCTTTCCATTACGAGGCGACAGCCCGCGTCTTGCTCCGCGACATCAGCAAAATCCTCTTCCCTGACAACCCCGTCAACATGCCCATCATCAAATAGACCGACAGTAGCGCGCCGCGTGTTGGTTTTCGCGCCTGCCAAGAGGAACTCACGTAATCTCTTCGCGCCGCTCTTCCAACCGCCGTGGATGTCGTCGGCTGTGAAAGATCGCCAGTATCCAGACCTCTTGTTCTTGCACGATGTAATAGACGCCGTAGAACTTGAACCGATGCACCGGTGCCCGCCGCACGTCAGCAAAGCGAACGCGATGGAGTAGCGCTGTCTCGCCTAGCACCCGAACAGCGCGATCAACTTCGGTCAGAAATCCATCGCCTAAACCCGGCTGACGTTCCTCGTACCAAATTGCAGCCTCGAGTGCGTCTTGCTCAGCGGGCGGAAGCTTTTTGATGACGAAACTCATGAAGTCGCTCACGTACGCGCTCGATGGTTCCATCCCACGGTTCGAGCAATTCAGGATGCGCCAGAGCGAAGTCGCGTCGGCGAATGATCTCAGTTTGCTGCTCCTCGGTTAATTCGTGCGAATCGTCGTTTCCAAGCAATTCGCGACGATTTTCTTCAAACCATATTGCCAGTCGCTGCCGCTCCCGCGGGGTCAATTCAAGAATCGCGCTTTCGAGTTGTTCCAAGCTCACAATGAGCAAGTCTAGCGTGAGCGACTCTCGACTTCAACGACCCGCCGCAGTCGACCCGCGGGGAGCGAGCGAATATTTCGGAGTTCAATTCGCCGAAAGGCACGAATGCGCGTGGCGGACGAATCAGAGGCAAAGCTTTCGAATTTTTTTACCAAGGGCAGCGGTCGTTAACTGGAAGCCAACACGCCGCACTTGTCGCGACAACCCGCATCTGGCTTCGCGACTTCGGCAATTTCCTTCGTCCCTGGCAATTACCCCGTCAACATGACCATCATCAAATAGATGCACAATCTTCGACTATAAAAAAGCGACTCGCCCATAGCCGCGCGGTAAAGCCTGCCCTCGCGCTTCTCGATCGGTCAAAAACAATTTATTATGCCTTACGTTCAAAGCGCCTCTAGGCTTTGCGCGCACCAGAACCAGCAAAAGCTCTCGAAGGCACATTGCTTGCCGTAAGCGAAATTACGAATGCGGCCTCAACTACACTCAACTCCCAGAGTTGCGTGGCTCAACGGAGCTGTACGCTCTCAACCATCAACTTGCCCGCTATGCGTCGGCTCATGAAACCGATCTTCCCCCGATTTAACGATGTAACGTTTTAACGAATCGCGGGGCGATAGCCAGCGGTCGAGCGCTGCGGGAAGCAGCCGAGATACAACGCTGGGAGCCCCTCGACCCGCCGGCATGTCACGTCGGAGCTTCAGCGAAGATGGAAGCTTTACGCGGAGGCCGGTTGACGACGGCGGCACGTGGTGACAGCCTGAATTTGTTGCGTGGCCCCAATTCTCCCCGCGTCGCCGAACATTTCTTCTGTAGCGGCGGTCTACGACCGCCGAAATCCGCAGCGACCCCAAAAGCATTCGGGGTCGAAATCCTTGAGCGCCGCATCGCGGCTGCTATGCTTGTATTCAATGAGCGTCCTTGAATTGAAAGAAGAAGTTTCCCGACTGAGTAAGTCGGAACAGCTTCAGGCAATGGAATGGCTGTGGGCTTCGCTGTCGAAGAAACCTGAAGAGATCCAGTCGCCGGAATGGCACGGTGAAGTGCTCGCTGCGCGCAAGGCAAAAGCGGATTCGGGTGAAGCGCAATTTCTCAGTGTCCAACAACTCAAAGAACGCCTGCGCCGTTGAAGCGAGTTATCATCCTCGCGGATGCCGCCGAAGATATCGAAGCGGCAAGGGATTTTTATGAAGCGCAGGAACTGGGCGTAGGCGAATATTGCGTTGATTCGCTGCTAGCCGACATCGAGAGCCTTGGACTGTTTAGCGGAATTCATCCTCCGCATTTCGAATTCCATCGCATGCTGGCGAGCCGTTTCCCATTCGGAATTTACTATCAAGAACACGGCGACGAGATCCAGGTTTTCGCTGTGCTCGATTTGCGTCGCGATCCAAATTGGATTCGTAAAGAACTAGGGAAACGCGCTGTGTAAATCGATACGGAATGGCGACGCGCTGCCTCTGCCGCTTTAACGACCCGCCTAGTTTACCCAGAGCCTGCTCGCCGTGGCGAGTGGCGGGCGAACACTTTCGGAGTTCAATTCGCCGCTGGACGAATGGAGCCGCGGGGATGCGAGCGACATAGAACACGTCGCGATTGGGAATCGCGCGGGTAGACGGCAACGCAGCTAGGGTAGCTGGCGCAAGCACGGGTAGTGCGAGTGATCATGGGCAAACCGAGAGATCGATACGAGCGGGAGCGAATGAGTCAAAGCTTTCGGAGTTTTAACGAATCACGTCGCGGAAGCCAACGAATTACGCGGCGACAGCCAAATTTGTTGCCTGACCCCAATTCTCCCTTCTTCTTACATTGTTCTCTTACGTACGGCTCTGTTGCTGCGCTGGAGATAAACAGCTAAGCTTGGTGAATGAGCACCGCGCAGGAGATTGAAGATGCGATCCGATACCTGTCGCCCTCCGAGCGTGCCAAGCTGCTGCAGGAGCTTCCTCACATCCTTCCCGAGTTTGCAGGGGATCAAGAATGGGATCGCATCATCGTTGATGAACGCCCTCGCCCAGCCCTTAGCGAACTGTTGAATCGCTACCAAGCAGAGCTCGACGAGGACCCGGAGAAGTTCCCCAAAGTCGCTGAAGGCGATTTCGACCCGCCGGCGTGACATCGCGCGCAACGCCCGAGTTCTGGCAGCTTTATCGTCAGTTGCCACCGAGAATTCAATCTGCTGCGCGCAAAGCACACCAATCATTCCGTCAGAATCCGGCACACCCGGGCCTTCGTCTGGAGCGGTTGCGAACCGACTCACGAGCATGGTCGGCCCGGGTCACGCGAGATTATCGCGTGGTCGCTCTTCGGCGCGGCGATGATTGGCTGTGGTTTTGAATTGGGACTCACAAGGAATTTGACCGGCGTTTCCCCGCCTGACCGAGCGGGAAAATTCTCCGCTCTTCCTCCCGCTTCGCATTTCGCGATTCGCACACTCCACGATTTCTTCTTCTTCCTCACCCTCTGCCTTCGTCCCTTGGGCGTCCCGTCAGTTCGTCAGCGGAGACTTGTCAAGATTTGTTGCCTGACCCCAAACTCTCCCTCCACGCTGTGATTACGCCCCTGCTTCTCTCAACAATCAACTCTCAACACTCAACTGCTTCTGGGCGGATCAAATCCCTAAAGGTGCGTGGCCGCGTAAAACAAATCTACGCGGCTTTACGCTCTCAACGAATCCTTGGCCCGCCATAGCCTCTCGACTCGCCGGAGCTTTACGCGAAGGCTGGTTGGCGACGGCGGCACGTCGCGGAAGCCAACGGCGTCACGTGGCGACAGCCTGAATTTGTTGCCTGACCCCCAATTCTCCTCACACTTTCTCCCTCTGCGATTTGGTGTAGCGGCAGCCGTGACGGCTGCATTCTGGAGCCGAATGTCTCAGCCGCAATTCCCACCTTTCTCAGACACGCGTTTCTTGCATTGATCAGCACCGCGCAGCTAGAATCCGCAGCGCATGGGCAAAGGAGAAAAACTCGCCACGAAGCTTCTGAGCGGAAAATCAGATAAGAACTTCAGTTTTGACGATCTTTGCTACGTCCTTGAGCGTGCTGGATTTGATTTGCGTTCCGAAACTGCTTTTAACTCGCGAAAGCTTTCGGAGTTAAAGTATAAGATCAACATCAAATGACGACGCGTTACGAACTGATCATTTACTGGAGCAAAGACGACGACAGCTTCGTTGTCGAAGTTCCCGAATTGCCCGGTTGTATGGCGGATGGCCAAACTTATGCCGAAGCGGTTGCAAATGCCGAAGTCGTGATCGACGAATGGATCGAGACCGCGCGCAAACTCCGTCGCCCGATTCCCGAGCCGCGCGGCAAACTCGCGTACGCGTAAGATCGTCACTCGTCACCAGTCACCCGTCACTTCCGCTGTTTCGCTTTTTATTGTCTCTCAGGTGTGAGATTGAGCGTAAGAACGCACCAGGTTCCGGATCATGCGCTGATAGCTGGTATTTCGCTTCCGAGCTTCCCGCTTGAAGAATTCCAAGGCCGAATTGTCGAGCTCGAGCGTGACCTTGGTTTTCTCCGGCAACTTGTCGAGCAGTGCGTCGAGATCGGGCAGTTCGCCGCGCCGGACGATGCGCAATTCGCCTTGAATCTCACCTTTATCATCAGTGTACTTAACTTTCGATCGGGTTTTCTTTTTCATAAGTTTTCCTGCCTTTCCTCCAATAACCGGCGCCGATGATCCGAATGGTTTCTGCGCGATAGGTAAAACGAACCATCAAAATCCCGCGCGCTGTGCGACCGATGCAAAACAATCGCGTTTCCTCAGCACTGTGTCCTTCATCAGCCGAGATCAAATGCTTCGGGTCGTAGAAGGCGGCTGTCGCTTCGCTGAAATCGACGCCGTGCTTCGTAAGGTTCGCTTTTTCTTTCTCGGTATCCCATTCAAATCTCAACCGCTACATATTGGCGCGATATGGGATAATGTCAATATAACAATGCAATATAATCTTGTGGGTAACTGGCCATCTGGCACGGTATTCAGCATCTCCACAGATGAAGGCCCAGCAGGATTTGAGCGTTGCAACGCTTTTAACCGTTCAACGCTGCAACGGCTGCCCGCCGCGGCGGGTAAACTGAAGCAACGGCCAAGCTTTCCATTACGAGGCGACAGCCAGCCTTAGCTCCCTCTATGGTAGGTGTAGACCGCCAGCACCAGCAGCGCGACACCGACCGCGGCTCCGAAGATCCAGCTGCCAGGTACCCGCGGTTCCAGCACCGACTCATCCGGCCGTCTCGGGTTGTAGCGCACCGCCACCGCGCTCCCGCCCGGATAACGGTCTACCACCTTCTCCGCAAACTCCGGCACGCCACGGTTCAGCCCCGGACTTTGCGTAATCCGGCTGCCGCGGAAGCGTTTTCCCGCCACCTGGTACTCGTAAAGCAATACCGGCCGGTAGAGCGTCATCCGGTCGTGAGGGCCTCCTGTTCCACGGCTGACACTCTGCCGGTATTTCTCCACCTTTGCCGACAACACCCGGCCTTCCGCCACAGGCCAACGCTTCATCGCCGCCGCTTCTCGCAACGAACTCACCACGATCGCGAGGACCGCTAACCCAAAGCCGCCGATCACCAGCGCCACCACGCCGGGACGATGCATTCGCGTGGCCCGCAGGGCAAGTTCCTCGTTGCTTTCCGATTCAACGATTGAAACTCGCTCGTTGCCCATGTTGACTCATGTTCTCCCGCCCATTTGAAACTCGCTACTTCCCCAAGTCGCTCGCTGCTTCCCTCGCAGTTTTACCTTCTATGTCGCTTTTCCCATACGCTCCATTCGACCTCTCGGTTTTGCCCATCTATGTCACTCGCGTCCCCGCGGCTCCATTCACTCGCTGCTACCATCGCAGCTTTACCTTGATCACTCGCACGGCCCGTGCTTGCGCCAGCTACCCTAGCTGCGTTGCCGTCTACCCGCGCGGTTCCCGACCGCGGCGTGTTCTATGTCGCTCATTCCATTCGCTCCATTCAACGAGTCAACGAATTACGTGGCGACAGCCAGCGTTGTGCGAAGGCGGATCAACCCCGCATAGGTGCGTGGCCGCGTAAAACAAATCTACGCGGCTTTACGCTCTCAACGATTCCTTGGCACGCCATAGCCTCTCGACTCGCCGGAGCTTTACGCGAAGGCTGGTTGGCGACGGCGGCACGTGGCGACAGCCCGCGTCTTGCTCCGCGACATCAGCAAAATCCTGTTCCCTGACAACCCGCTTAACGTGCCCGTCATCAAATAGACGGACAGTGGCGCGCTTCCCGGCTACTACACTGCGGATTACTACTCGCCCGCGACGGGCACGACGATCCTTGCGTGGATAAACTACCAGCCTAAGGAGCCGGTTGAAGGCCTTGCAAGGGTCATGGTCCCCGGCATCGCGCGAATCCTCACGCTCGATCACGTTCCATTCGTGTACAAAGAGAGTTCGGAACCGTCCGAACCCCTAATCGATCGACGCTCAAGGGTCCTTCGGTGCGTCGATTGAATGTTGCGGGATTGATTTTCCAGAGACCACCTTGGTACACTGGGGCCAGTCTAGGCAAAATATGGGCCACCTACGATTAGGCACGCTTCCGAAATCCAAGAATTGGAAGGACGTCGTGTCGCTTATTCCACAGCCGTCCTCGACGCCATCTCAAATCGCCGCTGCGACCATCGAAGCAGCAAAGGGAGGAGTAAAGCGAGCCGCGAGTGACAACGGCGTCATCGACACGTTCTGGTTACTTACGCAAATACCGCTTGCTGCTCGGCAGGAAAATTTTTCGACGGCATTGCAGCGCCTGGGCTTGTCAGTCCCCGAATCGCCGAGCGCCTTCGATGTTCTTGGAGCATTGTCCCAAGCCATCGAACGAAGCGTCGCACAACGTCGCGATCGGTCCGATTTTTCCGACATTTCACTTGCAGCCGCGCAAGAGGCCCTTTCGGAGTTGTGTGTTGAAGAAACGCGCAGCTTGTTCGCAGCGAGCCCGGAAGATGTTAGGAACAGTTTTCGAAAATATTCGACTAGTGCGCAGTTTTGTCGTCTGGCACGCGTATTCTTTAAAGGTTTTACAGCTCGTTATTTAAAAACTTTCCTGAGCCGTGAGCTTTCAAACCATGTTGGTGCGGCCGAAAAATTCGAAAACGTACGTCAGCACTCGGAATTTAACGAAGCCCTAGATACACACTGTTTCGAAACAGCAAAGATTGTAGAGGAATTTGCAGGCGGCTGGTTCTCCAAGACTAACTTCGAAGGCGGAATTGATCGGGGCGCAGTGAGAGGGTTCCTTCACGTCGCTCTCCAAAAAATCGCCGATCAGTTACGCCGCGAGGGACTGGAGAATGCATAAGGCGCGTCACATTTACTGCGGACCGCTCACTGCTTCTCAGAAACAAGCTGACAGAGCTGTCGTTTGTCTGAATACATTCGGTGCTAATCAAAACGTTAATCTCAAGATCGCCGACATCCATCAGCGGCTCGGCGCAAACATGCGAGATGAGTTGTTCGATTTGCTTGAAATCGCTGCGTACGTTTTCGCGGCGGATCAAGCGTGTTCACGCGGCGGCCAGGGAGTTACGGACTACGGCCAAGGCTGGCATCGGACGCTCCATTTTCACATTCCTGTTCGTGTCCCGGAGTTGTGGCGAACACAAGAGTTGACGGATGAGCTCACGAATACTTTGAGTTTTCTAACGGATGACAATTACACATTCGAATTCTGCGATTACCCACGCGACTCTCGGCCACCGACGCCGACATATTTCGATTTTGCTTCCGCCGCGGCCCTAGGCGCAAAGCCACTGTCCGTCATTCCTTTTTCGGGAGGGCTTGATTCACTAACTGGAACGATAGAAGAAGCTGTCGGGAGCCAGCGATCGATTGCTCTAGTCAGCCACCGGCCCGTTTCAAAGATCGATGCGCGCCAGCAAAACCTTGTTCGGAAAATCCGAAATCTGACGGGTGTTGCTATTCATCATGTTCCAATTTGGATGAATAAAGATGCCACCGAATCGCACGACTACACGCAGCGATCCCGCTCATTTCTTTTCGCTACGCTAGCAGCAGTAGTTGCGCGTCTCTTCGACGTAGACGGGATCCGATTTTATGAGAATGGAGTCGTTAGCACAAACCTTCCAATCAGCGCACAGGTGTTGGGCGGTCGTGCGACTCGGACAACTCATCCAAAAGCATTAAATGGTTTTGCGAGGACATTCACGACCGTTTTTGGACGACCGTTCACCGTCGAAAACCCGTTCATGTGGAAAACCAAGGCCGAAGTCGTCGCGTTGTTAGCGCAACGTGGTGCACAGAATCTGATCAAGCAGACAGTTTCATGCACCCGAGCTTGGCACATGACCAAACTCGTGACGCATTGCGGCCGTTGCTCCCAATGCATCGACAGACGTTTTGCGATTTTATGTGCAGGCCTTGAGAAGGAAGACCCGGAGGAAATGTATGAGGTTCAGCTTTGGACCGGGGTGCGAGATGAGGGCGCAGATCGCACCATGGCAGAATCGTATGTTCGAACCGCCGCAGAAATTAACGGCATGACGAGCGATTCGGAGTTTTTCATTTGTTTTCCAGTTGTGAACGCATTGACGCGAGAGTTTCCGGAATCCGCGGACCAGATAGCGCGGAATGTCCTGGACTTGCATCGTCGACACGCATCCAGCGTTTGCGATATCACCGCGAAAGCTATCAAGAGCTACGCAGCCGATATGTTACGAGGTACGATACCACCATCTTCGCTCGTTAGAATTGTTGCAGGTGGTATGAAACAGCCAACAAACTGGAAGCAGTTCGTAAGCCGTGTTGGCGATACGCTCGAGAAAGGGCTGATCACCTCTTTCCGTTCGATTCCGCCTGAGAAAGAATCGCAGCTGAACGATGCGATCGAAGCTATCCTCGGCAGTTACGACGAGCAGTTTGTACGTGAGTTTCCGATGTTTAAATGGGGCATCGTGGGGACAAGACCTGACTTCTCGAAACACGACAATTCAATCTTTATCGAATCGAAGCTCTTAAAGGACAGCAATAGAATAGTTGCCGTAGGTGACGCGCTAGTCGCCGATCGCGAGAAATACCTAACGCAGGCCAAACACATCCTTTTCATCGTGTATCAAATTGGCCGCGTTATTATCGATGGCGAAAGTTTCTGCTCGCCAATTGAGCGCAAAGAGCAGGCTGCGGTCAGATTAATAATAGGTCCAACCGCAAGGAAGTGTAAGGAATGAACGACTTTCAAAAATGGGCAGGGCAAAAGAGCAATGGATGAAACAGCAGGAGGAAGGCTGGAGTCCTATCGGCGACAAACAAGTGTGCGATCGGTGTTTCGAAGATTACGCGGTTAAAGATTTCATTATTGAAAACGTGACAGCGAATCGGTGTTCCTATTGTCGTCGCAAGAGCAAGAAACCGATTGCTGCTGAGATCGACGATGTCATTGAGTTCGTCGCGCAAGGCATTAATACCGAGTACGAAGATCCTGTGCACAGTGTCGGGTGGGATTCCGCTGAAGGCGGTTGGTTGCTACCAACCATGGATGCTCGGGAACTTCTTAGCGACGCCGGACTTGAGGAGACTCAGGAAGATGTGTTTGAAGATCTGCGAGAAGCGTTCTCCCAAAGCGAATGGGTCCACCAAGATCCCTATGGGGATTTGCCGAGCGATGCTCTGCGCTATACGTGGGAGGAGTTCTCCGATCAGGTTAAATACCGTACACGTTTCGTTTTTTTTCGTGTCAATACGCCTAATAGAATGGCGTGGGAATCTGAACCTCACGGAATTCTCGACTCTCTCGTCCAAATTACTCGAGAAGTGGGTTTGGTTCGTACTGTGGAAGTGGGAACAAAGTGGTATCGAGCCCAAAAACACTTACCAAGCGAACAACCCAAGGGTGCGAAGCGACTCGGAGCACCGCCACGGGACAGAGCGAGCCATAATCGGATGAGCCCAGCTGGCATTCCGATGTTTCATGTCGCGGGCGATGCGGTTACCGCCCAATCCGAGATCGCGTCAGCCAAGACTACTAGCGACGCAGTAACCATCGCTCTTTTTCGCAATCTTCGCTCCCTGCAACTTCTGGACTTATGCAATATTCCAGAAGTTCCAAGTTTGTTCGATGAAGTCCGGCGACATCAGCGGATGCCCCTTATCTTCCTTCGACATTTCGCTGAGGAGATCTCGCGACCAATTTCGAGCGCCGCAGCACAATACGAATACGTCCCAACACAAGTCATGACCGAGTTTTTTCGGTATCTATTCCATCGAAAAGGTGGCGAACCTCTTGATGGTATTGCGTTTCGCAGTAGCAAAAGATCGACCGGAATATGCTACACCCTATTCTTCGAAAGTACGTCTTGCGCTGATACTGAGAGAGAAAAAGGTGCCATAATGTTGCTCAAGCGCACTAGACGAACTGAATAGAAGATAAAGTATAATGAACGCGCCTCCATTGTTGTACTACCCGGACTTTTATCCGGACCCGACATGGCTCCGCGCGGTGCTGCTGCTTAACGATAAGCTGTACCGCATTGTACCAAATGACGTTCAATTGGATGATCCCGAAGCCTTAAGAGAGATCGAAGGCGAACTAGGAGGGCTCGGGAGAATCGCGCCAAACGAAGTACACACAAACCCGTATGGTGATGCGGCGGACTGGTTAGAACGAACCCTCGAAATCATCAAGCGCGAACTCAATTCCAACAAAGACCAGCGAGAGAGTTGTATCGAATTCTCGGACGGACGGATTAGCTTTCCCGGCAATGTTTTTGTCTATGACAAAAAATTATCTGATCGCGTGTATGGCATGCTAAGAAGAAATGATCTAATTGACCGGGAAATCCAAGAGCTAGAGGAGCATCTTCACGGATCTCGTAAAGGTGTTGTGCTTCCTGCGGCGGCGGCGAATGCGATTCTGTCCTTCATCGCCGATAGCATTGCTAGAGACCAAGGGCTGACGCCAATCACTGATCAGGCTCTGATGTACGCGATGACCACAATGGCCGGACTTCATCTCCCTCTAAAGGTTCCAAAGGGGGCTGATGAAGGCCTTCTTTCCGGGGCTTTTGCGTCAATTCTTCTGCCAAGAGAAATCGGACAAATAAACTTTTCGGATTACCGAATACTTCGCGATCGATCTGCAGAGCTTCGGCGGGCATTTGGAAACTTTGTGCAGCAATGTGCCGAAGCTTGTCGGCTGGAACGAATTGAAAGCACTGCAACACTGCAAAAGAAAATCGAAAACTGCGCAGACGATGTATCGAAAGAGTTCAAAAAATTCCAGACTGGGACTCAAAAAGCGTTGAGGCTAATTCGAGACTGGTGGCCGTTGATGATTGGTGGAATGCTGACGCTCGCGAAGGATCTTGTTCCGCCTGAGTGGTCACTAACTTTCGGTGCGGCAGGACAAGGAGTGAAGTTTGCGCAGCAGGCATTTATGCCATCCCCGAATCATGATAAGGAGAAGATGTTCAGTCTTGCGGCTGCGTTAGGACGAGACGTGCGCCTGCTGCCGAAAGTCTCTCAACTCGTTAGCTCCCAGACAGCGCTGCGTGCCGGCTCTTGACTCAGCCACAAGTTGCCACAATGCGACAGCACGGCTCTTTACCGAAGATCCTAAAATTATGCGACATTGCGACGCCTCCAGCGAAAATCCATGGCGCGACTACCAGAATCTTGTCTGATTTGAAACTCGGTCGTTTCCAAACTCTCTCGTCGCTACCCTCGCGATTTTGCCTTCTATATCGCTGATCCCATCAACTCCATTCTCCGGTTACATTTTGCGCAGAGCAGTGGCAGTGCAGCTCATTTGATTTCAGAAATTCCAAGCTCTTGCAGATAATTAAACGTGGAATCGTAAAATGTTGGGGAGCGCGTAGGATCGGCGCTGTCACCCGGCGGAACGAAAACGACCATGCCTTGACGAGCGCGCGTGAGCAACACGCGATACGCATTGCGCAGATACACGCGATTATCTGCGTTTGAGATATTGCACCACCGATGGCCGCGAAAATCGTGGTAATTCCAATCGGAACCGTTGAATCGAAAATCGCCGCACCACGCCACGCAGACCCAATCAAGTTCTAATCCTTGCACTTGAAACTCCGTCGCAGCGTCTTCGAGATAATAACTCGATCGTATGTCATCTCTGTCGTTCAGGAAATAGTGCACAGGATCAACTGAAACACGGATGTCGATCGCGTGCGGCTTCAACCGCATCGCTTTTGATGATGCGACCAATCCGTAACGCTCAGTTCCTCGTGCATGCTCGCGAATCCATCGCTTTGCAGCATTCAGCTCACGTGTGATGGCGATCGGATAGCGCGCGGATAATTCCGCAAATGCTTTCTTTGCCTCTAATTCATCGCAGTCGAGCAGCGCCTTCACGAAGGCCGAGACATTTTCCGCGCGAAACGATCGCATCGAGACCGCCAAGTGAAGCGAATCGTCGAATTGAGTGTCTTGACGCTTACGAACGATCTCCAACACGCGGCCAGCTGCGTACTCACTGTCAGTGAGCCGGGATGAGATAAACATCTCCCATTCGGGAAAACGTCGATTCACAGCGTCGAGCCAAGCGTCAATGCCAGCTTCACCGGTGTTGATTTCCTGGCCGCCGCCGACCAAGCAGACGATTACCGCCCAGTCTTTGCGCCTGTCCATGTAGGAAATCAGAAATTCCGGTTCGGATTCCGAGAAGCCCGCGTGCCGTTTCTTGCGCAGCATGAAGTTAGCGGTCTGCCTGACGTTCCATGCGCGCTGCGCTTCGTCGAAGATCACGACGTGTTCAATTGGTGGACCGGAATCAATGAGCGCGTCATCACGAAAGTGATGAACGTTTTGGATGAACGCCTTGACGCTTTCACCAACTTTTCCTTTCCGAACCCTTTCTCCTTGTTTCTTCCGACGTGCGACTTCATCGCGCGTTAAGGCTTCGCGAAGCACCGCGACTAATGGCCCGTTTCCGGAAAGGAAAACGGCGTGTGTTGGTTCATCTTCTTCACGCCGCGTCGCTAAATTCAAACCAACCAAAGTTTTTCCTGCGCCTGGAACACCAGTCACGAAGCAAATTCTCTTACGACCTTTCGCTTGCGCTTCGTCCACGAGTTCCTCTATGCGTCGCGAAGTGACATGCAGATTCTGCGCACCAGCGTCGAATCGCGCGATGGCTTCGACCGAATGCTGCGCATAAAGAGCACGTGCAGCTTCCACAATTGTTGGCGTGGGATGATATGATGCGCGTGACCATGCGTCCGCATCGACGAGAGCCCCGCTGATCTTCGCAAGTGCGCTTTCGAGAACGCCGCGAAAGCTTTGCGGATCGACAACGAGCGGTCGGTAAAGCTTGTCAGGGTCAGCTTGCAGCACGACCGGCGGACATTCCGTTGCTTCCGTCGCGATCAAAATCGGAATGATCGAAGCATCGTGACTCGCCTCATGAAAATTCTTCAGATCGAGTCCGTAATCCCATACCTGATCGATTGCCGAACGATCGAATGTCTTCTCGCCAACTTTAAACTCGATTGCGAAGATCACTGGCCCGATCACGAGAACGACATCGATCCGTCGTCCCATTCGCGGAATGTTGAACTCGAAGAAGATCGATCCGACTAAATCGCTCAGCTTCGATTGGAGAAACTCGATCTCTGTGAGCCAAGAAGCGGCTTGGTTCCTATCGATGTCGAACGAAGAATTGAGCGTTAGCTGGCCGATTATTTCCTGGGCGTTCGCATCAACAAACTCCGCAATCGAAGCGCCGTACCAGAAGCGCAGCGACGAAGGTCGCGTTAATGTGGCGGGGATTGATTCTTCCACGTCTCAACGCTAACCAACAGCCCGCGGTTCGACGAGAAAAGACTTGGCATCCCCCGCGAACCTGGCCAGGTAATTGTACCCATTATGGGCAAAGAAGTTCATTTCAAACTCGACAGTGTAGATCTCGGACAGGTACTCGACGGGTTGCGATGTCGGCGACAATCCTGGGCCAAGACCGCAATTTACCTGCATGATGAGTATTTTCCGGACGATTCATTCGTGTGCGAAGAATGCAGTGATGCTAATGAGGCGCAAAGGATCGCAGACATGTATCACCGGATCATCACCACGATCGAAGGTCAGATCGCCGAACAAGGTGGTCCATAGTTCCGCGTTCAATTCCGCTGATGTAGGTGCGATCCAGCTCCGCTTTTTCGGCGAGTGCTTCCTGCGACAGGCCAAGTGCCTCGCGACGCCGACGAACATTTAGGCCAAATCGAGTGAGTGTCTGATGCCGATGTGACATGCAGATACTCCACCCGAATGTGGAGTTTTAATCCACGGACTATGAGTCACATCATCAGCTACCATCACGCGACAAGACGATTTTTTTACCGCTATTTGTGGCTCAATGGTGTACGAGTCTCGCTAACTTCACGATGTTCACGAGAAAGCGAACAGTTCGATTGCCCCAAGTGCGACGAAGAGCTGGGGAATCGCTGTCGGAAGAACGGGAAAGACGCGTCTACGATAAGCTGCCAGGGATCATCTATTCCCCATTTCTCTTTTGGTTCGTTTACCTGACTCAAAAGCTTCAGGAGTGGAACCATACTGGTCCGCAACCGCAGCTATGGTTGTGGATCGCCATCGTTACGACGTTGGCCTCAGGGATCTGGCTATGGCGGCTATTTCCGATCACTCGACGGTTTAATCGCGGCGAGCGTGGAGAACGTCATGTTGCCGATGTGCTGGAGGAACTGCGCAGCAATGGATACCGGCCAATCCACGACATTGTTGGAGACGGGTTCAACGTTGACCATGTCCTTGTTGGACCGGGCGGCATTTTTGCAATTGAAACGAAATACCGCAGCGGCAGAGGCGAGATTACTGTTCGGAACGACGGGGTGTTCGTTAACGATCGGCTTGAAGAGAAAGATTGCCTTAAACAGGCGCTAGCGAGCGCTGCAGCCGTAGGAAAGTTAATTCACGAGAGCTGCGCAAGACGCGAATGGGTTAACGCGACCGTCGTGTTTGTCGGCGATTGGAAGATAAGGAACAAGTGGCGCGACACCAATGTGCGAGTGTTCACGCCGGAGCGGTTGTTACACTACATTCGGAATCAAGAACCTGCGCTTATAAAGCGCGAAATCGAGCTGATTGCGTCCCATCTCGAGCGAAGTGCCAAAAGCTGAGGCAAACGTCTGTTCCGGCCGCGCTTTCCCGCGAGTAGCGCGCGCACCCACGCATACCGCAATTCTCCAATCCAACTAGCGTGAAAATTCATGCATCATAAGCGGCTTATGATAGATGAAAATTCAAAGTTCGTTTCGGCGAGCCGCCAAAACCAGCAGGCTGGCAGCCTGCGCTCCCCAGACGGGAGACCTACTCACTCCATATCCGGGTAAGGGCCTTTGCCGCCTTCGGCGATGAAACGGTCAATCGGGCTATCGCCGCGTGATCCGTTGAACTCCGAAAGTCTTCGCGAGCAGGGCGGGCAGCGCGGTACCAAGCCGAGCTGGAGCACGGCATCACGCGCCCGCGCGACGCGAATCCCGGATCACATGATCGTGAAATATATGCATCGTAACCGGCTTATGATAGGCCCTAAAATTCACGGCGAGTCAACAGCGGTCTAAGACGAGAAGTTCGTTTCGGCGAGACGCCGAAACCAGCACGCGAGACGCGTACGCTCCCCGGACGCGACCTCGTGCTAGCTGATGATGTCGTCGACTTCCATGCTTCGGGCGAGGATCGAGTCCTCAGATACCGCAGAGGGTCACCGATGTAGTTTTAACCAGTTCGTAACAAGCTGAAGATAGTCAATGAAAGTAAGCTGCGCCGGGTTCAGCTGCGCTTCTTCTGCGATGATTGGCAGCTCTCTGCGAAATCGCTGGTAATCCAGCCAGGTCTTTGCCCCGCCAGGAATGGCGGCTTTGCCCGGTGCGGATTGGAGCCAGTCGCGCACATGTCGAATTGCGTTCACGGGCCTCGTGTAGTGCGCCTTGATGTCCTGACCGCCAATATCCGAAATGAATCGTTTGTACCGGTATGGGGCGCGATCCATGATCAAACAGCGCTTGCGCGATGCGCGCCCTTCGAATCGTTTCGCTCCGAGAAAAATTCCGAGTTCCAATGGCATATTGAACCGGGGCAGGCGATAGGGTTGATCTTCGACTTCTGTTCGCGAGACGTCGTGAATGCCGTGATTACACCGGGCAATCAGCCGATAGATATTTTCAATTCGAACTTCGCCCGCATCGGTCAGTTCCAGTGTGCATCTTGGAACGAATCCACATGCCGCCACGCAAAAGACGATCGCGTCCAGGAGCGGCTGGTATTCTTTGTCGAACGGACAGTTAATGAATACGCTAGCGCTGGGGAACGCCGGCATTCGGGATCAACCGTGCTTAACCACCAGGAACACGTCCTTGCCCAAGCCGGAGCGTATTCTCGCCTTATACTCTTTTGGGTCGGTTCGCTTCAATTCTGCGATTTTTCGGACGGCCTCTCTGATCACACTCTTGGAAACTGTTCCACTTCGCCGCACGTCTGGAATTGGGCGATACTTCGTTTCGGGCATGCCTCAAAATATGGGCGCGGACCTGCATTGTCATTAGAAATTCTTTGGAGGAGAGTTCCCCTGGCCAATTCGCGATGATTTGGAACGGTGAGCCGGCGCCAAGACGGATGGCGCAGAATGATGTGGCTTCCAGTTTGATGATGCAGGCTAAAATTTGCGGCCGATCGACGGCTGTCTAAAACGGAAAAGATCGTTTTCGCGAGGACGCAAAAACCAACACGCGAAGCCGCGTGTGTTCCCCAGACCCGAGACCTACTCACTCCATATCCGGGTAAGGGCCTTTGCCGTTCTCTGCGATGAAGCGGTCGATTGTTAAAGCGGCGGAAAAATTCGTGCCGGTTTGCGGACGCCGGCGATTGAAACTAGCTCGCAGCCCACACTGACTCATGTGCTTCCGCTCATTTGAAACTCGCTCCTTCCCCAACTCGCTCGCTGCTTCCCTCGCAGTTTTACCTTCTATGTCGCTTTCCCCATAAGCTCCATTCGACCTATCGGTTTGCCCATCTATGTCCCGCACCGCCCGGCGGCAACATTATTTTCTTGCGCCCGGAGATTCGGTTGGCTTAATGAACATATGGTCGCCATCATCGCCAAGCGCAACGCAGCTCAAGTGAAAACAGAAGTCCGGGAGATAAAGAAAGCTGGTGACGAAATCAACAAGTCACGTGCAGCAGCACGGGCGTTCCTGAGGCAGAACGGCTTTATTACAAAGCAGAACAAGGTAAGTAAGCATTACCGGTAAACCCGGGTCGATGTTTGCCACCTCGTTCGTCCTCGGCTATCACGGCTGCGACAAAAGCGTCGGCGAACGCATCCTCGGCCACCATGATCATGTAGCAATCAGTAAGAATCGCTACGATTGGCTCGGTGAAGGCGCATATTTCTGGGAAAACAGCCCCGACAGAGCGCGCGAATGGGCAGAATTTTTGAAGAAGCATCCGCCCCAACCAAGCCGAAAAGTTAAAGATCCATTTGTCGTCGGCGCGATAATCGAGTTGGGGAATTGCCTTGATCTTACGGATGCCACGTCGTTGCAGATAGTTCGTGCCGGCTACGACGAATTCCAACGCACGACCATTTCAGCCGGAGCAAGTCTGCCGGTAAACGAGCCTGCCCACGGCGACGACATCGATCTTGTTAAACGTCATCTGGATTGTGCAGTGTTGAATTTTGTCCACCTGCTCAGAAAGCGACAGCATTTGCAACCATTCGACACGGTGCGCGGTGTTTTTACCGAGGGCGGCGAGTTGTATCCAGGTGCAAAGATTCAGGCCAAGACTCACGTTCAAATTTGTATTAGAAATCCAGCGCTAAGGGTTAAAGGATACTTCCGGCCTTTAAAGAGTCCCGGTTGAGTACCACTCACTCCATATCCGGGTAAGGGCCTTTGCCGCCTTCGGCGATCAAGCGGTCGACCCGCGCCGTGACAACCTCCGAAAGCATTCGCGAGCAGGCGGGCAGCGGCACCGAGTTGAGCTGGACCACGGCATCACGTGCCCGCACGCGACACGAATCCCGGATCATATGATCGTGAAATACATGCATCGTAACCGGCTTATGATGCGGACCTAGCGTTAATGCGAGAAACGTCAATTCGTTGACCTCAGTAAAGTTCGTTTCGGCTGGCAGCCGCTGCAACCGACGCCGGCCACTCGCCACGGCGAGCAGGCTCTGGGTAAACTGACCGAGAGCCGGGCTCGCGCACCGCCGCGCCCCGCGTGCGCAAGGCGAATCCCAGATGAACTTATTGTGAAATTCATGCATCATAAGCGGCTTATGATGCGGACCGAGCCATTGTCGCCCCTTTTCGCGCTGCACGCACGATCGCGGCGGTTCATTCATCGTCAGAAACGCCTACTTCGGCGGTAGCGCTGCTGGCTTGTCGGAACTGAACATATCAACCGCAACCAGCCACCGGCCGTCCGCTTGTCTGCGTACGACCGTGACATACTTGCCGGAGTCCTTAACCGGCCCGGGCGCGCCGGAAGGCACGATCGTCATGGTGTAAGTGCCAAGCACGTATGCGAGGTCGTCGCGGCCCTCCACCTTCACGTTTTTGAGCGTGAACTCCGTGATCGGCGGGAATTTCTCCAACCAAGAGCGGATCGCCGCCCGGCCTTTCACAGCCGGCTCATTGGGTGGATTGACAACCGCATCATCAAGAAAGAGGGCCGCCCAAGTCGCGAAGTCCTTGGCAAGAGCGGCCTTCATTGCGGTCTGCGTGACCTCGTCAATCTTGCTGACGTCTGTCTGTGACAGGCCGTCGTTGATCTGCGCCTCGGAAGGCAGTGAAATCAACCAGGCACACATCGCCAGAGCCATGACATTCAGCATTCGCCTTTTCATCTCTGTTCACGCTACCCACGGCCGACCGGGCGGCAACATGATCGGAAATTAGATAGTGCGAATACAATTCGACAGATTCGTCTGTGAGGCGGCTCCAGCTAACCCGCCTACGATGCATAAATCCAGACTGGATTAGGAGAGCTTGAGCAATTTGCGATTACGCAGTGGCCACCGCGTTTGCGGATGGCGGCGAGATAGTCGCGAACGTTCTTTTGCGTTTCCTTCATTTCAATTGTCGCCAATCATCTATCGTAAGCGGCTTATGATGCGGGCGAAGGAGCCAGTTGGTTAAAACGGAAAAGTTCGTTTCGACTAGCAGCCGCTGCAACGGACGCCCGCCACTCGCCACGGCGAGCAGGCTCTGGGTAAACTGAGCGACGGCCAGGCTTTCAAACCAGCAAGTGAGACACGCATGTTCCTCAAATTTTCCGGCGTCAGCGCCGCCGGCTACAGCTGCCTGCTCACTCCATATCCGGGTAAGGGCCTTTGCCGCCTTGGGCGATCGTCCACAGATTGCGCAGATTTGAAACTCGCTCGCTTCCCAGTTGACTCATGTGCTCCCGCCCATTCGACCTCTCGGTTTGCCCATCTATGTCGCGCGCCAACCCCGGCGGCTCCGTTCACTCGTCGCTACCTTCGCGACTTTACCTTCTATGCCTGCCGCGCCGTAGCCTTGGCGGAGGTGGGTCGCTAATCCCAGCAGCTCCATTGATACAGATGTTCCTGCATTCCTGGCTCAAATGCGATCCGTCCACCTGCGGACGAGCGGCGTGGCAAAATTCAGGAAATAGGCGTACATCGCGTTATCCGGGCTGTAGAAGCCGATTGCCATTGAGAGAATAGCCGAAGCGATTAGCAGGCCGTATTCGAGACGGCCGCTTGGGACCAGCCGGCGTCGGGTGTCGCGCTCGATCACAAGCGTGATGCCGATTGCCGTTAACGCCAGGAGGACCATGTTGGCTCCGTAGACGCATATCGCCGGCGCGAGATTGTAGCGGCCAGCAACAATCATCGAGAATGGCAGAAGGGTCACAAAGAACAGGTGGAAGAGCACCGACCACGCGTAAGCGCCGCTTGCCGATTCCGGTTCCTCCCTGGTGCGCGCGCGCCCGAGCCAAAAACTTGCGAGCACCAGGAAGGTGATGACGTAGGCGATCAACGTGCCGCCCAGGCCGAGAAGAGCGGAAATCAGCTCCGCAGCGGATGAGGGATGAAAGTTTTCCGGCAAATCGAGGTTGACGACAAGCAGCGTCATGGCGAAGGCGAAAACGCCGTCGGTCAGGGCATCTAGTCGGCCTTTCGAAATAAACTCCCTTGTTTCAGCCATCATCGTTCTCCGGTGTTCCAGAACAATTTGAGGAGATACGTTTCCTGGCGACCGAATCCAGAGCAAAGCGAGGCCCTTTTGAAACTCGCTCGTTCCCCAACTTGCTCATCGCTACCCGCGCGACTTTACCTTCTTTGCCTGCCGCGCCGTAGCCTTGGCGGAGGTGGGTCGCTGATCCCATCAGCTCCATTCGCGCACGAGCGCGAGCTCATTGCTGACACTCCGAAAGTATGCGCCCGCCGCGGCGGGTAAACTAAGCGGGCAGCCGCTTCTCAACTACCCGTTTGAATTCATGCATCATAAGCGGCTTATGATCGACGATTTTCAAAGCAGATCAGGAGAGCCTGAGTAATTTGCGATCGCGTGGCGGCCACGATTTGCCCGCTTTGATCGCCGCCCGTTTGGCCTCGCGAATCGCCACCATTTGCCGCGCGTGCGATTTGGTAAGTTTGCGCCGGCTGGCGCTTCCGCCGCGGCGGCCAATCTTCGCGAAATATTCCCGGATATGTTTCTGCGCTTCCGTCATTTTCCTGGCTCGTCGGCAGGCGTAGCGCCTGCCCTACAATTCAAATGCCTTTTACCATGCATCGTAAGTGGGTTATGATGCAAGCGGAATTCATTGCGAATGGACACCGTCGACGAGGGCGTTTCGGCGAGGCGCCGCCAACGGACGCCTGCCACTCGCCACGGCGAGCAGGCTCTGGGTAAACTGGGCGACGGCCAGGCTTTCAAATCAAGTCGCCGTGGTGACCGCTCCTCAGTTCACCACGTCCTGGATGATGTCGTCGACTTCCATTTCAGAGCAGTTCCTTGAATTGTTCAATGGTCAGACCGGCGTCGCGCACGATGGCTGCCATTGTATAAGCGTCGACCGGATTGTTTCGCGGAATGACGACCCGAAGTGAGCCCTTCGACATGAAAACGTGTTTACCCTGGCGGTCGATCTGGAACCCAGCTTTCTCCAGCGCTTGATCGCGCGCAGATGATTTACGCCGGGAAGCTTCGGCATTAATCAAGCCGTGACGACTTCCATTTCGCGAATTTCACATCGTGTATCCGGTTCGCCATAAACCTCCAAATATTCCCGGATCGCATCTTCGATGTTCTGAAGAGCCTCATCGACATTTGCGCCCTGAGAATGGCAGCCGGGTAATTCCGGGCAGCTCACCGAAACACCTTCATCGTGCTCAATCAGTGTGACATGAAATTTTCGCTTCACGTCAGTAATCGTAAGAGCGGCGCAAAAAAACGTCAACGCTTGTTCCATTGGCCAATTCGCGATGATTTGGAACTGTGAGCCGGCGTCAAGACGGATGGCGCAGAATGATGTGGCTTCCAGTTTGATGATGCAGGATAAAATTTGCGGCCGACCAACGGCTGTCTAAGACAAGGAGTTCGTTTCGGCGAGGCGCCGCTGCAACGGACGTCCGCCACTCGCCACGGCGAGCAGGCTCTGGGTAAACTGAGTGCAGGCCAGGCTTTCAAACTAGGTCGCCACGGCCCCTATGGTCCTCAAGTTTTCCGGCGTCGGCGCCGTGAACTACAGCTGCCTACTCACTCCGTCACCCCGTCGTGGTAGTCGATTTCGACGTATCAGCAAGGCCAGACGCCTTGCGACAATCAAGCACAGGTGAACACCAGCGTGGAATACGCGGATGTTGAATTTGAAACTCTCTCGTTGCCCAACTTGCTCGTCGCTACCCTCGCGACTTTACCTTCTATGCCTGCCGCGCCGTAGCCTTGGCGGAGGTGGGTCGCTGATCCCGTCAGGCTCCATTCTATCCCGATTGCAAGCAGCCCGCACTGCAAACATCTTCGAAGTATGATTCAAGGGTTTGGGGCCGGGTTGGTTATTCCCGATCTGTGGCAACAAGAGGCAGTGCGCGCGTTGCAACGGGGAAAAGACGTGGTGGTGCAGGCGCCGACAGGATCGGGTAAGACTTACATCTTCGAGCTGCTTTATCCGGCCCTCAAAACTCAGGCGGTGTTCACCGTCCCGACCCGCGCACTCGCTAACGATAAATTATCGGAATGGCGCGCCTACGGCTGGAATGTGGGCATATCCACCGGGGACATCGCGTTAAATCTCGACGCGAAAGTTGTGGTCGCGACGCTCGAGACACAGCGCGGACGGTTTCTCCGCGGCGAAGGCCCGGGTCTCCTGGTGATGGATGAATTCCAAATGCTGGGCGATCCAATGCGGGGCGTGCATTACGAGCTCGCCGTCGCGCTCGCACCGAAAAGCACACAGCTGCTTTTCCTCAGCGGGAGCGTGGCCAATCCGCACGATGTGGTCGCCTGGCTGCAACGCATCGGACGTGACGCCGTCCTCATCGAACATAAGACGCGACCGGTGCCGCTGGAGGAAACTGATCTGGGAAATTTGCCGGATTCCCAATTTGTCCAGTCGCGCAGTCCGAGCTCGCCACGGCCAGTCTTTGACCGGACGGGTGGATCTTTCTGGCCGCGCATGATTGGCCGCGCCCTGCGGGCGGATCTCGCTCCGGTGTTGGTGTTCGCGCCGCGGCGCGCCGCTGCCGAAAAGATTGCGCAAGCCATCGCGTCGGCCCTGCCGGTGCGCGACCCGCTGCGACTCACGCCAGCCCAGGAACAAACCGCGGGGAAGAGCCTGACGAAACTCTTGCGAAATCGTGTGGCGTATCATCACAGCGGACTCAGTTACGCCGTGCGCGCCGGCGTGGTGGAATCGCTCGCCAAAGCGGGACAACTCAACGTCGTCGTCGCGACGATGGGACTTGCCGCCGGGATCAATTTTTCGATGCGCTCGGTGATTGTGACCGATCGACGTTATTTCGCCGGCAATTTCGAGCGCCAGGTCGAAGCGGACGAGCTACTGCAGATGTTTGGTCGGGCCGGCCGGCGCGGTCTGGATGAAGTCGGTCACGCGCTGTACACGAACGATCTGCCGCGGTTGAGCGACACGAAAGCGCGCCAACTGAGACGCGCAGCCCAGGTAGATTGGCCCAGTCTGATAAGCGTGATGCATGCGGCCAAACAGCGCGGCGAACAACCGTTCGCGGCGGCGGTGGAATTGACCCAGTCATTGTTCAGCGTGCAACGCGTACCGCTCGGCGTCGAACATTCACTCGAAAGCGGGCCGCGGCTGTGTGGACTTTGGGTAACCGATGAACGCGCGCGGTTCGTCCGACGCGGAATGATCGAGATGCCGAACTTACTCGAACAATGGGAAGCGAAACCGGCGGCAGAAAGTGTGACGCTCGGTCGCGCTTTTGTGCGCGAAAACGATCGGTGGCGACGGGCGCTGACTATGCCGCGCATGCTCGATGGAGTCGGTACGGGAAATCTCTGCCGGCTGCGCGAGCAAAATCATTATGGGCGCGAGTTGCCGGTCGCGACGGTGCTCCCTTCGGGAGAGGTGGCATTGGTGAAATGGCTTCGGAGAGAAATAACGAAGCGAGCAAAAAAAGCCGAACATCGAACTCCGAAAGATTTCGCGAGCAGGCAGTCCAACTCCGATAAATCGCGAGCAGGCGCTCAACGTCCAATGAAAGATTTGACCGCGCGGCGCGGACCTTTTACCAATGAAGAATTTGAAGCTGAGATCCGGCCGCAGCTCGACGAGCTAGTGAAGCCGGGCACCATCGTCGACTGGATTATGCGGGGAAATCTGCTCTCGGTCCGGCTCGATTACGCCAATGTGCCGGTCAACGCGCACATCGATTCGGCTGGCAACGCGTTGGTCGATCCGCCGGAGCGCGAGAACCTGCCGGAGGTTTGTCGAGCGTGCGATCAGTTGGAGCACGACAAAACAGTTCCTATCGTGAACTCGCCAACGTACGCGTGGCGACACCTTGGATTGGTTGAACCGGACGGAACACCGACGAGACGGGGAATAATTTTCTCGTTTTTTCACGGCGGCGAAGGCCTGGCCGTAGCGGTCGCGCTCGAAGACGAAATCTATCCGATCGACGAAGTGGTTTTCGATCTGGCCAATATTCGCGCCGGTCCGCGGTTCGCCGGCGAGGATTCCTCGATGGGCGGGCGCCTCGGCATTTTGTGTCAGCGGATTTACGGCCGTGCCGATTATCCAGGTTACCTCACCATGGGCGTGCCGGTGCAATACGGCGCCGGCGCATCGGAACTGGTGCGTGCACTAGTGGCTGATCCGCGCTCCAAACACAAGCTCACCAACGAAGTGTTGCGCCACGGCGACATCGAACGCGCGCTGGTGGAGTGGCGCAGCATACTTCGGCACATCGTCCTTGCGCCGGCCTATCCGTTATCGCGATGGACCGAACTGAAAGCGGCGGCCAAAGAACTGCTCGACAAAACGGCGTCGCCGACATCGGCTGTCGATCTTGCGACTTTGGTTCCGTTGCAGCAGAGGGCTGTCGGAAGTGACGCCACGGCGAGGCAAGCATCATCTTTGGCGAAATCCAAGTTTGATGAAATCTAAGGTTCTAAGAAAGAATGTCGTCGCTTCCCAGTCCATCATGAGCTTACAGAAGAGTTCGTTTCGGCGAGCCGCCGAAACCAACACGCGAGCCGCGTGTGCTCCCCAGACTCGAGACCTGCTCACTCATGCATCATAAGCGGCTTATGATCGACGAGCTCTCACGCAACTTCGTCGGCGGGAATATTAGGTGGTAATTCGTGAACCGATGCATCGTAAGCCGCTTACGATAGATCAGGTCCGCTTACGAAAGTTTTATTAATTTACGATCGCGCGGCGGCCAGGCTTTGCCCGCTTTTAGCGCGTCGCGTTTGGCTTCGCGGATCGCGACCATCTGTCTTGCGTGCGATTTGCTTAGTTCGCGCCGGGCCGGTGATTCCACCGCGTCGACCGATCTCGGCAAGAGATTCGCGCACCTTCTTTTCTGTTTCAGTCATCTTCGCGTCCAGAGAATCGCAGGCGGAGCGCCTGCCCTACAATTCTAAATATCGCATCAACCATGCATCATAAGCGGCTTATGATGCCAAAAACGAAATCTAGGGGGACGGGACGCTCTGCAGGAGCTCGAGTTCCTGCCACCGTGCGTATAGGTGCGCGACTTTGTCGCGTGCCGTTTTCAATTGCGTTTCCAACTCGAAAATCTCCGAGCGCGGTTTCGCATAAAAATCCGGCGCGGCAAACGTGGCTTCCAAATCCGATAGCTCGTTTTCCGCAGACAGAATATTCGCTTCCATCGACTCCCATTCGCGCTCTTCCTTCCACTTAAGCTTCCGCGGTTTGTCTTTGCTTTTCCTTTGCTCGGCGGCGGCTTCGGCCGGCGTGGGGCGTGAATCGGGAGCCGGGCCGGGTGCGTCTCGTTTTTCCAGGTAGTAATCGTAGTTCCCAACGCTATAGGCCACGCGGCCATCGCCTTCGAAAGCGAGAATCGAGGTACAAACGCGATTCAAAAAATAGCGATCATGGCTCACCACGATGACGCAGCCGCCGAAAGCGACGAGCGCTTCCTCGAGCAAGCGCAAGGTTCCGAGATCGAGATCGTTTGTCGGTTCGTCGAGCATCAGAACATTGCCGCCGCGCTTCAGGATTTTAGCGAGCAGCACCCGGCTCCGTTCGCCGCCGCTGAGCTGTGAGATCTTCGTGTTGATGCGCTCTTCGCTGAAAAGAAATCGCCGTAGATAAGCACGCAAGGTGATGCTCTGTTCGCCGAGCGTGACGTTTTCTCCGCCACTCCCGACTTCTTCCCAAACCGTTTTCTCATCGTCGAGGAGGAGCCGATTTTGATCGACGTAATTGATGTGGGTCCGCGCGCCGATCTCCACTGCACCGCTTGCGGCGGGCAGTTCCTGCAGAATCACTTTGAGTAGCGAAGATTTGCCGAGTCCGTTGCGACCGACAATACCGAGGCGTTCCCCCGCTGTGAGATTGAGATTCACGTGCTGAAAGAGCGTGCGGCCGCCCAACTCCACACTCACGTCGCGCAATTCAATGATGCGATTCGCGAGCTTCGGCGGCGTGGGGATAATCAACTCGACATCGAGCTCCGCCTCCGGCGCTTCCTGCGCGGCCATCTCGAAATAGCGTTCCACGCGGTCGACCGATTTCGTCCGGCGCGCGCGGGGCGCTTTTCTCACCCATTGCAGTTCGCGTTTCAAAAACTTCTGGCGTTGATGTTCCTGCGCCTCCTCGACCGCTTGTCGTTGCGCGCGCGCGAGCAGGTAGTCGGTGTAGTTGCCGTCGTAGCTGATGAACTGGCCGCGTGACAGCTCGACAATCCGCGTCGCTACGCGATCGAGAAAATAGCGATCGTGTGTGACGAACAAACAGGTGCCGGTATAACGCGCGAGAAAGTCCTCCAGCCATTCGATCGAGCCGGTGTCGAGATGGTTGGTTGGTTCGTCGAGAATCAAAAAATCGGGACGCGCGAGCAGCGCCCGGCAAAGCGCGACGCGGCGTTTTTCTCCGCCGGAAAGCGTGTCCACGACGCGATCGGATTCCGGCGCGTGCAGATTCGTGATGAGGGACTTGATTCGATGTTCCAGATTCCAACCGTCCGCCCTGATAATTTGATCAAGGAGTGTAGCGCTGAGCGGGCTGTCGCCCGGGACGCGTTCGTATTCGGCGATGAGGTCGAGAATCCGCTGCGCGCCGATGAGAATGTTCGCATGGACAGTGCTTGTATCGTCGAGGCCGGAAAGTTGTGGCATATAGCCGGTGACGAGATCCCGCCGCCGGGTGAATTCGCCTGAATCGGCTTGCGCCACACCTGCCGCGATCTGGAGAAAGGTCGATTTGCCCGACCCGTTGCGGCCGACAAGCCCAATGTGTTCGCCCTCCCTGAAGGCAATCGTCGCACCATCGAGGACGACCTGAGTGCCGTACTTGACGGAAAGGTTGTTCGCGCTCGCGATGACTGCGGTTGACGTGTCTGCCATAGGAAGGTCGAACGTCGAACGCCCAACCCGCCTCCGCAAGGCTACGGCGCGGCAGGCGCCGGACGTCCAATCAAAGAGCGCGACCGGTGTTAATTACACGCGATCCGCGCGGTGACGACGGGCAGTGGTACTGAGCCAAGCTCGAGTACAGTCACGCCCGCGCGCGATACGAATTCCAAATTACATGGTCATGAAACTCATGCATGGTAGCCGGCTTATGATGGGGCCAACATTAACGTAAAGGTCGCCGACTTCATCGCTCGTTCTTGGTTTCATTCAGACTGCTTCACTGTTTAATCGCATGCGGTGAAACCGATTCGGCTTTCCGATCACGCATCGCGCTACATCCCCAAGCGCGGTTTTACTGTTGCCGAAGTTGAAGAAGCCATTAGCACCATGCCTTGGCAACCGGTTGAGCTCGAACGTCTCGAATGCAGAAAAGATTTTGCCTATGGCACAGGATGGAATGGCAAACTCTATGCGACAAAACGGGTTCGACCGATCTTCGTCGAGGAAGCCTCCGAAATTGTTGTCGTTACGGTCTATACATACTATTTTGGACAGTTATGAAAATCAGCTACGACCCTGAGGTGGACGCGCTCAGTATCACGTTCCGCGAAACCACCGTTACAACCAAACAGTTGGCCGAAGGGATCGCCGCTGACTACGACAGCGAAGGCCGATTGGCCGGGCTTGAAATTCTCGACGCGGAAAAACGCTTCGGCGGAACGGACACGATGCGCCGCGTGGAATTGGAAGGGGTCGGCACGTAAACATTCCGGGCGCCGGCGACGCCTTCGGATTCGCTCAACGAAGTATGCGGATCGCCTGCGTTGCCCTTATGATGCTAACGTAAAATTTCGTTTCGACGGTTGTCTAAAACGAGAAATCCGTTTCGGCGAGACGCCGCTGCAACGGGCGAAAAGTGACGGCCAGGTTTTCAAACCGGCACGCGGGGCGCGCTCGGCGATTACGAGGAAACCGGCGTCAGCGCCGCCGGCTACAGCTGCCTACTCATTCCATATCCGGGTAAGGGCCTTTACCGCCTTCGGCGATGAAGCGGTCGATCCGCGCGGTGACGACGGGCAGCGGCACCGAGCCGAGCTCGAGCACGGCGTCGTGGAAAGCGCGGATGTTAAATTTCGCTCCGAGCGTTTTCTCCGCCTTTTCGCGCGCGCGCACGATCGCAAGCTCGCCCATGTAATACGAGAGGGCCTGCCCGGGCCAGGCGATGTAACGGTCCACCTCGGTTTCGATCTCATGCTGGGGCAACGCAGTGTAATCGTGCATGTACTTCAGCGCCTGTTCCCGCGTCCAACCCTTGGAATGAACGCCGGTGTCCACTACGAGTCGCGCTGCGCGCCAGATCTGATAACCGAGCATGCCGAACCGCTCGTATGGCGTGTTGTACATGCCCATTTCCTCACCTAATTTCTCGCAATAAAGCGCCCAACCTTCGCCGTACGCGGAGATGTAATCGAATCGCCGGAAGTCGGGCTGATTTTTGTGTTCGAGCGCGATCGGAATCTGAAACGCGTGTCCTGGCGCCGACTCGTGCAGTGTCAGCGCAGGCAGATTGTAGAGCGGGCGATGCGGCAGATCGTAGGTGTTCAGGAGATAAATGCCCGGACCGCCGCGGCCGGAAGTATAAAAAGGCGCAAGATCGGGCGGCACCGGTTTGATGGTGAAGCGCATCCGCGGCAGATAACCAAAGTATTGCGACGATTTGCCGTCGAACACTTTCGCAATCCAGGCACCGCGATTGAGCAGGTCCTGCGCTGTTTTGGCGTAGAACTGCGGATCGTCACGAAGAAATTGCAGGAATGCCGGGAATTCGCCCTTGAACCCGGATTCGTGCATCGCGTCGACCATCTGCTGATGTAATTTGGCTACCTCCGCCAAGCCTATCTTGTGAATTTCGTCGGGGGAGAGATCGAGCGTGACAAACTCGCGAATTTTCTGGCGATAGTACGTTTTCCCGTCCGGCAAGGATTGCGCCGCCAGCGTGGTGCGGGTGTGCGGCACATATTCGTCCCTGAAGAATTTTAGCAGGTCGGCATAAGCCGGTTGCACAATCTCGCGAATCACCTTTGCAGCTTCCGATTTGAGCTTGTCCTGGTCCGACGGCTGAACGCCCACCAGCGGTTCCCGGAACGGTGTGTAGAGCAGATTGTCTTCGGGTTTGCCCTCCGCAACGGCGGCAATGGATTTGTCGCGTCCCTTCAAGGTGAGCCGTGGCGGCGTAAAACCGCGTTTGAGCCCCGCCCGCATGTTCGCGATTTCTTCGCGGAAATAGCGAGGGATGTCGCGCATCTGGGCGATCCAGTTTTTGTAATCCGTCAACGTCTTGAAAGGTCGCCGCGCCGTCTCGCCCAGATCGGTCCAGAAAGCAGAATCCGAGTTCGCCGGCATTTCGTAGTCACGGAATTTCTGATCGGCGACGAAATTCTCGATCTCGGGCCGGTAAACGTCGTAGTTGATCTGCTCCTCAGGCGAGAGTTGCGCGCGCGGAACATCATCGAGCTTGTGGAGCACATCCTGCCAGTAACGCAGCCGCATCTCCTGCGTCGCCGGATCCACATTTGGCAGGCGATCGGGAACCGGCTTTTCGACTCCTTCGAGGCCGGGAAACTGTGCCAGCCGCCATTTCCATTCTTCGGTGTAGATAACTCGCAGCCGCTCATCTACGCTTTGCGCCTTGGCGAAACACGGGAGACAACATAGTGCTGCGGCACCAAGGAAAAAAACGGCTGTTTTGAAACTCATTCGCTGCCCACGCTCACTCGCTCCTACCCTCGTCGCTTTACCTTCTATGTCGCTGATCCCCTCAGCTCCATTGAAACTCATTCGCTGCCCACGCTCACTCGCTCCTACCCTCGTCGCTTTACCTTCTATGTCGCTGATCTCCTCAGCTCCATTCATCATTTCGGGCAGATAAAAAATTTCGCTCATTTGTTAGGAGTTTCGCAGAGGTTTTCGAAACGCGCTCTTTGCGCAACGGGCCCCAAGGCGGGTCGAATTCTAGATTCGCAATCGTGATTCCGGCGGAAACTTCGAGGCGATGAGGCAACGCCGCAATCTCTGAGTTCATAGATAGCGTTGGAGCAAATCGATCTAATCAGTTCTCAACTCGCCGAGCATTGCCGCGGCTGACACAGGCGTCGCTACAGGTAAGGGCGCAAAGTAAAGGTCGCATGCATTGCAACCTCCGCATTTGACGATCCTAACTAGTCGCGGTACGACAATGTATGGCGCATAAGTGTACTTCCCCTGATTGTGAGTTTTCTCTTCCGGACAATTATCCCCTGGATAAGTGCCCATGGCATCTGGTGCCTGGGCGCGGGCCGGCAAAAATTGCAGCGGCACTGGCTGTTGCCGCCGCTGGTTTAGGCGGTGGGTTTGCCTACAAAAAGTACAAGGCCTATTTGCACGAGAAACAGTTGCGTAAAGAACGCAAGGAACGTCGCAAGCGCGATGCAGCCGGTTCCCAACAGGAACAGAAAGCTACTGCTGTTCGTAAGACAGCTGCTTCGAAGTCTCGGAAAAGCGCACGCAAACGAAAGACAGCTGCGGCAAAATCGAAGCCGACGGAATAAGCACGGTTTCTGATTAGAAAAAATGTTTTCTCGATGATCCGTCTGGTCGGCGGGCTCGACTTTGCGGGCAGAGTTCGATAAGGATAAAGGCCGGCGTGGCGACCGCATCCTCTTCACCGGGCAAGACTAAATTCGGCACGTTTGGCGGCGTTTTTACGCCGAGCACGCTGACGATCCTCGGCGTGATCATGTTCCTGCGCTTCGGCCTGGTGGTCGGCGAAGCCGGGATCGTGCACGCGATGATCATCGTGCTGGCGGCCAAGCTGATCACGACACTGACCGCATTTTCCATATCCGGCCTGGCGACAAACACCCGGGTAAGAGGAGGCGGCGCATATTACCTGATCAGCCGCAGTCTCGGGGTCGAGTCCGGCGGCGCAATCGGCGTGGTCTTTTTTCTCGCCCAGGCGATCTCGGTGGCGCTGTATGTGATCGGGTTTACTGAGGCGTTCCTGAATCTTTTTCCACGGCTCGGTCTATCGCCGGGCGTTGTTGGCACGATCGTGAACATCGCGGTTTTCATCTGCGTTTACATCGGCGCCGGATGGACGATCAAGGTGCAGTACGGGATCCTGGCCATTCTGGCGCTCGCGCTCGGATCGTTTTTCGCCGGGGCGATCCCGGCGGCATCGGAGGAAACGTTTCGGACAAATCTGACCCCGGCCTACCCTGCGGGGAGCGGTTTTTTTACCATGTTCGCCCTGTTTTTTCCGGCCGTGACCGGAATCATGGCGGGAGTGAACATGTCGGGCGACTTGCGTGACCCCGCCAAATCGATTCCGCGCGGAACGCTGGCCGCGATCGCGGTGACGGCCGTCGTTTATTTGAGCATGGGTGTGATGTTCGGCGCGGCGACATCGCGCGAGGCGCTTCTCACCAGGCCGCTGGTCATTCTCGAGGTCGCAAAGTCGCCGATGCTGATCAATGCGGGCATTTTTGCAGCCACCCTTTCTTCCGCACTCGGCAGCATGATGGGTGCGCCGCGGATCCTTCAGGCATTCACGCGAGATGACATCTTTCCGCGGCTGCGTTTTCTGTCACGCGGGAGCGGAGCGAGCAACGAGCCGCGCCGGGCGACCATCGTTACGTTCCTGATCGCGGAGGTTGCGGTCGGTCTGGGCGATCTGAACGCGATCGCGCCGATCATCACCATGTTTTTCATGCTCACCTATGGCACGCTGAACCTGGCCTGCTTTTACGAATCGGCCACGCGCAATCCGAGTTATCGCCCGGCGTTTTGGCTCAGTCACTGGTCGATTGGATTGCTCGGCGCAGTCGGGTGCGGAGCAGTGATGTTGTTGCTCGATCCGGTCTGGGCGGTGCTGGGAATCCTGGCCATGGCGTTGCTAAAGTGGGGCATTGGCCGCATGGAAATCCGGTCGGCCTGGGGCGATGTGCGTAGCGGTGCGGCTTTCGAGCAGGCCCGGCGGGCATTGCTTAAGCTCGAAGACACCCGCTATCATCCGAAGAACTGGCGGCCGACCGTGCTGGCCTTGAGCGGGGGAGCGTGGCGACGCAATCATCTGGCTCAATACGGTTCGTGGCTGACGGCGGGACGCGGCGTTCTGTTACTCGCGCAGGTCATTGACGGCGAGGTCGAAGATCGCCTGGAGCGCCGGGAGCAGGAGGAGGAAAAGCTGCGAAAGTTTATTAGCAACGAAGAACTCCAGGCATTTGCGACGGTGGTGGTGGAACCAAACCTTGTCGATGGCGTAAAATCGCTGCTGCAATGTTGCGGCCTGGGCGGAATCCGGCCCAACACAGTTTTATTGGGCTGGGCGGAAAATCCAAAGCGTCGGACACGTTTTTTTCAAATACTTCGTTTGATCCGAGATCTGGAGCGGAGCGCGTTGATCGCATATTTCCCCGACGACGAAAACCGGCTCTTCACTGCACCTACCGGGACGATCGATATCTGGTGGAAAGGCGGGCGGAACGGCACGTTGATGCTTCTATTGGCGCATCTATTAACGCAAAACCCGGAGTGGCGGAACCACCCAATTCGGCTGGTGTTCGCGGTAGCCGACGAGGGAGAAATTACCAAGGCGACCGAGCAACTGGGCAAACTGACGGAGGCGGCACGGGTAAAAGCAAAACTTGAGATCGTGCACGGCCCCGACCGGTTAGGCGAAATGCAACGCTGTTCGCAGGATGCAGCGCTCGTTCTGATGGGACTCGAGTTGGCCGACGAAGTGGATGATACAACTGCGTTTGAGCGGATCCAGGCGAATATCGGCGACTTGCGGCGGGTGCTGCTGGTTTACAGCGCCGGCGGGCATTCGCTCAGCGCGTAACGTAACGCCAGAGTGACAGCCCAGTCGGGAGGATCTTAGCTGTTTACGGTTGTTTCTGGTAAATGCCGACGAAGCTAGTCTTCCAGGTGCGGCCTTCATCCGAAGAGATACTCCATTCCTGTTTAACCTTTCCGTCAGGGAGCGGCGTCCATGTTATGCGATTGAGCATCCTTCCGTGCGTGGACTTGCTCTCTCCGCTCAAGACCATCGCGCTATCAACCAGTTTGCCCTGGAGGTGAAGTATCAATCCGTCAGCACCAACCCAATCCTGATGCCATTTTTCGTCGGCAGAGTCGTAGTAATTAATACTCATCCCGTTCGATCCGGACGCCGATTTCCACTGCTCACGAATGGCGCAACCTTCCGAGGCACGGCTGATTTCGCTGGTGCCGACCTGTTTGCCTTGCGGATTGGTGACTTTCCAGTGGCCTAACCAAAAGTCGAATTGCCGAAACTCCGGGGCGACGCACGCCGGTGTCGCAGAAGGTGCCGGCATGTAAGCCGGCACGGGCGAGGCCGCTTCGATTACCGAAACGGAGGTAAGGCCGAGGATCAACAGCATGGAGGCTTTCATACGGCGAATGTGCCCGGCTCGAAAATAAAAGCAAAACCGGGGATGTCACTCATGCATCATAAACAGCTTATGATGCAAAACTCAGACCGGTAGATCGAAAAATGCGCGAGCGCGCGCTTCCAAATCACGTCGTCAGAAGTAAGCGATCACCTGGCCGCGGCAGCCTTGGCGCGGGCGCGTTCGTTGCACGCGGCGCGCAAAGCTTTCATCTCATCGCGCAGCACGACCATTCGCGTAGCGACGCCTTTATATTTTTTCGTGGCCCCTGTGATTGTCCGGTTGACCGCGCCCTGGTGGACAAGGCCCTGAAGTTTTTCGTATGCACGCAAACGCAGCATCTCTTCGCCACCACTGGCTGCGTTTCGTTCCCGCAGATTGAGCAGGATAATTTCGAATAAGGGCTTGAATTCGAAAGAGGCCTTCGAGGAGAGCACAGCGATCAGCTCCTCGGTAATGTTGTCCGGCGCGCGACGCGTGAAAGAGATAGCAGATGGTTTAGACATTTAAGAGTATCGCACCAATCCGGGAAATTGCGACCCGGTCAGACCCGACTGGGCTTGTGGACGTTAGCCTTGCGTTTGGCCAGCAATGCCAGCCGGGCGACCGCCAACGATGATGATACCACGTTCGGCGAGTGAGCTACCGCGGCCGTCCGGCACAGTCACCGTGATTACATGCCGTCCCTCGCGTAATTGCGGTGCGAGTTCGTACCCGACCCCGAGATCGCCATCCAAGTCAGATTGCCAGCGAATTTCGTCGGGCGCGACTGCGCCGAGGCCGCGGGAGTCAATCATCGCACTCAACGCGACCGCGCCCGGTGCGATCGGACAGCGGCCATCCGGCAGCCGCAGGTAAACCCGGCGACGCGAACGCGGCAACTCGAATGAAGAGCTATCAGCGTGTGCAGATCGAAGTTCGGCAGTCGCCACGGCGCGGAAAAAGCAGCGTTCGCCGCCCGGCAGGCGTTCACTCTCTACCAGCACCTCGCCACTCGGAGGATCGAACGCCACCGGTTGCCACGTCGCGCGGTCGTCTCCGCTGAAGAGCAAAACCACTGAGGCACGGGCACGCGGATGTTCCGCGTGCAAGCGCAGCGCGAGCAATTGGTCCCGACGTTCTGGACCGCTTAGCTCGACGCGCGGCGGTTCGCCCACTTCGATGGTGGCGAGCGATTCACGGCCATTGTGCAGCGCGATGGCTGCGACCTGGTCGCCCGGCCATTCGATCGCCTCATGCAAATCGTAGAAGGGCTCGCGATCGAGCGGCACGGATACTCCGCCTCCGCAACACCCGCACGATGCCCGCGCACGCGTGTAAAGACAGTGATGCGTAGCAATGATCCGGCGATGTGCATCGAGCAGATCGATGGACAACGGCGAAATGGCATCGTCGGTAGGCCGCGGCACCATGCCAGCCGCCTCGATGCGATAGGCCTGGCGAACTTCGATGCGTTCTTCGTCGCCGAAACGCCGATGAACACGTACCCCCAGGATCAGAAGTGGACGAACACGACGCGGATCGGCCGGCGCGCTCTGATGATTATCGCGCGCGTTCAGAATTTTGAGATACGTGTAAGGCGAAATCCACTGCTTCGATTTGTAGGACATGATGTCGGCTGTGTCCGACGGACCGAACAGTGCCGGCGGTGACGTTCCCGGATCGATGCCGACTTCGCCTATCGAGGTTTTACTTCCGCCGTAGTTCGGATAATTCGGATCGCTGCTGGTGTCACCGGGCACGGCGACATGGTTACAGGTGAAGACGTGCCCCATCTCATGGGCGAAAATGAAATCGTACGCAAAGCGAGTATCGGTTCCCGCGAAGGATGCACCGACACCTTCCGATCGGCCGCAACCGGTATTGTAGGTTCCAGCGGCGGCGGGAACTGCAGCGCTGGGGACAAACGCGAAGACGATGTCGCTAATCTGAAACAGCGCTGTGAAAATGCGTGTCACGGCAAGGTCAGCGAGCAGATTATTCCACGCTGTATTGCAGCCGCCGCCGGTGGAGGCGGGCGCATAGGCGGCCGAGCTGTTTGTTGAAGTGCCGAGAATTGTGGTCTCGAAATAAGGGAACGGCAGCATGCGCTGCGCTGTCCGCATCGTGCTCAGCATCACCGCATCAGTCGGGCTCGTGACATTGCCGGCGCTGTCAGTCCAGTTCACTCGCACGACGGCGACACGCGGGGATCGCACTTCGATGAAGTCAATGTACCGCCCGCTGGTAACATGGTCTTGGAGAGAGGAAAATAGGCCGTCGCTGCCGGCGCGCCAAAGCCGGACGGTGAGATAAAAGCGGCCGGTCCGGCAGTACCACGCGGGCACGACAAAATTCAGCGAAGAATTTACATGCACCAGACGCAAGGCGAGCTCGCCCGGGCCACCACCGGCAGCAGTCAAGTCGGCGTCCCACAGTTCGCGTGAGAGTTCGTTGCGCGGGCCAAGCCGGGCGCCCACCGCGCGAGTGGGCCCAGTGCGGTAAACGATGCGATCACCCACTGAGAGAACCAGCTCACCGGTAACGCGTGCACCCGTGAGGGTATCGGGCTCAGCCACACCCGGCTGCACGTAGGGATAGGCGCGCACTACCAGTGGTTTAAGCGCCACGAGCGGAATCGAATTATCGTCGCCATAGCTGACGCCCACCGAACCGTTGTACTGGATCGACTGCGTGAGTTCCAAACCGGCCAACGCCAGATGGCGTCGCGGCCAAAGTTCATTCGGAAACTGGTGGGGCGGATCCCACAGAAGCGGGGCGCGCTCGGGGTCCGGCTGCGCCGGGCGATTCGGGAGATTGCCGGCAAGCCGCCGCGCCACTGCAGCCGCGATGGCGTCTAGTTCAGGTCCTTCCGGCAGGTTCATAACGATTTCTTTCTGGTGTTATCGATTGGAATAAATCCTAATGGGTCAGGGTTCGTGATTCTTTCGGTCCGTCACGTTAGATGCAAGATTAAACGGATTGATCTCTTTCTTGTTAGGCAGAGCTGGTAAATGAAGTTCCCGGCGAAGTATCCGTGAGGGCGCTTCGCCGATATCAATCGGCTTCCTAAAAAAGGTATTCGTAAAGATCTAAATCGATCTGAATTATTTTCACTGCGTGTCAGGATTTTTGATGCGAAGGGCGGCAGCACAGCGCTCACAGCGGCTGGGGAGCTAAGGAAAAAAAGCGACCGATCCAGAGGTCGGTGCCGATCTTTTTAAGGTATGGAAAAAGATTCTGAAACAACAGGATGACAAGAGCAGCCAAGGCAGGGCCGTGGACCCGCAAAAAGAAGCGGCTTATTGGCGAGAGCAACATTCGAAACAACCGTATGCAAAGAACTCTTCGTACGAGCAGTTCGAGCACGCCTATCGCACCGGCTATGACTCGTTCTTAAAGCATCAGGGCAAAAACTTCGATGAAGTTGAAGAGTCCGTAGCGTCGGATTACGAGGACGCAAAACCCGATTCGGCATTGCCGTGGGACACAGTGCGCCCTGCGGTAAGCTCGGTCTGGGATAGAATGGCTGGGATTATCAGTCCGCGCGATCCGAGCCGCGGCATCCGTGGCTCGATCTGAAGGAAGCAAAAGCAGAACGAAGAACGGAACAAATCGAGTTCATCAGTGAGCCTTAACGCTCCCGGGAGCAAGGCGGCGACGCAGCTGTAGGAAGGGTCGCTCCACTGTGAGAAAAAGAATCGTCGCAGCGGCATAGACGCACAGCTCCACGCCGATAAGTGCGAGAGCCGACTTGGTGTCGATCCCGTGCGCCCGGCAGAATTCGGCGAAACCATGAATCGAGAATTTTTGCACCAGATAGGCGCTGTAAGCGATGCTGGCGACGAACGCAGCTCCGGGAATCGCAATCCGATGTAATGGCAAACGCGGACTGACCGCGCAGATCAGCAACGCGGCCATGGCGATCGCGAGGAGGGGAAACTGCCAGACACACGCGTTGAAGTTGATGTATTCGCCTTCGCCAAGCCAGAGTGCATAGATGATTAGCCCGAGAGCGGGCAACCACAGCCAAGTCGCCCAATTCGTCAGCCAAATCCATAATCGGGGCCGGAATCGTTCGATCGCCGCGATCGCAACTCCAAACACAAGTGGATCAAGTCGCGTCCAGGTTGGGTAATAAATCCATGCCTGAAATCCGCGAAATGAAACGCCCTTATCTGTGGCATTCTGCAACGCCAGAAAAACCCGGAGCAGGATGCCGCCGAGGGCGATCAGACTACAAACGATGATGACAGCGCGGGGCCGCCAGAACAGGACGAGCAAGATAAACGGAAGCGCGAGATAAAACTGGTCTTCAACTGCCAGGGACCAGGAGTGAGAGAACGCCGTGCCGCCGTGCAGGGCGATATTTTGAACAGACGCTAAAAATTTCCAGAGCGGCTGCGCCATGTCCGGATACTCGCGCCACGATGGAAGCAGGAAATAAAACGTGAGAACCACCAGGTACGCGGGCATGATCCGCAGAGCACGACGCGTGTAAAATCGCCCCAGACTCAGACGCCTGCTGCGTGCGAGCTCCCTCAGGAGTTGACCGCCGATCAGATAACCGCTGAGAACAAAGAAAAGGTCGACTCCTATCCAACCCCAACGATGGACGTGATTAGGCAATGGAAAACCCATGATGCCGGCGTGATAAACAACGACCACTATAATCGCCAGCGCACGCAGAAGATCGAGACCCGGCTGGCGGTCGCGGTGGCGGAAACGCGGGTCGAGCTCAATATCGGAAGACGCTGCCGATTCACTCTTCATACGATAAGGAACCGGAACCCTGTGAGATCGAACAGGCATTGAACGTAATTCGTTACTTCTTGTGAAAATCTTTCAGGAAATTTTGATTTACCATTTGAAGAGTGTCGTGTCGCCCTGCAGAACTGTTGCAACAGGAACTCCGGACTATCGCGTGCGCCAGTGGCGAAGTACGCGATGTCGTGGAGTAGCTGTCGCATGATCGGCGGTGCTCGCGATTAGTTGACGTCGCCGTAAATGGCCGAGCGCCGTGTGGACTGCGCTCTTCGATAAACCGGTTGACTCGGCGATCGTGCGAAGACTCGACGGTATCGGTTGCCAGCGACGTCGCGCTGATTGGCCGTAGAGATGCAAATAGACCAAATACGCGGCAGGCTTTTGGTCGTGCCCGATGAGATCGCGCATCAGCACATCCAGAACGTAATCGTCAATGGGGATATTCTGTTTGAAACGGGGCACACGGGAAGAATGAACGAAGAACCAAACAGGCTGAAGTGAATTCGGACGGCCCTATACCGATAAACGGACAGCAGTTTTTTACGACAACTACTGTTCGCATGTGGACGCGAACATTTGGACCGGATTACGTTCGGCGCATCATGATCAGGCAAATCAAATTTGTTAGCATTCCCGTAGCCGACCAAAACCGCGCGTTGGATTTTTATACAGATAAACTCGGGTTCACCATCATCACCGATCAGCCATTCGACCAGAAGCAGCGCTGGATCGAATTGCGCATTCCGAAGGCTGACACGCGGGTGGTGTTGTTCACACCGGAAGGAGATGAAAAACGGATCGGCTCTTTCATGAACATGTCGTACGCGTGTGACGACATTGAAAAGACCTATGCCGAACTGAGGAAGCGCGGCGTGGAATTCGAAGGTCCGCCGCAAAAACAGCCATGGGGCACCTACGCGATGTTCAAGGACAGTGAAGGCAACCGATTCGTTCTTTCGTCGGACTAAAAGAACAGCCACGACTTAGTTAGGGCGGACATTCCTCTACACGCCGGGAGTGTTGCAGCCACATGACGGGCATTGCAGCGGAGAAGGTCCGCCGCTACAAATGCAGCCGTGCAGGCGACCAGGTTTGAGTTCGAAAAACGGTTCTGGATCATATGCGCGATTTACCTCGCAGGATTTTGCCTCTCCTTTTTTGATCACACATCATTCATCGCCGCGCTGCGGCATTTGATTGCGCCTTCGGTCATCCCGAAAAGCGCAGCAGCCGAAAACTTTGCCAGAACCGTAATCTTATTCGGGTCTCTTTTGGTTTTCCTCTCGGCAGCATTACGCACCTGGGGCGCAGCCTATTTGCGGACGGAAGTCGTACACGATACGGCGCAACACGCGGAAGCGCTGGTGGCTGACGGACCTTTCCGTTACACGCGCAATCCCCTTTACCTGGCGAACCTCCCGATGGCGGCTGGAATCGGCGTCCTGGCCAGCCGTTCCGGCTTTATCTTTCTGGTGCTGGCGAACTGGATTTTTGTTTATCGGCTGATTTTTCGCGAAGAAACCTCTTTGTTGAAAAACCAGGGCGCATCCTATGAGGCGTACTGCCGGGCGGTGCCGCGTTTCTGGCCGGCGCTGCAGCCACGCGTTCCCTCGGCGCACCTTCGCCCCGACTGGGGTCAGGCGTTCGCTGGAGAGAGCTTTGTCTGGATATTCGGGCTGGCCGTACTACTGATCGCGATCACGTTGCGGCCATTGGCGGCATTCATCGCATTTCCAGTGGGTTTCCTGGCGCATTTTCTAATCACGTCACGTATCCAAAAGCAGCGGCGAAGCGTGTAGCGCTGGCAACCGGGATAAGTTCGCAGCCGACACCGCTGCCACTACAGCATGGAGCGGAGGCCGTCAGTTCCCAGCCCAAGTTATCAGTTCGGGCAGTTGCGCTATTTCTTGCCGGCGCGGGTGTAATTGATTTCCATGGTTTTCTTTTCCTGGCCGCCATGGTTCTCGTACCATTCGAGCGTCATGTGATTTTTATCGGTGACGTTTATTACTTCGCGCACTGGAGTTTTCATCCCCGGCATCATTTCCATCTCACTCGTGTAAGTAAATGTTTTGGTCGCGGGATCGTAGGTACCCTCAGAGAACTGGATGCCTGTGCCCATGTTATCGATCCATGAGGCGACGAACTTCTTCTTCACGTTGTCGTAGCCTTCGATGCCCATGCCCTTGAACTGCAGATCTTTCATTTCGCCGTCTTCGCCCGGCATCTGCATTTTTCCGGTCACATCCATAACGACGTAGCGGCCGCCCATAATGCTCTTGCGCGTGGCGGTGCCTTTTGATTCCTGCGGTTTGGCGTTCGGATCCGGGTTCATCCACATTTTGATGGTGTAATTCCAATTGCCGTTGAGATCCGTCAGCAGCTTGTGATTTTCGTTGAGCTTCGACATCTCCATCATCTGCTTCATCATTTCCTGCGGATTCGGTGGAGCGCCCGGAGCACTCATGGCAGCGGCTGGCGAAGTTGCGACTGCTGGTGATGTAGCGGGGCTTTGCGCAGACGAGGAAATCGCGAAGGATGTCGCGAACAAAATCGTGGCTAAAAACGTAAATGCTTTCATAAAAAGATTCTGTCGATGTTCGGATTGGTTGTCCACCGATTAAGAAGCGCGAATCGATAACGCAGAAAGATTTATGTCAGCCGGATCGTCTGTGGATGAAATTTTCAGATCCTCACGGAGACCGTGGTCCACAGATTCGCGCGACTGCTCGCACAGGGTAAGATTCGAGGATGAAACCAGGAAGCACGACCATCGAAATTTGTCCCGGGATCACACGCCGGACGGTTGTGCACGGCGAGAAGATGTATCAGATGCTTGCCACGCTCGCGGCCGGAAGCCGGATGCCGGCGCACTCGCATCCACAGGAGCAAATCGTTCACATTCTCGAAGGTAAAATGCGGCTGATTGTGGAAGGCGTGCCGCATGAGCTTTCAACGGGCGATTCGTTCTATCTCGCAAGCAATGTTCCGCATGGCGTAGAGACGCTCTCGGCCACGCGGGTACTCGATACCTTTAGTCCACCGCGGAACGATTATTTGGCAATCGACGAGAAAGCTCGCAAGGGGGAGTTGTAATTGCTGCACTCCTCTTCTGCTGCCTAGCCGCTTCGGCTCAACAGCGCTTTGCGGTCAAGGGGATCTGTCGCTTAACTCTTCGGTTCGTCTGCGATCCTGAGCACAACTTTTCCCCGCGTATGATGGGTCGCCGCTTGTTGCTGCGCCTTCACCGCGTCAGTCAGCGGCAGAACATGGGTGACAATTGGCTTGATTTTCCCTGAATCGATTAGCTGCGCGATCTCTTTAAGATCTTCGGCATCCGCGTGAGAGGAAATACCCGCGCCGCGGATTTCGTGTTTCTTAAGCTCGGCCGGGTCAGGCCGAGCGACCAGCGACATCACGATGCCGCCCTTTTTCACCACGCCATAGGAACGCGCGAGTGTTTCTTTGCCCACCGGATCGAGCACGGCATCCACGTCTTTGGCGACATCTTCAAATTTCGTTTTGGTGTAGTCCACTGCTACGTCGGCTCCGAGCTGCTTGAGAAGGTCCTGATTTGCAGTAGAGGCGGTCGCAATGACATTTGCACCGCGGGCCTTCGCGATCTGCACCGCAAAACTACCAACGCCACCGGATCCACCGTGAATCAGAATTGTTTGCCCCGGCTGAAGTTTTGCGACGTCTACCAAAGACTGCCACGCGGTCAATGCACCCATCGGCACAGCCGCGGCTTCCACAAAGTTGAGAGACTTCGGTTTCGCAGCGACTTCCCATTCTTTAACGTTCACGTAATCCGCCCAACCGCCGCCGAAGGTCGGATAGCCGTAAACCGCGTCGCCCACCTTTAGCTGAGTGACATTCGCGCCCTTTTTCTCGACCACGCCCGCAATGTCGTAGCCTGCAATCAAAGGCAGGTGAGTCCCGAATTCCCTGGCATACTTTCCGCCGAGCGTGAGCGGATCGGCTGGATTCACGCTACTGGCGATTACGCGTATGAGCGCTTCGTCGTCCTGAGGTTCTGGTCGCGGTATTTGCTCCAGTTTCAACACTTCCGGCGGGCCATACTCGCGAGCAACCACAGCGCGCATCATTGGTTTTTCGTCCGCGAAGGTTGTGGAGCCGAACACGCCGGCAAGAGCTACGAACAGAAAATAGCAAAGAATGGACCTGGCTATCGACACAGCACCACGTTCGCTTGCAATCGCCTATGACGCGAACGTTTACTATGCGGGTGACTGTTCCTTGGGAACGATCACTTTCAGCGCACCCGGGCGGACGCGATAGCAACGGCGGCCGCATGTAAGTCACTTCACCATCAGTGGACACCCGCAGCCGATTGTCTCGTGAATCGATGACAGCTTCGTCAACGCCAAACGCATCGAAATCCCCGGCTTTTTCGAATCCCTCGAACAAAGCCCGAAACCCTAATCGAAACAGCCCCAGCCGTCCCGTCTGACGCGTCGTGTAAAGACCGAGCTTGCCATTGTCCAGGCGACGACGAGCGCCCACCTCAAATCCTGTCATTTCATATTTGTTGTTGCCGACAAAAAGAAACGGCGTCTTCCGGTGAAGCTCACGCCCGTCAATGTGGATATGCAGACTCACGAAAGGAAACCGCCGAAACGCAAGCATGCTTGCAGACACGAAAGCCGACCATTTACTACGATTGAGCTGTTGTTGCAGGTTCTCGTCGGGAGCAACGATCGGCGGACAAATTCCGAGGCATGAGTTGTTAATGAACACGCGGCCATTCACCTCTGTCGCATCAACTGGTTTGGTCTGACCTTTCGCAAGTGTGCGCACGGCCGCCCCGAGCTCCAATGGAACACCAATATCCTTTGCGAAATGATTCAGTGTGCCGAGCGGCACCACGCCGAGACGTTTGTTTGTTCCAGCTACATGACCCGCGACTGTGCTGACCGTCCCGTCGCCACCGGCAGCAACAACTGTGTCAGCGGGTTTCTGAAGAGCTTTCTGTAGAGCGCCAACTAATCTTTCACTGCCATGAACCTCTACGATGTCGGCGTGTATTCCTGCTTCACCCAGGGCGTCGCCGAGTCTCGTTCGTGTCTGGTCGTAAGAATTCGACGCGGAACCCGCCTCAGCGTTTAGAATGACGATCATCCCATTGAAATCGAATCTGGCCGTTCGGTTGATCGGCGATCAGCGCAACACTGGACCTGAGAATGACTAAGTCGCGATCTACTTCCTCTCGTCGATAAAGATTTGCCAGCGCCTTACGCTCTCCAGTTTAAGAATGCCCCGCTCGAACCAGGGGTCGTTTTTCAATTTCTCGCGCACTTCATCTTCATCGCCGGCATTGACGATCAACATCGCCCCGCCTTCGTCGAGCAACGGTCCCCCCATGAGGATAAAGCCCTCGTCCACGAGTTGGTCGATGAATGCTGCGTGCTCGTCCCAGAGGGGTTGTTCCCGCGTGCCCTTCGATGGAACGCGATTGGGACCGGCTGAAGAAATTGTCACGAATGTGTTTTTCATCGCAGGCAAACTGAACCCTGAATCTTAAGGGCTCCAAATAGGTTTTGCGTTTCAATTGAACCCTGCTGCCACGGGGTGCACATTGTTACAATGTCAGCCAAAACGTCTGTCGCAGTCCGGAATTCCAGTGGGAGAAGACTGATCATTGGTATTGCAGTGCTGGTGAGTGTTTGTGTGGCGTCACTGATTATCGCGGGCGCAACGAGCTTGATCTTGCTGGCAGACCGAATCCACCCGCTAGCGGGCACCATCGTGTTCTGGGGCGTTTGCCTGGCAGCCGGATTTTTCGCGCTCTACTGTGCGATTGCGTACGCCAGACTTCCCGCTGCCCTTGTCCCGCCAGAGGAAGACACGGGACCGGAGTATGATGCTTATTTGCATGCTTTACGGACCCGACTCGCTGCAAATCCGCGTACCCGGAACAGGCCTTTGGCCACGAGAGAACAAATCGGAAATGCGGTGGGACATCTGTCGACCGAAGCAGACTCAGTTGTGCGCAGAACAGCGAGCACTGTTTTTCTCAGCACGGCACTGATGCAAAATGGCCGGCTCGACGGGCTCATCGTTCTGTTTACACAAATTCAAATGGTCAATCGCATTGCCAGAATTTATGTCCAACGGCCTTCTCCTCGCGAACTAGTGCGGTTGTACGCGAATGTCGCCGGAACAGCCTTCATCGCTAGCGGACTCGAATCGCTTGATCTTGGAGAAATGGTCGCACCGCTTGCGGTATCTGTCGTGCCAGCGCTCAAGGGCGGAATTCCGGGATTAAGCGGCATATCGGCTCTGCTGGTGAAATGTGTTTCCACGGGCGCTGCGAATGCGTTTCTCACTCTGCGTGTCGGCGAAGTGGCTCGAGGTTATTGCGAACTGACTTCGCGCCGTTCGCGGGAAGCTATCCGGAGATCCGCGACAGCTGCGGCTGTCCAGCATCTCGGGCGAATCGTACGCGAAAACGGTGCACTCGTTGTCAGGAAGATTTGGGCCAGCACTGGACGCGCACTGATCGATGGAGGCGTCTCGAAAGCAGAGGACATCGCCGGTGCAACGCGAGGTCTTTTCGGGAAGATTTCGCCGTGGCGCTTAAAGGAAGAAGAGTCGGTTACGCGCCCGTAAACGAACACGAGTGTAAAATCAAGGCGTAACAGCCGCGCATTCCTGACACTTTTTCAAATCAAGTTTGCCTGAAGCAAGAACCGGGATTGCGTCGATCCGTTGCACGTTCTTCGGAATCCACAAATTCGGAACGCCAGCTTCCTGCAATTTTTTTCGCAAATCCGCAATGTCGAGATCCATAGCGCTAAGCAGCACCAGCGCTTCACCCTTGGCCTCGTCCTGCACGCCTACGATCGCAATTGGACGTTCATCTCTCCCGGATAATCCCAGTTGCTCGATGATTTTCTGTTCGATCGCTTCATGCGGCACCATTTCGCCGCCAATTTTTGAAAATCGGGAGAGCCGGCCTTCGATGTAAAGAAAGCCATCTTCGTCGAACCGGCCGATGTCGCCTGTCTTCAACCAACCGTCGCGCAACACTTCTGCAGTTCGTTGCGGATCGTCCAGATAACCTTCAAAAATGTTTACACCGCGCAGCCAGAGCATTCCTGCCTCGAAAAGCGAAAGTTTCCGATCGGTTTCCGGTTCACGGATTTCCGCGGCGATCCCCGGCGCCAGTCTGCCAACTGATCCCGCACGGCTGGAAGGCTGAATGTGCTCGCCGGGATGCTTTGGCTCGGGATCGGGCAAATTGACGCTGACCACCGGCGCAGTCTCGGTGAGGCCATACCCTTCGAAGACCTTTTGTTTGAAGCGTTCCTCAAAATGGCTGGCAAGCTCGATCGGCAATTTTTCGGCGCCGGTAATGATGAGCCGCAGGCTTTTGAGCTGTTCCGGTTCGGCTTTGCGAAGGTACAGGCGCAGAAAGGTTGGTGTGGCCAGAAGAAACGTCAGATTATATCGCTCGATCAGGGCCGCGCATTTTGCCGGCTCCAGTGGATTCGGATACGTAACGATGCGCACACCTTCGATGAGCGGATACCAAAGGGTGACGGTCGATCCAAACGTGTGAAAAAAAGGCAGCGACGCGAGGATTGCGTCGGTCTTCGTCGCGTCCAGAAGTTCTCTGAATTGAGACACATTTCCGACCACGTTGCGATGGCTCATCACCGCTCCTTTGGGTTCGCCGGTTGTTCCGCTGGTGAAAAGCAAAACCGCCTCGGCGTGTCCGCCTTTCTTCGGGACTTTCAGAAGCCGCAACAGCAAACGAGCGGGGAACAATATCGACGCGATCCACCACAACACGATCTGGCGTTTCATTTGCGGAAGGAGTTCATCGAGCTTCAAAACACGGTCCGGCCACGGAAAATCTTTTACGCGCTGAATGAACGGCGTCGCCGAGATCACCACGCGCAGATTCGCCCGCCTGCAACACGATTCGTTCGCGGCACGGCCGATTGTAAAATTGAGGTCCACGGGAGTTTTGTTTGCCAGCATCACGGCAAGATTGGCCAGCATCGATCCCTTGCTCGCAGGCAAGACGATCGCGATTCTCTTGTCGGGGAATTCCTTGCGAAGATGACGGCTTAGGGCCGCCGCTGCACCGAGCAGTTTACTTCGGCTCAGACTGGTGTGATCCATTCCATCAATCACTGCGGTGGCGAAGGGGCTCCGCTTCAGGCCGCGCACACATTCTTCGGCGACATGTCGATCCAATGACGGCCGGCGGCTGAAACAGAATTCGCCCAGCTTGAGCAACTCTTCGCGCACGGTCGCAACGTCGGCGGTTTTTGGCTCCAGCGGTTTACCAAAAGCGACACTGACCGGATACGGGATTCGCTTTGGAAATTTTCTAAAAAACTTTCCGCCCTGAAAAGAAAAGATCGAGCCCCAGAGTTGATCGAGCCAGACCGGAACAACCTGTGCTTTGCTGTGGCGCGCAATCACTTCAAAACCGCGCTGCAAACGTAATAGCGTGCCTCTTCGCTCCAACTCGCCTTCCGGGAACACGCACACGATTTCACCATTAGAAACTTGTTCGGCAGCGGCGCGAACTGCCGCATGCGAATGGCGGCTGCTGATCGGGATACAGCCGATAGCCCGGAGAATCGGGTGCAAGATTGGCTTGGAATAATATTGCTCGTCGATCACGTAACGGATCGGGCGGGGACAGGCGAGCTGCAGGACCAGGGCGTCTACCCAGCTAATATGGTTCGGCACCAGTAGAAATCCGCCCTGAGGCAAATTCTCCATGCCGAACGGGGTGACCCGATAAAAGGTGCGCACCAGAGGCCGGCCAAAGAAATAGAGCGCGCGCTCGGCATTGGATCTGGACGACATCGTTTATGATTTACAATCGGCGCATGGCAAACTGCAATCTGCAATTGTCAATGCAATCTCCGGGATACAAACCGCTGAGCGGCGCGCGTAGCGCACTTCTTCTGCTGCTAGGCATCAATCTTTTCAATTACATCGACCGGCAAGTTCTGGCTGCGCTCGAGCCTGATATTCGCGCAACTTTTTTCGCACCTGGCGACGTAAACGCCATGACCAAGACTGGTCTGCTTGCTGACGCATTTTTCGTCACTTACATGGTCAGCGCACCGATTCTCGGCTTGCTCGCTGATCGGATCTCGCGCTGGGTGATCATAGGCTCGGCAGTGATTTTGTGGAGCCTGGCCAGCGGGGGCTCAGGTCTTGCAGCAACCTTCGCCATCCTGTTTGCGACTCGCATTTGCGTTGGAATTGGCGAAGGCGGCTACGGTCCGGCCGCCCCGACCATCCTGGCTGATCTCTTCCCGATCGAGACGCGAGGTCGCATTATGGCAATTTTTTACACCGCAATTCCTGTCGGCAGCGCGCTCGGCTATGTAATCGGTGGCCTGGTCGGTCCCAGTCTCGGCTGGCGCTGGGCCTTTTATCTCGTTACCCCGCCCGGCTTGCTGCTCGGCGTGTTGTGCTTTTTGCAACGCGATCCGCGCGTCGGGTCGCATCAACTTGTGCAGAAATCGCCACGCCGAAGCCTGCGAGATTACGTGACACTGTTCCGTACGCGCTCCTATCTCATTAATTGCGTCGCACAAACATTGATGACTTTTGTAACCGGCGGCCTGGGTTTTTGGGCGTCGGCTTATCTGCGCTATCGAAATCAAAGTCCCGACGTGGGCATGACAATCTTCGGCGTGATCACGGTAGTAGCGGGTTTGACTTCGACACTTCTCGGAGGCGTCGTCGCCGACAGATTGCGCTCGCGTCTTCCCGGTTCCTATTTCTTGGTCTCAGGAATCGGGATGCTGATTGCGTGTCCATTTTTAGTTGTAACCCTTTACATTCCGTTTCCAGCGGCTTGGGTCACAATGTTTCTGGCGATCTTTTTCTTGTTTGTGAATACAGGCCCTTCCAATACCGCTCTGGCCAACGTGTCGCTTCCCGCAGTGCGCGCGACGGCGTTTGCGGTGAATATTTTGATTATCCACGCATTGGGCGACGTGCAGGCGTTTTGGCTGTTGGGTTACATCGGCGGCCATGCAAACATGCATATCGCATTTTTGTTTGTATCCGGGATAATCCTGGCTTCCGGAGTGGTTTGGTTGTTTGGTGTGAAATATCTTCCCGCGGACACGGCTGCGGCGGAAGCGGCTGCCGTCACTTGAGCATCCTTTCAGTTTTGGAAGGATTTATTATGTTAATCTTTCGACGCTTATCGTTTCTCTCGCTGCTCTGGCTGACCAGTAATGTTTGTGCAGATGGCGTTCCGGATGACTGCACGCAGCTCATTCTGGGAATCGCGCCCACATGGAATTCTATGCGAGGAGAGCTGTGTTTGTTTGAGCGTCCGCGCGGCGGTGACTGGAAGGCCGTGGCGGGGCCCTTTCCAGTATTATTTGGCAAAAGCGGTCTGGCGTGGGGAATCGGATTGGCGGGGCAAAACGAGCCGGGACTTCGCAAGAAAGAACGGGACGGCCGCGCGCCTGCGGGAATTTTCGAAATCGGCAAAGTTTTTGGATACGAACCGCACCTCCCGGCCGGCGGAGATTATCCGTATCATCAAGTCACTGACGCAGACATCTGGAGTGACGATCCGCGTTCGCCAAATTACAACCGGCACATCGTGATCGATCCGAAGAAGCCGCCGGACAATTACAGTCACGAGAAAATGCGCTCGGGCGATTTTGCCTACCACTGGCTGATCGAGATTCGGCACAATTCCGATCCCCCTGTGCCCGGAGCGGGAAGCGCCATCTTTTTCCACATTCGTCGAGGCGTGAACAGGCCGACCACCGGCTGCACCACAATGGCGCAGGATAATCTGGTGAAAGTCATCACGTGGTTGCGAGCGAAGGGTCATCCTTGCTACGCATTATTGCCCGCCGAGGAATATGAAAAAAAATGGCGCGACTGGAATTTGCCGTCCCCCGACACGTTCCGACATGTTGCTGCATTGACTCGTTGAATCTCGCGAGAGCTTGGTTAGGTTGTCGTTAGCCAATTATGCCAAGACGAAAACGTCCCAATCCTCAATCGGAAGAGAACATCCGCCGCATCGACACGAAAGCGCGCGCGAAGAAGCAGACTCATGGGTTTCAAGTGCACTTCCTCCGCGGCGATCGCGTGGTGACCAAGATGTTCAGCGACAATGTCCACGGCGGGAAACAGGCTGCACGACGCGCCGCCCGAAAATTCAAGAAATCGATGTTGCGTCGTTTGCCGCGGAGAAAGTTTCTAGGCGAATAAGCTATTCGCGACCAGAAGACGTTTGCCGTCTCCGGTAGATTTTCCAGCATTCCAAAAATCCAGGCGCGAAATCCCCAGGTCGCGCCGACGTCCAGCCATCGATCACCGCAGGTGGCAGAAATACGCCTGTTTTGATTTCACACCTGTCCGGAACAAGATCTCCGGAAGCCACTCCGCGATAGAGCCAGATGAACTCATTACCTGTCCGCGCTGATGCCGTAAGCTTTGAAATTCTTTCAAGCGGAACAGTAATGCCCAATTCCTCTTTTAGTTCACGCTGCGCTGTTTCATCATAATTTTCTTCGGCGTTAACATGACCGGCAGCGCTCGAGTCCCATTTCAACGGATGTCGATCCTTCGAACGTGAACGCTGCTGCAAATACATTTCACCGGCCGGGTTGAAAATGAAGATATGAACGGCGCGATGGAGCAAGTTATTCCCATGCACTTCAGAGCGGCTTGCGTAGCCCCTAATTCGATCATTTTCATCGACCACCGGGAACCGCTCATCACTCACTGAACACATATCCGGCAGCGGAGGCGGTGCAATGGCATTTGCGAGAGCAATCCATTGCAATAGCGATAACTCCTCCGCCCGTGCGTTAGCATCGATGCTCAGGCGACGCGCGAGCGAATCCCAGTCGTGAGCATATTCCCGGAGTAATTTTCTCAGCTGTTTCCTTCGCTGAGAAAATCCGGCGCGAATCAATTTTAAAAGCAGCTCATTATCGTGGTCCGGCAACTCGAGCGAATCGCGCGGCACAAGTCGCACTACCGCGGAATCAACTTCAGGCTGCGGGAAAAAAACGGTTGCCGGAACGCTCCGCAGGTATTTCACGCCATGATACAATTGCAAGCGCAATGTCAGCGCCCCGTAGTCGTGCGTACCAGGCGACGCAGAAAGTCGCATCGCCATCTCCTTCTGTAACATCAACAACGACAGATAGATCGGACTTGGATACTTAAGAAATCTTAAAAGTAATGCACTCGAAATGTTATACGGAAGATTTCCGATCAGCTTGACGTTGCGTTGGGCGAAAAGATTACGCGGATCAAACTTCAGCGCGTCAATGTTGAGGATCTCAAGTCGTTCATCAGCAAAACGCCCACCCAAGGATTTGGCAAGACGCGTGTCCTTTTCGATCGCGAGAACGTGCGCGCCCTTTTCAAGAATAAATCTCGTCAATGCGCCAAGGCCGGGCCCGATCTCGACTACATAATCCTCTGAAGTGATTTGCGCCTGATCCACAATCCAGCGGGCCAGGTTTTGGTCGTGCAGGAAATTTTGGCCGAGAGATTTGACCGGCGATACGCCAATTTCCTTAAGGATTGCGCGCATCTCCGAAAGCTTCATAGGATCCTCTCGTGCCATCACCGCGAGCACGGAAAATTGGAATATCTGTTCACAAAATTGTGTGAATAAAATATGCCGAACGAACAAACTTGTTCACAAGTTATTCACGTAGGTATCCGATGGGACGAAACGCTGCCCTGCGAGGCACGCGATCGCGGTTGTGGTATTGCCTTTACTTACGCGCCGGCAACGCGCGACGCGATCGCTTTTTCCGGCTCCTCAAATACGTCTGGCGCGCCTCTTTTAAAGAAGCGCCCTCGAGAAAGTACGCGGTCGCCGCTCGTCCAATCGCATAGGTCCCCGCCCCCGCGACCATCCCGCAAACCACGTTACCCCAACCTGGAAAAAACTTCAGCATGGCGCGCGTACCCTCGCGAAGGAGCATTCCCGCGCCGAGATTGGCTCCGAGCGCAGCGATAAACTCTGTTGCCGCACGCAGACTTCGCTCCCGACCGCTGATGTACATGATTCCCGAAACCATCAAGACTTGGAGCGAGGTCAGAATCGGCAAGTCCGCCAGCGGGATCGGTTGCGCACCGATCGCGGCACAGATGGCGGTTGTCGATTTTATTAGCATTTGTGCGACGTGAAGCTGCGCATGCCGATCGCGCGAGATACGGATCATCTCGATCTTCGCCTGGTTCGGTAGCTCCGCCGCGAGGAGCGACATCAACCGGCGCGTGTCGGGTGAGCCTTTTTCAGTGATTCTGACTACAGCGACCAAACGATCACCGGTACCCGGTTGCGCATCGAGCGCTTCTTCCAGTTGCGCCGGCCGACTTTCAGATCCGAGCGAAAGACCAATGATTTTCGTCTCGTTCGAGGGAATGAAAATCGGCTCTCTGCAAATCCAATTCGCCGTCATCGAAAAACAAAATCATGTCCGCAGGTTCGCGCTTGAGTTCTTCTTCGATTTGCGGTTCGACTGAATTGTCGGCGTCTCGCGCGTCCAGGGCTGAAATCGTTCCGCGACCCGGAATCGTCCACTCGGTCCAACGATGCACCGGCGTCAACGTCACATTTACGCGCTCATCTCCCTCCGGTGTAAAAATCAGGTCGATGATTTTTTGCAGCGGTGCCTTGCTCGACCCGATGAAAAGCAATCGCGGCCGCCTCTGCTGAAGGAACAATTGCTTTAGCGGCGTCAGTTCGCGCAGCACAGGCCGTCGAATTCTTTCGGGAAGTCTGCCTGCCAAACTTTCCAGTCGCTCGGCAATTTGAACGAAGGTGGACTGATTCATCTTTCAAATGACGAATGACAAACGACGAATGACGAAGGAAATTTGAATGCTAAATGACGAACCCACATCCCAGCGGCACAACGATTCTTCGGCATTCGTGCTTCGTCATTCATTCGTCATTTGTCATTCGGACTTCGTCATTAATAGTGTTGATCCTGCGAAAAAGCACGCGCGCAAAATTCAAGGTTTCCAACTCCAAGAAGCTCCGATAGAAATCCCGCATGAGTTTGAACACGGAAATACTTTCGAAAGCGGCGGACCAGGCACGCGGCTTGTGCATGGACGCGGTGCAAGCTTCGCAGTCAGGCCATCTCGGGCTACCACTCGGCTGCGCGGAAATCGGCGCGGTGCTTTTCGGGCATGCATTGAGATACAATCCGGACCAGCCGCGCTGGATGAATCGCGATATCTTCGTTCTCTCCGGAGGGCACGGGAGCATGTTCCTTTACGCCTGGCTGCATATGAGCGGGTACGATTTGCCGATGTCGGAAATTGAACGGTTTCGGCAACTGCATTCCCAAACGCCAGGACATCCTGAGTTTGGCCACACGCCTGGAGTGGAATGCACCACCGGGCCGCTCGGTCAAGGGGTTGGTAACGCGGTTGGCATTTCGGTGGCAACGAATATGGCCGCGGCGCGGTTCAACACCGATGAGCACAAAATTTTTGACCAGCACGTGGTCTGTTTGTGCAGTGACGGCGACATGCAGGAAGGAGTCGCTTCAGAGGCGTGCGCACTGGCCGCTCATTGGGGCCTGGATAATTTGATTTTCATTTACGATTCCAATGCCGTGACCCTCGACGCTCCGGCGAAAGACACGCAAAGCGAAGACACGCGAAAACGGATGGAGGCTTACGGGTTCGATGTACAAGAGATCGAGGGCCAGGACATGCGACAGTTTCTCGATGCTTTTAACGTCGCGAAACGGCGCGATAACGGGAGACCGCAGTTCATTATCGCGCATACGCTGATCGGAAAAGGCATTCCCGAAGTCGAAGGCACGTACAAGGCCCATGGTGAAGCGGGCGCCAAGTTTGTCGATGCGGCTCGCAAAGCGCTCGGCTTGCCAGGCGAACATTATTTCGTGTCGCAGGACGTGTATGACTATTTCGCCGAGCACAGAAAAACGCTGATCGCCGAATATGATCGCTGGGAAAAAACCTATGACGCCTGGCGCGCGAAAAATTCTGAGAAAGCGAAGCTGCTCGATAACGGTTTCGCCCGAAACGTCCCAGCTGATCTCTTGTCGAAGATCCCGGACTTTCCCAAAGACGCGAAACTGGCTACGCGCAAAGCCGGCGGTGAAGCCTTGCAACCGATTGCTCAAGCCATGCCGTTGCTGACGAGCGGCAGCGCCGATCTTTACGGATCGACAATGAATTACATTAAGGACGGCGGTGATTTTAATCGCGACAATTTCGGCGGCCGCAACATCCGTTTCGGGATTCGGGAGCACGGCATGTGCGCAATCCTCAACGGCATTTCTTACCATGGACTGTTTCGTGCGTCGGGCGCGACGTTCACGGTGTTTACCGATTATTGCCGTGGTGCGATTCGGCTTAGCGCGCTTTCGAAGCTGCCGAATGTTTACATTTTCACACACGACTCGATCGGCGTAGGCGAAGACGGTCCGACCCATCAACCTGTGGAGACGGTCAGTTCGGTTCGTTTGATGCCCGATATCGACGTGATTCGCCCTGCGGATCCGGAGGAAACCGCCGGCGCATTTGTAGCAGCGATGCAACGAACGGACGGCCCGACTTTTCTCGCTCTCACGCGGCAGACTGTTCCGATGTTGAACGACATCGAAGTGAATCTGCGGCGCGAAGGAGTCCTGCGTGGCGGCTATATCGCGAAGAAAGAAAATGGTACGCTCGATCTGATCCTCCTTTCGTGCGGGAGCGAACTGCAGCACGCCCTCGCCGCGGCAAAGGAACTGGGCGACGGCGTGCGCGTCGTTTCCATGCCCTGCTTCGAAAGATTCAATCGCCAGTCTGAAAAATATCGCGAAGAGATATTGCCTGACGAATGTCGCAAACGTATTGCGATCGAAGCCGGTGTTCCTGAAATTTGGTATGAATACGTCGGTCTCGACGGGAAAGTCATCGGACTGCACGAGTTCGGCATGAGCGCGCCGGGCCCCGAGGTAATGAAAGAGCGCGGCATCGACGCGCAGCATGTGGTCGAAGCGGCCAAAAGCCTTGGTTGAAAGCGTGCTTTTGCGGTGTTCAGCCGCCGACGAAAAAGAATGCCATCGCCAGAATCACGTACGTGGCCAGCAGAAGTACGCCTTCGAACCAGGTGGTCTCGCCATCTGCGGCGATGGCATTGACTGCGAAGGTGACTCCTGCGATCGCGATCAACTCCAGCGGATTCTCAAACACAAGATTCATCGGAGTTCCCACGAAAAAGGAAACGATGACCAGCAGCGGAGCGACCAGCAACGCGACCTGAATACTCGATCCGGCAGTGATAGTCATCACCAGATCCATCCGGTCCCGCCGGGCGAAATAGACCGCTGACACATATTCGGCGGCATTGCCCACGATCGCCAGAACCACCACGCCGAGAAAGAACTGCGAGACTCCAAGTTGGCTTGCACTCGAATCCAGCGCGCCTGAGATCAATTCCGACTGCCAGGCGGTTAGCGCAGTCGCGGCCAGCAAAACACCAAGCGATTGCCACAGCGGCCACGAAAGTTCAGCTTTTTCATCAGTTCGTTCGAACGCGAAAATCTCACGGTGGGTGACGAGCGTGTAAATGAGATTGGCCAGGTAAACGAGAATCAGAACCGAAGCCACTCCCAGGCTCAGGTTCTCATCCAGGCGACTTGCGTCCGGCGACTTTAAAACGCCACGTTCGGTGTAATCGAAAAGGGCAGGTACTAACAACCCGATCATCGCAAGGATGAGCAAGCTGGAGAGCAACCCGGCGCGTTCGCGTTGAAAACACTGCCGTTCTCGTCGCCAGGTTCCGGCAAGAATCGCCAGACCGAGCCCGAGCAGGCTATTGCCGATGATCGAACCCGTAATCTGACCTTTCACCACACTGGGGTGGCCGGCCGCCAGAACGAACAAGGCAAGAATAAACTCTGCGGTATTACCGAAAGTGACGTTCAACAATCCGCCGACAGCGGGCGTGGCACGGGCAGCCAAGTGTTCCGTCGCGCGCCGGATCCATTCTGCAAGCGGCACGATCGCGAGTATTGAAGCCGTAAAGACCCAGAGCGGGCCGGCGTGAAAGACGTATTCCAACGCCAGCGACACTGGAACGAGCAGCAGCAGCCAGATGAAAATCATGCACTCTTAATCGACCCCGTATTGATAAAACGAGAATAGTCGAAATGCTTGGCGCATGTAAACGTCAGCGAGTCTCGGCTCGCGTTCAGATTCAGACGCAATACATCAGAACGCTCCGTCGGGTTCGCTCACGTTCCGGGCCCGGGTCTCGAACCTGGTGTATTCCTTTAGGAATGTGAGCGGAATCTCGCCGACGGGACCGTTGCGCTGCTTGGCGATGATCAGTTCGGCTTCGCCTGCCTTCTCCACCCTTGCTTCTTCGTCTTCCTCGTAAAGTTCAGGCCTGACGAGTAACCCGACAAGGTCCGCGTCCTGCTCGATCGAGCCAGACTCGCGCAGGTCACTCAGGCGCGGTTTGCCGCCAGAGCGCTGTTCTGGCTGCCGGTTCAATTGCGCGACGACAATGACCGGAATTTTCAAGTCTTTGGCCAAGGCTTTCAGTCCTGCGGAAATCTCCGAGATTTCGAGCTGCCGATTGTCCTGCGCGCGACGAGAAGTTGATCTGAGCAATTGTAGATAATCAACGATGATGAGCCGCACGTCCTGCTGCGCCTTAAGCCGGCGCGCTTTTGCCCGTAATTCAAGAATGCTAAGGCTAGCGCTATCATCGATAAACATTTTCGCTTCAGCCAGTTTCGATGCTGCGGCGGTGAGACTTGGAAAATCGCGCTCGCCCAGAAATCCGTCGCGCACCCTTTGTAAATTCACACGCGCGCGAGAGCAAAGCAGCCGCTGAACGAGCTGCTGACTGCTCATCTCCAGGCTGAACACGGCAACCGGAAGTTTTTCATTAATTGCCACGTGTTCTGCGATGTTCATGGCGAGTGCGGTTTTGCCCATGCTGGGACGCGCCGCGATCACGATCATTTCCGATTGATGCAGTCCGCTAGTCAGTCGGTCGAATTCCACAAATCCTGTGGAAATCCCGGTGATGCCGCCCTTGCGTTCGTAAAGCTTCTCGATCGTCTCGATGGCTTGCATCGCATGATCTTTCATCGAGAGCATCTGACCTTTGAATCGGTCTTCGCCCACGTCGAAAATCCTCTGCTCCACTTCATCGAGCAGGTTGTTCACTTCATCCTGCTCTTCGTAAGCGCGTCGCACGCTCTCGGTAGCGGCGGAAATGATCTGGCGCAGAATGTATTTGTCGCGAACGATCTCCAGGTAGTATTGCACGTTGGCCGCAGTCGGAACGAACGTGAAAAGGTTAGTGACGAATGCCGCGCCGCCGACGCTGTCGAGCAAACTCCGATCGCGCAGCACCTGTGTGAACGTGATCAGGTCGATCGCCTGCCCTGCGTTCCAAAGATCGACAAGCACGTCGTAGATCGTCCGGTGCGCCGGGACATAAAAATATTCTTCGTTAATCTTCTCGACGCATTCCGCGATTGTTTCGCGCGGGGAGATGAGCATTGAGCCGAGAACGCCCTGTTCCGCTTCCACGCTGTGCGGCGGCGTTCGGTGAACATCCTGCGCAGAACCTGTGGGCGAAATGGGAATAACTTTTTCGCCACTTCGCGCTGCCGAACCTCGGCCAGCGCCATTTCCCGCTTTACGAGGCTTCTCTCCTGTCCAAGCGGACGGTGGAGTCGCCATTTATTTCTCTTCTTGTTTTGGCTGTTCTTTGTTCCTGCGGAAAATTCGGTGCTTCCTCTTTCAGGTTCTTCCGGCGCAGCGGGAACGGTCTCGGCCTTAGTTTCCGTTGCGGATTTCACCTGGAACACAAGCTGCGCTGTCACGTCGTGATGCAGCTTAATGGCGACCTCATGTTCTCCCGTATCTTTGACTGGGCGCTCTAGAACAATTTTGTGACGGTCAATCTCTACGCCGACTTCGTTCTTCAGCCGGTTCACGATGTCTTGCGCGGTGACTGATCCAAATGCCTTCCCGGTCTCCCCCGTCTCCAACGTGAAAATAAATCGCGTTTTACCGATCCGGCGTGCCACATCCTGCGCTTCGTTCAACTCGCGTGCTTCGCGCTCAGCGCGCTTCTGCTTCAGCTCGTCAAGGCGGCGCAAAGCCGCTGGCGTAACTTCGTATGCCATGCCGCGCGGCAGAAGGTAATTACGCGCATATCCGCGACGCACCTTGACCACGTCGGCCTCGGCACCGAGCCCTGGAATGCTTTCAGTCAGGATAAGTTCAGTTAAAGGCATATGAATTTCTTAAAACGCGATCAGAATTTTGCAAACCGAAGCGTCTCGGGGATGTCGAGTGTAAAATTTAGGACGACGTTGTCAATGCGAGAACCAAAAATTCCACAAAAAATTTCGCATTGCGGAGTGATTCGAACGACGACCACTCGTTTTCCGCTGTTTTACAGTAGCGTATGCCTCCGGCTTGCGACCGCGTGCGCAGACGCAAGCGACGACGCTCGCGCTACTCTAAATCATACCGAGCTTCATTCGGCCGGCTTCGCTGATCATGTTTTGATTCCAAGGTCGGATCCCAGACGACGATCCGGCGCATCGCAACTAGACGCACGCGAGTTGCGATGCGCAGATCAGGCGTGCGATGTCTAATGCCGCCTTGTCGAGCCGACACTTGAAATCACCCCTTGCCATGGGAGAACAAAGGACGGCGGGTTCGTAGTGAAGTCCAGTTGCCCGCCCAACTCAAAATGGCCGGTGGCGTTGGCGAAGCGACCCGTGCCGCCTGTCACCTCCGCTGTTTCATGGTTGTCGTACACTCCCGGCGTTTCCGTCGGGCACATGTATCCATCGAAAGTGCCGTAGATTTCGTCGCCGTTGGCCGCAAACCAGTCAAAGGTGCCAGTGTACGGGATATTATTTTCACAAAGATCCGGATCCGGCGCGCAAGGGCGCGGAGAAAATTCCGCCGTCCCGGTGAAGGCTCCCAATTGGTTCGCGTGTCCGAAGTTGACCACGTGTATTGAAGGCTCGCACTCCGTGCCGGACTGGGAATCGACGTACCCCGAGACCGTGCCATTGAAGGGCACCATCTCGCCGGCTGCTGCCGGAGTGGGTGCCGAGATAAACACTGCCGCAAAGCAGGTGAGGAGAAGCGGGATTAGAAGTCCTGCTGTTGGTTTGAACTGAATGTTTCGATTTTTCATGATTTGATTTTCTTTCTTTGTTTTGGGTTTGTGGCCGTCGTTCCGATTAATCCGAACACGCAGACCGTTTCCCATTCCTTCCCGAAAGTTTGCGTCGCATTGCAAAGAAAGTTTGGAACCAATGCTGCGCGTTGCGACAGCCGCCGCAATGTGTTCCGCCTAACAAGTTGAGAACGAATCACGACGACGCACGTTTGCCGAATCGAGGTGGCAGGTCTCTTCGCCATCACGCATCGCACCTGGCCGATGCCAGGTGCGATGCGGAGACTGTCCGAGGTTACCTCCTAATTGTTAGCGAGTCCGAAATAGGTCAGCGTCCCGTAGCTGCGGAGGGTGCAGTTGTCATCGAATACGACGTGCCACGCGAACGTCGCGGGAGTCGTATTCGTATTGAGCGTCGCCGTTACCTGAAGTCCCCATGTGTAAGTATAAATGCCGTCTTCGAGCGAGACGGGCGTCAACTCGATGTGCGGGAACACCAGGTATTGGCTGCCGTCGCGGAAAACGATCATTGTTAGGCTAGCTGGCGGCGGCACCTGTGGTTCCGTCATTCTCTCGATGTGGAGAACCCATGTGCCATCAACGGCGTACGCCGGCGGATTCAGGATCTGACCCTCACAGGACACGAACTCGCCGTGCGTAAGTTTGCCAGTGTAATTTTCCGGGCCCTGAAGCGGCTGCGTGCCCCAGGATGAACTCGCCGAGATCACGAAGATGGAGAACGCGGCGAAGATGTAAGTCACGATACTTGTTTCTGTTTTTCATAATATGATTTTCTTTCTTTGTTAAGGGTTTGTGGTCTTCGTTCCGGGTAACCCCGGACACGCAGACTGTTTCCCATTCCTTCCCGAAAGTTGGCGCGCCGTTGCAAAGAAACTGACGGGAGGCACAGCGCTTCTGCGTGTCGCAGTGCGATGCAACGCCCCGACCAAACGGGGCGGCTACAGCGCGGGGGACCTATTTCGGTGCGAGCGAGGCGAAACAAAAGCCGCCACGCGGTGAGACGTGACGGCTGATTGCGAGATTAGGCTGTGTTATTTGGTCGCTACCCGTCGCGTCAGGGCGTGTACACATAATAGATGACGTCTGCCAGCGAGGCGGGGCCGGTGAACACAAACGTCCCCTGCCCGTGGATTCCCGCCAGCGGGCCCGTGCCGTGGCCCACTGTCGTCACGTGGCTCTGCCAATTGTCCCCGGTGAGGATGCCCTGGCCACGATACCCGAGCGTGCCGCCGTTATAGCTCAGGACCTCGTCGAAGGTAAGGCTAAAGTCACCGTTGGCCGAAGTGCGCTGGACCAGGTGCCCTTCGACGATGCCGGTCACGACCGAGTGGTCTGCCAGGCAGATGTCGTGCAGGCCGGTGAAGTCGAACTGGACGAACGTTTGCGTGCCGGCTTGCCGCACTTGAAAGTTCGATTGGCTAGTGAGCTGGACCGTCCCGTCGCAGCGCTCGGGCGCCGCCGGCGACGAATTCGCCGAGGTCACGAGGATGGAGAGTGCAGCGACGATGGAAGTCAGGATACTTTTTCTGCTTTTCATAATATGATTTTCTTTCTTTGTTTTGGGTTTGTGGCCGTCGTTCCCGGTAATCCGGAGATTCAGACCGTTTTCCATTCCTTCCCGAAAGTTTGCACCGCGTTGCAAAGAAAGTGACGGAGCCACAGCGCTCTGTGTGTCGCGGTGTGATGCAACGCCCCGACCGAGCGGGGCGGCTACAGCGGGGACCTATTTCGGTGCGAACGAGGCTATAATTTTCTCAAAGCGCGGATCGCCGCGGAGCGGGTCCCCGGTAGGGTAGCAGCTTGAGCACGACCATGTCGATGAACATGATGGTGGCGAGTTTGCGTTCTTCGGGGTGAGTGCTCATTGCCGCGGCAGCGTCACCTTGAACTGGATCTTGGCGAGTTGCTCGGGGGCCCGACCAAGCTTGCGCAGGAAGGGCAGCCAGCGCGGGTCTGAATGGATCTTGTCGAACAGGTTCTCCACTGCGATATGGGAGAGTCCCGGATCTTGATATTGGTCCGCCTTGTCCAGCCACTCGAAGGCCTTGTCGGCATCGCCACGGAAGGCATAGATGTAGGCGATGTTGTAGGGGCCCCACGTCTCGTCCTTCGCGATCAAGGTGGCGAGCGCGGCATCGGACTCGGCCTTGCGCCCCAGCGCATGATACGCCATGGGCAGGCCAATGAGCCGCCAAACCTCACTCTTCTCTTGCTCGATCTCGGCCAGCGCGGCAGGCGCGTCGCCTTTGAGCAGCATTGCTTCGCAGATCTGATAATGCGTGAGGCCGGAACCCGGGCTCATGCTCAGCACGCTGCGGTAGGACGCGATCGCTGCATCAAACTGTCCCATGCGTATCTGGGCGTTGCCCAGATTAAAAAGCGCCGACAGGTTCACCGGATCGCGCCGCACGACAGCCTCCAGGAGGGCCAGCCCCTCCTGTAGCCGGCCCAGGGAGTGAAGAAACACAGCACTATTGCCGAGCACGTTCAGATCGGTCGGGTCAAGTGCGACGGCACGCTCGAAGTGTTTTGCGGCATTAACGAAGTCATTGTTATTGGCCGCGATCCGACCTAGGGCGGAGTGCGCCGGCGCGTAGTTTGGGTCGAGCGCCAGCGCCTTCTCCTCGGCCGAGCGCGCGCGCGCGTAGCCTTCGCTGTTCGGCAGCAGCCCCAGGTTTGCCTCCTCTCGAAAACTGTGCGCCAGCCCGTGCCAAGCCGGGGCATAACGCGGATCAATCTCAAGCACCTGTTTTAAAAGTGCATCAGACTGCGTAAATGCCTCGGGACTTCCCTGCCGTCCGATCTCCACAGCCTGGAGGTAAAGCGTGTAAGCCTTCGGGTCGGTTTCGCGCACTGTCGGCTTCGCGCCCAGCAACGTCACCTTCAGTTGCTTCACCACCTCACCCGCGATCTCATCCTGGATCTTGAAGATGTCGTCGAGCTTGCGGTCGTAGGTCTCCGACCAAAGATTGTAACCTTCGGCCGCCCGGACGAGCTGGGCTGTGATCCGCAGTTGATCGCCGCTCTTGCGCACCGAGCCTTCGAGCACGTTGGCCACGTGCAGCTTTCTCGCGATCTCCGGAATCTCGATCTGTTTGCCTTTGAATGAAAACGACGAAGTGCGTGCAGCCACCTGAAGCTGTGGCACCTTGCTCAGCAGATTGAGTAACTCCTCTGAAATGCCGTCAGCGAAAAACGCATTGTTGTTGTCTTCGGAAAGGTTGCGAAACGGTAGAACCGCAATGCTCTTCTCGGGTATGGCCGCGGTTTTCGGTGCAGAGGAGGCGAGCATGTTTTCAAAGCGCGCGTCGCTACGAAGTGGATCCCATTGCGGGTGCAGACGCAGCTCGTAATACCAGTACTCTCGCTCTGTTGCAGGAAGCTGCTCGAGAGAGCGCAATGCGGCGTCGCGCTCGCCAGCATGGACGAAAAGATCTGCCATCGTCCATTCATCTGGCTTATCTTTCGCGCGTGCGGCTTCCGCCAGCGCGGCATCCTTCCAGCCCATCACCGCGTAAGCCTCAGCCACGTTCAAATGTGCCGCCTCATCGCCGGGGTTCTCCTTCGCTTCCATCTCCAGTATCCACCGCACCGAGTCGAGCGCGGTATAGGCACGCTCCTTGTTCCCCGCATAGAAATGAATCAGACCTTCAACGAACCCCTTCGGGACCATGTCACCAAATCCGCCGGCGAGAAATGGCAATCGCTCAGAAGGACAAGCCGCGAGCAGGCGTAGAGCTTCCGGGAAGTTTCGCTCGTAGACGGCAGCCGTACAGTACGCCGCTGTTACTCGACCATCCGGATCCTTGCCCGCGGGAATCTCAGCGAGAAATTTCTTTGTTCGCGCCACCTCTCCTGTCCAGCGGAATTCTTGAATCGCGCGGAAGAGCCGAAAGAAAACGGATTCCGGCGCGAGTTCCAGGGAGCGATCCGAAGCCCAGCGCGCTTTGGACACGTCTCCCTTCTTGGTCAGCATAAAAGCGTAGTTGTAAAAGACTTTTGGTTCGCGCGGATTGATTTCGATGGCCCGCTGGAACGTCGCCTCCGCTTCTTCGAGCCATTCCATGTCCGTTTGGAACAGGGCCGCTAGCATTACCAGGTAGCCGTCGTTTGGGACCAGGCGAAGCGCGCTGTCCACCTCCTGTTTGATCGCTTTGTCTCTCTCGATTGACTTAACGGACCACGACAGGATCCGCGCCATCACTAAGTGTGCCTGTCCACAATGCGGATCGAGCCGCAGGGCTTCCTCCGCATGACTGCGCGCTTCGGCGAGCACCGCGGGCCGATGATCAAAGAATTCGTAGAGACCCGAGAGTATTTCGGCGAGTCGGGCGCGAGCCAGGGCAAATCGCGGGTCCAGCGCAACTGCGTGTCTGTAGCATTGTTCGGCCGCAACGTGGTTGTCGCGCGAAACCTCGGGCCGCATTTGAAACTCACGGCCGCGCAGATAGACGACGTAGGCATCCGGATTGTTGGTCAGCTTCGCTTCCACCTGTGCCTTCTCCTCCGGGCTGAGCTTCGCCGCCAGTGCCGTAGCGATTTCCGCCGCCAGTTCGCCTTGCAGAGCGATCGAATCCTTCAGTGTGCGATCGTAACGATCCGACCAGATTTGCCGTTCGGTCGTTGCGTCGGTCAACTGCACATTAACTAGCACGCGATTTGCGGTGCGACGAACGCTACCCTCCAGAACGGCCCCAACGCCAAGTTCCTGTGCGATCGCGCGGAGCCTGCGACCGGAAAGATCACGATATGAAGCTACCGAACCCCGGCTAACAACTTTGAGATCCTTGATTCGCGCCAGGCTGGTCACGAGATCGTCCTGAATGCCGTCGGCGAAAAACGCATCCTCTTTGCCTTCGGAGAGGTTTTGAAACGGGAGAACGGCGATGCTCTTCGGCGGGAGGCGGGAAGTATCCGCCGCGGCGGACAGCGGCTGGTTGCGCTTCTGTGGGAAAAACAGAACGGCTGCAAGAATCGCGAGCGAGACCCAAGCGGCTGCGAGTGCAAACCGCCTCGCTATTTTCCAGCGATCGAGAATCTGCGCGCGGCAATCTTGCAATCGCGACGTGAGTGCACGGACGTCCGGGCGCGCTGCCGGTTCGATGGCAAGCATCGACACGAGCAGCGACATAAGGCGGCTTGAAACACGGGCTGCCTTCAGCTGTTCGATCGGCAGAGCTCGCGAGCGCTGGCTCGCGCGAATCTGGTCGATGGTCGCGCCTTCAAAAGGTCTGTGGCCGGTGAGCAGATACCACAGAGTTGCGCCTAACGAATAGATGTCCGAGCGAACCTCGACTCGCGCGTCGGTGAATTGCTCCGGACTGGCGAAAGCCGGCGTGCCGACAAATCCTCCGTGCGTCAAACCCATTGCATCCGGCTTTTCGGCAAGCGCTTTCGCCACGCCGAAATCGATCACCTTTACGAGTAGATGCGACGCCCTCGTCGCATTCTTTCTGGATGGATGCGAGGCCGTCGTCGCGTTGTCGTTTGAAGAAGAAAGCGGCGGGGGCGCCGCTTCCACCACCATCAGATTCGCAGGTTTCAAATCGCGATGCACCAAACCTTGCTTTTCCGCTGTGGCCAGTGCGCCGCTCACCTGCAAGGCAATGTCGATGGTCGTGAGCGCGTCGAGCGGCCCGGTCCGGCGCACACGCGTCTCCAGCGTTTCGCCTTCCACCAGTTCCATGGCGCAGAAGCACTGCCCGTTCTCCTCGCGGATACCGAAATGATAAACCGTCGCAACGTTTGGATGCCGCAACGATGCCGCCGTTCGTGCTTCGCGCATGAACCGTTCGCGCGCTTCCGCTCCGCGCTTCACCCATTCCGAAGCGATCAGCTTGAGTGCGACCGGACGCTGCAATGAGGTATCGATCGCGCGATATGTGACGCCCATGGCGCCGTGGCCCAATTCCCAATGCGTCCCGTCGTCGCGGCGCTCGATCCTGTAGTTCCCAAGCCGATCCGTTACGGGAGCGAACAATTTTTCATCAGGCTCTTCCGCATCGTCGAATCCGACACGCAGCAGGCAAATCATGCAGCGACCGAGATTGCGGGAGAATCCTCCCTCCAGCCGTGTCCCGCACTCGGGACAGACCGCCGCGCTAGTTGCCTGTGCCTGCATTAATCCGCCGCGAGTACTTCGCAAAGATGTCGCAACTCGGCGTCAACATCGGACACGTCCGCGACGGTGCCACTCACTTCCTCCCGCAAAATCGCGCGATACCTCGAGCGCAGCCGGGCCACATCGCTGCGCAGCGTTGTGATCGGCCGGCCCAGCCTGAGAGACATTTCTTCATATGGAACTGCTGCTTCGCTGGAGACCGAAAGGTGTGAGTTCAACTGCTTGAACAGCTCATCTTTTCCCGCCAACGCGCATTCCTCGGCCAGCCGATCCAGCGCCTGCCGGAGCAGCGTCTCTGCCCATTCACGTTCGTAAACGCGTTCGGCACTCCAGGTCTGAGAGCTCACGGCTCGTGCGTCCGCCTCGGCGATCGCGGCCGTGTCGAGCTGTCCCAGGATCATGCCTCCGCCGCGCTTCTGCGTCCGATCGTGTGCGCGCGCGTGCGCCACGAAATGTTTGAGTGCGCCGAGCAGGAAGGAACGGAACCGTCCCTTCTCGGGATCGGCCCTGGCATAGGCGCGTGATTCGATCAAATGCGCGAAAAAGCCTTGCGTCAGATCTTGTGCGTCGTCTGGATTTGACCCTTGGCGTCGCAGGAACAGAAAGATCGGTCGCCAATAAATCCGGCACAGCTCCGATAGCGCATTTAGCGCCTGATCGGGTGGTGTTTGGGATTCCCCCGCGTCGAGGACCATCGTCCAGCGAGTGGAAGCGAACAGACCTTCGCGCGTCGTTTCGATGGCAACCGTCGCAGGCATGCGACGTTTTTATCCGGTCAGAGGAAAATAAACAAGCCTAACCTGCGAGAGACCCAGCGGGCGACGCAACCGGCTAACTCACCCGTACGGATTGGAAAAATTGAAAGGAATTCAAACCATCCCGAGCTTCATCCGGCCGGCTTCGCTGATCATGTTCTGGTTCCACGGCGGATCCCACACGAGCTGCACATCAGCTTCATCGATGCCGTCTATGCTTAGGATTTTGCTCTGTGCATCGTGCGCGATTGCCGGGCCCATTCCACACCCCGGCGCGGTCAAAGTCATTTTAACTTCCACTCGCGTCCCGCCGTCGTCTTTTTTCATCAAGCGACAGTCGTATACCAGACCAAGATCGACAATGTTCACCGGGATCTCGGGGTCGTAACATTGCCGAAGCTGGTTCCAGACGTCTTCTTCTGAAACCTCACCATTTGCCGCGCTCAAGAGTTTTCGAGCTGTCTGGCCGAGTCGCGTGGGATTCCGGAATTCCCTGAGCGGGCTGAAAATCGCTCAGAACGATTGACCTCTTATTGATCGTGAGGAGGAATGTGCCCAGCACACTTCCGTCGGGGTAAGAGATGGCGGACACGCGCCCGCCATTCGCCACGTTGGAGAAGTGTCCCACCATGTTTGCCGCAGTCATGAGCGTAAATCTGTCGGAAGCGCTCACGTTTGCACCGTCGAGCAGGTAGGGTACGAGCGCACCGCCAAGCTTCGCCGCGCCGTTTATCGCGACACTGGGTAGCGTTGCGTTATCGAAGATACCGTAACGGAATCTGTCTACGGACCTCATATCCAAACTGCCTCGGACCGTGATGTAGGATTTTTTGTAGGGTGGATCGTTCGGGAAGCCATCCACGCCAAGGAGCGCATACCCAGTCAGCGCAAACACCTGAAATTGTTCGCCGCTGACCGAGAGATGGCCATTCACATTAAAATGTGAGTTACCGTAAATGCTCAGCCGACTGGTGCTGGTGAAGGAACCGGTCGTTGTGAAATCGCGATCGCCCATCGAGAACCTGGCGCTCACCGCCAGGTTGCGCAGCGCATCGTTACCGAATTTATCCCGCAAACCGGTGTTCGGTCCGAAAAGGCTGAGCGAGGCGTTGTTGGTCACGATATCCAGCGGTCTACTACCGCCCAAAACCTGCGTGGTCGCGCTGCGGCCGCTCGCGGCCTCCCATTGATACCACGTTTTGTTCAGCGTCTTCCTGTCGGCATTGTAATTGGTCAGTGCGCCATTGATGATCATCCTCGCGTCGCCATCTGGTCCAGGAGCAACCAGCTCGACCTGCCCATCCGTGTTCGGATCAAGCGGATAACCGATGCCGGTGTAGCTCCCATTAATCGTTAGCGTGGTGTCAATGTCGCCGGAAAAAAAACCGGGTTCGCTGGCGAGGACAGTGATTAAGCCTTCGTTAACGAAGGACCCTTCAGTGGTGAAGTTACGGCCGACTTCCAGATCGAAAAATCCGTCGAATAGATTGTGCCGGAAATGTGTGATCGCGTCCCGTCCTTGTTCGTCGGTGATGTTCGCGCCTCCGCCAATCAGTTCGATACCGCCAGCACTGCTGAAGATGTTCGCGTTTTCGAATTTGAGAGTAGCCGTGCGGCCAGGCTCAGCCGCAGCAATGTAGGCATAGCCCGTGTTGAGAGTTGTGCCGGAAAAGTCATCCAGCTCGCCGAGATCGACGGTTACGTCTTCGGCGACCGCGAACGCGAGCACAATCCCGCCGTCCCCGACACTCGCATGCGCCGAGGTGAAGTTATGATCCAGGCAGGCGAGAAGCGGCGCCGTGCCGCCGACGATGATCGGATCGCCGTCACCGGGATCGAACGTGAGGCGGTTTACCGTCACGTCCAAATCGAGCGTGAGGAAGACGTTGGCAATGGTTGCGGCGAAGGTGTTGCCGCCGCCATTGTTTGGCACAATTGCGGGCGACCAATTCGCAGGGTCGCCCCAATAACCGTCTGTCGGGCCGGTGTAGGTGGAGTTGATGAAATCGGCGCGCGCCCGAATGAATGCGGCCGTCATCAGGACAAACAGAATGAGGAATGATTTGGCGTTTGTTTTCATAGATGGTTTCTTTTCCCATTCCTTCGGAAAATCTTGCGCCGCGTGACAAATATTTTGTGAGGGCGAAAAAAGCGGGCTGGATTGCGCCGCCTGGAAGGCTGCGCGCCGATTCAGCAGGGACGCCTGACTTCCGTTAGAAACTGCTTCTTCAGGCTGAAGTAAACGAAGCGGCCAGCTGAGCCATAAAGGAGACCGGCGCAAATTTGCGCACGATCATTTTGCTGCCGCCCGGAAGACGTGATCCGGTTGCTGGAGCAGTTTCTGAAAACGTGGGTCGCTGCGAAGCGGATCAAACAAAGGATGAAACCGCAGTTCGTTGACGAAACGGCCGGAGTAGCGAGCGAGTGCTCGATAATGGGCAGCGTCTGATACGCTCGCATTGTCCCGCATTCTCGGTCGCGCCTGTGAGCGAATCAGAAAGGCCGCTGGGGGTTCATTTGGGAACCTTACTTCGTTTCTTTCGGCGCGAGCGAGGCAACAATCTTTTCAAAACGCGGATCGCCGCGGAGCGGGTCCCAGAACGGATGCAGTTTTAAGGCACCGTAGCTCAGCATGAGCGATGCGGTGGGAGCACGCAGCCCAGCTTCCAGTTGCTGCAAGGCAAGCTCCTTCTCGCCCGCCCACGCTGCCGTGATGGCGAAATATTCAAGGACGAGGCTGCCGTTGAGGACATCTTTTTCCACCGGCATGAGCGCGATCGCTCGCCGGCCTTCGTCCAACGCCAGGTCTTTCCGCCCAAGAGCAGCGTCGATTAAGCCGAGGGTGCAGAGCGTCGGCCCGTAGTCCAGCTCCGCCTGCACGATCTTTTCCTGCTGGGTGCGAGCCGCTTCAAACGCAGTGCGCGCCCGTGCCTCATCTTTGGTCATGCGCGCCAGCAGACCTTCGCCAAAGCTGCGGCTCAGAAAAAGGGGATTTTCGGTCCAGCATGGATTGTCGCCCAGCGCGACGAGTGCTCGTTCGGCCGCAGCCGGATCGCGTTCGGCCAGAGCGCAAAGGAACCAAAGGTCTGCGGCACTGGCGATGGCGCCCGGTCCTTGCGCGAGGATTGCATCAATCGTCTGGTGCAGCGGCCGAGTGTCCGCTTTCCAGCAGACGTAAAATTCCCCACGAACGGCTCGCGTTTCAACGTTGTCGGGCACGATCGCTAACGCGCGATCGAGCGCAGCGATCGCGTCGGCATAACGTCCGATATATAGGTAACCGACCGCGGACTGTTGCAGAGTATCAAGGTTGCGCGGGTCCAGCTCCACCGCGCGCTGCAAGTTCTTCAGACCTTCCTCCTGCTGGCCGCGCCGCCGCCGCAGAATGTAGCCGGTCAGTTCGAAGATACGCGGATCATTGGGTAACGCTCGCCGCGTAATCTCCAATTCGGCGAGGGCGCCGGCATAGTCGCGCAGCCCGAAGTAGAGATATTGTGCGCGCGCCAAGTGCGTTTCGGCAGCATCCGGTCGCAGCCGTGTCGCGGCTTGGACCGCGGCTTCAGCCATGGCAAGCCGGGCTGGAGTGTGATCAGACCCATTTACGGCGTAAAGTTGTTCGTGGGCATAGGCGAGCTGGCAGTAAGCGTCGAAAAATGAGCGATCGCGCTTGACCGCTGCATCCAGAAGTTCAATTGCCTTCCGCACGTCTGGATCACTCGTCGCGCTGAGACCTGCCGTGAGGAGAAGTGACTTCGCCCGGCTGTAAAGGTCGAAAGCCGCCAGGTCTTTGGTAGGCGGCTGCTCGATGGCCCTTTTCTCGTTAGGCGAGAGCTTGGCCTGCAACTGATCGGCAATGGCCTTGGCGATTTCGCTTTGGATGGCGAAGACATCGGTCAGATCGCGGTCATATTTCTCGGCCCAGACATGCGTGTCATTGCGAGCATTGATTAACTGGGCACTCACCCGGACACGGTTTGCGGACCGCTGCACGCTGCCTTCCACGACGTAAGCAACGTTTAACGCCTGCGCGATTTCCTGGAGGTTCTTGCGCGTGGCTGAGCTTCCATACTGCATCACGCTAGTGCGGCTGATCACTTTCAGCTCCGCGATTTTCGCCAGATTAGTCCGAATCTCGTCTTGCATTCCGTCGGTGAAGAAAGCGTTTTCCTTATCGCTGCTCAGATTCTCGAAAGGCAGAACCGCGATGCTTTTTTCGGACGCCGCGATGCCGAGCAGGCGCGCTGCTCGTTTTGGTTTCTGCATCGCTTCGAGCTTCGTCGATAGCGCGTTCACACCGGGTCGCGCCGCCGGCTCGATCGCGAGCATCGCGACAAGCAGCGAACTGAATCGCTCAGGAACCCCAGCGGCTTTTAGTTGCTCGATCGGTGGCCTAACGACAGCGGTCCGCTCGTCAGATCCTTTCACGACGCGATCGCCAAAGGGCATGTGGCCGGTGAGCAAATACCAGAGCGTCGCTCCTAATGAGTAAACGTCGGATCGGACATCCACCGGCGCGTCGGTGAACTGTTCGGGACTGGCGAAGGCTGGCGTGCCGACAAAACCGCCGTGGGTCAATTCGCGCGTGTTGGGCGTCGCGGCGAGCGCTTTGGCAACGCCGAAATCAATCACCTTGATCGTGAAATCAGTTTCGTCGCCACGGTCGATCATCATCAAATTACCCGGTTTGATGTCGCGATGCACCAGCCCGCGTGTTTCCGCAGCGAGGAGAGCATTAGCAACCTGGCGCGCGATCGCAATTGTCATCGGCACGTCGCACGGACCCTTGCGGCGGACTCGTTCTTCCAGGGTTTCGCCCTCGATCAATTCCATCGCGTAAAAGCATTGGCCACTCTCTTCGTGGATTCCGAATTGGTGGACGGTCGCGATATTCGGATGGCGCAAAGCGGCCGCCGTGCGCGCCTCGCGCAGGAAACGCTCGCGCGCGGTCGCGGCGTCAGGCGCGTGATCGATGCTGATGATTTTTAAGGCGACGCTGCGCTGCAGCATCGAGTCGGTCGCGCGGTAGATCACCCCCATCGCGCCGCGGCCTAACTCCCAGGCGCGGCCATCTTCGCGCTTTTCGATCGCATATTGACCGAATTGCTCGAGCGGCGAATCGCGATCGAAGGCTGCCGGCGATTTGGCGGAAGCGAGCTGCAGCATGCAGACCATGCAGCCGAGGTCCGGCGAGGAGGCGCCTTTGAGCGCGGCGCCACACTTCGCGCAAGTGGTCGTTTTCGCTCTGGCAACTGCGGCCATGCTATTATCCAGATGTCAGTGCGTGGCAAAGGTAACGCAGTTCCTCATCCACGTCGGCCGGATCGCTCACCGTCCCGCCGATTTCCTCGCGCAGAATCTCGCCGTAGCGAGCGCGTAATCTCTCCACCTCTTTGCGCAGCGTCGGGGCTGGCCGCCGTAATCGCGCCGATAACTCTTGGTAGGGCACCGCTTCTTCGAGACTTGGCGATAGATGCGACTTCAGTGCTTCGAACAATGCCGCTTTGCCGACAAAAGCGCGCTCCTGCGCAAGGCGATCGAATGCCTGCCGCAGGAGGGTCTCTGCCCACTCGTGGTCATACACCAGGTGCGCGCCCCAGCGTTCGTTCCGCGCGGCTTGTCTTTCCGCCTCGTCAATTGCCGTTTCATCAAACACCTCGCGAATCTTCCCGCCACCGCGCTTTTGCGCCTGCTCGCGATCGCGTGCATCCGCGACGAAATGCTTCAGCCCACCGAGGAGGAAAGAACGAAAGCGGCCCCTCTCGCGATCGGCGCGGAGGTAGGAGCGGTCACGGATTAGTTCAGCGAAAAATCCTTGGGTCAAATCCTGCGCATCTTCGGTGCTTATGCCTTCACGTCGCAGGAAGAGATAGAGCGGGCGCCAGTAAATCCGGCAAAGCTCCGAGAGCGCGCTCAGCGCCTGGTCGGGCGGCGTTTGCGATTCCCCGGCGTCAAGCACCATCGTCCAACGAGTGGAGGCGAACAGACCCTGGCGCGTTGTTTCGGTGGCAACCGTCGCAGGCATGCAGCGTTTTTATTCAGCAGCAGGAAAATAAGCAAGTCAAACACCACCCGAGAGAAGGGCAGACTCCACTACCAAAGCAGACCGGTTAACCGGTGCGCACGGGAGTGACTTGCCCTACCACGACCTCAACCGTACGCAGTGGGAAAATTAAAGAGAATTCAAACCATGCCGAGCTTCATCCGGCCGGCTTCGCTGATCATGTTCTGGTTCCAGGGCGGATCCCACACGAGCTGCACATCGGCTTCGTCGATGCCGTCTATGCTTAGGATTTTGCTCTGCGCATCGTGCGCGATTGCCGGGCCCATTCCACAACCCGGTGCGGTCAAAGTCATTTTCACTTCCACGCGCGTGCCGCCGCCGTCCTTTTTGATCAAGCGACAATCGTACACCAGGCCAAGGTCCACAATGTTTACCGGGATTTCAGGATCGTAACATTGCCGCAGCTGGTTCCAGACGTCTTTCTCCGAGGCGTCACCATCGGCGCCCGCAGGTTTTTGCGTTTGTTGCGGCTCCGGCTTTTCCAAGCCGAGCGCATCAAGGTCCTTCTCCGCCACGCGCGCAAGGCCCTGATAAGTTGCGACGGTGTAGCTTCCTCCGAGGCTTTGCGTGACAACTCCCTGCGTCCCCGCTGGAATCGTGGTTTTCTGGCCACTGGGAATCTGGATCGCTTCGCAATCGCGCTTCAACGTAAATTCGGTGTTCTCGTACATGGCTTCGACGTTTCCCTCTTAATATGCCACAAGTGAAGCCAATGACGAAAACCGAATGACGAATGCCGAAACAATGTCGAAGTTTTGAATGACGACTAGCTTCTTGCGCGTGTTTTCGGATTTGATCATTCCTTCGTCATTCGACATTCGTGCTTCGACATTTCTAGTACACATCCCGCTTGTAGCGCTTCTCGCTTTTCAGCTTCTCGACGTATTCGTTGGCCTGATCGACGGTTTTCCCGCCGTGTTCCTGCACAATTTTGCGCAGGGTCGCGTCAACGTCCTTGGCCATGCGCCGCGCGTCACCGCACACGAAGAACTGCGCACCCTCGGCATCAATCCATTTCCAGATCTCGGCCGCGTTTTCCGCCATCTTGTGCTGGACGTAGATTTTCTGGGCCTGATCACGCGACCACGCGCAATCTAGCCGGGTGAGAATTCCATCTTTCATGAACGCGCCGAAATCCTCGCGGTAAGCGAAATCGCAATTCTCGTGCTGCGCTCCGAAGAAGAGCCAGTTTCTCCCTTTTGCGCCGGTGACCTGGCGTTCCTGCAAGTACGCTCGAAACGGGGCAATACCTGTGCCGGGTCCAACCATGATGATTGGCGTGTCGGAATTTTCCGGGAGATGAAAATGTTTTGCGTTGCTTGGGAAAACCGGCACCGGCACGTCGTCCGCGCGCTCGGCGAGAAATGACGAGGCCACGCCTTTGCGGACGCGACCATTACTCTCGTAACGAACGACGTCTACGATCAGGTGCACTTGATCGGGAAATGCTTTGAGGCTCGAAGCAACTGAATACAATCGCGGCTGAAGTTTTGAGAGCAGCCCGACAAATTCCTCCGGCGTGAAACGCACGGAGGGATGCTCGATGAGAAAATCAACCACTTGCATGCCCCAGAGATGCGTCTGGAGATCCTGTTTGCGGTCCGGAGCGAGAAGATAACTCAGTGTTGGGGCAGCGTCAGCCCGCTGAACGATCGCCTTCAAAAACTTCGGTGTTGGCTGGGTGATACTGTAATCGCGCAGCAAGGCTTCCCGGAAAGTAGTGGGTTCCGCTTTCAGCCGAGGCACTGGCTCACTGCCGGTCGCGTTGAGCGCCCGAATGATTTCGTCCACCAGACAAGGATCATTCGTTGGATACACCCCAACCGAATCTCCCACCTCGAAGCTCAAGCCCCAGCCCGTGAGATCGAGCTCGAAATGGCGTGTGTCCTTTTCCGACTCCGGCCCGCTCAGCCTCCGGTTGATGAGCATTCTGGCTGGAAAGGGGTTGGTCCGGGAATACGGCGGCGCGGCGATGGTAGCGGTAGCTTCAGTCATAGCAGAGCCAAATTTGTAGCGGCGATCCGTTCTCCCCGCAAATCTTCAGCCATCAATTCCGATCGGGAATGCCGGGGCAAAGTTCCGTAGTGCGCTGCGCAGTATCCATTTCCTCAAATATCTTTAAGTGTTTCAGGAAATGAAACGTTACCTCGTCGCGATCGCACGGGTTTTAATTTTTCCTCCGGCGCGGCCGATCCGCTACAATCGCGAAATCGACCTGCCGCTTGAATGGATCAACGCGCGCGACAAACACCGACACGTTATCACCGATCCTGAATCGTTTGCGAGATCGTCTGCCAATTAGCTGCCGCCGGGCAGGCTCAAAGAGGTAAAAATCGTCCGTTAGCGATGACACGTGAACAAGGCCGGTAATAAGTGCATCAGGCAATTCGACCAACAATCCGTAGTTACGAACATCCACAACGGTGGCTGAAAAAATCTGCGGCTTGCGGCCGGCGAGTTGCCGTTGAAAAAACTCGAGCTTCTTCATCTGCGTCGCATCAATTTCCGCATCGGCCGCGTTTCGTTCCGTTCGTGAAATGTGTTCGGCGATAGAAGTAACTTCGGCCATGTTCGGTTGGCTCGCCGCGCTCGCCGGACCGCCCGGCGGTCGGTCCCTACCTAACGCTCGGTGCACCACCAGATCGGCGTAGCGCCGAATCGGACTGGTGAAATGCAAATAATTCGTCTTTGCCAGGCCGTAATGGCCAAGCGGCTTCGGATCGTAGCGCGCGCGCTTGAGACTTTTGAGCAGCCCGATCTTCAGCGCCTGTTCTTCGGGTTTTCCGCGAGTTTCGGCAAGCAATCGCTGCAATTCAGCGCGATGAGTTAGATCGCCAACTTTGTAATCAAAACTCAACACGAATTCACGGTACTCTGCCAGTTTTTCCGGATCTGGATTTTCGTGAACGCGATAGACAGTGGGAATCGCGCGCTTCTTCAGTTCCCGCCCGACCGCTTCGTTCGCTGCCAGCATAAATTCTTCTATCAGCTGGTGCGATTCATCGTTCTCAACGCGCTCTAATCGTGTTGGTTTGCCCTCTTTGTCCACCCTGACTTTTACCTCCGGAAAATCGAGGTCGAGCGCGCCGTGTTCGAATCGTTTCCGCCGCAATAACGCCGCCAGCTCCCAGGCGATGTGAAGCTGTTCACCCAATTGGTCGCGCGGCGGCGAGGTCAAGATCGCATAAGCTTCCTTGTACGTAAGCCGGTGCGCGCTGCGAATAACGCTTCGCGCAAAACGCGCGCTTCTGACCAGGCCACGTTTGTCGAAGTGAATGAAAACCGAATGTGTGAGCCGATCGACTCCAGGATTAAGACTGCAAACGCCGTTGCTCAACCGCTCCGGCAACATCGGGATCACTCGGTCGGGAAGATAAACGCTGTTACCGCGACGGCGGGCCTCCCGATCCAATGCGCTTCCCGGCTCCACGTAGGCGGCAACATCAGCAATGTGCACGCCAAGTTGCCATCCGCCGTTTGGAAGCTTCTCCACGCGAATGGCGTCATCGAAATCTCGCGCGTCATCCGGATCAATGGTGACGATGAAATCGTCGCGCAAATCTTCGCGTCCAACCAGTTGCGATCCACTGACCTTTTCGGAAATACGAGCCGCCTGCTCCAACACGTCTCGCGGAAATTCCGTCGGCAGATGATACTTCCGGATGATCGAAAGCATGTCCACGCCCGGAGCGGAGGCAGGCCCGAGCACTTCAATGATTTCGCCTTCGGGATTAACGTGGCGCGATTCCCAGGCTCCGAGGCGAACTACGACCTTGTCGCCGGTTGTGCCGGCAACCTGCGACCGCCGATTCTGGCCGGGACGCACATAGACGTCGTGCACGAAACGTGGATCATCGGGTACGACGTAGTAGAAATTGCGCGAGCGCTGCAGCGTGCCGACGATCGTGTCGTGAGCGCGTTCCAGGATTCGAATGACGCGCCCTTCCTGTCTTCCCTTTATGCGATTCGATGGCGCCTCGCGCGATATGCGCGCGACCACACGGTCTCCATGCATGGCTGTGCCGATGTTTTCCGCCGCGATGAAAAGGTCCGGCCCGGTTGTTTTTTCAGGGGTAAGAAAACCGTAGCCAGCTGGATTGATCGACAATTTGCCCGTTACCAGGTCAGCTTCGGCCGGCAAGATGTATCGGTCCTTCCGAATCCGGGCGATCTGGCCTGTGCGCTCCAGTTCCCGTAGCGTCTGGCGCAATGCAACGCGTGTCTTGCCACTCACGCCAATTTTCCGCGCGATCTCGATCGCATTCAGCGGCCGATAATCTTTTTTCGACAGCAGTGCGAGAATTGGTTCGCTAATCTTAAGTCCGTTGCTGGTCATTTGAGCGAAGGTAGCGCGAGCCTCTGGCTTGCGTCGACGAAAGTCGCAGGCGGGGACACATGCGCTACCTTAGCAGTGCGAGAATTTGTTCCCTAATTTTAGATCCGTTTACGGTCATTCCGGCGAAACAATATGGTCAGGTTTGTCGATCTAACGCGATTTCAATCGGAGGTCTAACAATGCGAAAGCCGATCATAAGTGGTGCAGTGGCGATACTATTCGTGGCAATAGCTTCATTTGCTGCCGCAAGCGGCAGAATGACAATCGCCAGTTCTGCGTTTCAACAAAGCGGAATTATTCCATCGAAATTCACATGCGATGGCAGCAACGCGAGCCCGCCTCTGCAGATAAGCGGGGTTCCCTCCGAGGCGAAAAGTCTTGTACTTATTGCCGACGATCCCGATGCGCCAAACGGCTTGTTTACACATTGGCTGGTTTGGAACATTCCGTCGCGGACCAATTCGATTACCGAAGGAAACGCCCCAAAAGGGGTGCACGGTACAAACGACTTCGGAAAATCCGGGTATAATGGACCGTGTCCGCCCTCGGGGACGCATCGATACTACTTTCGAATTTTCGCGCTGGATCGCGAACTGGCTTTGCCTTCCGGCGCGAAGCGAAGCCAACTGGACGCAGCGATGAAAGGTCATGTCATCGCGAAGGGTGAATTAGTAGGACGTTATGCTAAGAAAAAGTAGATGCAGCGGCGGTCTGCGAACGTCTAGAGAACGCGGGTATTTTCGGCGCTCACAGAGTGTCGCTACAGCAGTTCGAATAATCGCGCTTCTGCGTTAGTCTCAATTATCATGCGCGAGAGAATCTGGAGAATCGGGGACCGCCGCTTTGATGTCTCCCGCCACGCATTGATCATGGGCGTTCTAAATGTCACTCCGGATTCGTTTTCCGACGGCGGAGAGTTTTTCACACCGCAGAAAGCAATAGAGCGCGGTTTGGCCATGGCAGCGGAGGGCGCACACGTCATCGACATCGGCGGCGAATCGACACGGCCCGGCTCGGAACCTGTTGCCGCTGACGAGGAATTGCGGCGCGTGATTCCCGTGATCGAAAAGTTGCGTCAGAAAATTGACGCCCCGATTTCAATAGACACCTCGAAAGCGCAGGTCGCGCGTGCCGCAATTGAGGCCGGCGCTTCGATCGTGAACGACATTACCGGCGGTCGGGGAGACGAGCGAATGCTGCCGCTGATTGCAGACACCAAATCGGCCCTCATCATTATGCACATGCAAGGCACACCGCGCACAATGCAAAGCCAGCCGCGATACACAGATGTGGTTGCAGAAATTTCCGAATTTTTTCGACAACAATATGCCCGCATCATAGGTTTAAGTATTGATCCCATGGCGATTGCGTTTGATCCGGGCATTGGTTTCGGCAAAACGCTCGAACACAATCTCGAAGTGCTCGCGCAGTTGGAGCGGCTTCGGGTGCATGATCGACCTTTAGTAGTCGGCGTTTCGCGCAAATCGTTTCTCGGAAAGTTGATCGGTTCGCCGGCGATCACGGACCGGCTCGTCCCGGGCATTGCACTGAGTTCGATTTTGCGCGAACGCGGTGCGGACGTGTTCCGTGTCCACGATGTGAAGGAGAATGTTCACGCGTTGCAAGTAACGGAAGCGGTTTTGCAAATGGCAAAATGATTCATCAACTCATCGATCTATGGGTGCGAGGCTGGCGCAGCCTCGTGGAAGTCCTGATGCTGTGGGTGGCAATCTACTACGGCTACCTCTATTTTCGCGGAACACGAGGAGCCAAGGTCCTGACGGGACTCGCGATCGTCTTTCTGACCCTGACGTTGATTTCGACGCTGCTGAACCTCGTCGTGATCGGCTGGCTGCTGCGAAGTTTCTCCGTTTTCCTCGCTATCGCGTTGGTAGTGATTTTTCAGCCGGAGCTCCGGCGTGGTTTGGCTGCACTTGGCGGGCATCCGATTTTTTCGCTCACCAGTGAAAGGCGGGAAACCGTTCACGATTTGGCGGAGGCCGTGACGCAGTTGGCAAACAAACAGTTTGGTGCACTGATCGCCATCGAACGTGACACTTCGATTCGCATTTATGAGGAAACGGGCGTCATCATCGATGGCGAATTTTCTGTCGAACTGATCCTGACCATTTTTCATCCAAAAGCCGCGCTTCACGATGGCGGCGTGATTATTCGCAACGGCCGAATTGCTGCCGCAGCCTGCATCTTTCCCGTGAGTCAGCGGGAAACACTAGACCGCAGCCTGGGATTACGTCACCGCGCCGGGCTCGGGATTACCGAGGAATCGGATGCCGTGGCTGTGGTAATCTCCGAAGAGACCGGCAGCATTTCCATTTGTCACCGGCGACGAATCGAGCGCAATTTCACCCCGGAGACGTTTCGTCAGCGCATCGCGGAAATCCTATTACACAGCAAGTATGAAGAGACTGATTCTGAAAAATTGGCGGGCGAAGTTGATCTCACTTCTGCTGGCGACGACGCTCTGGTTTCTGATCAAAAAGAACATCGCGACGACGCCATCGTGGTATGAGAGACCATATCGGCCGCCGGTAACGCAACCGGATTAGGTGCGGTTCGTTACCGCAAAAATCGAGCCAAGTTCTCGTCTTCCCACCGGCGGGCACGCCGATATCCGGGAAATTCGCGCTCGCGACGATTGAATTCTTCCGTATGAACACGCCGGCGCGTGCGAGAAAGCGTTTCGTCCGGCACGACGGAGTGCAGCATCTCGTGATACAGCACGTATCGCAGAAACGACAACGGCACGAAGGGCTGGTCCAGCGCCGGATTAATCCGAATGACCCGGTCTTCCTCTTGTATGGTACCGAAAACGAATTGCTCTCTCGGGCGCTGCTTCCGCCGCCGTCCCCACACCACCTCGTAGCCGCGAATGCGGCCGCGAAAGTGCCGCTGATTCAAATCATCAAAGATCGCGCGCAGATCGAAATACGTTCCCTCGTCACGCAAGTTCAGCTGTCGCTGCATCGGGAGCTTCGGCTGTGCGAGTTTTCGCTTGGTTGTTCTTTTCTTTCTACCCATTGCCGTACTCTAAAAATTAAGCGCAGCGTACTGTAACGGCCTGCAAATGAAGTGACAAGCGGAGCTGTCATCTTGATGTAAAATTGTTGTAAGTTATTGACCAAGAGCGTTTTGACGGATAACCGACAAAACCAAAACGCCAAACAAGCCAACACGAGTTCAAAAAGCCTGACGAACAGAATTCACCTCTCGCGGAACGGGTTACGTCAGACCTCGCATTGTTTGGATTCAATGGTTTTGCGGCGGACGTAAAATGCGTATAATCGTTTCAAAGTTTCCAGTGAAAACACTGGAAGATATAAGAGAATCACAACGGCACGATGACCCCTTTTCTCCGAAAACTGCTCGGCCAAAACTGGCTTCTATTAGTGATCATGCTGGCGCTTGCCGTTTTTGGAGTGGTGGCGATCTACAGCGCCACATCCACGCGCTCAGACCCGTACGCTTCGGATTTTTGGCGGAAACAGGCAAACTGGGTGGCAGTTGGTGTGTTTGCCTTCATGCTGACGAGTTTGGTTCACTATCGTTGGATTCGCTGGGGCGCGCTGCCGATGTACCTCGCCGGAATCGTGTTTCTGATCATGACGAAGTTTATGGGCGTCAAAGTTTATGGTGCCCGGAGCTGGTTGCATTTGGGACCCATCAACTTTCAGCCGGCCCAACTTGCGGTAGTCGCCGGCATCATGGTGTTGGCCCTGTTCCTCACTCAATTTCGCGAAATGCATCCGGCGCTACGATTATTGCTCTCGGGAGCCATTGCGGGAGCCCCGTGTCTGCTTATCCTCATGCAACCCGACCTCGGCGAGGTGATCATATGGGTCCCTGTGCTCCTGGCGCTCTGGTTCGTTGCCGGTCTGCCGTTGCGCTATTTGCTTTGCATCATTCTGATCGGAATCGCCTTCATCCCACTTGCTATTAACTTCGGCCTTAAACCATATCAGCAGCAGCGGATCACCGCTTTTACGCATCCCGACATCGACAAGCAGGGTTCCGCATGGGCGATTAACCAATCTTTGATCGCGATCGGCTCGGGTGGTTGGTCAGGAAAAGGGTTTAAGGCGCCAAATACGCAAATCGAACTCGGCTTTCTTCCGGCTACGGCTGTGCACAACGACTACATTTTCTCTGCCGTTGGCGAGCAATGGGGGTTTGTCGGAGGAATCCTTCTCATAGGTGCGTTCGCGTTGCTTCTGCTGACGTGTCTTTTTGTTGGTTTTTTCGCCGGCGACCAACTGGGCCTGCTTCTGGTAATCGGCATCACAGCGCTTATCTTCACGCACATTTTCCAGAATATAGGAATGACTATTGCCATGCTGCCTATCACCGGTGTGCCGCTACCATTGATTAGCTATAGCGGTTCGTTTGTGCTGATGATCATGTTCGGCCTGGGCTTGGTAAACAGCGTCTGGATTCATCGAAACGCTCCGGCGTAATAGGAGACGTCAGAAAACACCTACGACGGCAATCGGCCGGTGCCGAAACGATTTACTTATGCGCGGGCTTGCCTGTAGAGTCGGGCTCGCAGAAATGGACGTCGATTACAAGGTTAAGCTCGAAGTCTTCGAAGGCCCGCTCGATCTGTTGTTATACCTGATCAAGCGCGACGAGATCGACATCTACGACATTTCACTCGAGCGCATCACGAGCCAGTACCTCGAGTATCTCCAGGCGTTCAAAGAACTGAACATCGAGCTGGCCGGCGAATTTATCGTGATGGCAGCCAACCTCATCTATCTGAAGAGCCGAAGCCTGCTGCCACGCGATCAACAGCCTCCCGAAGAAGATGCGGGCGAGGATGATCCGCGTTGGGAGTTAATCCGGCAATTGATCGAATATAAAAAATTCAAGGAAGCAGCAGCTGAACTCAATCTGCGCGCACTTGAACAGGAACGGATCTTCGTACGAGAGACTGCCTCCACCCCGGGTATCCAGGAACCTTTGAGGCTGGGCGAGGTTGGAATTTTTCAACTGATTGGCGCTTTCCAAACTGTGATGAAACGCATCGAAGCGCGTCAGGACGTGCAGGAACTTTTTAGTGAACGTTTCAGTGTTTCGGAAAAAATCGATTCAATCCTGCAACGCGTCGCCACCGGTGATCGTCTTCGTTTTTCCGATTTGTTTGGCGCGGCTGCGTCACGCATTGAAGTGGTGGTAACCTTTCTCGCGCTTCTGGAGCTGATCCGGCTCAAACAGGTTCGGGCTGTCCAGAAAAACGTGTTCGAAGAAATTGAAATCGCGCCCGCGTTGGCCTGACAGATTGCAATCCCGACGCCCGCATTCGCAACGCCACGCGCCACTTGACGCGGCGACGGCTGTAGTGTGCGCTGTCCTCAGCGCATCGGGCATGGGTGAAATCGCGGATTGGATTATCCGCTGAGGACAGCGGACTCTACAGCCGTCATGGCGCGAATTTTGATCGCCGGGTGCGGTTATGTCGGGGAAGCAACTGCCGAATTGTTCCATGCTGCCGGTTGGAAAGTCGAAGGCTGGGTGCACTCGGAGGAATCGGCGGCGCGATTATCGACAAAGTCGTACCGCGTTCGCGTGGTCGATATTTCACAAAATGATCAGGTTGCCGAACAGCCGGAAGCATTTGATGCCGTGGTCCACTGCGCCAGTTCTGGCGGTGGCGATGCCGACCTGTATCGCCGGATCTACTTCGACGGCGCGCGCAATCTCCTTAACAGTTTTCCAGCAGCGACAATCCTTTTCACCAGCAGCACCAGCGTCTACGCGCAGCAGGATGGTTCGAAGGTAACAGAAGAGAGCGAAACAAGACCACTCCGCGAGACCAGCCGCGTCCTTTTGGAAACTGAAAACTTAATCCTCGACACCGGCGGAATCGTCGCGCGGCTCGCTGGAATCTACGGACCGGGGCGCTCGGCGCTCCTGAGCAGGTTCTTGAATGGCACGGCGATCATTGATCCGGATAATGATCGCTTCGTCAACCAGGTGCACCGGGAAGACATTGCAGCCGCACTTTTTCTTTTGTTGAATCGAGAACCGCAGCCGCGTGCGCAGATTTTTAACCTGATTGATGATGAACCCACTTTGCAGAGCGACTGCTACCGCTGGCTGGCTCAAAGGCTGAATCGACCTCTTCCGCCGTTCGGGCAATCTCAGCGACGACGTAAGCGTGGGGATACCAACAAACGGGTAAGCAATTCCAAAATGCGCCAGTTAGGCTGGGCGCCGCGGTATCCGAGATTCGCGGACGCAATGGAGAAAAGCATTCTGCCGAGTATGATGTAGCGCATGCGTCCCGCTTGCGTCGCTCGCAAGCCGGAGGCTCGCGCTACTTTAGCCAACTTGCGCAGCTTCGGCAGCGGCGAGACTCGCCGCGCCATGCTCGTCGTGGCGTTCGCCGAACAATTGACGAATGATGTCCTCGACCGGCACTTCCTGGACGTTGATGTCGCTTACATCACACGCCTCGAGGAGCTGCCGGCAGGTTTCAGTGACTTTCGCCCGCGGGACTTTCAATTGCACCGAGACTGGCGTTTGCTCGGTGATTTCGCCGAACCTGGACAGATCGCGTGTTGCTTCTTTTTCAAAGGTAAGACTCAAAATTTTGTTGCCGGAAAAGCGATCAACGATCTGCGCCAGCGGTCCATCGAAAAAGATCTTGCCGTGATCGATCACCAACACGCGGTGACACAGCTCTTCGATGTCCTGCATGTAATGACTGGTGAGCAATGTCACGATGCGATGTTCTTCATTGTAGATTCGCAGGAATTCGCGCACCCGTTTTTGGCTCACCACATCCAGACCGATTGTCGGTTCATCCAAAAACAACACGCGCGGCTCATGAATGAGCGCAGCGATCAACTCCATCTTCATTCGTTCGCCTAACGAAAGCTCCCGGACCATCACATTCATCTTGTCTCCCACTTCCAGCAGGTCCGATAACCCGTCTACGACCTTTTTAAACCGGTCGCGATCAATCCCGTAAATTGCGCGGTTAAGCTCGAGCGATTCTTGTGCAGGCAGGTCCCACCAAAGGGCGTTCTTTTGCCCCATTAGCAAACTGAACTGCCGTTTCATCTCGTTGCGTCTCTCCCATGGAACAAAACCGAGTACCCGCGCTTCTCCCGAAGTCGGGTTTAACAGGCCCGAAAGCATTTTGAGCACCGTAGTTTTTCCGGCGCCATTTGGGCCGAGAAATCCCACGAATTCCCCTTCCTCAATTTGAAATGAGACCTGGTCAGCGGCGCGCGTTTCATCGTAGCGCCGCCATACGAGGCCTTTCATCGCCCCCTGGAGCCCTCGCTCCTTGCGGTAAGTGCGATACACCTTCGTTAGATTGGACGCTTCAATTACGGGCATAGCTTTGCCTGAAGGTACGTAGTGATGTTGCGTGAGCAAAATTCCGCGCCAGAGCCATGATTTCTCCAGTGCTCAAACAATCGACCTGTTCGCGGATTCGTTTCGAAAACAATCCCTCACCTTAATCCTCTTCCTTTAGTAAAGGCAGAGGCGATCAAATCATAGTAGTGCCGCATGATTCTTCAGAACGATGAGCTTCGGCGTTCCGCCTCTCCCCGTTTTGGGGAGAGGAGCGAGGTGAGGGGCAGCTTCGCCTACAAAACGTCGTCGAGACAGCCGAGCAAATGTGAAACCGTTTCCTCCGTTTCGTCGCCCATATTCGACAAGCGAAAAGTTTGGCCGCGGATCTTTCCGTATCCGGGATCGATCACCAAACGATGTTTCTCTCGCAATTTTCGGGCAAACTCCAGCACGTCGATCCCCCTGGTATTTTTCACGCACGTCAGCGTCTTTGTGCGGAAGCCTTCCTCCGCAAAGAAATCGAACCCGGCTCTGCGCACCCAATCGTGCACCAGCGCGTTGGTGCGAGCGTGACGAGCGTATCGCGCCTCCAAGCCTTCCTCAAAAATTTCGCCGAGCTTAAACTCGAGTGCGTAAATGTGCCCGATGCTTGGGGTGCTGGGCGTCATCCATTGCGCCTGCTCGTCCCTGAACTGAAGGAAATCGAAATAAAATCCGCGATTCGGAACCTTCTCCGCGCGTGCAAAGGCTTTCTCGGAAACGGAGAACAACGAAAAGCCCGGCGGCAGCGCGAGCGCTTTTTGTGCGCCGGTGAGCACGACATCAATGCCCAGCGCATCCATCTCGATGTTTACCGCGGAAAACGACGACACCGTATCGACGATAAGCGCGACCTCAGGATACTTGGCGAGAACGCAACAAATTTCGGGGAGCGGATTCATCACGCCCGTGGAAGTCTCACTATGGGTCAATGTGACTGTATCGAATTTTCCAGTGGCCAATTGCCGATCAAGATCTTTCGGGTCGATATGTTTTCCCCACTCCACCTGAAGCGGTTCGGCATTTTTTCCGCATCGCTTCGCAACATCGAACCACTTGTCGGAAAACGCGCCGCACATGCAGCAAAGCACGCCCCGGTCGACCAAATTGCGGATGGATGCTTCCATCACCCCCCAGGCCGATGACGTGGAAAGAAATACCGGCTGCTTTGTTTTGAATAACGCTTGAAGCTTTGGATGAACGGCGCGGTAAAGAATTTTGAAATCTTCGCTGCGATGGCCAATCAAAGGATGCGCGAAAGCGGCCCACGTTTCTTCCGAGACTTCCACGGGTCCGGGAATGAAAAGCTTATTGTGAGGAGTCATGATCCAACATCCAACATCCAACCCGTCTCCGCAAAGCTACGGCGCGGCAGGCAACATCCAATGAAACAAGCGGACGGCTGGTGTCCGCCTCTCCCCGTTTGCGGGGAGAGGATTGAGGTGAGGGGCATCCGCAAACGGCTTTCCGGAAGACGCGTTGTTACTTAGAATGGATCATTGTGGATCGCGCTCGACTGCTGCGCAAGAAGGCCACTGAGCCCGACGTATTCTTTGGCGGCGCTTACGGAACCGAAATTTCGCGGGCTACAAATTCCGCCGCCAACATCCGTTCGCCGATTACGTTCTGGATTTTTATTGTCCCAGCACAAAACTGGCTGTCGAATTGGACGGCGGCGGACATAACTATCGGGTAGGCCAAATTCGCGATCGAATGCGCGCGGAATTCCTGGCTCGGCATGGAGTCGTTGTGTTGCGATTCTGGTATCATCAGATTCGCCAAGAGATCGACAGCGTGTTGCGATCCATCTGGTTTGCACTCGAGGAGCGACAGAAACGCAATCCCTCACCTCCATCCTCTCGCTTTGGTAAAGGGAGAGGCGGGAATTGACCGCCAGCCGAACTTGATCGTGCGAGCATTGAGATGTACGCGTCATCCATGCATCGCCTCTGTCTCGCTTCTGTCTTTTGCCTCCTTTTTGTGATCGCATACGTGGCGCGCGCCGAACCGCCAGACTACCTCGTGTTCGTCAGCAACGAACGGTCGGGAGACGTAACGGTGATCGATGGCAAGAGTGACGCGGTCGTGGCAACCTTTCCCGTTGGCAAGCGACCGCGTGGCATTCATGCGACGCCAGACGGCAAACGTCTGTTTGTCACAGTAAGCGGCTCGCCCCGAATGGCGCCCGGCTTGGATGAAAATCGTGCCCCGGCGGACAAACGCGCTGACGGTTTGGGCGTGATCGATCCAGCGGCGCGCAAATTGATCGATCGCTGGCACGTCGGATCGGATCCTGAGCAATTCGCAATCAGCAGAGATGGAAAATTCGCGTTCATTGCGAATGAAGACGACGCCACCGCTTCAATTATCGATCTCGATTCGGGGCAATCGCGCGGAAAAATAAAAGTGTCGGAGGAACCTGAAGGCGTAGGCGTGAATCCGGGCAATGGTGAAGTCTACGTCACCTGTGAAGAAAAGGGCGAAGTGTTCGCGATCGATCCCGATCAACAGCGAGTGGCTGCAAAAATCGACACCGGCGGACGGCCGCGTTCCGTCGTATTTTCCCCTGACGGCTCACGGGCGTACGTCGCTTGTGAGAACGGCGGCTATGTCGCAGTGATTGACGCAAAATCGCACAAACAATCATCGAAGATTCAACTACCGACAGGCTCACTGCCGATGGGTACTGCGATGTCGCCCGATGGCAAAGAACTTTACGTCTCGACCGGCCGAGGCAACAAGATCGCGGTTATCGACACGCAAAACAGTGGAGTGGTGGCAATCATTCCGGTAGGAAACCGCGTTTGGGGAATCGCGCTCGATCCCAGTGGTTCGAAGCTTTATACCGCAAACGGTGCCTCAAACGACGTATCCGTTGTGGACGTAAAATCACGCAAAGAACTGCGCCGCATCAAAGTCGGCGACGGCCCCTGGGGGATCGCACTTGTCTCCCAACGCGCGAAGGCTTCGGCCGGTGTCGACAGAGATTGACGGCAGGAAAACCGTCCTGGCTGAATCTCATCCGCCCGCGTAATTCGGATAACGCTCGCGCAGCTCGTGCGACAGGCGGTCGGCTTCCTCGGTGTTGCCAGCCTGGCGAAATGCCAGCGCGGCTTTGTCCAGCGCACGCGGGGTGATGGCCGGGTCGTCGTAAAGCAGAGCGACGCCTTTAAATGCTTTGCCGGCGTCATCGAAGTTTCCGCGCTCCAGTTGCACTTCGCCCGCTAGCAGACGCGCTTCGGCGTTAACACGGCCTTCCGGTTGCAGCGCCATGATTTCTTCGGCTATCTTTTGCGCCTCATCAGGTTTATGGGCGCTTATCTTAACCGCACCGAGCGTGAGTAACACCTTTGCCTTTCCCGCCGGATCTTTGGCACTCTGCAGATATTTCGCGAACGCTTCCTCGGCTTCGGGCAAATTCTTCAGCTTTGTGGCCGCGTCGCCGAGATAAAACAGGTAATCGGGTTTAACGGTTCCGCTGTTATCAATCTTTCGCAGCGCGCTCAGGTATTTTTCGGCGGCCTGAAAATTCTTCTGGTTGTAGTACTCGATTCCGAGCCATTCGAGAACCTCCGGGGGGACAGTCGCATTCGGGCTGTCCGCCATGAAAGCGTCCACCTCTTTGGTCAGCGCGGCCTTGTTCTTCAAATAAAACTGACAAAGAATGATCCGAACGGACGCGAGATTGTAATACTGTTCTTTATTGAGTTCACGGGCGGTGTTCAGCGGGGTCAATGCCGTCTTGTAATCTTTGGCTTCGAACGCGGTTTTCCCGATGTAGTATTGCGCCTGCGCGGCCACAGAACTCTTGGGGAATTCTTTCAAGAGTTGCCGAAACGTATCGACCATTCCCTTCGTATTGTCCTGTTGGCCGAGGATCAAAGCCTTCATTTGCAAGGCGGCTTCGCGCTCGTGTGCCTTGGGGTATTTGGCCAGCAGGATGTTTAAATCAGTGAGCGCAGCACTGTAATTTCTGCTTTGCTCGTATGCCAGAGCCCGCTGAGCCAGAGCGGCTGGCATCTGCGGGCTGTCTGGAAACGTCTGCATGTAATAGGTGAAGGCTTCGATGACTCCAGGCGTGTTTTTCGTCTGAACGTGGCACAGCCCAAGTTTGTAAGCGGCTTCGGCACGCAGTCGCACCGACAACTCGGACGCGCGCAGTTCGCCGTACATTGAGGCGGCTTCTGTGTAATTCTGCTGTTTGTAGAGCGCCTCGGCTTTCAGCAGTTTCGCCTGGTCAGCACGCTCGTTTGTCGGGTTTGTTGCGAGGAATTGATCCACTGCAGAAGCCAGCGCCGAGGGATCGGAGTTATAGACGTTAATCAGCTGTTGGTAAGCGGCATCTTTTGCTTCGTCGCGATCTGGAAACTTTTTGACGATTTGGCGATAGAGCACATCAGCTTCCTTTGTATGACCAAGTTGTCGCTGGCTGTTTGCGGCGAGCAATAACACTTCGGCCTGCGCAGCCTCAGGCAGTTTATCCAATTCCTTTTTATAATCGGCGAGCAACTGCGTGTATTGACCGGTCTGATATTGGAGCCGGCGCAAACCGACTTGCGCGATCGCACGGAATTTTCCTGCGTCAGGAAGAGTGCGAGCCTTTTGGAATAGTGCGGCGGCGCGCTGAGCCATGGGATTGTCGATCTTGTCTTTGTCGGCCTGAACGAGTTCCAGCGCGATTAATCCACCGCGGACCGCACACTCTGCTTTCAGGGTCGGCTTCTGCGCTTCGTTAGCAAGCGCCTCGTATTGCTTCAATGCGTCGACTTTCTTTCCGCGGGCGGCGAAGATGGACGCCGCCGTTACACGCGCATCTTCACGATAAGGATTTGGATTCCCCGAGTCCGCAACTTCGACGTAAATATTAGCCGCTTCATCTTTCCGCCCGAGAGATTCCAGGCAGCGAGCTTCAAAATAGCGCGCGGCAAGCATGACCGCTGGTTCCTTCGATCTCGCGGCGGAACGATGAAAAAGCGGGAGCGCCGTGCTGTAGTCTTTATCTGTGAAAGCCATCTCCGCGAGTGCGAAAGCAGCCGGGCCGGCAAATTCGCTGTCTCCATAATCGTTGAGGACCTTCTGCAAGTTAGTCCGTGCATTCGCGTCGCGATGGAGGTTTCGGTAGCATTCGCCGAGCGAAAAATAGGCGTTGGCCCGGCCCGGCCGCCCAGGATAGTCGTCGAGATACTTTTGATATTCTGGGATCGCCAGATCGTACAATTTGCGAGCGAACAACCCGTTGGCGTAATCAAGCTGACGCTGATCCGCTCCTTCCGCTTCGCGCGTCGGCGGCTCCGGAGCGTTTTCCTTCAGGGAGCGGAGGACCCTGTCGATTGAGTCATCTGCCGGCAGCGCGCGCCGAACCGGCGGCTCATCTGCCGGCAGCGCACGTCGAATGGGGGGCTCATCTACCGGGCGCGCCCGGCGTACTTCTGGTTCCGATTGGGCAACGGCGATGCTCCCGGTACAAAGCAGCATCGCCAAGATTGGAACATAGACTTTAAGTCTGTGTGCCCAGCGGGTTTGTAACCCGCTGTGTCTTGGAAAGCGGACAACATGTCCGCTGGGCGCACAGGGCACAGCCCTATGTTCCGGACGTTGCAAACACATTGGTTGCGTTGTTCAATCGTTTCCTGCGCTGCGCCGCCATTTCATCTTGCAGTAGCGAAAGCCACATTCGTTATTCCTGACTCGGTGCAAATGTTCAGCACGCCAATGATATTTTTATAGGCGCCCGCTTCATCGCCGCGAATCACCACCGCTTGTTCCGGATTGAGTTGGGCCAGACCTTTCAGCAGTTCCTGGAGCTCTGGACCGCTGAGCGTGCGGCGGTTCACAACCACGTTGCCGTCCGCTTTCACATTAACGATTACGTCGCCAATGGGCGCTGTCTTCTCCTTCGCAGCGGACGCTTTCGGCACCTTCACATCGAGCTCGTTCTCCGTGCGCGCCGCATTCCACGTAAGCAGGAAAAAAATCAGAAGAAGCAGCAGCACGTCCACGAGCGGCGCCAACTGAATGCCGGGATGATGCATGGGAGCGTGACCACGAAGATTCATAAGGCGAGCAGTTTAGAGTTCGTCCTCTATCAGCACGGGCGTTCGCTCAGCGCGCCTGTTGTATTGCAATGAAAGCAATGCCAGGACGTGGGTGGAAGCTGCTTCGAGGTCCGAGATCAGCTTTTGCGCCCTGCCCCGAAAGAACGCGTAAAAAACCATGGCAGGGATACCAATCGCCAGGCCTGCAGAAGTGTTAACCAACGCCTCACTGATCCCGCGCGAGAGCGCCACATAACGCGCCGACCCCACGTCCGCCCCGAGCGCGCCGAAGGAATGAATAATTCCGAAAACTGTGCCTAACAAACCCAGCAACGGCGCAATCATTCCAATGTCGGCAAGATAAATCACGCGGTTATTCAAACTCGCCGCGACTCGTGTTCCTTCCGTTTCGGCAATCTCGCGAACTAGCTGGAAATCTGCGTGTGGATTCTTGGTTGTGAAATCCAGCATTTTTTGAACTACGCGCGCGATCGCCTCTCCATGTCGGTTGGAAACGGCAAGCAAACCGAGATAATCACGCTTACGCAGGAGCGCATCGGCGGTCGCCATGTAACCGCTGGAAACCACTGCGCCGCGCCGGATCGTCAGAAAGTAAACCACCACGAGCGCCACGAAGAAGACCGACAATAGAAACAGCGGAATCATCACCGGGCCCGCGTTGACCAGCGTCTCCAGGACCGTCTGCGAATGCTGCGGCACCAAAGCCGGGGTCGGCTCCTGCGCAAAGAGAGGCGACGCGCTCCCGAGCGCGGCAAAAAACACAACCCAGATCTTCATTCCAGAAATTTGCTAATGATATGCGGAGCGATTCAACGATGCAAATACCCCTCAGATGGACGTTGAGTATTAGATTTGGATTTTTGAAGAGTGTTCATAAATACGTCTTTTTATGGTCGGCTCTCGCCCAAAGGAAGAAGTAAGAATGATCGTTTCATCTAAAATGACGCCGCACTCTGGCCCTTTTGCGTCATTTACCGGCGCACAAGAAAAATGTGCGCTGGTTGAATCTCCGGGTCCAGTTCGACGTAATTTTGGCGCCCTCGCCAGGTGTAACGCGCGTCGCTCAACAAATCGTGCACCTGATACTCGTCGCTTTCGGTCTGCCCAAACTCCTCAATTGGTGCATATACGAACGAGTTCTGTTTGCGAAACGGATCAAGATTCACCACCGCGAGGATGATATTGTCGCGAGCCGGCGTCATCTTGCCGTAGAACAACACCGCATCGTTATCGGCCTGATAGAACCGTAGATTCGTATACATCTGAAGCGCGCGATTTTGCTTCCGGATCCGGTTTATGCGCGTGATCCAATCCTTGATGTTTCCGGCTGCATTCCAATCGCGCTCCTTGATCTGATATTTCTCTGAGTCGAGGTATTCTTCTCGACCCGGCAGCGCCTGGTTCTCGCACAATTCGTAACCGCTATAGATTCCGTAAAGTGGTGAAAGCGTCGCAGCCAATAGCACGCGGGTCATGAACGCGGGCCGGCCGCCTTCCTGAAGCGCAAACGGGAGAATGTCGGGCGTATTCGGCCACAGGTTCGGCCGATAATATTCGCTCATCTCCGTCTGTGTAAGCTCGGTGAAATATTCGATGAGCTCCTGCTTCGAATTTCGCCAGGTAAAATAGGTGTAGCTCTGGTTAAAGCCGGCTCTGGCCAATGCCTGCATCATTTTTGGCCGCGTGAACGCCTCCGACAGAAAAATTGTGTCGGGATACTTCTCTCGTACGCCGCGGATCAAATACTCCCAAAAGGCAACCGGTTTGGTGTGCGGATTGTCCACACGAAAGATGCGGACCCCGTGTTCGGCCCAAAAGAGCACGATGCTCTTCATCTCGGCCCAAAGTTCCCGCCAGTTTTCGCATCGGAAATTTAACGGATAGATGTCCTCGTATTTTTTCGGTGGGTTCTCGGCGTATTTGATCGTGCCGTCGGGACGTTTGTAGAACCAATCGGGGTGCTCCTTGACGTAGGGATGATCGGGCGAGCAATTGATCGCGAAATCGAGGGCGATTTCCATCCTGCGGCTGCTTACCTCTTTTTGCAGCCAATCAAAATCTTCCAGCGTGCCTAACGATGGTTCGACCGCTTTGTGTCCGCCGGCCTCGCTGCCGATTGCCCACGGCACACCCGGATCGCCCGGCTCGCAGGTGACAGCATTATTTCGCCCTTTGCGGTTCGTATGACCGATCGGATGAATCGGCGGAAAATAAATGACGTCAAAGCCCATCGCCTTCGCGTCATCTACTCGCGGCAAACAGTCGCGGAAAGTTGATCCGCGATCAGCACTCCCTTCTGCCGAGCGCGGAAAAAATTCATACCAAGCACCGAACAACGCCGTTAGCCGACTAACCACGACGCGCGGAGCCGGTTGGTACTGAGTGGCATCGGCGCGGTCCGGATAAGTTGCCATCAGCACTTCCAGTTCGCCTGATTGCGCGACCGCGTAAATTTCTGACTTTGCCCCATTGGCGATTTGCTCGGCGAACTCCCTGAGGCGCGCGCCATCCGCCTTGTCACGCGCTCGACTGGCGCCCGCTTTCACAATCGCAGCGCCCTCCAGGGCTTCGCTGCGCAGGTCCGAAATGCCGGCCTCAAACTTTTTAGTTAACTCTTGCTGCCAACTGCGAAACGTATCAGTCCACGCTTCGACGGTGTATTCGTGGATGGCCTGATCGTAAAGGGTGCAAACACCGCGCCAGCGATCGTTATCGACGAAAATCATCGGCGTTTCGCGCCATGTGCGCTTTCCCACAACGCGCCACTTCAAAACAGCCGCAACAACGTCGTGGCCGTCCTTAAAAATGTCCGCTTCAACGACAAGATCTTCGCCAATGATCCGTTTGACTGGGTATCGCCCGCAATCGATCAGCGGTTCGATATTTTCTATTACCACCGATGGAAACGCCCGGGCCATGAATAATGAATCAACCAAGATTCAGATCGAACGAAAGGACAAATCCGATTGTTAGGGAGATCGCGCCCGACGTATCGCGGCCGCGACTGCAGCGCGCCATTCCTACCAGGAAAACCCGAAAGAGAATGAAACCGTTGCTATAGCGCCAGCTGGAAAGCGCACTCGTACAGACCGGAGTTGCGATTCACCTGCCGGCGGACACGTGTGCCCAGCACGGCTTCGAACATATCCTGTTCAAACCGACCGACGATCGGGTACTCCTCCACCAGATTCAGGATCGGCGAATGACATTCCAGAATGTGAGGGCCACCGTCTTTGCCGTTGTTGATGAACTGCGCCATGTAGCCTTCGCCGTCGCGGACTTGCGCAAGCCATTTCGCGCGCTCAGCCACCGTGTCTCCCTTGATCTTAGCCTTCAGCGCCGCGGTCTTCTTTTTGAAAATGCTGTAAAGCAACTTCTCCGGCGCGTTTGGGCCATAGATCTCTTCGGCCGCTTTCAAAAGGTCGACCGTCAACTGGTGGCTATCGGCCTGAAAAAGGTCATGAGTACGACGGGTGAGGCGGTACACCATTTCGGGTCTGCCCATTTTTTGCGGGCGCCGCCAGGTGTCCAGATAACCGTCCCGATGCAGGGTAATGCAATGCTGTTTGATGCCCATGTAGCTCATCCCCATTTTGTCGACGAGCTCGTTAACCGACATTCCTTTCGTACGCTTAAGCGAGTTGATAATATCAAGCCGCTGGGTGCGGCCAATTTCGGAGATTAGACGTTGGTTCATAGGACTGAAAGTGGTTGGAGTGGAACGAAAGTGCGGGACTTTACACGCCGCAATCTTTAATACGCAAGCCTAAAATTTACACAACGTCTAAAGGGAAAGGAAATTACATGATGCGGTTGCCGGTATGCCGCGCGCGAAGTCCGGCGGCAGAAACAGTCAGTACTAATTTTGCTGCAAATTTGGACGTTTGACCCACTTAGCGATCCATTCGGTCGGTCGGCTCGTCGACCTTCCCCACGTCACGGCGTACCAAGCCGCTCTAATTTCGACTTCGTCCTAATGACAAGGAGCCTACGAGTAGAGATACTCGTCGTGATACTCGCGCTGTGGCGCGAATTGGACGTTCTCGTTTCCAGTCTCCGGGTATTCGAAGATTTTGCCCTCGTAATTACGAATCACGATCTTTTCGTTGTCGTGATAAAGAATGTAACCGGGATTGATCGGCACTTTCCCGCCGCCTCCGGGAGCATCGATCACGAATTGCGGCACGGCGTAGCCGGTGGTGTGGCCGCGCAAGCCCTCGATGATCTCGATGCCTTTGGCAACGGAAGTGCGCAGGTGTGACGAGCCGTTGATCAGATCGCACTGGTAGATGTAATAGGGACGCACCCGGCACATCAGCAGTTTGTGCACGAGAGTCCTCATGGTTTCGAGATTATCGTTCACCCCTGCAAGCAGCACACTCTGGTTCCCAAGGGGAATACCAGCATTCGCGAGACGCTCCAGCGCTTGCTTCACTTCGATCGTCAATTCACGCGGATGATTAACATGCACGCTTATCCAAAGCGGATGATGCTTCGCAAGCATGGCGCACAACTCTGACGTGATCCGTTGTGGCAGAAAAATTGGCACCCGCGTGCCGATCCGCACGAAGTCGATGTGCGGAATCGCGCGCAATCGCGAGAGAAGTTTATCAAGCTTATCATCACTGAAAATCAAAGCGTCACCACCGCTCAAGAGCACGTCGCGCACTTCCGTGTGCGTTTCAAGATAACGGAATGCTTCTTCGAAATTTGTATGCAATTCCTGTTCCCCGGCTCCGCTGACCACCCGGCTTCGGGTGCAGTACCGGCAGTAACTTGCGCAACGATCTGTCACCAAAAACAGAACACGATCCGGGTATCGATGCACTAATCCCGGCACGGGCATATGCGAATCTTCCCCGCATGGATCAGCCATATCGTACGGGGACGCCCATGTCTCCTCGATGCGGGGAATCACCTGACGTCGGATTGGATCTTCAGGATTGTCCCGCGGAAGAAGGTTGAAAAAATGCGGCGTTACCGCCAAAGCGAGCTTGTCGCCAGAAAGCAAAACGCCACTGCGTTCCTCGTCGCTCAGTATCAAATGTTTCTCGAGTTGACCAAGGTTCGTGACCCGGTTCTTGAGCTGCCATTTCCAATCATTCCAGAGTTCTGGAGTCGTTCCCGGCCAATAACCTGGCGCGTGCGAGACGAACTGTTTTCCATCTCCTTTTTCTGATTCAGAAGTAATCATTTTCTTTGGGGACGAAAAAGTTAAGACCCTTAAATATCGTGTCAATGCAGGCACCTGGCCGTGCGCTACGCACGTGCATGCGCGCAGGTGACGCAGCGACGCCTCGGGTTTGGGCGCGACCAAGTTAAGCCCTTAACAATGAGTTAGTCGGGACGAATTTCTGCGGCCATCCTCTTAGCCGTTTCCAGTAACAGCGCATCCTGGCCGTGCCTTGCCAATAGCGACAAGCCTATCGGAACCCCGCCGACATGGGATAACGGAAGCGACACTTGGGGCAGGCGACCGATACCCGCAACGCTTGTCAATCCCAATGTACGCGGATAATAGCCAGTGCCGCTGGAGCTGCGTTTCGGTGCCGCTCCCTTGACTGGAGCGAGGGCCGGCGTGGTTGGGATGCACAAAAGATCCGTCGGCCCAAGAAAATCATGCAAGCTTCGAAAATAGCGTTCGCGTCTTTCCAAGGCTTCGCTGACACGTCGGCGATCGAGTTGTTTCGTCAGTTCAAAACTGGCCGCTACCGCGGGACCAAATTCGGGTTTTGCTTCGGCGATCCACGCACCGAGACAACTCTGGATCTCTGCCCATTGAATCGTGCAGAACGTGTCACTCCAGGGCGCAAAGTTCTGCCCGGATTCATCGGGAAAAAAGTCGTTGAGTGACGATTCCTGCACCCGTTTCGAGAAGACTTCACGCAATTGATTCCGAGGTTTCAGCAGCGCCCGCTGCACATCGGCGTCGACCAATTCGAACGCTTCGCGAATCAAATGAATCGTGCCCGGTTTCGACGCGGGTGGCGGCTCAGTCCCCAATAGAACAAGTGCCACTCTCGCTAACACATCCGCGTTCTGCGCGAGAACTCCCACGGTGTCGAATGACGGCGCCAATGGATTGACACCAGCCAGGGAGATAAACTCATGCGATGGTCGGAACCCCCAAATCCCGCAATTACTCGCGGGAATGCGTGTAGAGCCCGCGGTATCCGTTCCGAGCGCAAAATCTACGAAATCGCAGGCCACTGCAGACGCCGATCCGCTTGACGATCCGCCTGGCACCCGGTCGGGCGCCCTGGCGTTGAGAGGCGTCCCGTAAAAATGATTCTCACCAAGAAGACTGAAAGCCAATTCGTCCGAAATGGTTTTGCCGACCGCGCGAGCCCCAGCCCGCAAGAGCTGCTCGACGCATACAGCATGAGCCACTGCGGTGGGATGCGACTCGCGCCACGTCGGATTGCCACAACCAGTCTTCCAGCCTGCCACATCGATCACGTCTTTAATCCCGAAGCGCAATCCATCGAGTGGACCGCTTCCAGTCGGCGAAACGTCAAACGTCGCCACGAAAGCATTGCTCTGGGCGACAGTGATCGTGGAACTCTTCATTCCGGTAGCGTTCGAGGCAAGCTGAGCTATCCACCGTTAGCCTTCAAGGAGAGACGGCTCTAAAACGAGCGAAAAGAAATACCGACGGTCGTAAGCCGTTACTTCTTTTTATTTTTCGCGAGCACGCTCAGCTCCCACCGATAACCGTCGGGATCGTGAAACCAGAGGCCCATGTTTTTCGACCCCGGTCCTTCGGGACCGATTTCATCTCCCGGATCTTCAACGTCTGCGCCGACGCGTTTCAAGTGGTCGAGCGCTTTTCGTAAGCTCACCATATTCGGAAGATGAAATGACATGTGATCGATCGTTTTCGGCGACGGCTTGCCTTTGAAAAGCGCGATAGTGACATTGTCGTTCCCGATGGCAACGCCATTGTCGAATTCGAATTCTTTCCGTAATCCCAGCGCGCGCTCGAACCATTTCGCGCTCTTTTTCGGATCGCGGACAGCCAGGCCGAAATGGCCGACTTCACCGAGAGTGAAAGGAATTTTCATATGAGCCCCAAATGACGGCTAATGCGGTTCGGAACCGTTTCGAGAAATGATCGGTTCCATAAAGTGCAGGTTGAAATCTTCCAGTGCGTGGAGCGGCGTCGGTCCCACGCCGCTGGATCCTGGCCGCAGGTTCGATCCAATAAAGGCAAGCCAGAGGTCGCCCACCATTCCTATTCTGGGGCGCAACCGCGCGGCTGGACTGCGCGGATGGTGTTCAAGAAACTCTTCTATGTCCTCTTTTATAGCAGCAGGCAGCTCTTCGATCGCAAGCGACGTCACACTACTGAAACGGCTGTAGGCCGCACTTTGGACTTTAAACTCCGCGAAAAATCCACGGGAAATGCGATGCGTTCTCGCGTCGCTCTGCGAAAACCGTGGGCTCGATTATTCCGAGAAGCTACGCATCGAATCAATCGCGACCCCACAGCATGGCGACTGAAGTCGTTAGGCTTCCACCCATGTTAAACGTGAGGAATTTTTTCGCGTTCTCGATCTGACGCGCACCGGCTTGTTCCGTGAGTTGCTGATAGGCTTCGACCACCTGGCGAACGCCGGTCGCTCCAACAGGATGACCGTCGCCAATCAAGCCGCCACCCGCATTCACTGGAATTTGGAAGGGACCCTTGAATTTCTCCGTGCGCACCTGCGGCAACGCGGTCGCGCCGCTTTTGAGCAGCTCGACGCCTTTGCCCGATTCGGCGAGTCCGAGAATTTCGTAGGCGACAATTTCGGTAATGGAAAAACAATCGTGCACTTCGGCTCCATGCAGATCGCGCGGCGCCAGGTTCGCCATGCGAAAAGCTTTTTCGGCCGCTTTCCGTGCAATTGAAAATGTTGGCGCATCCTTTTTATCGAGCGGCAGATAATCGGTAGAATGACCGTAGCCAAACAATCGGACCCCTTTTTCTTTATCGCGGCCGATTTTGTCCAGGTACTTTCCAGAAACCAAAACAACTGACGCCGCACCGTCGGTGATCTGAGAACAATCGGAGACTTTGAGCGGTGGCGCGACGCTTGGATTTTTATCGGACACCTGCGAGGCGCAATCGAGGGTGAGGTCCGCACCCCGCATCTGCGCAAGCGGATTTAGCTTGGCATGCGCATAATTCTTCCATGCCACCAGCGCAAGGTCTGCTTCGGTCGCGCCATATTTATCGATATATATTTGCGCGATACGCCCGAACAATTTAGGAAACATGAAATCGCCGTACTCAGGCTTTTCATTGTGATAATCGGCAGCTGCGCCGAGCACATCGGACCCATCCAGGGACGACATGGTCTTCTGTTGTTCCGCACCAACAACCAGCACCGCATCATAAAATCCGCCCATCACCCATTCCGCCCCAAGCAGCACCGACAAAGCGCCAGAGGCGCACGCCGCTTCAGTGTGCATGGTTGGGATCCCACGCAATTTAGGATCGATCTCAGGAATAAACGCTCCCAGCTGCAGTTGTTTGGTAAACTGGCCTGCGTTGAAGTTGCCGACCGCGCCCGCCTGAATTTCAGCCGGATCTATCTTCGCGTCTTCAATCGCGTTCTTGCCGGCCTCGATGATAATGTGCCGGATCGTTTTCCCTTCCTTTTTCAGATTGCGCTTAAAATCGGTGCGCGCGCCGCCGAGAATGTAAACTTCGTTCATAACTTACCTTAATCATTTTCTACCAGCCGTCATCCTGAGCGAAGTCGAAGGATCCCGCAGAAATCACTTTCCGTAGCGCAACGGGATTCCTCGACTCCACTTCGTTCCGCTCGGAATGACGCTCATCACGTTTACCCGCCAAAGGCATTCAAGCCCGTAATGTCGCGCCCGACTGTCAACGTGTGAATGTCGTGCGTGCCTTCATAAGTGTAAACGCTCTCCAGATTCATGAGGTGCCGAATTACGGGATACTGGTCCGTGATGCCTGCCGCCCCGAGGATGTCACGTGCTTTGCGCGCACACTCTAACGCCATCCAGACGTTATTGCGTTTCGCCAGTGAAATTTGCGCCGGACGCGCAGCATCCGTTTCCATCAGGCGCGTGAGCCGCAGCGCCAGCAGCTGTGCCTTGGTAATTTCCTGCACCATCCAGACAAGCTTCTCCTGCACGAGCTGGAAGCTGGCAATCGGCCGGCCGAATTGTTCACGCCTTTTGGCATAAGCCAGCGCCGTTTCGTAGCAATCAATCGCTGCGCCGATCACGCCCCATGCGATCCCTGCACGCGCGTGCGAAAGACATGATAATGGCGCGCGAAGGCCGGACGCTTTCGGCAGGCGGTTTTCCGCCGGTATCCGGCAGTTGTCGAACCAGCATTCCGATGTGCGCGACATGCGCAGACTGAATTTGCCTTCGATATCGCTTGCGCAAAAACCGGGGGCGTCCTTTTCCACTACAAAACCGCCGATGCGTCCGTCATCATCCTTCGCCCAAACAACTTTGAAGTCCGCGATCGACGCATTGCCGATCCAGCATTTGCTGCCGTTCAAGACGTAATATTCGCCGTCGCGTCTGGCGCACGTTTCCATCCCGCCCGGATCCGAGCCGTGCCCATGTTCTGTGAGAGCAAAGCACCCTACGCGCTCGCCCGATACCAACCCTGGCAGCCATCGTGCGTGCTGCTCCGGCGAGCCGAACGAATGGATTGCCTGTATCGCAAGGGCGCCCTGCACCGACGCAAGCGAACGCAACCCGGAATCGCCGCGTTCCAGTTCCTGCATAATGAGGCCGTACGCCGTGAAGCTCACACCGGCGCACCCGTGCTCTTTGAGGTATGGAGCATAAAAGCGAAGTGCGCCCATGCGAGGAACCAGATGTTCCGGAAACTTCGCGGCGCGATGGCACGGAACGATCTCGGGCACGACCTCCTCCTGCACGAACCGCCTCGTCCGATCGCGCGCTGCGCGCTCCTCATCTGTAAGAAGCTCTTCGATCCGGTAATAATCCAGCGAGCTCATATTGTAGGGTTCCTGGAAATGCGCGCGCCAGTTTAGCGGGCACTCGATGCGAACACAACGCTCGGTCGATTAAGAGCGAGACCCTTCGTTGCAGAGATAAGAGAAGCGACGGGCAATTTCCAGAATAAAAGTAAGATTGCCCGTTGATTTGGACGTATGAGCTTAGCCCCACGCAAACAGGTCCTTTCGCTACTCTGCCGCAACCGAGCACAACTCTCGATGCATTGCCGGTGGGGCCGTGCATACTCTCCTTCGGGAATCCTGCGTTCTGCAGTGATGTCGGCCTTGATTTAACGTCGCAAGGGCTTCTACAGGCTCGGGGTAGCGGACAGCCGGCGTATGATCCGGCGAAACAGATACTCCCCGTTCCGGACTGCCGTTATCCCTCGAATCTGCCGAACGCGCCTTACTCGCTGCTAGGCGCTTCGCAACTCAATAACTGCGGTCAGCCATTTTTGTCCGATACAATCGCGAACACGACATACACCAGCAACACAGGCGACCCGGTGCATCGCTTTTATCAGATGTGGCAACAATCCGATTGCTCGATTGCAAACATCACGCCGCAGAATCCGAGCGGCTGTAAGCACGATCTCTTCACCTGGGTCGCTCTCACTGTGGGCTGGGGCTTTACCGATCCGCCCACAACAGATCAGGACACCTATCAAGGCGGCATAGCCATGGGTTTTTACAACATGGCGCAAGGTGATTTTCCCTACTTTCTCGACCTGGCCGAAAACTATTCAATCAGCGATAATTACCATCAACCGGTGATGGGTGGCACCGGTCCGAATTCGCAATTTCTCTTCACCGGCGATGTATATTATTTCACTGACGCGAACGGCAATCCGGCAATGCCTGCCGCTGATTTAATCGAGGATCCCAATCCAAGAGCCGGCACAAACAATTTCTATAACAACGACCACTTTAGTAGCGGGGATCCTGGCAGCACAGGTGTCGGTTTCACGAACTGTTCCGACAATACCCAACCAGGTGTCCAGCCAATCATGAGTTATCTCCACGCTCTGCCCTACCAGCCGTTCAACGATGGGAACTGCGACTCAGATCACTGGTATCAGGTGAACAACGATTATCCCTACTACACCACCACCGGCACAATTATCAGCAATCAGGACACCAACGAATTCCCGGCCGGCCCCGCGTATTCGATCGGACCACAGACCATCCCGAACATCGGCGATGCGCTTTCAGCTCAGAATATTTCCTGGAGGAATTACGCAGGCGGTTTCAGTGTGGCAAGTAATGACCCACCAGTGAACGACCTTTACTGCGCAATCTGCAATGGCTTCCAGTATGCGACTTCCGTTATGACTACATCGCTACGTCAAAATCTCGTAGACCTCACGCAGCTATACAGCGACATCGCCACCAACCAGTTGCCAGCGGTTTCTTTCGTTAAGCCCGACGTGTTGCTCGACGGCCATCCCGGGACTTCGACACCGGCATTGTTTGAGGCTTTCGTTCGAAAAATCGTCAACAGTGTGAAAGCAAACAATCAACTCTGGAGCGATACGGCCATCCTTATCACATTCGATGAAAGCGGCGGCCTGCATGATTCGGGATACATTCAGCCTATCGATTTCTTCGGTGACGGCCCGCGGACCGTGCTAATCACGGTTTCTCCATACGCGAAGCCAGGTTTCGTCGATCACACCTATGCCGATCACGCTTCAATTTTAAAATTCATCGAATGGAATTGGAATCTGTCACCGTTGTCCGCGCGCAGCCGCGATAATTTGCCAAACCCGGTTTCCGCCCCGCACGCTCCGTATTTTCCTACTAACAGCCCGGCGATAGGCGATCTCCGATCTATGTTCGACTTTCCCCGCGCAACTCCAACACCACGGCCTCGTCCGACGCCCCGCTAGCTTTTACGACGCGGAACGCTAGCGTAATCTTTCCGCCGTGGCGTTCAGATTTCATCCTTCAAGTCTTAGGAATTCCGTTTGCACCTTGCTGGCAGTGCTGATGATGGCCGCTGCACCAGGCGGCCGCGCTGCCGTTCAGAAAAGCGCTGGCACCGGGGCGGCGACCGGAGCATTTGATGCTCATGCTGCTGAACGTTTTGCAAATCTGGCGCTGGCGTGCGTGCACAAGGAATATCCGAACAAGATCAGTCACGTCCTGAACAGCGACGCCGATGTCGCGCCGCCACGGAAACTGACGCCGGCGTTTTGCGGATGTTACGATTGGCATTCGTCAGTGCACGGACATTGGCTGCTGGTGCGGTTGTTGCGAACATTTCCCGATGCGGCTTTCGCAAAAAGCGCTCGCGATGCTTTGAAAAAAAGTCTCACCGCAGAAAACCTCAAAGCTGAAGCGGCATATCTGCGCGGCGAAGGCCGCGCAAGTTTCGAGCGACCATACGGATTGGCGTGGCTGTTGCAGCTCTGCGCCGAACTGCGCGAATGGGACGACCCGCAGGCCAAAGAAATGCTGGCAAATCTAAAGCCGCTCGAGGACGCTGCCGTTGAGCGATTGACAAGCTGGTTGCCGAAGCTCTCCCATCCAGTGCGTATCGGCGAGCACGGTCAAACCGCATTCGCTCTCGGGTTGATTCTTGATTACGCGCGCGGCAAAAATGACGAAGCGCTGACCAAACTTGCCTCTGAATCCGCGCGAAAATTTTTTCTCGCGGATAAAAGTTGCCCGCTCGGATACGAACCGTCCGGCGAAGATTTTCTTTCGCCCTGCCTGGGCGAAGCCGACGTAATGCGCCGCGTGTTATCGCAAGCCGAATTCGCCAAGTGGTTAGGCGAATTCCTGCCACAAATCCCTGCGAAACCGGCGGCGAATTGGTTGCCGGTAGCAATTTCACCTGACCGGAGCGACCCGAAGCTGGCGCACCTCGACGGGTTAAATCTTAGTCGAGCGTGGATGCTGGAGGGCATTCTTTCTGCGCTGCCCAGTGATGATTCACGCCGTCCCGCGTTAGCCAGCGCAGCAGAAGCGCATCGGCGCGCCGGTCTCGCCGCAGTAACGGGCGAGCATTATGAGGGCGGCCATTGGCTGGGTAGTTTTGCCGTTTATCTGACTACACAGCGCGGCATTCAGAAAAAATGAGCTGCTGAAATCTCCGCGCGACGCATTGCCGCCGTTAATCAGCGGCGAGCGTCTGCTCCGATCGGCGGGGCTTTCCTCCCGAGGGCTGCCAGGAGCGTCGCTGCCAAAAATCCTGCAAATCACTTCGGCTGCCCCGGAAGATGTTTAGTTCTGCTTTTCTAATGTTGGCGACACTTATCGGGTAAGCGGAGCGCGGAAGACGACACTTACCATCGCCGCAGTATTGCCAAAGAGCCCAGTAACTCCATGGCGCTGTCGCACGAGGCTGCTTGGAATAATTTGCCACCCACAGCCAACAATTCGTCAGCGTTCTTCTCTGCGCATTCGTTACTCGCGAACTGTTTAGGACCTGCCCGAGATGATATTCGCCCGAATAGATACCCGGATAAACGCCGGTGCGTTCGCGAATACGCTCCACAAATTTCACTGCTTGATCGGCCCGCATCGTTCCCCCTGGATAGTGACCGTTTTTCTCGAAGTCGAGCACCAGCAATACGCCCGAGGTCGGTCGAATCGCCGGGCTGGCGTGTGCCCAGGCGCTGGACACAACACTTAGGAAATGATCTGCCTGTCGAACCGGATCACTTCCGTTGGCATAATGATAAGCTCCCCAAAGCAATCCCGCCTGCAGAGCTCCGAGCTGCCGGTCCAGATATTTGGCGTCCCGCGTGAAGGGCGGGTATGTCGCTTCGTGAATGACGCCGACGATCCCTTCACGTCTCATGGCGGCGAAATCGGGCCGCATCATGTCGTAGTGAGAAAGATTCACCACGTTCGTAGCCGAGAAGGCACAAGTCGGAAGCAACAAAAAGAAAGCTGCCCTGTGTAAGATCGACAATCTCATCACCATCCCCAATTGCAGCAGACACATTGATCTGTTGTCACGCATTTGCAAGCGCAATGGCTTGTGAACGTCAGATTCAACTGTAGCCGCGGGCGTTGACCGCGGCAGGCCTTCGTCAGAAAGCCCGGCCGAGGTCAGCGCCCGCGGCTACAGAAGCGGCATATCCGACGGCGCATTTACGTTCAGGAATAATTTCTTCTCCCGCTCTGGAACAAATCTCTCCCTGAGTTTTCCGGCTCTGATCAGATCACGAATCAGAGATTGCAATGAAAAGTCCGCGCCTGTAAGCGCCTGGCGAAAATCGCTAGCTGCCTCTCTCGGATAGATCGCCGCCAGCGGTTGAACGCGTTCGGCGATTTTCGGAACCACGCCGCGACCCGGCTCGATCTCAGCGCAAAGAAATTTCAGGTAGTTCCTGGTCATCCACGGCATGTCAATCGCCAGCGCCAACAGATGACTTGAGCTTATCCGGTCAAGCGAAGCGGCGAGACCGCTCAGCGGACCGCGCGAGGGAAACGCGTCAGGAACAAATTGAACATCTGCAGGGCGCCACGCGGGATCAGTCCGGGCGGAAACAAAGATTTCAGCCGGTTCTAATATCCGCAACAGATCGAGTTGAATCTGCCAGAGCGGTTCTCCGCGAAACAAAAGCGTCGCTTTGTCCTTGCCCATCCGGCGCGATTCGCCACCGACGAGCAAAACAGCACTGAAACTGATTTGCGCAGTAGACGGTATCCGCTTCTCCCTTTCGTGAAGGGGAGAGGATTGCATGCCACGCCGTAGCCGAGCGAAGGCGGGAGGCGAGGGGTCGTTCACGCGCGATGAAGCACGCTACAAAACCCTCACGCTTCCCTCTCCCTTGCGAAGGAAGAGGCGACTGCAAGCTGCAGTTTCATTTTCGTTTCAGCCCCTCGCCCAGTCACGCGCAATTGCCCGTCGGTTAGAATTTTGGCGCGCAGACCGCCGCGGCCTTTCAAAAAATCTTTTGCGCCGGGCGCGAATGCCTGATCCATCCAGTAACAGGGCGCCGACTCTTCGGTTCCATACAGACAAACGCCTTGGACCTCGAATTCCCTGCCGATGCACTCGTTCAGATCAGCTCCGCGCGTAATCACATTCCGCCGCGCGGCAGCCGGCGAGCAATCGCGAATTTCCAACGCGGCACAAAGCTCCTCGAAAACCTCTAGTGAAAAGAAAGTGATCTGGCCCTTGTAATCGTCCTTGAAATCGAAATAGCGATCTCCGCGAATCCCCCGCCCGGCGACACACTCGATCACCGGCACTTCGATCATTGGGTGCGTGTCCGGCTCGCGGCCGTGGTGCCCGACGAAATTGTGCCCGGGAGAAATGTAAAGATGGCAAATTTCCACTCCCCCTATGATAGCATTGATGGGACTCACTCAACATGAGCGAAACCAGTATTGATTCCCAAAAGATCATCCGGCGAAAACACGACGGCGAGCTGGAATATTTGCCTGATGCTCTGACAATCGAAGAGCCGCTGGAGATTCGTATCGGAAGAAAAACCGTTGCCATCACGATGCGCACACCCGGTCACGATGAAGAACTGGCAGCCGGCTTTTTATTCTCAGAGGGAATCGTCCGCGGCCGGGATCAGATTGCGAGCCTTTCACGTAACGGCGATAACAGAGTGATTGTCGATCTCGCCGCAGGCGTGAAATTGAAACTGGATTCGACGAAACGTTTCGGAACTATTTCGAGCAGTTGCGGTCTGTGCGGCAAAAAGAGTATCGACTCGATTCAGCAAAATTTCCCTGCTGTAAGATCGACACAAATCCGGATCGCTGTGGAAACCCTGCTTTCACTTCCAAAACAACTGCGAGATGCGCAAAGCGATTTCGCGCGCACGGGCGGGATTCATGCCGCGGGAATTTTCGACATGAAGGGCGAATTGAAAATTGCGCGCGAGGATATCGGGCGCCACAACGCCGTCGATAAAGTCATCGGCAGCACGCTTGTCGATAGGCAGCTCCCCTTGGATCGACATATTTTGTTGGTCAGCGGCCGGGCATCGTTTGAGATCATGCAAAAAGCGCTCGCCGCCGGGATTCCAATCGTGGCTGCCGTTTCAGCCCCTTCGAGTCTTGCGGTCGAGTTCGCACGCCAAAGCAATCAGACCTTGATCGGATTTTTGCGCCCGCCTTCGTTCAACATCTACTCGCACATCGAGCGAGTGATTATCGAACCGGTCTAGCGCTGCGACGTGAATACGGCTTCCGAGTCGGCGCCGCAAAATCTCCCAGCCGAGATCCAACCGAACCGGCTGATCAACGCACCCAACAGAAACGAAGCCGCCGCAAACGGCACCAGGCCCGTTAGGCGAAAGAAGATTGGGAGCGGACCGGCAAAAAATTCGCCGGCCCGGATGAGCCATCCGGAGCGACCTTCGTGCAGTGCACGATCCGCCGCGCCGTGTTTGTCGAACTCGAGCCACACCCAGAGCAGCGTTTCGACACAAGCCGCGACCATTCCGATTACCCACAGCGGGCGAATTTGAAAACCGGCCAGCTCGAGAATTGCGCCCGCGCAACCGAGACCCGCCGTGCCGAAGTGAATTGGGAGGAGGATGCGATGAAGATGCCACGCCGGAATCGCGGTCGCGCCGATCAGCACGCCGGTGTAGGTCGCAAGCCCGAGCCCCAACATTGCCGCGCCGGCCGAGAGTAACCCGACGATAATAAGGATGACGTAGCTCGAAGGCGGAAAAACTCCAGTCTGATAAAGCAGCATTAAGAACCAGGCTGGGAAAGCGAACCCACCGAAAAATACGAGAATCCAGGCGCCGACCGACATTGGCGACTGCTGTTTGAAGACCCGAAGCATGTTGAGAAAAAGCCGCGGCCGACCGAGGTCCATAATGAGAAGGATCGGCGAAACTATTGCTCCCATGCCTGCGATCCAGAGTGTGACATAAGCGAGTTCCATTTGCCGCAACACCAGCGCAGAACAGGCGATGAGTGGCGCCATGCCAGCAGCACCGCCAACAAAAAAGTAAACCGGAATTTCCCACGTCCACACCGGCGGCCTAACGACTGGCTCACCATAATACCCGGGTTTATGCGGAATCGGGCCGCCCGCGACGTCCACACCGTGGCCGGTCACAACGCCTTTTTGCCTCGCCTCCTTCCGCAATTGATCCAGTCGCGATTCGTCAGGCATGTTCAAGATTGGGGAGCGCGAGCGCCTCGCTCGCCCTTTTCGGCGCCTCGCCGAAAAGCATCCTGGAAATGTCGAGCTCAGAGTATGTTGTGCGAGGCGCACAACACAGCGGGCGGGGCGCCCGCGTTCCCCGGATTTTGCTGCTGGCGAGACACTTCATGAGAAGAAGGCAAAAGCGACCGCCACCGTTACGATCGCACCAAGCGCGGTCGCCGCCGCGGCCAGCCATGACGATTTGAGATAGATGGTCGGTATCTCGGGTTTCGGCGGCAGTCCATACGGCTCCGGGTCGCCTAACAAAAGGAAGAAGGCGTGAACGCCGTGCACGGAGGTTTCCTGTGGATCGTACAGTTGCGCATCACTGTAGCCGCTCTCGCGCAGGTATCGCACACGCTCGCTGGCACGCGCGCGCAGATCGTCCAGCCGACCGAAGACAATTGATTCCGTCGGACAAACTTTCGCGCATGCAGGTGTAAGTCCGCTTTTTTGGCGATCGTAGCAGAAGGTGCACTTGAACGCGCCACCGTGGTTCGGCAATGGCTTGGGTCGGCGATCGATCACCCCAAACGGACAATTGACCACGCAATAACCGCAGCCGTTGCACACATCATCCTGCACAAGTACCGAGCCGACTTCCGTCCGAACAATCGAGCCCGTGGGGCATGCTTCCAGACAGCCGGCCTTCTCACAATGCTTGCAGACGTCGGACAGAAAAATCCATCGGAACGGATCCTCGCCATCAGCATCGCTGCCTAACGACATTGGACCGGCAATCTGGTTTCCTTTCGGCAGATTCTGTTCGAGAAAAAGAACGTGACGCCAGGTGGAGGCGCCGAGGTGGCCGGTGTTATCGTACGAATTCCCGGTCCAGACATACCCGTCTTCCGGTACTTCGTTCCATTCTTTGCAAGCGACTTCGCAGGCTTTGCAGCCAATGCAGACGGTTGGGTCAGTGAAGAATCCGACCGTCGCCCCTTCCTCGATGTAGGAATGGCGGCGCTGGTTCGTGCTGTGGATGCCTTCGCCGATCATGGTTCTCGTTGCAGCGTTGAACCGTTGCAGGGTTGAAGGGGCTCCCGTCTTCGTCGCTTCAACGGTCCAACCATTAATCGCTTCAACGTTCTTCTCATCCGCTCTTTCCGTGTTGACCGTGCCCGGCCGTGAGTTTGCCGCCCTCCGGTGCGCCGGGCGGTGGTTGTTCGGGATGTAGATTCGGCGGACCACCTTGGGGAACCTGTTTCGCGAACCAGCGATCGAAGTCGGGTCCACGCGGGAGTTTGCCGGGGATGATGTTGCAGAGCGCGGCCTTGGTTTCCATAATCGTAACGTTCGGCTCGCCGGATATCGCCATGAGATCGTTAGCGGCGTCGCCGATTACCGGACCGCCGGTTCCAAAATGGAACGGAATTGCAACCTGGTGCACGCGTTTGCCGTTAAGCTGGAGGGGTTGCAACCGCCGGGTGACGAGCGCGTTGACTTGGATCGCGCCGCGCATTGTGAGCAGGCAGATGTCGTCGCCATTCCGGATGCCTAACGAATGGGCAAGTTCGGTTGAGATTTCCGCGAACATCTCCGGCTGCAGCTCCGCAAGATGTGGCAGGAAACGGCTCATGCCTCCGCCGGTGTGATGCTCCGTCAGACGATAGGTGGTGAGCACGTAAGGAAAACGCTCGTCCCCCGGCGGGGCGAAGCGGTTCTCCTCGCGCGTGAACCAGAGCAGGACCGGGTTTGTGTCGTGTTTATAGATGGCGTTATCGACCGGTGATTCGATCGGCTCGTAGTGCGTCGGCATCGGTCCGTCCTGCAAACCTTTCGGCACGTATAACCACCCGAGTCCATCCTCGTGAATGATGAATGGTGCATCGCCCGGCAAAGCGGTGAGGCCGCGGTCGTCGCGACTTCCCTGGTAATCGGGCGCTTTGTCCGGTTTGAAATCGGGAACGTCTTCGCCTGTCCATTTTGATTTTTCGGTGTCCCACCAGACCAGCTTCTTGCGTTCGCTCCATGGTTTGCCATCTGGCGCGGCACTGGCGCGGTTGTAAATGATGCGGCGATCGCTCGGCCAGGCGAAGCCCCAGCCGTGACCGAGATAGCCGTGGGGCTCGCGGCGCAGCGCCTTATTCACGCAATCGCTGCCGTAAACTCCGGTATAAATCCAGCAGCCGCTCGCGGTGGAGCCGTCGTCCTTCAACTCCTGGTATTTATCAAGCTGCGGCCCGTGATGAAGTTTGCCATTGCGATCGTTGCCGAAAACAATTCCGTTTTTCCCGCCGGGGTCATCGCCCCCGGCTACAGCATCCCCTTCCCCAGTTGGGCGTTGGGTGTTTTCTTTATCCTCCAGCGTTTTCCAGCCGTTGATTTCGGCCAGCACGGCGTGCATTTCCGGCCCGCCGTTTTTCGTTTCCGGATACCACCAGTCGAGCGCTCGAATCGGCTCGTCATCGGGGTCATTCGAGGTTTCCGCTTTTTTCTTTAAACGCAACGCGAGCTGGTGAATGAACCAACTCTCGTTGCGGCAATCGCCAGGCGGCTCGACTGCTTTTTCACGATATTGCAAAAGACGCTGCGTGTTCGTGTACGCGCCTTCTTTTTCCGCGTGACCCGCAGCGGGAAAGAAGAACACCTCGGTTTCGATATCTTCGGTTTTTAATTCGCCGCGCTTGATCTCAGGCGAGTCTAACCAAAAGGTCGCAGGCTCAATCTCGACCATGTCGCGCACGACAAACCATTTGAGTTTGGCGAGTGCTTTGCGCTGGAGACGGGCGTTGGGTGCGCCGACGGCGGGGTTTTGGCCCATCAGGAACATGCCTTCCACTTTTCCGTCCAGTGTCTCGTAGAGAAAATTGAAGAACGAATGATCGCCGGTCAGCTTCGGGATCCATTCATAGCCGTAACTGTTCTCCTTTGTCGCCCGGGTCCCGTAATAAGCCTTGAGCAGACTAACGAAATATTTCGGGAAATCGTGCCAGAGCCCGGTGGGGTTAGTGTGAGTCTTAAAGTAATTCTCGAGCGTGTCTTCACCTTTGCCGGCTCGCGGCATGGCGATGTATCCCGGGAGAATGTCGTAGAGCGTCGGGATATCGGTCGACCCCTGGATGGAAGCGTGACCACGCAAGGCGAGAATGCCGCCACCGGGACGTCCAATATTCCCTAACAACAACTGCAGGACCGAAGCCGTGCGGATGATTTGCACGCCTTTCGAGTGCTGAGTCCACCCGACCGCGTAACAGATCGCAGCGGTTTTCTCCGGACCGGATGCCCTAACAAATGTATCCGCCACTTTATGGAAAAGCTGAGGCGGAATCCCGCACACCTTCTCCACCATTTCAGGCGTATATCGCGCATAATGCCGTTTTAGAGTTTGAAAGACGCAGCGCGGATGTTTCAGCGTCAGGTCGCGATGCGGAAAACTCAGGCCTTCGCCTTCGTACAGCCAACTCTTGGTATCGTAGGCGCGCTTCTCCGGGTTCCAACCGGAAAAAAAGCCCTCCTGATTATCTTCCGTGTCACCAAATCCCTCCCGCAGAATGCAGGAGGCGTTGGTATAATGGGCAACGTATTCGCGAAAGAACAGCTCGTTCTCGAGCACATGCCTGATAATACCGCCAAGAAAAGCAATATCCGTTCCGACCCGCAGCGGCACCCAGATGTCAGCGAGCGCGCTGGTGCGCGAGAAGCGCGGATCGACGTGGATGATGGTGGCGCCGTTTTCCTTTGCCTTCATCACCCAGCGGAATCCAACCGGATGCGCCTCGGCCATGGATGACCCTTCGATTAAAATACAATCGGCGTTCGCGAGATCCTGTTGCGCAGTCGTAGCTCCGCCCCGGCCGAAGGAGGTGCCCAGACCGGGCACCGTGCTGCTATGTCATATCCGGGCCTGGTTGGACACACACACCATCCCCAGGCCTCCGGTAAAAAGTTTCTTGATCAGGTAGTTCTCTCCATTATCGAGCGTCGCGCCGCCGAGATGGGTGATGCCCGGCGTCTGGTTCACGACCGAACCTTTCGCCCCCTTGATGAAAGTCCGCTTACGCGATTCCCAGACGCGATCCGCCACCATATCCATCGCGCGTTCGAGCGAGATCTCCTCCCACTTGCCGCCGCGCGGTGCGCGATATTTCACCTTCGTCTCACGTCGCGAATGGGTGAGAAGCTGGAAGGACGCCGCACCCTTCGGGCAAAGATTCCCCTGCGAAATCGGCGACTCCGGATCACCCTCGATCGCGACCAGTTTGCCGTCTTTGTGATAGATAAGCTGGCCGCAACCGACTCCGCAGTACGGACAAATCGATTTCGCGACCGTCGCGTCGTCTGTGCGCGCATGCATCGCACGTGTCTTTTCCGACATCGCTTCAAGGCCGGTACCATCCTTGCCTTCACGAATTTGCCGAACCAGCGGCCATTTTGAGATCCAATGCAGCATCGAACTCATCTCACCAGAATTCGCACGAGCCGACAATTTCAGTTTTAAAAAAAACGCGCCGACACGCCTTGCCAATTGGGGCGGTGCATCAGTCCAACCTCCATGTCGTAAAAGGTCAAAGCCTGCTCAGAGTTTAGCCGCCGCGGCGAGTGGCGAACGCATCCCTCCACTCAATGTTCCTCAGATCAAACATCACCTGGCACGCAATAGTGCTTGCCATCCCGTAATTCGGACGAAGGCAGGTCACGTCGAAGCCTCGGCGAAGATGGAAGCCTTGCGCTTAGGAGGAAACATCGACCATCAAATCCGTTAACGGACGTTGAAGCCGCGGGCGCTGACCGCGGCGCTTCAGGCGAGGCGACGGCCACTGATCAACCTGGCCGGGAAAAACAGCACGGCCCGCACGAGCGCGAGCAACGCCTCCAAGGTCATCCCGAGCAGCCGGAACGGCAGCGCCACGAGCCAGACCAGCGGAAACAAAACCAGCGCCAGCAAAGCTATGGGCCAGCAGAGCACCAGAAGAATGAACCAACCGACGAACAAAATCAGGAACCTCATGTAACAACTTTTTCACTCTCGTAAAGCCACGTCAACTCACACGCCAGCACGCTAAGAATAGAAATGCGACCCCGGTTTCGTCTCCCCGGGTATTTCTCGCTATTAGGTCAATGTCTGCGATTGCTATCAAATGCCACTGGAACCTTGTCCCACCTGCGGCTACGCGCTTTCTATCGTCGATCAGCATTGCCGTCATTGTGCCACCCGATTGCGGACAGTTCCGTCGCGGACCTCTGGTGCAAAAACCCTGCAGCAAATGATCATCATGGCTGTAGTGGTCCTAAGCGTTCTCGTTTACTTGATCTTCTTTCGCTAACGAAAACGCGCTGTGCGCCGTCGATCTTCGCTCACGCCACGTCTGAAAGGACGCGTTACTCGCGGTTCAAAATCTTTTCCCATTGTAGGGCGTTTCTGTGAAACGCCATCCGCTACGTCTGCCACAGGCGTCCTGCAAATTCGTTCGCGATCCGGTGCAATATCTTCCTTCCCTGCGTTCCTGCCTTTCCTGATCAATAAACAAACGGCACCAGCCGTTTAGTGCGCCGCATGTAATCAGCGTATTGCGCGCCAAGCGCAGCCGACAAGGCATTCTCCTCCACGTTCATGCGGTGAACGAAAGCCGCGCCAATCGGCAGAAGTATCACAAGCAGCGCGGCCCAGTTGCCCAGAGACAGACCGAGACCGACGAACGCCAGGAGCACCCCGGTGTAGGAAGGATGACGCACGATGCGGAACGGTCCGCGCTCGACCAGTTCATGATCTTTTTCAATCGTTACGTCCACGGTGAAAAAGCGGCCGAGCGTGATGATTGCCCACCAGCGCAGAAGCAGTCCGGCGACAAAGAGCATTACACCGGCGAACACAAAGCTTCGATGATTCGGCAACGCTGCTGCCGGCAACTGTTTCGCCAGATAAACACCCGCCGCCACGCTCACCACGATTACGAGCCACACAACGCGCAACGTACTGCGATCCTGCCTGGTCCCTGTGCGGCTGCGCGAGCGGCGCGTCACAGTCAGCAGCAATTCCGAGATCAGATAAACCAGTCCGAGCAGAAGCGAGACTCTCAACATTTAACTCCGTAAAGGGGCGGCCGCTAAACAAATCGACGGAGCTTTACGCTCTGAACTATCTCCTGTATCCGACTGGTCAAACCCATTTTCCGAAATCGCCTAACAAGAATTGCATGTCAAAAGTAGATCTGGCCCCTCGGATTCTCCCGGATCGGGGGGCCTGAGTCCCGTGTTCTGTAGTGGCAGCCGTGTCGGCCGCGCTTTTTCTGTAGCCTGCCTGCTCGCGAACGGAGCCGACGGGAGTCGAGCGACCCTCCTTCGCCGAGGCTACGGCGCGCCAGGCATAGATGGGCAAACCGACAGCTCGAAATGAGCGGGAGCGAATGAGTCAACGCTTTCGGAGCTGGCGCTGACTGCGGCATGCAGCTTTCAGCGGAACCGCCACGCCTCAGCTAGTTACAATCCCTTTCCTGCCTTCCTGCTTTCCTGATGAAATTCTTTTCAGCAGCAATTCCGAGATCAGATAAACCAGTCAACGTGAGCAACAACAGAGTTTCAACAAGGTCGGCCTTGCGGGGCCCTGCGCTGCCTCTCTTAATCACTCGCCATGATGAATAGCGGCTGCATTTCGAAATCGGTGTAGAGTGGACGCAGTCGCTTTTTGTTATAGTACTTGTCCACGCTGACCGTTTTCTTGGTGCTGATCACCGCTTCAATCGGCACGTTGTCGTAGCGCCCATTTTTCAAGACGACGAGGCGGCCGTGGCGGCCATGCAGGATCAGATCGAGGGCCAGGTTGCCGTAAGCCATGGGCACGATCGAATCAATCGCGTCGGGATCACCGCCGCGCACCATGTAGCCGAGACGTTGGTTAATCGTGTGGATCGGCTTGCCCTTGTTGTATTTGGCGGAACGGTCTTTAAGTTCCGCTGAGACCAGGTCGCCCATTCCGCCGAGTTTCAGATGCCCGAACGCGTCGCTCGTCTTGTCGGAGAACACCATTTCGCCGCCTTCGAACATTGCTCCTTCCGAAACGATAACGACTGAATATTTGCTGGAGTTCCGGGCACGGTCGTAGCACAACAACTCGGTCAGATGCTCCATGTCGAATTTGTATTCAGGGATAACACACCGATTGGCCGCTCCCGCCATCGTTGGTAACATCGCAGTGAACCCCGCGTAGCGTCCGAACACTTCCATAACCAGAAATCGCTCGTGAGATCCGGCCGAGGTGCGAAGACGATTCGACAGTTCGATCGTACGGCTGACGCAGGTGCTAAAGCCGATGCAGTAATCGGTGCCTGGCACATCGTTGTCCATCGTCTTGGGTATCGCCACGACCTTGACGCCTTCCTTGGATAAACGCGTGGCAAAAGAAAGTGTGTCGTCGCCGCCGATAGGAATCAGATAGTCGATTCCCAGCCAATCCAGGTTCTTGATGACTTCAGAAGTGAGATCGTTCTTGTCTTGATTGAACGTTGCGCGCAGCGCTTCAGGTACCTCTTCTTTTTTCACTGCTGACGGGTTCGTTCGCGAGGTATGCAGAAACGTACCGCCCGTGCGTGCCGCCCGATTGACAATCTCTTCTGTCAGGATTTGAAAGTGCTCGCTGTTGTCGGCGTCTTCATCACGCAGGATGCTGATCGCGCCCAGCCAGCCATGGCGGATACCAACGACCTGATACCCCTCGCGCAGGGCGCGAATGGTGACCGCGCGGATCGCGGGATTGAGCCCAGGCACATCCCCGCCCCCGGTGAGAATACCGATCAGGCCTTTCTTGGTGCTCATGCGACTTCCTTGTCGTTCTCTTCGAGTTTGTAAAAGGAAAATCGACGGAAGCGATTGGATGTGCAAGAGGCATCGCTCAAAGCCCGCGGGTAAGTTTGTCAACCTATCATAACCCGCTTACGATGCATGCGTTCAACAGCTGCTTGCCACAGCCGTCTTGTCACGTCGGAGCTTTACCAAAGACGGAAGCTCAAGCGGAGGCGGGTAGTGGCGGTGTCGCCTCCGATTCTGACTGTAGTGGCGGTCAAGCGTACTCCGCCGAAGCAGCTGCGAGGGCTGGATGACCGTCGCTTATTCTCCGTATTCCACGTCCCGTTTCTTTCCACCGATGTAAGAGATTCAACAGTTCACCTGTCGCGCCGCCTGCTCCGAATGGAGCGAATGGGATGAGAGACATAGAAGGTAAAGTTGCCAGGGAAGCAATGAGCGAGTGTGGGCAACGAGCGAGTTTCAAGACGTTCGGAGTAGCCGCGCGCGAAGGCGAAACGAATCCCGACAGCGAAGCCTCGCAGATCAACTGCACCGGCGTAGCACTTTGCTTGATCCAGCGCACTAATGCGGCGTGGCCGCTCCGTTCGTTCGGCAGGCGACGAAATGTTCCCGTCCAAGCCACATCCAAATGCGCTTTGGCCACATCGATCCCGATATAGACAACACTTTGCTTCATGGGTTAAATAACTCCTGCTTGTAAATGCGAGCTGGCCAAGTCGGCGCCGCCCTTGGGTTGGGCCGGCTTGGTCGCTCCAGTAACTGTTCGAGTTTACTTGGCGCCAAGGGCAGGGCGTGGATCGAACTTACGAACGGTCTTGATTGGGAATCATGACCTGCCGCTTTACCGGATCTCACGCCCACCCCTGTTCTACCACAAAGACGGCGATTCCAAGATACAAGCCGCTTATGATGCATGAGCCAGCCGTACTGATGTGGCTTATCGGGCCGCCACGGCCGCTCATGCGCTGCTTCGCCGCTTCCCTCGTCATTCGTCATTCACGACACATTCTGCTCATTCCCGGAACATCGTCAGTGGAGCAGCCGCGAGTAAACTGGGAAGCGAACGAACGGAGCCGCGGGGACGCGAGCGACATAGATGGGCAAACCGAGAGGTCGAAATGGCGGGAGCCCATTGAGTCAATTTCAATTGAATGGCGTCGCCGAGAGCACATGAGTTAATGTGGGCAGCGAGCGAGTTTCAATGTTGCTGGCTGGCCTTCAGTTGCTCGCCGCGGCCAGCGACCGGCGAAAACTTTCGGAGTTTCCAACAGATGAGAGTGATGATGAAGCCCGTCACACGATTCCACTTTCTCATTTTAACACGTAGCGGCCGGACTTTTTTGTTCCAATCCGGCGTACCAGACCAGATTTGATCAGCGGTCGCAATAAATCGAGCGCGCCTTGTTTTGAGACGCCGAGCGCGTCCCAGATTTCGCGCGGCGCGAGCGCCTTGTGTTCGCGCAAGAGATGGAGGAGCTGCTCCTGTTTCGGGCGCAGCACCAGTTTCGCTTTCCCGCCGCGCGCCGTCAGTTTTTGGATCCGGCTCCAGACTTTTTCCAGTGTCACCCGCAACCCTTCCGCGCTGTATTCGAGCCAGCTGGTGAGATCGCCTTCTTCCTGCCGCACGTTGTCCAAGGCGGCATAATAACGCGGCCGATCTTCCCAATAAAATTCGTCGATCGAAAAAATGTGATGATTGTCGAACCCGCGCCGGTAAAGCTCCCACAAAGCGAGCATGCGGCCGGCCCGGCCGTTGCCATCGGCAAACGGGTGAATGATTTCAACCTGATGATGCACGATGGCCGAGCTTAGGATCGGCGAAATTTTCTCGTGTTTGTTCCACCAATCGAGCAGGTCGGACATCATCGGCTCGACCTTTTCCGGCGGCGGCGCAACGTAGCCTCCGACTTTGACACGGATGGTGCGGTATTCGCCGGCTGTGCCCTGATCCATCACTTCTTCGGCGAGAATGCGGTGCAGTTTCAGAATATGCGTGTGCGTGATCGCGCTGACTTGCGCGTTCTTCTCCACGAAACGCAAGCCGGCGAAATAGTTCGCAACTTCGCGCCGGGCGCGCGGCGCCGTGGCCGGAATATCGCGGCCTTCTTCGATGGCCCGGACTTGCTCGAGGGTGAGTGGATTTCCTTCAATCGCGGTGGAAGAATGGGCGTTGCGAATCCGGCTGTCTTTTTGTAATGCCGGGATCCAGGGCACCTGCACGGCGGCGGCGAGGATGCGCTCGCGCAAGGCGGCGACCTGCTCGACCTGCGAGAGGAGAGCGGGGGTAATCTGGTATTTGGGCGTGAAAGGCACGAGCGTTAGTCAATCGTAAGTCAAGTTATTAGTCAAGCCGGGATTTGGGCCGGCGACCGGATTGGTCAAGTATAAGTCAGGTCTTTAGTTAGAGGGCAAATGTATAAAAATTGGCGAAAAATATACACGTCAGCTGCCATATGTATGCGGCGCATACATTTGGTCAGCCGGCGACCTCCCGAAGGAGCTTTAGAATGTCCTGCTCGACGGACTTTATATCAGACTCGATCTCCCCAGCGGACGCGGCGGCTGGTACTTGTAGAAGTAACGGTTGAAATTGATCTCGTAACCGACCTTGCCGATTTCGTTGTCCTTGTGATCGCGCACGGATTCGTTGATCCACGCGTCCGCGACATACGGCTTCACTTCACGGTCAAAGTAATCGTGAATCGATTCGCCGAGCGGGACGTTTTCGGTGTCGCGCAGCTCGGGATCGGGCTCGATCGCGCCATCTGAATCGCGACACGGCGGGGCGTTTTCATCGCCCTCGCTCAAGGCATTCACGATCGCTTTCAGCTCCGTCGCGTCGAGCGGCAGTTTCGTCTTTTTCCCTGAGTCTTTGATAAAATTGCGGAACTCTTCGCGATCCAGAAATGTTTGGCTGTGAGCCTTGACCAACTCAGCGAGAAAAGTTTTGATCTGCTGCTGTCGCTCCGTGCCGGCTGCGATCTCGGCGAGCCGCTCTTTTTCGTTCTTCTTCTTGCTCGTGGCGAGCTTGGCAAAGCCGGATTCATCATCAAGGCAGGCGATGCGTTCCGCTGTGATTTGAAAATTCAACTTAAGCGGACGCTCAACTGTGATTTTGCGGTAACCGAAGTGCGTGGTTGGAAACATTTTCGAAAACTCGCCTTCCTTAAACGCGCGGAGGAGATCGACAATCTCGCCCGCGCGTTCATCCGGGATTTGCCGGCGTTTATCGCCGAGACTTCGGCGCATCGGCGTCCAGAATGTGGTGGCGTTGATGAGCTGCACTTTATTTTTTCGGCCCGGCGCTTTCCGATTCTTCAGCACCCAGATGTAGGTGGCGATGCCGGTGTTGTAGAAAAGTTGCTCGGGCAAGGCGATGAGCGCTTCGAGCCAGTCGTTCTCCAAAATCCAGCGGCGAATTTCGCTCGGCCCGCTGGCGGCATCGCCAGTGAAGAGCGGTGACCCATTCATGATGATGGCGACGCGGCTGCCGCCGTCTTCAACCTTGTGCATGTGCGCGAGCATCGTTTGCAGAAAGAGCAGCTGACCGTCGCTGATGCTCGGCAGTCCCGCGCCGAATCTCCCGGCGAACCCGCGCTCATGTTCTTCTTCGACCGCGTCCTTGTCGCGCTTCCAGTCTTTACCGTAAGGCAGATTGGCGATGGAATAATCGATCGTTCGCGTCGAGTGACGATCGTTCGAAAGAACGCTGCCGAAGGCGATATTTTCGGCGTCCCGTCCGTCCTCGCTTTTCATGAAGAGGTCGGACTTCGAAACCGCCCAGGTGGAAGGATTCACTTCTTGTCCGAACAAGTGCACGTCCGCGCTCGGGTTAATTCCCGGTCGATCGGCTGCGCCGACGATGTCGTCTTTCGTGATCGTGAGCATCCCGCCCGATCCACAACAGGGGTCGTAAACCGTGATGACCGCACCTTTTTTCCCGATGCGAGCCTCGTCGCCCGCAAGCAGAACATCCGCCATGAGGTGAACCACATCGCGTGGCGTGAAGTGTTCACCGGGGTTTTCGTTCAGCGCTTCGTTGAACTTGCGGATTAGTTCTTCGAAGATCGTTCCCATCATCGGGTTCGAAACACGATCCGGATGAAGATCGACATTCTTGAAACGCTCCAAAACTTGGAATAACAAGCCCGCTTCGCTTAGTCGGCGAACGTGTTATCAAAATCGAATTTCTCCAACACGTCGCGCATGTTCGCGCTAAAACCGGCGATATAATTCCGCAAATTCGCCGCGAGGTTAGGCGCATCGGCTAACAGTTTCTCAAAGTCGTAGCGCGAGGTGTTGTAGAAGGCGAAACCGGAAGCCTTCCGCAGTTGCGGGTCGAGATTCTCTAGCTTGCCGTGCAGCTTCGCGTTTGTTTCCAGCACGCGCTTCTTGGATTGCGCAAGCACGCAGTCGAGACGACGCAGAACGGTCAACGGCAGAATTACGCTTTGATATTCGCCGCGACGAAAAGAATCTCTGATTAGATCTGCTACACCCCAGAGGAAGCTGACGATTTCAGAGTAAGTCATGATTAGTTATGCGGCTTCGCTCATCTCAGTTCCATTCGAAGTTCGCAGTTCGCCATTCGCAATCTGGGTCTGATCGCCGAGTTGCCGCGGTCGTTCTCGCGGTCTTGATCTCGCAATTCCTGCATGAAGCGCGGAGAATAGCAGAAAGGTCGCTGGGCGCGCAATTAAGAAGGAAAAAGGAAGAATTAAGAAATGATCAGACGCTTTTTTTAGGCCTGCGTTTGGTTCGATATCTCGCCGGTTGTTCGGCTACGCGGTTAGCGGAAAGCTTTTTTTTGCTTTCGAAGATGACGCGTACGTGAGCGTTTAACACCCGGGCGACCCGGCGCAGCATACTGAGAGAATGACCTTCGTAATTCGGCGATTCGAGCCGGCTGATTTGTTGCTGGGTTGTTCTTAGTTTGCGGGCGAGTTCGACCTGCGAGAGACCGGCCCGCTCGCGGAGAGCGGCAAGTTGCAGAGCGACCTCCCACGCCTCACCCGCGCGCTTGAAGCGCTTGGCGAAATCCGGGTCGCGGAGTTGTTCTTCCAAAAATAGATCGAAGTTCGTCTTTCTCATGACTCACTCCGTCCAATCCAGTCGCGCATGCGCTCGCGGGCAATGTCGAGGTCGCGCGCTGGAATGGCCTGGCCTTTATTGCGGACCCCGTGAACAGCAATGATGCGGCGGCTTTTCCTGAAGAACCACAGCACGCGCGTATTCAGTTTGCCCACGTGGCGCAGTTCAAACAGGCCGTCGCCTAGTGCCTTAGAGAGCGGCTCACGGTGATACTGGCGGTAGCGCAGCTTCTCCAACCCTGCGGCCACCGCGGCGAAGTCGTCGGGATCTCTGGCCTTGAGTTTCAAGAGGAATTCCTGCACCGGGCGTTTTCCGGTATTTGTTTCGTAAAACTCTACCGTGAACTCCATTCACGGCAACATCAATATTGATGTATCACTACGACGGCATGCAGTCAGCCCAAAGTTTGCCAATCTTCTCGCGGGCTTGATCTTCGGGTTTCTGCATGGAAGCGTGGAAAATAGCAGAAAGTGCGCTGAGAACGCAATTAAGAAGTAAGGACGATGCAGTGAACGTGACTAGCGACTAGGTGTGAGCGGCCGCACTTTGTTTCTCGTAAAAGACCACGCCCACCCGCCGAATGTGGTCGATCAGATCACCGTGTGAAATCTTCGCAAAGATCGATACGTCGATCTTTTGCGGTAGTAACAGGTCGTCGAGTCCACTGTTGATTTGGGAAAGAACGCTCGCGTTCAAACCGGAACCGAACAGCGTGAGATCGATGTCTGAGCCGCGCTTGTAGTTGCCTTTTGCTCGCGAACCATAGAGGACGGCTTTCTCCACTTCGGGAAAACGCCCGAGGACTGAGCGGATGCGATCCGCCGTCTCGTTTGTCAGGCCGTGATTCATGTTTCCTCTTCGCGCTCCAGTTGCGTAAATCTTGTCTGGAACTTTTCAAACTGCGACACGTAACGCGAAAGAATTGCCTCCCCGATTTCGTCGGCAGTATCTTCGTCGTAGGTGTGCGTTGTCTCGTTGCGATTCTCGATCATCTGCATCCAGGCATCGCCGTCTTCGATTAATCCGGCGGCGAACCCTTCCCGCGTCGCGTCCTTCGAACCGAAGAGATTTGATCGGCCGCGTGACTCGAGGAAATCCTTAAGCGTGTTCCAGGCAAGCTCGTGTGTGAACTCGAACGCCTGAATCAATCCCTGCTGCTCCAGATCGGTAAGCTCGCGTTGCTGCGCGAGCGCGGCTGCGCTCGACAACTGACTGAATGCTTTCCGAAAATTTTGGAACCGCTGCCGCCAGCGCACATCTTTGTTCTTTAGCGGATCAGGCATTTGGTCGGGCGGAAATTTAGCCGAAATCTTTCCGATGAGAAGCGCGGAGAATATCAGAAAGAGGGAGAAGGGGGAAGCGCAAAGGGGAGGATGAACAGTGAACAGTGATCAGTGATGTGACCAGTGATCGGTGATCGGTGGAGGTATGTTTGATGTTCGAGGTAAGTTGTCCGCCACGGCAGATTCGTCTTATGGCGAAAGAGTTGAGAGCGATTTAGCCAACGACGGGGAATTCCGAAGTCAGAAGAAGAAGGAGGAATTAAGAGATCGCGGATGGGCGGGGCGGAAAGGCGAAATCCGAAATACTTAACGGTGTTGAATAATTGAGTACGCAGGGTGGTCTAACCTGCTAAACGGAAAAAGAGGGAAACATATGAAATCAATTCTGTATTCAGTATGCGTTGGAACACTTGCAGTTGCACTTGCAGCGGCAGGAGCACACGCGGCGACGGACAGGGATAAACGGTCTAAGGGAGCAAAGCCGCAGCAACGATCAGCGAACGTTCACGCGGCGCGCCCTGCGCACAGCACCAGGAGCATGAGCGCGCATCGTAATGTTTCGGCGGTGCAATCTCGGCAGCGGTCGTACGTGAAGCCGCGCACCGATTCACATGCGACGGTCAATCGAAGCTCCGGACTGCGAGCGGTTCGCCAACGAAACCTCGCGAGGAACGAAAGGATGCGTGAGCGGAATTTCCAGACGAAGCAGGAGTTTCGCGCGCGACGTGACGTGACGGTGAATCGCAATAGGCATGTCGCGACTAATCGGAAGAGGAACGCCGAGGTCAACCGAAGATCACGGCTGGCGTCAGCGCCACCGGCTACAGCTCGTGAGAGGAATCTCGCGGTGAACCGGAATAGAAATGTTGACGTCAATCATAATCGAAACACGAATGAGTTTCGCAATCGCAATAACGTAGCGATCAATCGGAATCGAAATCTCGCAGTCAATCGGACAACGAATGCCGCGTATTATCGTGGTGGCAATGTGCGAGTCACTAACAACTGGCGCGGCGACGCGTTCCGCGGCGAGCGGTATGCAGCGTTCCGCAATTATAACAGGCACTGGCACGACCGCAGTTGGTGGAGAAGCCATTACGATCGGATCATCTTCGTAAACAACGGCTGGTGGTACTGGAACGCCGGCTATTGGTTCCCGGCATGGGGTTATGCGCCGTCACTGAGTTATGTGTACGACGGACCGATCTACGGCTACAACGGATTGTCGCCTGACCAGGTGATCGTCAATGTTCAGGAAGCGCTGGCGGCTGCCGGTTATTACTACGGACCGATCGATGGAATCCTTGGACCGATGACCCGGGAAGCCATTTCAGCCTACCAGGCTGACAACGGATTGGCGATCACATCGGCAATCGATGAGCCGACGCTTGCCACGATGGGGCTGGTCTAACGAAAGTAGGAAGGAATAAGTAAGAAGGCCGAAATCGAAGCAAATAACAGAGAGCCGCGTGATGCGTTCCATCATGCGGCTCTTTTTGTTTATACCAGGTGGAACGCGTTGGCAGGGGCCCAAGTCATCGAGTTAGGGACAACTCGATACCACGTTTCGACGAAGAAGAAGCAAACGCCCGACGTCCCGCGCCGAATGCTCAACGCTGAACGTCCAACGTCCAATTGCTGACGCTGCCACACTTGCTTCACATCAAACATCAAACCCCGGACCTCAAACATTCGCAAAGCTCAGCTTTTTCGTTTTTTTCGAAGCAGTTTCCGAAGCCGGTGCGTGGTCGCGGCGCGATCGAGTTGACTCGATGCTATATCGAGAACGAACTGTTCCCAGTCGTCGATCGGCAATCTACTGTCGGGTAAAAGGCCGTTCGTCTCCAAAAACACAAGACACGCAGCCAGCGCGGTGCGTTTGTTGCCATCGAGGAACGGATGATTCCGGCAAATGTAAAACAGATATGCCGCTGCGATCTCGAGCGGATCGGAAATGAGGGGTTGGCCCATCATCGATGCCTGCGGCGCAGCCACGGCTGACTCGAGCAATGTCTCATCGCGAATTCCAGCCGCGCCGCCATGGGCGGCGAGCACCTCACCGTGAATCGCTTTGACAGCCTCGACGGTCAGATGCTTGAGCGACTTGCTCAAGACAAACGCTTAAAAAGCGCGGCGTTCTTTTTGATCAAACGCTTCGCAGTTTTAGCCGCTGTATGTGAGTCGATCATCGGCTGGATCGGCGTCAAAACGATTGAGCCGCCGGCGTGAACGGTGACATTCACTTTGTCTCCGACCTTAATACGCGCCAGGTCCATCAAAGCGGTATCGAAGATGATCCCCTGAGAGTTTCCGACCCTGGTGATGGTCTTGGTCATGGCGTAATACTATGTTTTACGGCAGCCTATGTCAATCGCGGCTGCCGAAGGTGTAATCATGCTGCAACGGATGCGAAGCAACGGCCAGGCTTGCAAACCAGGAATCGAAGAATGGGATTGCCGAGATAAGAAGGCAAAGCCGCGAGGATAGCGGCGAGAATGGAGCGGCGGGGGACGCGAGCAACCCTCCTTCGCCGAGGCTACGGCGTGCCAGGCATAGATGGGTCAAGCCGAGAGGCCGGAAGGAGCGGGAGCGAATGAGTCATAGCCTGTGCAAGGGTGTTTTTGATCTCGGCATGTCGGGGCACAGGCGCGACCACTTCCGTTCACCGGATTGATGTATAGGTCGTGATTCGCACCGTGACGTTTCAAGTAGCAACTACGCTCAGTGAGACTTTGCACGAGCTCTCGCCGCTTCACAGCGAGATCGCCATTTCACTTCTTTCGCTTGGGACAAATGTGCTTTCGGCTGCGTCGTCAACAACGAGACGATATGCGTCGCGGATCATCTCCTGAAGCTTTTCCAGTGTTTCTCCCTGGCTCATTACTGCTGGCATCTCTTTGAGTCGTCCGACGTACCAGCCGTCATCGGTCCAATATTCAAGGGTAAACTGTTTCATCACATCTCAGTTTAACAACGCATGGAGAACCAGTAAAGCGACGCCAAGGTCTTCAAGCTGCATGATTATCGTCCTGGTCGATGTCGGTTCGACGCAGCAGGTAATCGAGGCCGCCGACCCGGTACCATCTGTAACCGTAGCCTTCCAGCATAATGCGGTGTTTACCGGAGTCGTTGGCGCGGCTGTGGTCCTCAGCAAGGAGGTTAACCAGCAGTTTGCCGTGTTCGCCAGGCACCCCCGCGTCTAACACAATTTCTCGCTGTTGTTCGTGGAGGTTGTGTAAAAAAAGCACCGAATTATTGCGCCAGTCGTACCGGATGGCGAGAACGGCGCGGTCGCGGACATTTAATACCTCAAAGTCGCCCCATCCAATCTCGGGTACTTCTTTGCGCATCCGAATGATGCGCTCGGTCCAGTTCAACATCGACTTCGGATCGCGCCGCTGGATCGCGGCATTAATGTATTGGTAACCATACGGTCCTTCTTCGATCACGGGAGTGTGCGGTTTTTCGCTTTTGGTAAAGCCGCCGTGCGGTTCGTTCGACCATTGCATCGCAGTGCGCGCGCAACTGCGTTCCTTTAGCGATAGATCGTCGCCCATGCCGAGCTCGTCTCCGTAGCGGATGACCGGTGTTCCCGGTAACGTGAACATTAAACTGTAAGCCAGCTCGAGCCGGCGCTGATCGCCTCCGAGCATCGGGGCGAGTCGGCGTCTAATCCCGCGATCGTAAAGCTGCATGTTTTTGTCCGGCCCAAACATTTTAAACACGGTTTGCCGTTGTTTCTCCTGTAAACGGCCGAGATCGAGTTCGTCGTGATTTCGCAGGAACTGTCCCCATTGCGCAGTCGCCGGCCGCGGCTTGGTCGCTTTCAATGCTTTGATCAGCGGACGTGTATCGGCGGCGGCCAACGCGTAAAAGAGGTTTTGGTTTACCTGAAAATTAAACATCATGTGCATGCGGTCGCCGTCGTCGCCGAAGTAATCCATGTCGGTCTCGGGAAGCACATTGGCTTCCGCCAGGATGATGCAGTCGCCCTGCCGCCACTGGAGGAATTCGCGGAACGCGCGCAGCATGTCGAATTGCTCCTTTGGTTTTCGCACGTTCGGTCCCTTGGTCCCGATGATGAAAGGCACAGCGTCCATGCGAAATCCGGAGACGCCTGCCTGGATCCAAAATCCCATGATCTTGAGTATCTCAGCCTGCACCTCGGGATTTGAAGTGTTGAGGTCGGGCTGGAAATTGTAAAACCGGTGGAAGTACCACGCTTTAGCTTCGCGATCGTAGCTCCACGTTGTTTTTTGGACGCCCGGAAAAACCATTCCCTGCTTTGCGCGCGGCGGTTTTTTCTTCGACCAGACGTACCAGTCGCGATATTTCGAATTTGGATCGGAACGCGCCTGCTTGAACCACGGGTGTTGATCGGAGGTGTGGTTCACTACCAGGTCGATTAAAACACGGATGCCGCGTTGTTTTGCGCCATGAGTGAACTCGATGAAATCGCCAAGCGTGCCGTATCGAGGATTGACATTGTAATAGTCGGCGACGTCGTAGCCGCCATCCTTGCACGGGGAGGTTTGAAACGGCATCAGCCAAATCGCGGTCACGCCGAGTCCCTGCAGATAATCGAGGCGACGCATGAGTCCCATGAAATCACCGACGCCATCGCCGTTAGCGTCCATATAGGCGTCCACCGACAGGCAGTAGATGATCGCATTCTTGTACCAAAGATCATTAATCATATGCAGCCGCCACAGGACTCAGGCACGGAACAATCAGCATGTTCTCGAATTAAAATCGCCTCTCGATAATGAAGTGCGCTGAGTCAAAGTGGAATTTTCGATTTGTCTCTCAGCTGCTCCCGCTGCGCTCGAGCGCTGCAACACTCCACCCAAGTCGTGATCCCGATCTACCGGCCATGCCTGCCACGACGTAGCGTCGGCGAAGGCTGGTCGCGGCTCCCAAGCCGCTTCGACTGCGCGGGCGCTCCGGAGAACGCTGGAAAGCATAGCAACGCTCTGTTCGCTAAACGTGTAGGTTCGGACACGGCCTGGCTGAGGCTTCCGCCGCCGTTACTAAGGCTCTCGCGCGACAAGACAGCGTGCCAGAGGCAAAATCAGCTGATCACTAATCAGCGACCGGCGAACTGCATTTCGCCTGCTTGTTCGACAACTTTTGAGGCTTGCAGAATTTCGAAGCCAACCACGCCACCATCGTATCCGAAATCGGCAATAATCCCGGGACGAATCTAATCACTTTCTTTCACGCGCGCATCGCGCAACGTAATCGTCAGCGTGTCCGTTTCCTTGTCGTACTCTGCCTTCATGAGCCGCCTTCATATTTCGCGAACTTCGATGTTTCGTAAAGCATCACGGTCAATTCCGTATCTGAACCTAGCTGTCAGGGTCTGAGATTAGCGGTTGTGATCCGCGCTATCTGGACGACAGTAAGACGTCTTCGAAGCCCGAAGTACGAAGGAGGAAAGTCAGCCTCCGGTTCGCACCAAGGTCGGTGCGACGTTGGTGCGTAAAAGAGTCAGAATCAATTATGAAACCCCATCTCGTTCAAGCCGCCTCCGAAATAATCACTAATAAGCAAATTCTGGTGAACGTGGTCTCACGCCGCGTCCGACAGCTTTTGCTCGGTCATCGTCCCCTCGTGGAATACTCCCCGGGACTCCGTGAAGCCGACATCGCGTTAACCGAGATCGCTAACGGAAAACTGACATTCGAGTCGACCTTGGATCAGAACGGCTTTCCCGAGGTTGCCGCCCGGGTGGTTCCGTTCCCCGCGGTCACCGTCGCCAAAAAAACGGTGGTGAAGAAAAAAGCAGCGTGATCCGCTTTCGGTCGCCACGGCGACCTACAGCGAGCTGTTGGAACCAGACAAGAGGGTTATTTACACAGGGATCGGCAAAGTCCGCTTTGACGATTATCCATTTGCTCACCTCGCGGCTCACTCTCCGCTTTTTCCCCGCGGTCCCGCGGTTGCGGATCGCTCGCTCCGTTCGCTAAGGCTACGGAAACTCGAGGGGAATTCTTTCGACGGTCGCAGACCGCCGCTACAGAAGAATCGGCAAGCGGTGCGCTTACCCTACAAATTTCCCGCGTTCATTAGAAAGAGATGTTGCTGGTTAGCAAATCCGGGGGAGTTGCTCACCGGACAGCATGTCTACCACGCGGGTACCGCCTACGCGGGTTTTCATCATCACGAAGCCGGGATGTTCGTCTACCACTTCGCCGATGACTGCAGCGTCTTTGCCTAACGGCTGGGCGCGCAGAGCTTTCAACGCTAAATCGACATCTTTCTGCGCCACGATGGCCAGCAATTTGCCTTCGTTCGCCACATAAAGCGGATCCAGCCCGAGAATTTCGCACGCGCCTTTTACTTCTTCGCCGATGGGGATGGACGCTTCATCGAGAAGCATCCCTACTTTCGCCGTTTGCGCGATCTCAGTGAGCGCGCTGGTGATGCCGCCCCGGGTCGGATCGCGCAGGACGTGGATGTCGATCCCGCCAGCAAGAATCGCAGCGACAAGTTCGTGCAACGGAGCGCTGTCACTGGCGATCTCGGTTTCGAACTCCAATCCTTCGCGCACCGACATGATGGCAATGCCATGCACGGCGATCGGTCCGCTGATGATGATTTTGTCGCCAACCGTGGCGCGTGCCGGATTAATGTTTACTTCACTGGGCACAATGCCGATGCCAGAAGTGTTTATGAAAATTTTGTCTGCTTTGCCGCGGTCGACCACTTTGGTGTCGCCTGTGACGAGCATCACGCCGGTGCTATCGGCGGCGGCGTGCATCGATTGGATGACGCGCCAGAAATCTTCCATCGGCAGACCTTCTTCCAGGATAAAGCTGGCCGACAGATAAAGCGGGCGCGCCCCGCACATGGAAAGATCGTTGATAGTGCCGTGAACGGCCAGTTTTCCGATGTCGCCACCGGGGAAGAAGATCGGACTAACGACGTACGAATCCGTGCTGAAGGCGACGCGTTGTCCGTTCAGAGAAAAAATTGCGCCGTCGTGCAACGGTTCGAGCAGCTCGTTGCGGAATTGCGGCAGGATCATCTTTTCGATGAGTTGATGACTCAGTTTCCCGCCGCTTCCGTGAGCAAGGACAATCTCCTTGTAGTTAGTGATCGGTAATGGGCAGGAGGCGGTAAGAAGAGATTCTTTCCGCGGTTCTTCGCCATGTGTTGCGATGTCACGATCGGCTTGGTGGGGCGCGACCGACGGGCGCGCCGGAGGCGGACGGCTCGGCGAGCCGTCTCTACCAGCAGCAGCGTCGACCCTCACCTCAGTCCCCTTCCTTCCAGGGGAAAGCGGACACGGCGCGCTCGGCAAGGGTTTGGTTCGTCATTCTTCATTTAAGAATTGTTTCGTCATTCGTCATTCGTGCTCTGTCATTCAAATCACATCTTCCGCTCCGAGCGCGATGTGGATCAAATCCCAAAGCACGTGCACCAGTGTGGCGTGCACTTCCTGGATCCGATGAATGCTGTACGAAGGAACGATAAAGCAATAATCCGCGACCTCCGGAAAACGGCCGCCGTCTTTTCCACCCCAGGCGATGGTGAGCAGTTGCCGTTTCCGAGCTTCTTCCAAAGCGTAGATCAGGTTTGGCGATTTGCCGCTGGTGCTTACCGCAAGTGCCATGTCGCCGGGGTCGCCTAACAAACGAAGTTGATTCACAAAAGCGCGTGAGAAATCAAGATCGTTGCTCACGGCCGTCATCGTCGCGATGTCGGTCATCAACGAGACGACCGGAAACGCCACGCGTTTCTCGATAATGGGATGAGTAAACTCCACCGCAAAGTGAAGTGCGTCGCACAAACTGCCCCCATTCCCCATGGTGAGCAGCTTTTTTCCGTCAGCAAACCGTTTCGCCATGTCGCGGCTCAGCCGTTCGATGTCGTCGGCATATTTTTCGAAGAACTTTTCCTTCATCTCCACGCTTTCGCCGCACTTGCGCAGAATCTTGTCACGAAAACTTTCCGCGAACTTGTCTAGCTTATCGACTGTTGCTGTCGTCATACCCGGATCGTGTCGAGGCCCTCCAGCTTTGCCAGGCGGGAAGCCTTTCCATCGAAGCTCCAAAATGTATCGCACTCAAGCAGCAATGCGGATGCGACATGAACGATGTCGTAGGTCCGGAAACCATGCCGCGCGGTATGGCGTAAACTCAGATTTTCAAAAGCCGAGTGCACGGCTTCCCCAGCGAGAAGCGCGAAGCTCAGGAACTCCGATTCCCCAAGATCCTGACGAAAACTGGCCTGCGCAGCCGCAGCTTGTTGGGGGGTGACGCGCGATTGAACTTTCTGACGCGCGCCGAACACCTGGAGTTCGAATGCGTTCACAATCTCCAGTTGGTGCAGCCAGGTAACCGGCAGCGGTGGAGCTTTCTGAAGGCGGGCCTGCTCCAGCAAGTCGGTTGCGGCAGGGGTGTCAATGAGACTGAAATAAATTCGAGTGAAGAAATTGCTATCCGCGTACGGTTTCATTCCCCGGCGATCAACTTGTCAACGAAGTCGGACTGTTCCTTGCTGATAACCGTGTCACCGAACTGCTTCTTCAGACGCGCCATTATGTCAGGAGGATTAATGACTTTCTTTTTTTTGTGTTCGGCCTCCAGCTTATAAGTACGGCCATCACGCCGTTTGATTCGGACCACGCCATACGTGTCACAGGCTTCCATCACCCGGGTGGTTTCACGATCAAGCTGTCGAACCGTGAACGTCTTCATGTCGGACATTACGTCCGACCTGGAGCAACGGTCAAACCATTCGCCATGGCGACGCGCCTTCGATCCTGCTCGAGATGCCGCCCGTAAGCGTAATACGCGGCACATGCGCCTTCTGCGGAAACCATGGTCGCTCCCAGCGGATGCTCGGGCGTGCATTGCTTTCCGAACGCCGGACAATCGTGCGGTTTCTTCACGCCTTTGAGCACCAGGCCGCTGATGCAAATTTCCGGCTCCTGCGTGTCGATCTCTTTGGTTTCAAATATCCGGTCGGCGTCGTGATCACGAAATTCCCAACGCAATTTATAGCCGCTTTTCGGAATGGATCCGACGCCGCGCCATTTGCGATCGCACACTTCGAACACATCGTTCACCAATCGTTGCGCCACCCGGTTGCCGTCGCGTTGCACCACTCGCGGATATTGGTTTTCCACCGTGTGCGTTCCGGATTCGAGCTGGCGCACGGTCATTAAAACGCCTTCCAGAATGTCGATCGGCTCGAACCCCGTGATTACGATCGGAACCTTGAAACGATCCGCGATTGGTTCGTACTCGTGGTAACCCATGACAGTGCAAACGTGGCCAGGCCCCAGAAATCCCTGCACCCGATTCAGCGGCGATTGCAGGATGGACGCGATCGATGGCGGCACGAGCACATGTGAAACCAGAATCGAGAAATTTTTGATTCCCTGTTTCCTGGCCTGAAAAACCGACATCGCGTTGGCGGGCGCAGTCGTTTCGAAGCCGATGGCGAAGAAAACGACTTTCTTGTCCGGATTTGCGCGCGCGATCTTTAAACAATCGATGGGCGAATACACCACGCGGACATCCGCGCCGCGCGATTTCAAGATCAACAGATCGTCCTTTGAACCCGGCACGCGAAGCATGTCACCGAACGAGCAGAAAATCACATCGGGCCGCTGAGCGATGGCGTGTGCCTTGTCGATCATCTCCAGCGACGTGACGCAAACCGGACAGCCGGGTCCGTGCACAAGCTCGATGGTGTCCGGCAACAAACGGTCGATCCCGTACTTGACGATGCTGTGCGTTTGGCCGCCGCAAACTTCCATCAAGACCCAGGATTGGGTGGTTATGTGACGAATTTCATCGACGATTTTTGTCGCCAGCGCTTCGTCGCGATATTCGTCCAGAAATTTCATGTGCTTTCGGCCGCTTTCCCTGTCGACCAGGGATCCACATCAGGTGTATCGAGTTCGCCGAGTTGTTTCATTTCTTCGAGAAGTTTGTAAGTCCGTGCAGCTTCTTCTTCATTCACTTTGCTGAGGGCGAACCCCACGTGAACAAGTACGTAATCGCCGTTTTGAACTTCCGGCGTGTACTCAAGGCATACCTGTTTCACAATCCGCCGAAGTTGGCTTTCCCCATGCGGACGCCATTCGAATCGCTGGCTATCTCGATCAATTTACCTGGAATCGCGAGACACATGGTTTTCCTTCGCCACAACTGCATCGGTTACCTTGCTGATGGCGACGCCGTCGCAGAGTAGCACTCTATCACCACAACGAGGATTGGTCAGCAGATCGAGTGGAACCTTTTTCAACGCTCCAGCTACGCGGATCCTGCCCATCTGCATCCCGCCTTCGACAGCAATCTCGACAATCTCGCCATAGACCAGCTTCATAAGTCACTTCAATTTGTCTTCCGCCTCAAAAAATTCCGCGTGCGCGCCTACAGCCACAAGGGCCACGCCGCCGATCACGTTTCCAATCAAAGTCGGGACGAGATAAAGCCCGATGCACTTCGCAAATGACAGTTCCGCCGCGGCGACCAGGTAGAACGTTTCCACGCTGCCCGCGATGACATGCGGCAATTGCGCGAGACCGACCATATAAGCGAGAATGATGATCACCCACACGCGAGCCGACTCGGCGAACGGCAGCAACCAAACCATCAATGCGATGAGCCAGCCGGCGACAATTCCGCGCCACAGAAGTGTGGCGAAATCAGGTTGGATCGCAGTGCGCCCAATTTTGAGGAATGTTAACCGAACTTCAGGCGCAAAGACGTTGGAATGACATGCCAGCCAGGCAAATGCAAATGCGCCAACCAGATTCATCAACAACACGATCGCCCAAAGCCGCCCGACATTGCCCAACATGCCGACCTTTCTTTTGCGCAGGAGCGGCAAAATTACCGTGAGCGTGTTCTTGGTGAAGAGTTGCTGCCGCCCAAGAATTACAATGAGAAAGCCAACGCTATAACCAAAATTTGTGAGCAGAGGCGCCCAGCGAGTTTCTGGAAGATGCATCTGTAAAAGCGCCTGGCCTACCATCGAAAAACCCATGGAGAGTCCGGCCGCAAGTCCGGATAACGCAAGCTCAGCACTGCTGCGGTGAAGTTCGTGCTCACCTTCAGCGTAAACGGCTTCGTAAACCACTTCGCCGGGCGGCGAGGTTCGCTCGATGATCTCGTCCTCCTTTTTCTCCCGAGCTTTTTTTTGATCAACGGCCATAAGGAACTATGAAGTCCAGTTCACGGCGGTGGCTTGTCCAAAAGCAATGCCGCCGTCGTTAGGCGGAATGCGCTGATGCCAGTACGGCTGAAATTTTTCTGCGCGAAGGCGGTCCGCCAGATGTTCGGTCAGATAACGATTTTGAAAGCATCCGCCGCTGAGAACAATTCTTGGCGTCCCGATTTTCCTGGCGACGGCAACGGCGGCGTCAACCAAACCGTTGTGAAATTTCGCTGAAACGAGGCCGCGATCTTTGCCTCCGGCGACATCATCAAGGAGCTCGCGAATGGCTGGTTCGCAATCCACAACCATTGGCGCTTTAGCGGTCACCACGAATGAATACGCATCTGCGACGTCTTCCTGCCGTGCGTATTCCAGTTCCATCGCCGCTTGTCCTTCAAAACTGGAAGTCTGTCGCAGCCCAAGCAGCGCAGCGGCCGCGTCGAATAATCGACCGACGCTCGACGTCAGCGGTGCGTTGATCTGTTTTTCCAGCATTTGCCGAAGCAGTGATTTTTCTTCGGCCGAAAGGTCGAACACCAGGTGTGGAAGATTCCACGCCTCTGCGCCAAAAATTTCGTAAAGCAATCCCAGCGCACTACGCCGCGGCTCTTTAATCGCGCGATCGCCACCCGGTAATCGAAATTGTCTGAAATGCGCAACGCGGTCGAAGGACCCATCCCTTTTCACCAGCAGGAATTCGCCGCCCCAGATCGTTCCGTCCAAGCCGTAACCGGTGCCGTCCCATGCCACGCCCAGCGCCGGCGCCTCAATCTCATTTTCTGCCATGCAGGCGACGACGTGCGCAAAATGATGCTGGACAGCGAGCGGCGGCTTTCCAGCCGCCGACGGCGATCTGGAGATGGCCGCTCCTTGAAGCGCATGCGCGAATTTCGTCGAGAGATAATCCGGGTGCATGTCGCAGGCGACGAGGTCGATCCTGGCATCGTAAAGGCGCGGCAGATCCTGCGCTGAACGTTGAAAAGCGGCGTACGCCTGTTTCGTTTCGAGATCGCCGATGTGCTGACTGATGAAAACGTTGTTGTCTATTTTTAGCGCGACACTGTTTTTCAAATGCGCACCGACGGCGAGAATTGTCCTCGATTTTTGGTTCTCGGTTTTTGATTTGACTGCGATTGGAAGCGGCGCGTAGCCGCGAGCACGACGCAGGACCATTTCGCGGTCACACATGACGCGCACAATCGAATCGTCTACATGGCGAACGATTGGTCGGTCGTGAACAACAAAAAGATCCGCTATCCCGCGTAGTCTTTGAAGTGCTTCGTGTTCGTCAATGCAGATTGGTTCGTCGCTCAAGTTGCCGCTAGTCGCGACGACCGGGAAACCGAGCTCACGCATCAGCAGGTGATGCAACGGCGAATACGGGAGCATCACTCCAAGATTCGGATTTCGCGGGGCGATCGACGGAGCACAGGCATCTTGCCTGTGAGGCGAATGGTCTTCCAGCCTGGTCGGTTTCGAATCGGCAGGCGAGACGCCCGCCAGCCGCCCAGCCTGGAAGGCTATGCCACGGCGCAGCAGAACGATCGGCGCTTCTGGCGAGAGCAGCAGGCTCTCTTCGAGCTCTGAGAGTTCACAGTCGGCTCGAACGGCGTCGAGAGACGGGTACATGAGCGCGAATGGTTTTTCTTCACGACGTTTGCGTTCCCGCAGGCGGACGACTGCATGCTCATTGCGGGCGTCGACGATGAGCTGGAAGCCGCCAACGCCTTTAAGCGCTACAATTTTGCCAGCGCGAATCGCATCGGCAGCACGTTGCAAAGCGTCGTCGCGCTCTGAAATTGTCGCGCCATTTTCATCCCAGAGCTGCAATTGCGGACCGCACCTCGGGCAGGCATTTGGTTGTGCATGAAAACGGCGGTCGAGCGGATCGTGATATTCACGATCGCATTCCGGACACATCACGAAGTTCCTCATCGAGGTTTGGGCCCGGTCTGTACGGCAGCGCTTCGATGATTGAAAACCGCGGGCCGCAATTTGTGCAGTTGGTGAACGGGTATCGAAAACGGCGGTTCGTTGACTCGAACATCTCGCGAAGACAATCCGCGCACGTTGCAATGTCGGGGAGAATTAGCGCAGACTTATCTCCGCCAGTCTCGCTTTTCTTGATCTCGAACCCTCCGTATCCGACAGCGTCGAGAAAAGATGATTCAAAACTTTGAATAACGGCGCGCGGCGGTTTTTCTTTTCTGAGGCGAGTTGAAAATTCATCGAGCGTGGCACGCGGACCTTCGACTTCGACGAAGACGCCTTGCGAAGAGTTCGACACCCAGCCTTTCAAATTCAGCTCCGACGCGAGTCGATAAACAAAGGGACGAAAACCAACGCCCTGGACGGCGCCGCGCACAGTGACTTTCAAGCGCTCGCAATTGGCAGGGATACCTCGCCGAGCTGCCCGCGGCGCGCCCTCGCCACGTCGAGCAGGCTGTGGTCGCGCCCTACCCGGAATTGTTCTCATGGCCTAACGAAACAAGCCTTCAACAAAACCGATTTGATAGAAGAGAAATAGACCAAAGATCAAACTGAGCATGCCGGCGGCAGCCCCCACATAACGGTTAAAAAGGCGAAATCGATTTGCGGAATACGTGATTGGAGCGGCAATGGCTGCAGTAATCAGCATCATTCCCGCGATCGTGCCGACGCCGAAGATTGAGAGGTAGAACATGGCCCAGATTGGATTGCGAATAACGGGCAGGACGAGCAGTGCAACAGCAGCAGAACCGGCCAGACCGTGGACGACGCCTACGATAATCGGCCTCAGGTTATGATAAAAATGCGACCGACCGAAGAGCCGGTCCAGGCGCGCCGTCGGCACGGCGCCTTCAGTGTGCCCATGCTTTTCCGGATTATGTCCATGCGGATGGCTGTGAACGAAATCTCCGTGCGCGTGAGTGTGTTCGTGAACATGTTCGTCAGGCGAAACTGAATTCACGCTGCGCCGAAAGGCGCGCAGATTCAGCCAGCCAAGTAGAACCAGCATCAGCGCGACACAGAATTCCAACCCCATTCCCAGATGCTTCGGGATGACGACGCCGAATAAGATGATCGCTCCGCCGACCACGAGCAGGGTGATGCTATGACCGATTCCCCAGAAAATTCCGGTCATGGCCGCGCTGCCGATTTGACGTTGCCTGCTAACAATAGTCGTTACCGCAACGATATGATCGGAATCGGTGGCGTGCCGCATGCCGAGAAAGAAGCCGAGAAACAGAATTGAAAGCAGAGTCATGGCGGCACCGGTTCGGTTTGGCTAAACTTGATCGACTTGATCGCGCATTCCTTTCCCTGGGTTTCTTCGACGGTCTTGCCGCAGGCGGGGCATTGAAAGGTCACCACGGGCGCACCCGCCAGGATATCGTCCCAATATTTCGGCCGACCGCGATAGGCGCAATGAGGGCATTCCACAAACGCTTCGATCTTTTCGATTTCTAAACTCGATCCTTCAAGCGGCGTTTCTTTGGTGATCGATTCGTAGCAAAAACGCAGCTGCTCATGCTCGATATGGCTGAGCTCGCCGATCTCGAGCCGGACTTCGCAAATTTTTTTGTCCGGATTTTCGCGAATGAACTCGGAAAGTTTCTCGACCAAATTCGCGGCGATCGAGAACTCGTGCATGGAATCTAGATCGCGAGCAAGGCAGCCGCGACTTCGTCGATCCCCTCGCCCGTTTTGCAACTGGTCGGAATGACTTTGATATCGGGCTTCAGTTTGTGCACGTCGTTTGCAAGATCATCAACGCTCACGTCCATCGCCCCGGCCATGTCGATTTTGTTGATAACGACCACCTGCGCGCCGAGAAACATGTGTGGATGTTTCCGCACCATCCAGGGTCCTTCGGTGACGCTGACCACGACCACACGCGCTTTTGAGCCCAGCGGAAACTCGGCCGGGCAAATCAGGTTCCCAATGTTTTCGATGAAAAGAAGCTTCACCTTGTCGACGTCAATCTTGCGCAGGCCTTTGCCGACAAGATTCGCGTCCAGATGGCAACCGTTGATGGTGGCAATCTGAACCACGGGCACATTCTGTTTTGCGATTGCGTCCGCGTCGTTGCTTGTCGTCGCGTCGCCGTTGAAAACGGCAACGCCCATTTTGTCCTTCAATTTTTTAACCAGCCTCGTGATCAGCGTCGTCTTGCCCGAGCCGATGGCGCCCATGAAATCGATTGCCGTCGTTCCGTGCTGGTCCAGCAAGGCGCGATTCTCTTTCGCGAGTTTTTTGTTCGCCTCGAGCAAGCTGTGCTCGAGCTCGATGTCGTAGATCTCATCAGGCGAAGCTTGGAGTTTGATCATATTTCGCTTGGTAGGGACGGACCGCCGTACCGTCCACATCGTTTCGGCGCACCCGGCGGTCGCGCCCTACCAAATTTCATTTTGCCAAGCCCGCGAGCCCCGTGGGCGTGTGCATTTTCTTCAGGACCCTACCATCGCCCAGATACATGTGAACGCCGCACGGCAGGCATGGATCGAAGCTGCGCACCGCGCGCATGATGTCGATGCCCTTGAATTTGTCAGGACCGTTTTCCTCAAAGATCGGCGTATTTTGCACGGCGTCTTCGTACGGTCCCGGCGTTCCATAGATGTCGCGCGGATTCGCGTTCCACGGCGTTGGAGGATAAGGATGGTAATTTGCGATCTTACCGCCGCGAATGACGAGGTGATGCGAAAGAACACCGCGGACAGCTTCGTGAAATCCGCAGCCAATCGCTTCATCCGGAACTTTGAATGGAGTAAATGTGGCTGTGCGTCCGGCATGCACCTCCGCGATGGCTTTCTCGAAGAAGTAGTAGGCACAGGCCGCGGCATACGCCTGGAAATAGGTGCGAGCACGGTCGCGTTCGATGGCGTTGCTCCATTTCGGAATACGCCAGGTAAATTCGACCTCCGGTTTTGTCGCCGTCTTGGGTAAACGAATGCGCACCGTTTTGTCGCCGGGCGCCTTGACATAACCGATATCGACCAAACCGGCGAGCGCCGTCGACCATAGGCGTGCGATCGGGCCGCCTCCTGTGTCGAGTGCGAGGTGATCGCCGGTGCGTTTATCGAGCCAGCGCGGCGACATCACCCAGGTGTAGTTCCCACCGAAGTCGCGTTTTTGTGGCTTCGGAATAGTGGTCTGATTCCAGGGATGCCGGCGATCGACTGGATTACCTAACGGATCGTTCTTCACGAATACTTCGCCGTTCTCGCCCCAATCTTCGTAATAAGACGAGCCGAGCAGAATCCGGATTCCGAGGTTTATATCAATGAGATTGTGGGTAACCAGTTCGCCGTCCACGATGATGCCTGGAGTGACAAACATGGCGTTGCCCCATTTATCCATCGTTCTGTAGTCGTAATCGCAAACGTCCGGATCCTGAAACGAGCCCCAGCATCCTAACAAGATGCGGCGTTGACCGACTTGCTCGTATCCGGGCAAAGCTTCGTAGAAAAAGTCGAACAAATCGTCATGCAGCGGCAGACAGCGTTTCATGAACTCGGCATAATGTGCCAGACGCACCATGTAATCGGTGAAGACCTGAATCGAGGGCACCGTGCCAACGCCACCCGGATACAAAGTTGATGGATGAACATGCCGTCCTTCCATCAGACAAAACATCTCACGAGTGTAACGGCTGACCTGTAGCGTCTCGCGATAAAATTCGCCCTCGAACGGATTCAACGCCCGCATGATGTCGGCGATGGTCCGGTAACCGTGGTCCTTCGCGTGCGGCGCTTCGGTCTTCTGCGCTTTCTCCCAAACACCGGGGTTTGTTTCCTTGACCATCATCTCGCAGAAATCGACTCCGACGAGATTGTCCTGGAAAATGTTGTGATCGAACATGTACTCGGCTGCTTCGCCGAGGTTGACGATCCACTCACCAAGCGCGGGAGGTTTCACTCCGTAGGCCATTTGCTGAGCGTAGCAGGAGCAGGTCGCGTGATTATCCCCGCAGATGCCGCAAATCCGGCTGGTAATGAAGTGGGCGTCGCGCGGGTCCTTGTTCTGCATGAAGATGCTGTAGCCGCGGAAGATGGAAGAGGTGCTAAAGCATTCGACTACCTGCTTGGTGTCGAAGTTAATTTTGGTGAAAATGCCGAGACTACCCACGATTCGCGTGATGGGGTCCCAATTCATCTCAACGATGTTCCCCTGCGGGGCCGATGTTCCCCTCTTCGGTGCGGTGATTACTTCAGCCATAAATATCTCCTTCTAATTGCGACTCTGTCCGTAAAACCTGGGTTCGTATCCGGTCGTAAGCTCCGCGCGCGCATGACGCCACTTCGGTTCCTTATTGACGGCGCGATTTGTGATCGCGCGCAATCCGCGGAGAACGCCACCCCACATTCCGACCACCATTGTCGACAGCGCTGCTCCCGGCGGGGCATCCATGAAAGGCATGAACTTGTCCGGGAACCCGGGCATGGTGCAGCCGATACAAATCCCACCAACGTTGGGACACCCGCCGACTCCATCCATCCAGCCGCGCTTGGTCACATTGCAATTAACAACCGGACCCCAACAGCCAATTTTCACCAGGCACTTGGGCGATCCGTACTCCATCGCAAAATCGGCTTGTTCATAATAGCCAGCCCGATCGCATCCCTCGTGGACGGTCTTACCGAACAGCCAGGTCGGTCGCAGTTGATCGTCCAGGGGAATGATGGGAGCGAGTCCAGCGACTTGATAGAGGAGATACAGTAGAGTCTCCATCATGTTGTCCGGCTGCACGGGGCAACCCGGGACGTTGACAACGGGCAGACCAGCCTTTGACCGCCAATCCCACCCGAGATAGTCGCACAACCCCATCGCGCCCGTCGGATTTCCTTCCATGGCGTGAATGCCGCCGTAAGTCGCGCAGGTCCCACAGGCAATCACCGCAGTCGCTTTAGGCGCGAGCCGGTCGATCCATTCGTTGGTCGTAATCGGTTGACCGGTCTTCGGATCGGTCCCCATCGCAGCCCAGTACCCCTCCTTCTTGATTTTCTCGTTCGGCACCGAGCCTTCAAGTATGAGGACGAAAGGCTCGAGCTTGCCGGCTTCGGCATCGAACCAGTATTTCATGAAATCGTCGCCGACTTCATAAGCCAGGACCGGGTTGTGAACGTGCACTTTCGGCAGACCGGGAATCGCGCCCAACACCACGTCTTCGATACTTGGCAACGACGCGGCGGTGATCGACACGGAATCTCCATCGCATCCCAGGCCGGTCGTCATCCAGACGATATGAATTTCTTTAACGTCCGGAGGACGATCGGCCACGATTGCGGGTGTTTTCATATTTAGCTCCTGTGTTTACATAATCAGCTCGGGTAAGGTAAGGAAGGTACAAGGTTCTGGCCGCGGGCGGTCTCGCTAGTGAAAATTGTTTCCAGCCTTGTCATTCGGGATCTGGCAATTTTTCGAATCACATGCTTTTCAGCCGGAAATAGCGTCGCATCTCTGGAATCATCATGAGGGTGAAAATGATGGCGACCAGACCTACTATGGCGCCCAGAATTTCCCAGGCTAGAAGGGCAATATTAGTCCGCTCCATTGACTGTCTCCTATCTTGTTTCGTTTTCGGTTCACGTTCGGTTTTAAATTTTTTTGGGCTGAGGCTCGACCAATGTCCCTGCAAGGAGATCATCAATTAATCGCTCGATCATTGTTGCCGCCGGCTCGATTGCAGCCTTCACCTCATCGCTCAGGCCCATGTGTCCGTCCTCGCTATCCAGCACGCCCGGCTCGCATCCCAAAACGTAAAGCTTCTTTGGCTGCCCGCCGAGATAGCGAACCATCTCCAACACGCGAACCGGATTCATACTATGAGCATTAACTACCTCTCCTTCGCTGTCGTCCAGTTTGTTTTCGCCAAGCTTCGGCTCGATCAGGTAAAGTGTTCCCGGTGTATCGCCTCGCGGTGAAGCGTCGACCAAAATCACTGCGTCGTAATCCTCCATCATGGCATACGCCAGATCGAAACTGCGTATGCCGAAGTCGGTTACGCGAACTCCTTCTGGAAGCGAACGCTGGCCTAGGATCCTTGCCACCTCGCAACCGAATGCATCATCGCCCAGAAAGATATTTCCGATGCCGGCGACAAGAATTCGCCCAGCTCCTCTTCCCTTGCCTTCGCTCTGTGAGTCAGTTGGCACGGTTTGGAATTCGCATCCTTCCTTAAGGAATTCGCGGCCGGGCTCCTAAAAAGGATTAAAAATCCGTTCGAGCTTGGACGCTGCGAACGGAAAATGCGAGCCGCAAAGCCGTCCGCTGAGCAACTCAAGCCCACCAGATCTTAGCCGAACCCGAGTAAAATATATCACTACCGCCGTGCTGTTTCTCGTGGCGGATTTTTGCTTCGGCGGAGCGTTCGGCTGGATCGACCTTTGCGCAGATAATCCCGCTGTTTCACGATTGTACTGAAGAATCACTGGCCGGTTCAGCAGCTATTGCACAGGTTCGGAATCGTTTGACTGAAGCAGCCTGTTCTACTCATTGCGCTCCAATCTTCTTCATCGGACGGAAGAACATAAGCTAGTAGCCAGTGCGCAGTTTATGGAGGCGCTCAGCATCTCCGCGAGGTGCGTATTCTTTGCAGATGCACGAAAGCCTTGAGGCTGAAAAGAGCTTTGGGTTCGACCGCGCTTTGAGTCAACTCAGATCGATTGGGTGGTTGCGATGATCGCGTGTCCTGATTGTGGTTTGCTGGAAAACCTGCCGCAGCTGCGCCCGGGCGATTTCGTTGAATGCAGGCTCTGCGGTGCGGAACTAGAGCGCACCAGTGGCCGCAGCATTACGGCGGGGCTAGCCTGCGCGATCGGAACATTTGTTCTTTTGCTTCCCAGCAATCTGTTGCTCCTGCTCGGCGTGAGAATTTTCGGCATGCACAACGAAACCCGACTCTCCAGCGGCGCCGCCATGTTGTGGGACAACAACTGGATCATCCTGGCAATGCTGATTTGGAGCTTTGCCGTGATTTTGCCTTTCATTCGCTTTGGACTTTTGTCGGTGGTGCTCGGCGCTGTTCGTTTCGGTTATCGACCTTACTGGGTGGGAGGAGCCTTTCGTTGGTCGCTCTGGCTCGACACCTGGGCAATGCCTGATGTTTTTCTGTTAGGCTGCTTCGTCGGTTATTACCGCCTCATTAACGTCAAACAGATGACCGTAGTCATACATGCTGGCGGATACGTTTTCCTAGCGGCGGCTTTTTTAGCAATGATCACCCGGGCTTGCATCGACAAGCGCTCGGTGTGGCGTGCGATCGCTTCGGAAACAGACGTCCCTGAGGATGAAGAGACGCTGTCATGCACAGTTTGCGATTTAGTTCAGTCGATCGATTGCGAGGGAAAACCCTGCGCACGCTGCGGCGCCCGCCTACACAGGCGCAAACCGTTTGCGCTGATGCGTGCCACGGCGCTCACAGCCGCAGCGTTCGTCTTATTCTTTCCGGCAAACATTTTTCCCATGAACACAAGCATCCAGATGGGCCGTACTGTCACGTACACGATTTTCCAAGGTGTGCGCCAGTCATATCAAGCCGGCCTCTGGCCGATCAGTGTCATCGTGTTTTGCACCAGCATTGGCATTCCAGCGATCAAGATTCTCGGCATGGGCTGGTTCATATTCAGCATCTTTCGGCGTTCGACGAGGCATCTCGTCGCTAAGACAAAATTCCATCGCTTCATCAATGAGATTGGCCGCTGGTCGAATATGGACCCTTTCACGATCGCAGTGTTTGTGCCGTTAATGACTTTTGAGCCGTTTGCGTCTGCGCAAGCGGGGTGGGGAGCAACCGCCTTCATCGCCGTCGTGGTGCTCACGTTGCTGGCGTCGTTGTCATTCGATCCGCGCTTAATGTGGGACGCGGCAGAAAGAAGAAAATCATGAGCGACGATAAGAGAACGCAGGGAGGCGATCAAAGCGGGGAGGGCGACGCTCAGGCGAAGCGCACCACCGCCGCCGACGCCAAAAAGAAACGGAGTTGGTGGCCGGGATGGATTTGGGCCATCCCGGTCGCCGCACTTGGCATTGCGGCCTGGCTTTTGATTCGTTTTCTGACCCAGGGCGGGACCGACATCACGATCACCTTCCCAAACGTTTATGGGATCGATCCCAGCGATACCAACATCATGTATCTCGGAATGAAAGTCGGAAAAACCCATGGTATGTCGCTCGCCAAGGATGGCACCAGCGTGGAAGTGAAAGCCACCATCGACGACAGCGCGTCCAAATTCCTCAAGACCGGCACCGTCTTCTGGCTCAAAGGCGCTCATGTCAGCCTGAGTAATCTGTCATCGCTTGGCTCAATTCTCTCCGGCCCGAAAATGGTCATGCAACCTGGTCCCGGCAAAGACACCAAAGACTTCCAGGGTGTGACGAACAAACCGCTTCCCGCCGATCGCGGATCGCGGGTGTTTTTCGTCGTCTCCTTCGAGGATGCGGTTGGCGAACTCTCCGAAGGCGATCCTGTCCAATTGCGCGGTTTTCCGATCGGCGAAATCAAAAATATCGGGTTCCATTTTGATGTGAACACAGGCGCAATCAGCACGCCGGTGACGCTGGCGCTGTATCAGAAGTTGTTTCACATCGAGAACGCAAATTTGCCCGATGCCGCCGATGAAATGCGCGCGGTGGTGAACGAATTAATCGAGAAAGGACTGCGCGCACGGCTCGCTCGCGAACCGACACTAATCGGCAGCTATCAGCTTTCGCTACAGATGATCCCCGGCGCGCCCGCTGCGGAGATGAAAATCGTTGATAGTATGCCGGAAATTCCCACTGCGCCCGGTGGCGGACTGGACTCAATCCTCGATCGAGTTAAAGGGATTCCGCTCGAGCAGATCGGCCAAAATCTGCTCGATATCACCAAGCAGGCGGACCAGATCGTGTCATCACCCAAGCTGGACGATGCCGTGGGCGAGCTTGATGCGTCGTTGAAAGAGATCCATAAGGTGGTTGGAAATATCGGGCCGAAGGTCGACAAGCTCGTGCAGGATTTGCGCAACACCGCGGGACAACTCGATCAAGCTGCACAAGGAGCCGATCGCATTCTGGGCGGCGCTACGACCCAGACAGGTTTGAACGATACGTTGCGCGAGGTCAAAGAAGCCGCGCGCTCGATTCGGGCGCTGGCCGATTATCTCGAGCGGCATCCAGAAGCCTTGATTACTGGCAAATCCCGAGATTGAACGATGCGCCTTAGCCTGACGCTTTTTTCCATCCTGCTCGCCGGCTGCGGCTCCAGTCCGAAAACAAATTTTTACATGCTCAGCGCCGCCGGCGATGCGGGGCGACGGTCGATTTCGTTCCCGGTGCAATTGGCTGCGGTACACATCCCGCCCTCGCTTGATCGAAAACAAATGGTGCGCATGACGGGCCAGAATAGCGTGAAGATCAACGAGACCGAACGCTGGTCAGCGCCGCTCGATCTGATGATTCGAAACACACTGGCGGAAGACCTGGCGGGACGACTGTCGAAAAATCGGATGATTTTGCCTGATGCTCCTGCTCCCTCCGGGACGGGCGCACTTGTTGTAGTAATCACAGAGTTTGGCCCCGATGCCAGTGGCAACGTAAAGCTGAACGGCAGCTGGTCGCTTATCGCCGGCGGCTCCGGCGCAACTGTGCTTGAGCGCGATTTCAAAATCACTGGCCCACCTGGCGCAACCGCGGACAGCATGGCCAGCGCAATGAGCTTAGCGCTCGGGCAATTGGCGACGCAGATCGCATCGTCGCTCTCGCGTGTCGACTCCGGCGACCTCGCCCCATCGCCACCCGAATCACCAACACCAGCGGCGCAAAATCAGAGCGCAAGGTTCCAGAGACTGGGTGACGGCATCGGCAAGGTTGCTTTCCATCGCCTCAACTGACGCGGATTCGTCGCACACAGCCGACTGCGCAATTCCGTGGTCACGCGCTCCGGCCAGTCCGCCGCCAGCGTTGAGAGTGCTTTTTTGTACTCACGTTCATGACGGTCTGCGACTGCTTCCGCCTCGCGATAGAGCCTTTCAGCACGAAACTCGTAACCGAATTCGTGAAAGAAAAGACCTCGCAATTGCGCCTGCAAAAGATGTGGCGCGATCTGAATAACGCTGATGTATTCCACAGCAAATCTGAAGCGATGCTCTGCGATTAACCAGCGGACTCGTTTGTCGATTACCCGGTGAAGAGCTTCTAAAAACCAGCTTTCCAACACAGCGGTGATGCGCTGGTTCTTCGCTCGCAACTCCGAGAGCGTTCGTTCGGTTGCAAGTTCGCCGCTTTCGTCCTGCCAGCGATCCAAAAAGTCGCGCATGACTTTGAGATTCAGTTTGAGCCGTGGAACATCGTGGATCTGCACGCCGCGCTGGACAGATTTCCATCGTTCGTGAAGCGCCATGTATTCCGCGATCAATTCATTTCGCATGCCTTACCTCTTTATTAAGATTATCGCGGCCAGCACAATCCCCGGTTCTGCGCTGTCAGAAATTGAATGTAATAAGTCGCGGAATAAGGAAATGCTGGACGAATATTTACGGCAAATGAGCGCAGAGCCTAGGTCTTTGCCTGATATCATCGCCCGCTAATCAGCGGCCTAAGCGGCGGGAGAAATCGGGTCTACCTCGTCCACTCCGTAGAAAAAGCGATGTCCCGGTTGCCGCATAAAGCCGAGATCTTTGCCCGGATCATCTTCCAAAATGAGCGCGAAGTGAATCTGACCTTCCACATCCTGTTCAACCGCTTCAATGATCGCGATCTTCCCGTCCAGCGCCATGTCCATCACGTCGGCACGCTTTTTCGGTCGAATCCGGACCCGGTCTCCTTTCTTGAGCTCGATACTCTGCACCTTCGCGCTTTCAATTTGCTTCGCAGGATTGAAGAAATCTTCGTTTGATGCGCTCATGTTTCGCATGGTGCCGTGCATTTTCATGTAGTGGTCAGCCGACAGATTCTCCGTCCGTTCCAAAATTCGCCGTGCCTGCTCGTCGATAGCTAGCATTTCCATCTTTTCCGCGTCGGTCATTGCCTGCACACGCAAACTCAGGATCTCATCGATCTCTGTGCTATCGAAAAGCGCACCGGGGCTTTCCGCGGCGATCTTTGGGTAATCGTAAAGAATAATCGGGGAGGCCAACATCGCGTCGCGATCATTCTTCCCTGCGTCGCCCACCAGTACCGGCCAGCATCCGATATTCTGGCAACCTTTTGCCGCCTGCTCGTATTGCGGGTCGGGATCGAGTAGCGAGATGAACTCTCCGCTGGCGGCATGCAAAATCGTATGCGTCGAGGCGAACGTCCGCATCATCACTTCCTCCTGAGTCTCGCTTCTATCCGCCGGCGCCGGTGTTTCATTGAGAATGCGAACGGTGATTTTCGAAACCACCTGTTCAACCGGCTGCGTCTCGAGTTCGATTCGGCCGCAGATCATTTCATTCCAACGCACCGTTGTTCCATCGATCGTGCGCGCGCTCGGGAAGGTAAACTTGCGCGTGCAACTGACCGGCGCATTCAATGAAATCGGCGTTAGCTTTACTTCGCGTTCGATTGCTTCCAGCCAGAGCTGCTCGCCCGTTTCTCGCGCCAACGGCTGGAGAAAGCGCACATCTACTTCCAGCGATGCATCATGCGATTCATTCCGCACCAAACATTCGGTCTGCATCGAACACGGTTCCAAGCCGTTTTGTGCTTCGCTGTATGTCCTAGGATAAACACGGCCGAACGTGAAACGCTCCCGTTGGTTCTTCTTCGATGACGCCCGATAGGGATAAAGAATGTAGCCTTCGTAGAGAACAGCCTGGACAACTTTATCGACAAGTTCGCGATTCACTTTGCCACGCTTCCGTTGGGCGCCAGCAAACGCTCGATAACCTCGTCCCACGACGATAATCCTTCGCGCCGTTTAAATTCGTAGAGTTGATCGAATACATCGCGGCGCATGGCGATCCATGCGCTATCCGGATAATGATGCGCCATTAATTCCTGCCAGCGAGCGATCGGCATGCGCCAGACGCATTCTTTTTCCCACGAAATCTTTTGGATTTGCAATCGGCCGTCCGGCGCCGTGTAAAAAACAGTTCCGCTAAAAAGAAACAACAGCGGAACTTCGCCATCCTTCAACGCGTAAAAATATTTTGTGGCCGCGACGTTGAAATCGAATGTGCACGGCACAGCCAGCACTGTTTTGGTGCGTCCCTGAAATTGCGGGATGATGGTGTTGGCGTGCGTCCAAAGCCTGCTTCGCAACGTTTGTCCCCAATCTTCCGGCGCGCCGAAAAGCTCCTTCAATTTTTCCTTTTCCTCGGCGTCGTAAACGCGCCCTGGCGCTTGAATCTGGATTTGTGTCTGCAGCATCACACTTTGAATGGCCTCCGATTCCGGGGTATTTGTGATTTCCAAAACAAAATGCAGCAGCGGTGCGAGACCGCGCTGCGCCGGTTCAACTCCCGTTATTTCGAAATTGAGATCAGGCATTGGCTTTCATCTGCGAAAAAAAGCTTTCGATCCTGTCCCACACTTCCTGGCCACCGGACAAACCGCGCCAGTGCATCCGGATGGTGCCTACCAATTCGTAACACTTGTCGATTGGCGCGATGAAATAGTCCCGCGATTTCCCCGCACGATTGATCAGGAGCGCTTCCACGTCCGGGAGCATTTCTTGCAGAAGTGGATTTTGGGCGCGCAGCGATTCCCACGCATCGAGCGGAAGGAGCGATTCGGTTGCGCCGGCCGGGCTTGGATAATAGGCCATCATCTTCTTGTTAGGCGTGCTGTAGAAAAAGAACGCCAGATTGATCGGCAACGCCAGATTCGCCCAATCGGCGTCGCCTATTTCAAAACCGGGCAATGCCCGGGCATCGCGTGGGATCAATTTGAAACGACCTTCGACCACGTCCTGGAATCGCAGCGCACAGGCGTCGCATGCACAAACGATCTTTTGCGTCGGCATCTCGAGGAGATGTCGATGTTGTGGCGGGACACGAATGCTGCATAGCTCGCATTGCTCAACAGCCGCACGGCGGCGCGGCTCTGCATTGGCCTCAGCGCCGGCAAACCTCCGTAGCTTAGCCAGAGGTGAACTCACAGGAAATTTCAACGTGAGCAGGGCTCACGTTAGAAGGAACAATCTGAACTCTAGGCTGGAGGAATGTTTCCCATTCCCGGCACGATTGGTTCCCGGTCGGCGGCGTTGATTCCAGTCGAATCACGCGCGCTTCGATAATTTTTTCGATTTGGATCACGTCCGGGCTCGCGATCTTTCAGGGCTTGCTCTTCGCCCTTCGCTGTTCCAGACACATGTACGGGCTGTGGATTTCTGCTCATGGGCTTTCCTTCGTTGTGGGTTGTTGTTCGCTGTCGGTTGGACACACTGTGAATTTCGGCTGTAAACCGTCGGGCGCGTTTACGAAATTGTCCACCGCACCTTCAACTTGCAATCCCGTTACGTCTGGTGCAGCAGCGTAAATGGCTTCCTCGATCGATGATTTCAATGTTACCCGCGAAGACGGACAGCCATGGCAATTTCCTTCCAAACGCAATTTGATTCCACCTTCGGGGTTCACTCCAATCAGTTCCACGCTACCGCCGTGGAGACCGAGGCGAGGCTTGACGGCTTCGAGCGCGTTGCGAACACGCGTTTCCAAGTCGAGCGGATGCAGGCCATGCAAAACAAGAAAATTTGAAATCAATGGATCTTCCGCGAGGTGGTCGATCAAGGCTTGACCATTGAGTTCGCTTCCGTGAATCAATTCAAATACTCGCTCCAATCCAGTGCCGTGGAGTTCAAGCAACGCCTGCGTCAACTCGCGGGATTTCGTGGACACAATTGAATCCGGAGCAGCGTTGAGCGTATTAATGAGTTCCTCGATGCGGGAGAGCTGCTTTTGAAATTCCGGTGCTGAGGATTCCATCGGGGCGAATTATTCGTTCGATAATATATCGCAGATGGGATGAACAGCTCAATGATTCAACGGTACCCAGGCAATGACCAACAGCAGTCCGACCCAGAGCAAAATGTGTTTCACTTCCGATAAATATCGCACGCGCGCAGTGGGATGCGCGTCGGAATCCCAAAGAACGTAAGGCCATAGGCCTAACCGGGACCGTTCCTTTTTTGGGAGCGACACGACACATGGTCAGCACAGATGGGATTCCGACATGATTCTAGTCCTGATTTTCGGGATCGTGCTTCTGGTCTCGGTGTTGCTTTCTGACCTGGCCAACAGAACGGTGCTGTCCACAGCCGTTCTCTTTCTTGCTGCCGGGTTCTTCTTTGGCGGGATTCTCGGCTGGATCAACATTCGTCCCGGTGATCCGACGGTTTCGCACATTTCAGGGTTGGCACTGATCGCGGTCCTGTTTACCGATGGGATGAAGGTCGGTATCCGCGAATGTGGTTCCCTCTGGCGATTGCCGGGAAGAGCGCTGCTCTTTGGGTTGCCGCTAACGCTGACGTTCACGGCGTTAATGTGCCGTTACATCGCCGGCCTGGGATGGTTGCAATCGTTTCTGATCGGCGCCGTTCTCAGTCCGACCGATCCAGTGTTCGCTGCCGCGATTGTGGGTCGGCAACGCATTCCGGCACGTCTGAGACATCTGCTGAACGTTGAAAGCGGAATCAACGACGGTTTGGCACTGCCAATCGTGCTGGCCCTGCTTGCCGTAGGCGGTGAACATGGCGTTGGAGGCGGCGTTCTTGCCTTGCAATTGGTCGGAGGTATTGCCATTGGCGTCATCATTCCGTTGGTCGCCATCTTTCTCGAGCGTCAGGCTTGGTTGGCGATCTCCAGCGAATACGGCCCCCTGTTTGCCCTCTCGATTGGAATCATCGTCTGGAGCGCAGCCGCAGTGACCGGGTTCAATGCATTTCTGGCTGCGTTTGCCGCCGGAATCACTGTCGCTTCCTTCCACTCCGATCTGCGCGACCAATTCGAGCAAGTTGGCGGATTGCTCACGGAGATATTAAAACTTAGCGCATTGCTGTTGTTCGGAGCGATGATTTCGCCCGCGTTTTTGGCGCAGGCAAGCTGGCGTGATTACGTCTTTGCTTGCGCCGCTCTCCTGCTTGCGCGTCCAATTGCCCTGCTTGTCGCGCTGGTTGGCGCTCGCCTGAGTTGGCGGGAAAAACTGGTCGCCGCATGGTTTGGTCCCAAAGGTTTTGCATCGGTGGTTTACGCCATGATGGTTTTGCGGAGCAACGTCACCGGTGCAAACCACATGTTTCACCTGATCGCGCTCGTGATCGCGATCTCAATCGTCGCGCATTCCTCCACCGATGTGCCCATCGCACGCTGGTTTCCACGGAAACCCGAGGGCACAGCTGAAAAGCGCCCGCGACTCACAAAAATGTGAAATGAGCGCAGCGCCGATCGCTACAAACCAGATCCCTCTGGCAGGCGATCTATATTGGGATGCATCGAGCAGAACCTGATTCCTGTCCCGCGCCGAGCGCAGAGCGCGATCCCCGCGTTTCCACTGGTTTCGTCCTTCGTGTTTCGACCACGGTCGGCATTGTCGCGCTCGTCTTTGGCTGTCTTTATCTCCTGAGCAAAATCATCCAGGTCTTGTTCTTCATATTTGGCGGGATTCTGTTCGCGCTTTTTCTTCGTGGTCTATCGCGATTCGTTAGTCGGCGAAGCGGCCTTTGGCCGCGAGTCTCGCTGGCGCTGGTTGTTTTGTCCCTGGCTGGAGTACTCGTGGGTCTCGGGTTTTTTATCGGACCTCAGCTTGTTTCGCAGGAGAAGATGCTGGCGCAGAAACTTCCGGAAAGCTTCGATGATGCCCGCACCCGGTTGGCCCATTACTCATTGATGCACCCCGTCGCTCGGGCTCTTCCTTCGGCAACACAACTCTCGACCGCATCGCCGAGATTTCTGTCCGGCTTACCAAAAATCTTTTCAGTCACAACGGACGCGATCGCGCTGATACTCTTAAGTATTTTCGTCGGGCTCTACGCAGCTGCGGAACCGCGATTTTATCTTGAGAGTCTGTTGCACCTGGTGCCTCCATCCGCACGAGATCGAGCCCGCCAGGTCGGGAACCGGCTCCATCGCGCACTGGGATGGTGGCTCGTCGGTCGAGTGATAACGATGACTTTAATGGGCATTTTAACAGTGATTGGCCTCTGGATTCTGAAAATGCCAATGGTGTTACCGCTCGGTCTTATTTCCGGTTTGTTTCAATTCGTTCCTTATCTCGGCGCGCTCGCCGCAGCGGCGCCGGCGGTACTCATTGGTTTTGTAGAAAGCCCAACCAAGGCCCTGGAGGTAGTTACGCTTTACCTGATTATTCACGGTATCGAGGGCTACTTCGTTACTCCAGTCGTTCAGCGCCGCGCAGTCGCAATTCCCCCCGCCGCGTTGATCAGCGTCCAACTCATCATGGCCACGTTGTTCGGACTTACCGGTGTGATTTTCGCCACGCCGCTTGCCGTAACGGTTATCGTGCTGGTGCAAACTCTCTACCTGCAGGACGTGCTCAAAGATCAGGTACAAGTGCTCGGCCAGTGATGAAACTTCGCCAGCATCTGAAGTCCTGGACAGTTCGCTGCGGCGAACTCCTCTGGTATTCGACCAAAGATTTTTTTATCGATGACGGTCTTCACTGGGCGGCAGCCATCGCTTTTTACGGAGTCCTGTCGATCTTTCCGCTCATGCTGGCAGGCGTGGCCATCGCCGCGTGCTTTGTCGATCCGACGTGGGCGACGGAAAAAGCAACTAATTTGCTCGGTAACTTCATGCCGAGTGGTGAGCAAACCATCCGGGATATCATTGAAACCGCGGTTGCCAAAGGCACTCGGACCAGTGTTCTCTCAGTCATCGTGCTGCTCGTGGCCGGTACGCGGGTTTTTTCCGCGCTAATTCGCGCACTGAATGTTGCCTACGACGTGGACGAAAAGTACAGTGCCACAAAGCGGCTTGCGCTCCAATTTGCGATGTTGTTCTCCTCTGGCCTGTTGTTCGCAGCAGCGCTCCTGACCGATTTCGCCGCCCTCTTCTTCAAACATGCATTCCACTCATTTCCGGAGGGCAGAGACGCATTGTTCCGTCTGCTAGGTTGGCTGTTACCAACCGTGCTGCTCGTGGGCGGGTTCTTTTGTCTATATCGTTTTGTCCCGCGAAATCGCTGCAACTGGAAAAGCGCGCTCATCGGCGCGGTCACAGCCAGCGCGTTGTTATCCGGTGCCCGCGCTATATTTGCTATCTATTTGCGGAACCTTGCCGGGTACAGTGAAATATACGGCTGGCTCGCAATCGGAGTTGTGTTGTTGGTATGGGCGTACATCGCCGCGCTGATCACCCTGTTCTGCGGCGAGCTCTTGTCACATACCCAAATGATGATTTTCGAGGGGCTTTCGGGCAAAGAGATCAGCAAACGGCATAGCATTCGTTCGCCCCGCACGCCTCAACATCCGCTGGGCGACTGACTCGGATCAGGTTTTTCGAAATGACCGATTGTCGACATTCCGCGAATTGAGCTGAGAAGATGACAACTCGATTCAACGCGCGCGTTCGAATTGTTTCGGCGACACTTTGTGACTGGATTTTAGCCCGAGTGAAGTCCTGGTGAAATAATCGCCGAGCGTGAGGCTTAATAGAATCATCAGCCAGATTATTCCGGCCGTGGCGGCAAGATGCAGCAAACGACTGCTTCCCTTGATGTGCATGAAAAACAACGCCACCAGCAGCGCTTTACAGATCGAGATTGCCAGAGCTACCACCAAATTGAACGAGCCTAGATTCACATAACCAATGCTCCATGTCAGCGCCAGCAGCGCCATGAGCGCCGCGCATGTTTTCCAGTACAGCTTGGGCGAATGCGTCGTCGTTTCCATCATCGGTGTCCAGCCAGGTACATCAGCGGAAATAGAAAAATCCACACGATGTCGACGAAGTGCCAGTAAAGTCCTGCCACTTCCACCGGTGTGTAATTTCCAGTCGTAAATTTTCCAAGCCGCGCCAGAACAGTCAGCGTAAGCAGGACGAAAATGCCAACGGTCACGTGAATGGCATGCAAACCGGTCATTGCAAAATAAAGCCAGAAGAAAATCTCCGCATGCGCGGGATCGGCTTCGTGCCATTCAAAGTGCGATCCCGGAACGAGATGGTCCACGAAATCCTTGTGGTACTCGAAGCCTTTTACGCCCATGAATATGATGCCCAAAAATGCGGTGCCCAGAAGCAGCCATACCAATTGCCTGCGATTTCTCAGCTCCGCCGCGCGAACCGCAAGCGCCATCAATGTGCTGCTGAATAGAAGGATTGCGGTATTTGTGCCGCCCAGAACTACCTCGGTATGATGGCTGGCTGCGGCAAATGTGTCTGGGTACAAGCTTCGATACACCGTGTAGCCAAGAAACAAGCCACCGAAAAACAAGACTTCAGTCGCCAGAAAAATCCACATGCCAAGCTGCGCAGCGCTGCGTTGTTGCTCGATGTCGTCGAACTGCTCATGGACCAGAGATGCCGACGCGGTGCTCATAGAATTTACAGTGATAGGGATCCCGCAGCCGCGGGAGGCCGTCCGAAAGGCCGCAATGTAGTATGCAGCGCGCCCTCGCCACGGCGAGCAGGCTGTAGTCGCGCCCTACCAGGTCCCGGCAACCAATCAAATGCTGGCAAGGTCAAGATCGGCATCTTTTTCGGCTGAATACATGTACGGAGGCCCCGTCACGATCGGAGTCTTTTCAAAATTGTTCTTTGGCGGCGGCGAAGGCGTCTGCCATTCCAGACCGGTCGCGCGCCATGGGTTGGGTCCGGCGGCGCGCCCGCGTTTGATCGACCAGATGAAATAGATGAAGGGCAGCAAATAACCCACTCCCAAAATGGATGCTCCCGCCGTGGAAAGAACATTGAAAACCTGGAACTCGGGGGGATACGCATGATAGCGCCGCGGCATTCCCAGATACCCCATCACGAACTGCGGAAAAAATGTCAGATTAAATCCCAGAAAAGTGGCGAGCGCCGCCAGCTTACCCCAAGTCTCCGGATATAAACGGCCGGTAATCTTTGGCCACCAATAATGCAGTCCGCCCATGAATGCGGTCACCATTCCTCCCACCATGATGTAATGGAAATGCGCCACCACGAAGTAGGTGTCGGTCACGTGAACATCCACAGACAAAGAGGCGAGAAACAATCCGGTTAACCCGCCGATGGTGAACAGTCCAATGAAGCCCAGTGCATAGAGCATCGGGGTCGCGAAATGGATGGAGCCTTTGTGCATTGTCGCGGTCCAATTGAAAACCTTGATTCCCGATGGCACGGCGACCAGAAAACTCAGGATCGAGAAGACCATCCCCGCATAAATCGATTGGCTGGAAACGAACATGTGATGACCCCAGACCATGAAGCCCAGCACAGCTATGGCCATGCTCGAGCAGGCGATCCAACCGTAACCGAAGACCCGTTTCCGCGAGAAGCAGGTGATCAATTCGCTCACCACGCCCATGCCGGGCAGAATCATGATGTACACGGCCGGGTGCGAATAGAACCAGAAAAGGTGTTGAAAGAGAATGGGGTCGCCGCCGAGTTTCGGATCAAAAATACCGACGCCCCAGAAGCGTTCCACCGACATGAGCGCGAGCGTGATGGCCAGCACCGGGGTGGCCAACACCATGATCAGGCTCGTCGCGTAAAGTGACCAAACGAACAGCGGCAGCCGAAACCAGGTCAGCCCCGGCGCGCGCATTTTGTGAGTGGTCACCATGAAGTTCATGCCCGTGATGATGCTGGAGAAACCGACAATGAAGACGCCCGCAGCCATCGAGATCACATGCGAGTTTGCGTAGGTGGTGCTGTAAGGCGTGTAAAAGGTCCAGCCCGTATCCACCCCGCCGCGAAATAGCGACCAGAGCGCCAGTGCGCCGCCGCCGATGAAGATGTACCAACTCATCAGATTCAGCTTGGGAAACGCCACGTCGCGCGCCCCGATCATCATGGGAAGAACAAAATTGCCCAATACAGCGGGGATGGAAGGGATCAGGAAAAACCAGATCATCAACACGCCGTGGATGGTGAAGAGCTTGTTGTAAGTCTCGGAGGTCACCAGGTCCCCCTGCGGTGTCAGCAACTCGATCCGCATCATCGCCGCCGCCACGGTGGCGATGAAAAAGAAGATGATGATCGTGCAAAGATAGAGAATTCCGATTCGTTTATGATCGGTTGTGAGCAACCACGAGCGCACCGAGTGGTCGCTCAGATAATTCTCCGGCGCGATCTCGCCCTCAGTGCGGATATCTATTTCAGTCGCGCTAATCATGGGTAACCCCTTAGCCGCACGCGTGTTGTAGCGTCCGCTGTCCTCAGCGGAGAGTCTTTGGCAACGGCCGCACCGATGCGCTGAGGACAGCGCACCCTACAGTGATTGTATCTCGCACTTCTCATCTCGGCGGTGGTTCCTGTTGGCCGATGGCTTTCAGATACGCGATCAGCTGCATGATTTCTTCTTCACTAAGGTGCCCGGCGAAACTCGGCATGATGTTGTCGTAACCAGCGGTGATCTGCCTTGCAGGCTGCAAGATTGAATCGCGCAGGTACTGGTCGTTAGCCGTTACCATTGTCCCATCGGCCAGCGGGACCGGATTTCGATACAGGCCTTGCAACAGCGGCGCGTGAAATTTCGAATTGGGCGAGTGACAACCGCTGCAACCGCGATCATGAAAAAGCCGCTCGCCGGACAGCACAATCGATTCTGTTTGCTGGCCTGTTTTGAGCCAGTTTTCGTACGCGCGCGGCTCCATCACCACGACGCGCCCGATCATTCCTGAATGTTGTGTCCCGCAATATTCCGCACAGAATAAATGATACTCCCCGGTCTTGGTGGCCTTGAACCATTCGCTGGTGTACTTTCCCGGTATCACATCCTGTTTCACCCGGAACGCCGGAATAAAAAAACTGTGGATCACGTCCTGCGACGTCATCGTCAATACCACTGTTTGATTCACGGGCACATGCAGTTCATCGATTTCGCGTTTGCCCTCGGCGTGTTGCAACTTCCACATCCATTGTTTGCCAACGACCTGCACCTCAATTGCGTTGGCCGGGCGTCGCTCGAGCCGGAAATAAGTCAGCGCGCCCCATGAAAACAGGCCCAGGCCCAGAACAATCGCCCCCATTGTCCAGCCACCTTCCAGCCAGAACGAACCCGAGCTGGGATTGGAACGGTCGGCTTTCGATCCGCGCCGATATTTTACTGCGAAAAAGATGATCGGCAGAAAAATGGTCGCCAGGAAAAAAAGCGATACCGCGATAAGCGCGAAAAAAAGCGCATCGACTTCGTGCGACATCGTCGAAGCTTGCGGAGGAAAAAGACGGAACTTGTCCATGGCAGACTCAAACGGGATGCGTCCTTCGCGCGAAGTACACGATTGATAATGCAATCCCCAGCACGGTTGCGATTCCGGCGATACGCACGATCGACATGATTAATGCGCCGTATTTTCCGGTGATTGGATTGTAGTGAAAGCAGAGCAGGAAAAGTTTCGAGAATGTGGAGGTCGATTCGCCTTTTCTTGCCGCGACCAAGGCGTCGCGCAGTTGGCTCGCCTCGAACGTCGCTCCAAAGATATAACGCGAAATTTTGCCCTCGGGCGTGAGCACAATTATTCCGCTCGGGTGTGCGTACTGCTTTGTTTCGCGATCGTACGCGTAGCGGTAACCCAATTCATCGGCAAGTTGCGCAATTGAGCGTTGGTCGCCTACAAGAAAATGCCAGCCCGCCGCTGCGCCATGCCGGCCATAACGCCGCACATACTCCGCCTTCTTTCGGGCCGCGTCTGCCGGCGTGTCTTTCGGATCGATACTAAAATTAACAACCTGAAAATCGCGTCCAACACTCGGTCGCAGATCCTGCAGTGCCTGGATCAAACCGTCGTTGATCAGTGGGCAAAGCATCGGGCATCGGTAATAGCCGGGCACAAGAACAGTAGGCTGGCCTTCGGCCTGATCGCCGAAGCGGAATGGCCGCCCGTTTTCGTCGCGAAAAACGAGATCGTGTGAGAGTTTTTGGCCCGGGTGCTGTTCCAACGTGATCCGGCTAAGATCGCCGGGAGTAAGACCGAAGACGGTACCGGCTAAGCCAAAAATCAAAAGCACCGTCATTCCGAGCGAAGTCGAGGAACCCCGCGGCGTCATCCGCGACAATGCATCGGGATGTCTCGACTTCGCTCGACATGACAAACATGTTTTCATTTCTGCTTAGGCATTTTGAGGCGCGGCGGGCTCGCGGTTTCCGCTGGACGCGCCTGCATTAAGCTCAGTGGCGTCTGGCCCGTGCCGACATCGGGGAGACCGCGTTGCAGGAGCAATTGAATCGCGCGATCGATCGGTACGCGCGCAATTCCCGTCTTCCGATCAATCCAGCCGTACGAGTTGAGAGCGGAGTTTTCCGCAGCTCGCAGTTCTGCAAGTGTAGCCCCAGGTCTCACCTCCAGTCTCGGTTGTGGAAATTCCCGCGCGCGCGTTGAAGGAATATTGGTCTGACCGGCAGTTACGCGCGGCTCGTGGACCTTGAAGTAGTGCATCATCACTTTGACCACGATGAAAATCGCAATGCTCGAGAACAACAAAAGAAGCGCGATGGTAAACAACGCCGGAACGTCTACGTCCTTTGCTTCATAATCTTTACCTTCGGTCTTCGTGTTCATGCCGGCACAGCCACCGCGAACCGCGGATCATTCAGCGGCACGACTGGTTTCGCCCCCAGGTTTCTCAAAAATGCGGCCAACCAAATTCCGCCGATGCCAACGAAAGTGACGATGGCCCACCAGGTGAAATAAAAGTGCTGCGGATGCAGGCTGGGTGCGATCGTCCACCACACATCGGCGATATGCGCGATCAGGATGCATCCGGCGACGCTGGCCAGAATCGACACCCGTCTTTTGACCGGACGCATCAGCAGCAAAAAAAATGGGATGAAGAAGTTGAAGAGAAACAGGAACACGCACACCCAGCGCCAGCCGTCGGCAACGCGGTGCAGGTACCACGAGATTTCGTGAGGCAAATTTCCAGACCAGACAATGAGCAGTTGCCCGAATTCGAGATAGGCCCACAGCATGGTGAAAGCGAGAAGCAGGTTGCCGATTTTGTGAAGGGTCTCCTCTGTCGAAATAATCGGGCCCAGTTGCCGGGAACGCGCAGCGGCGGAAAGGAGCAAGATCACCAATGCCAATGCGCTCAGCATCTGCCCGATGCAGATCATGACAGCGAACATGGTTGAGTACCAATCCTTCTCGAGAGACATCAGCCAATCGATGGCAGTAAAGGTCATTGTCACCGGATAGATCACCAATCCCGGCCCGCTGAGGGAGCGCATCTTACGCGTCGGTTCTACAGACGTCGTCGCATCCTGCTCTGCGGACCATTTCAAAAGTAATCGCGCCATAACGATCCAGATCGCGAACATCGCAACGCTGCGGATAACGTATCCCGTGGTGTTAAGGTAAATTTGCTTGTGACGCAGAATTTCGTCGCTCGCGATGACGGAAGGATTTTTCCACGGGTAAAGATCCGTTAGTCCAAAGAAAATCGGCACGAATAAAAGCGCCAATAAAGGCAAATTGCCTATCGCCGCTTCCAGGAACCGCCGGACGCTGTAGCCCCAATACCCGCCAGTAAGATGATGGATCATCAGAAACCCGAGTGAGCCGAGTGAAAGCCCGAGAAAAAACAGGTGACCGAAGAGATAAGCGACAAAAAAGTCTGCGGGCGCAAGAATCCAACCGGCAACGCACCCCGCCAGCCCGAGCACCCCGACGCCCAGCGAAATAATTTTTATCCGATCCACCGAGCCGTTGACGATGGAGATCATTGCTCGCTCTCCAGTTTCTGTTGCTCAGCCGGAGTGAGCTCAGACGCGTTAACGTTGTGACTGAGCTGCAGCGCACGGATGTATGCAGCGATAGCCCAGCGGTCCTCCGGCTCGACGCGCGTGGCATACGAATACATCACGCCGTACCCATTGGTGATTACATCGAAGAAATGTCCTATCGGCGCGTTACGCAGGCGAGGAACATAGTAGGAGGGAGGTTGCGGAAATCCGCGCAATACCACCATCCCGTTTCCGCTGCCTGTACGATCGTGGCATTCGGAGCACATTGCGTCGAATCGTTCACGGCCGCGGGCCAGCAATTCCGGCGTCAGCTTGATCGGTAGCTGCGTTATATACGTCCCGTTCGTTAGGCCAGTGTAAAAGGCAGTATTCTCACGAGCGCCGCCCCGCTCGACCGTATGCGGTGGAATCGGCCGTGCATTCGCTTGATTAGAGAAGAAATCGCTTTCAGAAAGCGGCTTCGCCTTGGGCTGATTCTCCATATCAGGGCGGCAAGCAGCCAGCAGCAGTGCGATTGCAAGCAGCAATGGTAGGGCGCGACCGCCGGGCGCGCCGCCACGCAACGCCCGGCCTCCACAAATTGAGCTGTGTTTTTGCGGATCGGCTTGCCAAAAATAAGGCCAATCTTCTGACGCTGCGATTAACCCTGCCCGTACGGGATTTGCGCGAATATAGTCCGCTTTTTCCAGATAACTTTCTTCCTTCCGCAAGCGATGATCGAAAAAATCCCGCTGCCATTCGATCTTAAGCTTGTTGGCCAGGAATCGTTTCCAATCAGACATGATTTGATTCATCGGTCGCTCGTATGGGAACGAGATGAGTGCGTGCAAATGGTCTGGCATTAGGCAGATCAAACGTGCGTACCACACGTTGGTTTGATTTCGGAATTCGACTGAATCAAAAATACTGTGAGCAATTCCCGGGTTGCAAAGCTGGTTTTTGCCGCGCGACGCGCAACAGACCGTGATGAAAAAAATTTCGTCTTCGGGACGTAGCCAACGCGGTCGTTCATGCGGTAGCTTTTTGCGGTGCGGAGGGCCCGGCGCGCCCGGGGGTCGCGCCCTACCAGCTTCGTCTCGATTCATTCCGGCACCTCCTTAATCGAAAGCGGATCGAGGCCCTGCAAAAAGACGCGGGTTTCGTTGAGGTGGAATTTCGGGTCTGCCGTTTCAATGCACAAAAAGAACCGATCCTGCGACGCGCGATCGAATTCCGGGATGTGAAACAGCGGGTGATACGGGCGAGGCAGACCATTGAGCGCAAACGATCCAAAGAAAGCAGTCAGTCCGGCGCAGAGCACGGTTAATTCGAATGTGATCGGGATGAAGGCGGGCCAGCTGTGAATCGGGCGACCGCCGATATTGAGTGGATAGCTAATCGCGTTGGCGTACCACTCCATGAAATATGCGCCGACGCCTCCGACAATGCCGCCAATTAAAACCAGTAGCGGAAGACGATTTTTTTTTCCGAGGGCTTCACCCAGGCCATCCACAGGAAAAGGCGAGTAGCCGTCCATCTTGCGAAAGCCCGCAGCGTAGGCTTCCTTGGCAGCATACATGAGCTTTTCTGGTGTGGAAAATTCAGCCAGCAATCCATAGCTCTTGCTCATAGGGTGTTGGCCTTCTGTGGCTCCGCGACCAGTTCTCGCGTTTCCGAAATCGAGATCATCGGCACGAATCGCATGAACAGAAATTGCAGCGTCAGAAACAGCCCGACGCTCCCGAATAGGATCATCCAATCCCATTTGGTGGGATAAAACATCGCCCACATCGAGGGCGGAAAATCGCGATGCAAGCTGGTGATCACGATCACGAACCGCTCGATCCACATGCCGGCATTAATGAAGAGCGCCACAAAGAAAAGCAGCACCGGGCTTCGTCGAATCCGTGCCGACCAGAGCGCCTGCGGCACCAGGACATTGCAAAGCATCAGCACCCAGAAGACCCAGCCGTAAGGACCAAACGCGCGGTTGGTCATCATGTAGATCTCAAAGATGTCGCCGCTATACCAGGACATCAGCGCCTCGATGAAGTAGCCATAGGCAACGATCATGCCGGTGACCAACATGATGTTAGCCATGTTGTTGAGGTAACGATCGGTAATCACATTTTCGAGGTGATAGACCTTCCGCACTGGAATGACGATGTTCAGGGCCATGGCGAAACCGGAATAGATTGCGCCAGCCACGAAGTACGGCGGGAAAATGGTCGAGTGCCAGCCGGGTACAATCGCCACCGCGAAATCAAAACTGACTACGCTGTGCACTGAGAGGACCAGTGGCGTCGCAAGCCCTGCCAGTAAGAGGTACGCGATCTGGTGCCGCTGCCAGTGCGCCGCGGAATTGCGCCAGCCCAGAGCAAAAAAGCCGTACACCTTTTTTTGCCAGAGCTTCTTTGCGCGATCGCGTACAGTGGCCAGATCAGGAACCAGGCCGAGATACCAAAACAATAATGAGATGATGAAATACGTGCCCACCGCAAACACGTCCCAGACCAGCGGACTGCGAAATTGCGGCCAGAGCCGCATCGTGTCGGGATACGGGAAAAGCCAGTAAAAAACCCAGGGACGCCCGAGGTGAAACAGCGGCATCAGACCCGCGCAACAGACTGCAAAGAGCGTCATCGCTTCCGTGAAACGGTTGATGGCGGTGCGCCACGGCTGGAAAAGCAAAAGCAAAATCGCGGAGATAAATGTTCCGGCATGCGCAATTCCCACCCACCAGACGAAATTCACGATCGCAAATCCCCAGGCAACCGGGATGTTGATTCCCCAGATGCCGACGCCTTTCCAGAAAAGCCACGTGACGGCGACCAAAAACATCATCAGCAACAGAAAGGAAATGATGAATCCGACCCACCACGGTCCCGGCGGACGCTTGAGTGGGATGTCGGCGATTGTTTCGTTGACACTGGCGTACGTTTGCCCTGGCGCGAGCAGGTTTGTCGGATAGCCGAGCGGGGAAACGGACTGTGATCGGTGATCGGTGATCGGTGATCGGGTTTGCGCGTCCATACTGATCACCGTTCACCGATCACTGATCACAAACTGCGCGCTCGGATTGCGTAGCTTAGCAAGATAACTCGTACGCGGCTGCGTGTTCAGTTCACCCAGCATCCAGTAGTTCAGTGGCGAGCGTTTCGAACGCATCAGGCGACTCTGAGAATCGTTCATGTCCCCGAAAGTAATCGCTTCTGCCGGGCAAACCTGTGCGCATGCCGGGACAATTTCGCCGTCACGGATTTTGCGCTGTTCGAGTTCAGCCGTGATTCTCGCCGCGTTAATTCTCTGAAGGCAATAGGTGCATTTCTCCATCACCCCGCGCGAACGCACCGTGACGTCCGGGTTTTTTACCAGCTTCACGCTCGGACTCAGTCCGCTGTTGTATTCAAGAAAATTGAAACGCCGCACTTTGTACGGGCAGTTGTTCGAGCAGTAACGCGTCCCAACACAGCGGTTGTAAACTTGCAGATTCAATCCTTCCTTGTCGTGCACGGTGGCGCCGACGGGGCAGACCAGCTCGCATGGAGCGTTCTCGCAATGCATGCATGGAACAGGCTGATGCGTGATCCTGGGATTTTCCTCACCACCCGCGTAAAACGTGCTCACGCGGATCCAGTGCATCTCACGGTGAATGCCGACCTGTTGTTTTCCCACAACGGGAATGTTGTTCTCCGCCTGACAGGCGATCGTGCATGCATGGCAGCCGATGCACACGTTGAGATCGACCACCATGCCCCACTTGTAACTTTTGTACGGATATTCATCCGGGTGATAGAGCGTGTAATCGAGCGGCGGAAGCTGTTCCGGCTTTTGTGCGTAATGAGGATCGGCAAGAAATCCGGCGAGCGTCCCATCGTGCAAAATGCCGCGGCCCTTCACCTCGTGATGATGTTGCGTAGTGACCAGCCATTGGCGATCGCCTGTTTTGCGAATCGTTAGGCCGTCGCCGAACCACGATGCATCCGACGTTCGCAGCGCGTATGCATTAAAGCCAACGTGCTGCCCCACTCTGCCTATCACGCTTTGTCCATATCCCAGCGGCAGCGTCACGGAATTTTTTGCCTGTCCCGGCTGAATCCACACCGGTGCCCGGACCTTGCGTCCGCGAAACGTTAGCTCGATCACATCGCCATTTTCCAAACCCGAGTTCTTGGCCAATTGCGGACTGATGAGTGCAGCGTTGTCCCAAGTCAGCGCCGAAAATCGGCGGGGCAATTCCTGCAGCCAGGCGTTATTCGCATAACGACCGTCGAGCACACTCACATCGGGGCGGAAAAGAACTTCGAGCCCGTCGCTGCGGAACATGGGCCTTTGGCCTGTGCGCCCAGCGGACATGTTGTCCGCTGTCACTGTGTCCCTGGGTTCCGAAATTTCAGCGGCGTGCAACTCCGCCGGGCGCACAGACTGAAAGTCTATGTTCCGCACGACGCCATCGCTCAACGCGCGGCGCCATTTTGAGTCAAAGTCAGGCGCAGGCTGCTGACCGCTCCATTGGCTACGCACAATTTCGTACGCGGGTCGAGGAGAACGTTCTGTAACCGCTTCGAGAATTTCGTGCGCTGTAACTCCGGCATACATCGGTTCGATCAGCGGCTGCACAATCGAAGTTGTTCCGTCGAATGCCTGTGTGTCGCTCCACGATTCCAGAAAGTGTGCCGCCGGCACGTGCCAGTGCGAGTGACGCGATGTTTCGTTGAAATAAACGCTGTGATGCACACGCAGTTGCACTTTGTTGAATGCATCTGCAAAATTGAAATCCACAGGCGCGTCGTATCGCGGATTTCCGCCGAAAACGATGAGCAGCCTGACCTTGCCGCGCTGCATTTCATCTACTAAATCCCGAAAGGCGACTCGGCTTCCGGGCAACGAGAGGACCGGCGCCGGCGACACCGTTTGCCCGACGTTTCCGAGTGCGGCATTCATTTGCGCCACCAGCGCGTGCAATTCCCGCGGCTGCGTTTCGCCCGCGACCAAAACGCTCGCACCGCGGCTGGCCTTCAAATCAGCAACCACAGCATCAATCCATGGTTGCATATCGGCTCTCGGCCCAGAGAAACTTGACGGCTTAAAGCCGTCGAGTTTTGGAAGGGCCAGACCGTCGGCAATCGCTTGCGCCAACGGTAAAATATCCCGGGCGGCGATTGCAATCCTGTGATCGGCGTTAGAGCCGGTGATGGTGGGAGTCGGTTCCGCGGCGTAAAAGCGGCTCATGCGGGCGCCGTCCGGTTCAATCACGCGCCGACCCTTTGCGAAATCGCGCGCGTAACGCAGCGCGTATGGATGCGCGTAGAGAAAATCGGAATCAAATGCGACAACGATTTTTGCCTTTGAAAAATCGCAGATCACTTCGGTGTCACGAATGTGGTCGCGATTGAGCGGGTCCCAGATACACCAGCGCGCGGCCGGAAAACTCTGTAAGACATTACCCAACTGTGCCAGCAACGTCGGCGAGCTTGTTGGCCCAGTGAGAATACGAAACGCAGCGCCACCGTTGGATCTCAGCGGTTCGATCGCAAGATTCAGCACGTTCCAAAATTCGCCGACTGTTTTGATCGCGCCGCCGGTGGTAACAGTTTGCGCGCGGTCCGGATCGTAAAGATCGAGGACATCCGCCTGTGCCCAAACCGTGGTCGCCCCGAGACTGGCGGGGTGCGTCGGGTTCCCTTCAATTTTCGTTGGGCGCCCTTCGTACCCGGTTACCAGTAATCCCTGTCCGAATCCGCCATATTGCGTCGCCGTGGCAAAACGCAGCGGCTTGCCCGGAATGACAATCTCCGGCTGTTCAACGTAGGGAACAATTCTTTCCAAGGGCTGTTTTGTGCAGGAACTCAATCCCGCGAACGCCAGCGTTGCGCCGGCCAGTCGGAGAAATTCACGGCGGCTCAAGCCTTCCGGCCACTCGCTGGCGCCGGTAAGAAATTCGTCGATCTCTCGTTGCTGGTAGGGACGGCTCGCCGAGCCGTCCGGCGCGCCCGGCGGTCGCGCCTTACCATTGTTGGATGAATAATTCATCGGTGACAGGTGCTGCAATTTGTTAGGCGACCGCTTGTATCCACGTGATACTCGCGTATCAGCTTTCGCCCTTGCTCCAGTTGGTCTGGCGGCGGCTGCCACGCCATATCGAAGACCTTGTCGCGCGGTCGAATGAATTTTTGCGGATTCTCATGGCAATGCAGGCACCACCGCATGTAGAGAGTCTCCGCTTTGCGCGTGAGCGGCATTTGATCCACCCGTCCATGGCACTCTTCGCAGCCAATTCCCTTTGCTACATGAGCGCTGTGATTGAAATAGACGTATCCTGGCAAATCGTTTACCCGGACCCATTTTAACGGTTTGCCGGTGGCGAGACTTTCACGAAGTGAAGCGAGCACAGGGGCGTCCCTCCACAGTTGCGAATGACAGGTCATGCACGTCTGAGTCGAGGGGACGCCTGCAAAAGACGATTTCTCTACTGAAGTATGGCAATAACGGCAATCGATGCCGTCGTCGGTAACATGATGTTTATGGCTAAAGGGAATGGGTTGTTGGAGCGGGACATTGACCTCTGTGGTGTAGGGAGACCAATAGATCGTCGAAGTAGCCCAACCCGCTCCGCATACAAGGACAACAAACCCGAAAATTGTGACGCGTGCGCGAACGTTCGCACTTTTCGAAAAAACCTGGGCCATGGCATGCGCTAAGTCGCTTCTCCGCAAAGAAATCGCGCAAGCAGGCAGACTGGGACGCCTAAGATTTGGCGGCGAGATCCGCAGCCGTGCTGTTTTGATTCGTCGAGTCGAGGCGCAAAGCGCGCCTCACGCGTGAATTTGGAGCCCGCTAACGGCGGCGCGCCGATTTCTCCGAACTACCCCTTAAACGAATCTGGCCGGGCCGAAATCCGGAAAAGTAAAACCAAAAGAGCCACATTGAGCGAAATGGAGATGAGACGCGCGCTTCACCGTGCCGACCTTGCCAGCCGCGCCGCCAGAAAAGATGAACGCCGCCTCCCGCCGGTCGAAAAGCAGAACGCCGCCTCTTAAATTTGCGAGCCTTTTTGCGATGGTCTTGCTCGCGTTGGCCTGTCGCATGACGGCCCTGGCGCAATCGTCCTCCTCACCAGCGACACCTCAGTCGGCTGCACCTGTCACTCCGGATCTCTCCCTCGCCCCAGCCAAGGTCGATGTTAACCCGGTCGCTCGGGACGAAGAAATTCGCCAGCGGCTGCAGCGCGTTCTGGAGGCGACTAAGTGGTTCGCTGCTCCTACCGTGCAAGTCAAGGAAGGGGTTGTCTTCCTAAATGGAAAGGCAAAAACGGCTGAGCTAAAGAAATGGGCAGGCGATCTGGCGCGCAATACTCAGGACGTTGTGGCCGTCGTCAATCGAATGGATGTAGCGGTGCCCTCAATGTGGGATTTCAGTGGGGCTTGGAGCGGGCTGATGGCGTTGTGGCGTGACTTCATCCATTCGCTTCCGTTCCTCGGGTTCGCTCTCATCATCCTCGCGCTGTCGGTAGGCGCCGGTCTGCTCGCAAGCCGGGGCGCGCGCTCGTTCCTGCGCCCGCGGATTCACGCGAAACTGCTCCGCAATGTGATCGCAATCGCCGTCGGCGTGATGGTCTTTCTTTTCGGCACCTATATTGTTCTCAGAGTTTCGGGTCTCACCCAACTGGCGTTGACAGTCGTGGGTGGCACAGGCTTGATCGGTCTGGCTGTCGGCATCGCTTTTCGCGACATCACGGAGAACTTCCTGGCCAGCATTTTCTTAAGTATGCAGAGGCCGTTTGAGACTGGAGATCTGGTCGAAATTTCTGGAGTGACTGGATACGTGCAGCAACTAAATGTGCGCACCACGATTCTAATGACTCTCGATGGCAATCTCGTGCAGATTCCGAACGCCACCGTTTACAAGAATAACCTGCGCAACTTCACGACCAACTCCAACCGGCGCGAGGATTTTGTCGTCGGCATCGGCTATGATGATTCCATCGACGAAGCGCAGGAGATCGCGCTGGCCGTACTGATGGAACATCCCGCAGTGCTGGATGATCCCGCACCATCGGTTCTGGCGGACAGCCTGGGAAAAGCAACGGTCAACCTTCGCATTTATTTTTGGATTAACGGCCGGGAACACAGTTGGCTGAAAGTGCGCTCTTCGCTCATCCGCCTCGTAAAACGCGCCTTTCAAACACACGGAATTTCGATGCCGGATGAAGCGCGTGAAGTGGTTTTTCCGCAGGGCGTTCCTGTTTCCAGAATCGACGCGCAAGCGACGCAGATACAATCGTCCCGAAAGCGGGCACCGGAGGAAGAACCCGACACGCCTTCCACCAAAGCTGAAGCAGGTTTATCCAGCGAAGCTAACGTGATCGAGGAACAGGCGCGTCAAGCGAAGCCGTTGCAGGAGGAAGAGAATCTCCTGGACGCACCGGCGACCAAAAACCGCGAGTAATCACTACGACGTCGGACGATCTTTCTGTTTCTGATCCCGCGTAATTGCGCGTAAACCAAGACCTTCACATCTCCCAATACCATCAGGAGCGATTCAGGGGCATGAATGCTCTAATATGGCTCGCGATCGTTCTCTTCATCATTTGGATTCTGATAAAGTTCGTCTTCGTCCTCACTGGTGTCTTTTTCCATATCCTCTGGATCGCAGCGATAGTGCTACTGATCATCTGGCTCGTGCAAAAGTTTACTTAAGGTTTGCTCGTGGTCGGCTAAGCGATTTTTTCACCGCGTTCGAAGCACTCGAGAATGCGCAGGGATGGCTGGTAATTCGTCAAATGCCTGCCGTCCGCCATGGCTTACGCGCGAATTTAAAGCCAGCCAACGGCGTCGCGCCCGGCTCAGTTTTCTTTTCCAGCGCCAGAACCTGAAAGGCGCGCCCGAGCATTTCCGGATGCAGCAGCGTTTGCAGTTCGCGCCTGGCCTTGACCGAATCAGGAAGGAACAATTGATCTAAATCATTGTCGGCAAACTGCGAGATGACTCCCGTCAGGAAATGATGTTGATCGGTGAACCCGGCGACCTGAAAGCCATTCTGGCGCGCGCGCCTGAGAAGCGTCATCCAATCCACATGCATCGTGATGTCCGCGACCCCGATTTCTTCGAAAGGCGAATCAAGATTTCGATGTCGCGCGCGCACCTGAACGCTCCCGCGAAATTCGTTTTCCAAACGGCCGTAATCGATCGCTATGACGTATCCGCGTTTTAAGTTCGCCGCGATCTCGTCGATCCATGCAAGCGCAGTTTGATTAAACGTTTGATTCACGGCCTCGCGCTCAACGAAAACGAACCGGTCGCCATCAACATCGACAAGTTTTTCCCTGCCGTTAGCAACCAGGCGCACCGGCATGGCGTCGAGCAGTTCGTTGGAAAAGTGAACACCCGTAAAGGGTTTCAACGAATCGCACCATTCAACCTTCTCGCGAAATGATCGCAGTGTCCCCGCTTGCTGTTTTTGTAGAAACGGAAACGGCTCGAGTATTCGATAGCGTAAAGCTGCGAAGAATTCCGGTGCGCGTTTTTGCGCCCAGTGGAGAACATCGTGGGCAAATTGCCCGTCGTGCGCCCCCTGCTCCACAATCACGAAGCTTCCAACGCCGCCGCCCCGACCAGGTTTGCGGAGTCGCTCCCATATCTCGACGAACTGGGCGGCGAGCAATTGCCCAAAAAGCGGCCCAACGCTCACATTGGTGAAATAGTCACCCTTTCGCCCAATCCCGCAGCGGCCCGAAGAATAATATCCGTGGTCAACATGATAGAGCGCCTGTTGCATGAACCAAGCGAACGATTGCGGACCGTGCCTTTCAATCTCCGCGCGAATCATTCGGATGAGGTCGGCGTTGCCGGTATTCATTCCAAAATCGTTTCGTTACATTGCATCGGGAACGCGACCTTAGTCTGATCGAGTTGAGCCGAGCGAACCATTTCAGATTGTCCTTTTGGAGGTTGTGAATGACTAATGGGAATTCCTAACTGAGTCTGGAATGCCAACCGTACGCTTAAATTCGAAAACCGGCTTAAATCGTTGAATCGTCAACCGAACGACCTAAGTTGTGCGACCGAGTCGTTCCTTTCGCTGTGAGACCATCGACCGCCACATATCTCAGGCCACCGCCAGGCTATCGTTTCCGGCGGCCATGGTACCTCCGGCCGTGGTTCTACATTCCCGCCGCCATTCTGGCAGTTCTGGCCCTCTTCATGACAGTTTTTGTCTCGAGCGTCGTCTTCGATCTGAAAGCACAGGCTAAAACGTTCGACCTGAACCAGCTCGAGCAAATGGAATCAGCCAGCGTGATTCTGGATCGCAATGGCAAGATCTTTGGGCAAATTTATGTCGAAAACCGCGAGACAGTACCCTACGAGAAACTGCCCCCCGATCTTATAAACGCTGTCATTGCGGTCGAGGACGCAAAATTCTACGAGCACCACGGTTACGATTTGCTCGGAATCGTTCGCGCGGCCCTCAAAAATCTGACGGCAGGTCATGTCCGCCAGGGGGCCAGCACTGTCACACAACAACTGGCTCGTAACAGTTTTTCGCTCAAGGAGAGGACATATCGCCGGAAGCTGCTGGAGATATTTCTGGCCAGTCGCATCGAAGATCATTTCAGCAAACAAAAGATCATGGAGCTTTACCTGAACCGAATCTATTTCGGCGGCGGGTTATACGGCGCCGAAGCAGCTGCGCGCGGATATTTCGGAAAGCCTGCGCGTGAAATGACTCTTGCAGAATGCGCCTCACTGGCCGGCCTGATTAAAAGTCCAAATCGATTATCGCCGTGGAACGATCGCGACAATTCTCGCGAAGTACGCGATTTCGCGCTCGACCGTATGCGCGACCTGGGCTTTATCAGCCGTGAACAATGCGCCGCTGCGAGGTCGCAAAAGATTGTTGTAGGCAGCCGGCAAAACGCTCAAGGCCAGACCTACGCGGTCGATTACATTCGGCAGCAGGTCATCGCCGCGGTGGGATGGGATCGCGCAATCAACGAAGGCTATCGTATACACACCACCATTGACGTGAATCTCCAAAGGGCCGCGGAGGAGTCTTTAAAAGCGCATTTGGATCAGGTCGAGCAGCATCCCGAGTACAATCATCAGACCTACGCCGAATACGCTGCGTCGTTTCGCAAAGCCAAGGCGAACGGTAAAATGGCTGAACAGCCCGCCCCCGAGTATTTGCAGGGCGCGGTCATCGGACTGGATAACGCGTCCGGAGACATTCTTGCGCTGGTGGGCGGGCGCGATTTCGAGCACAACCAATTTGATCGCGCCCTGCAAGCGCGTCGCCCTGCGGGCACGGCGATGCTGCCTTTCGTTTATGCGGCTGCATTCGAGAAAGGGATGTATCCCGGCTCGGTAGTAGAAGATTCGCCGCTGGATAACCGCGCCGTGATGATCGGCGGTACGACCGGAATTCTTGGCGAATGGGGGCCCGAAAGCGCTGAAAATCGTTATGAGGGTCGGTTAACCGCAAGGCAGGCTCTGGTGAAATCGAAAAATGGCGCAACCGTCCGGATCGGTATGGATGCCGGCGTCGAATCGGTGTTGCAGCTTTGCTCTGCCGCGGGCATTCGTTCGCCGCTTCGTCCATATCCGGCGACGTTTCTCGGTAGCAGCGAGATAACTCTGGCCGAACTCGCGCTCGGATACACAATTTTCCCGAATGGCGGATGGCGAGCGAGCGGACCACATATTCTGGAGCGCATCGAGGAAAAAGACGGAACGGTCGTATGGGACGGGAAGAAGCAGAGCATCCGCAAAATCGTGCTCAAATCTGAGAGCGCGTACGAAGTGCATTCCTGTCTTGTGGATGCGCTTAGATCCGGAACAGGAAAGGCCGCATACACGCAGTTTGGACTGAAAAAATTTCCGGCGGCTGGCAAGACCGGCACAGCCTACGATTTTACCGATGCGCTCTTTGCGGGATACGATTCCAATTTCACCTGCGCCGTGTGGACCGGCTTCGATAAACCACAGAAAATCTATCGCGGCGCGTTTGGGCGCGAACTGGCGCTGCCTATCTGGGTCGATGTCATGAATGCGGCTGCGCAGAGTTATCCGCCGCGAGAAATTAAGAAGCCGTCCAATCTGAAGAAGATCGAGATTTGTTCGAGATCGGGCCTGTTAGCAACGGACCAATGTTACGATCAAGTGATAGCGGCGAATGGCGACACAGTTCAGCGTCGCACCACTTACATGGAGATTGCGACACCATCGCAAGCACCAACCGAGCAATGCAACATCCACGGCGAACCGCGCGCGCGCCTCGCGCGCGAATTTGGCTCCAGCGATTTACCTCGAGCAGAACTCGCTGTGAACCTGAATGAAGTCACGCCGGTCGCCATAAAAAGTCCTACTCTGATAGCTGATGACGACCCCTATGATTCGCTCAAGCCGACATTAAAACCGGAGCTACCGCCGCAGGCTCCAGCGGAAACAGCCGAAAACCAGAACACTAACGGAACGGGTGTGAGCGAAGTGAAACCGGCAAGTAACGCTGCAGACGCAAATCAGCCAAATTCCCTCACACCACCATCCGTTCCCGAAATTCGAAAGGCACTTCCCGTTGAACAGATTCCGAAAGCCATCCCGGTTCAACCTGAGGACCGCCAACCAGCCGAGATCCGCCGTGCGATTCCGGTGAAGCCGCTTGATCAGGAGAACCAGGAAAACACGCTCTTGAGATCAGCAGTGCCGCCGCCGACGATTGACGAAATGCGACAGGCGGGCTCGCGCGCCGCCGAGGGCCGAAATAGGCAACCTCTTCCACAATCAATCAGAGTAGGCGAACCGGGTGATCTCCACGAATGAATCGGTTAGGCCGCAAATGACACGACCTGAAAAGTAGCGGATGCCTCCGGCTTGCGACGTCATACGCCACAAGCCGGACGCATGTGCTACTATTCGCCTCAATTCGCGTGACTCGCGGGCTCATCCAGCAATGACACTTCAGAGAGCGGAGAATTTTCGCGTCACGGTTCTCAACCCTGGGGGACGTGATCCGGAACAGCAATTCCACAGCGTGCCTGTTCCCGGCGAAAGCGCGCATTCGCCGATCAATTTTCACGCTTTCGCCGCGAGCACATTGGGCGCGTTCCATTGCGATCCGCGCCGCGCCATTGACGAGAACACGCCGGTCGTTCTTCTTTTGCGCGGCGATTTTCGTGCGTCACAGCGCGCTCTGGCCGACCTTAAAGAGCAAGGGCGGAAGGTCGCTGTTTCATTGAAGGAGACAGGTCTTCATCAGATTGCGCAACAATTGAGCAACAAGACAAAACTGGAGCGATTTCTGAAAATTGTGCTGGATGCCGACGGCTGCGTCGCCACCACTCCCGAGGCCGCGGAAATCTATCAGCGAGTCCGCTCGAAACTCGATCCAGCGACAGTAGCGTTTATTCCCACTCCCTACCCAATCGAGGATCAACGATGGGATTTTTCTTTGCCACCGAACGAGCGCTCTGGAATTTTCGTCGGCACACGCGAATGGGAAATGCCATCGCGCAATCATTTCGCAGCGCTACTAGTTGCGCGTCAGCTCTGCGAACAGACAGGCGAACCGGTCACAGTGGTGAATCTGGACGGCCAAAAAGGTCGGCGATTGCTCGAGGAACTCAATTTTCCCAAAGGAAAACTTCAGCTAATTGAGAAATGGAAGGGCTACCCTGATTACCTGGGGGATGTAGCTCGCCATAAGATCGTCTTGCAACTCGATCGCAGTCATGTGCCGGGCCAGGTCGCAGGTGACGCGCTTCTCTGCCGGATTCCATGCGTTGGTGGCGACGGCGCGATTGAACGGATTGCATTTCCCAAAACTTGCGGCGAAGGACGAACGATTGCTGAGATCGCTGCACTGGCACTTGAGCTGTTGGAAAATCCAGACCTGCGCCAGGCGATTGTCTCCGAATCGCAGGAGCACACACGCGAACGCTTGTCATTTGAAGCCGTTCGAACGGAACTGAGAAACTTCTTTGACCAGCTACAAGGAACGGCCCCGAGGCATGTGAAAATGGGTTGCGACTAGGACAATGCCAAAACTAAGCCGCTGTGTTTTTCGAAGCGTGCGGCGAAGTTCTGCGGCATTCTAGCGATTCTTCAGACAATCCGAGTAGCCTCGCGTCACGCCACCAAAGACGAGAGTGAGTCGCAAATTTCACAGGCATCCGAGCAAAGTTCTGGAACCAGTATCGCGATCACACCGGAGAGTGCGGCCCAGGCGCGACCAGAGTTGCTTTCAGGTGCGGGTGCACTGGAGCTACACGCTTCGAGCGCCATCATTGCGGCGGAAGTCCGATTCTCGACATTAAGCTTGCCGAAAATATGTTCGACGTGCTTGCAGATGGTACCGGTCTTTGTGCCGAGAATCATGCCGATATCCCGATTGCTTTTTCCCTGTGAAATCCAGAACAGGACTTCAGCTTCGCGGGGAGTCAACTTTAGCGAAGTGAATGCCTCTTCTGCCTGCTGATGGTACTCAGCAACAGAATTCATCCTTTTTGTTTACGGAAAACATCCAACCAGTGCAACAGCATTCGTACGCAATTCTGCGTATTTCGGAAAATCGCGCGGGGCTCGCAATTCGTGGATCATGAAAACGACAATCGTCAGAAATCAGAGATCAGAAATCAGAAGTCAGAGGTCAGTCCTAATTCTGCTTGCGCTTTGCGGGTTCGCGCTTTCGCAGCCCGCCCCGAACGCTTTCGGGCTCGTACCATCGCCGGACGGGTGTTATCCCAATTACACAACGGCGGAAGGCTGCAATGCGCTGGGCGATCTGATTCGTCGGTGAGTAATTCCTGGAGCCGATCAAACAATCCCGCGGACGCGGGACCATTGGCACGGTGCTCGTCTCCTAAACGCGTCAGGACCTGGTCCAGGAGGGCCAAGGCCCAATTGCGTTCGTAAATTTGCTCGGCAGTCAAAGTACCCGTCGTCCCAAAGCCCACCGCCTCGCGCTCGTGCAAATCCTCCAGGGGAATCAACCGCTGGCCGTCACCGCGCTTAATGGCCATCGCGCGGTTATGCTCGTTTGTGAGGAAATGTTTGAGTGATGTGAGTAGATAGGAACGCAGGCGCCCTTTTTCTTTGCGCACCGAATTCAGGTCCCGGCGTTCCAGCAGCAATGCAAAAAACCCTTGAGTAAGATCTTTTGCTTCTTCGGAATCGGCACCCTGTCGCCGCACGAAAACATAAATCGATTGCCAATAGGTGCGGCAAAGCTTTTCAAGTGCCTCTTGTACCGCAGGCGATTCACCCTGCGCCGCTAGTACCCACGCTCCAATGCGTGGTGGTAAACGCGACCATCCCCTTTTTGCGTGATTGAGGCGATTCCGTTCCCCAAGTCCTGACCGTCGGCAACGCACACGCCCTGATCCAAACAAAAAGCACCGCGCAGAGCAAGCCTATACTATCGCGAGACAGCGGCTTATACGTGGCTAATTGCGCTAACTGATTGCGATGCTTTGCGCCGAATCTACAAATCTGCGTGCGCGTGTTCGCGCTTACGACGCTGTCTGCGCCATCTTAAACCGGTAACGTAGAGCAAGCTTCCAGCTTGCTTTTGCCTTGATCCGCAAGCTAGAAGCTTGCGGCGCCACCTTACCATGCCGCGACCACTCGATCCAAATTCCTCTCGATCGCCGCAAAGGCATGGTGCCGATCCACTGCTGATCGAGACCGAGCCGCGACCGCACGATCCTTATGCCGCGTTCCGGTTCTGGGACTTCAGCCTGTTTACGATCGGAAATTTACTCTCGATCATCGGCCGGCTCATGCTCGCGGTGGCGGTGGAATGGGAGATTTATGCGCGGACACATTCTGCGACTGCCCTTGGCCTTGTTGGCCTGGCGATTGCCGTGCCCGTGGTTACGCTTTCCCTGCCAGCCGGCCACCTGGCGGATCGGTGCAGTCGGAAACATATCATACTTGTAACCCAGATCTTTAGCGCGGTGATGTCGATAGGGCTGGCGTTGGTCTCGTGGAAACACCTTGTTATCCCTCAAATCCCGCCGTTGCGTGAAGGCAATCGCGCCCTGGCTGTTGTTGCTTCGGTTTTTGAGCGGCATCATCCGATGTTCCACTTCGACGACGCTTCAGTGCCACTCATTTATCTGCTTCTCTTTATCGGAGCATCCGCGCGCACGTTTAGTTGGGCTGCGCGCAGTTCGTTTTTTCCCACACTGGTTCCGCGTGATGCATTCGCGAATGCGGTGACATGGAACAACAGCATTTTCCAAATCGGATCTGTTGTTGGACCAGCCCTGAGCGGATTACTGATCGCGTATATTGGATTCCCCTTTGTATATTTGTTGGACGCGTTGTGTTCGCTTGCGTTTTTTCTTCTGGTTTTTCCGATACGCCGCAGCAAACAGATCCGGGATCGCTCTGAGGCGAATACCTGGAAAAGTCTCATGGCCGGGGTGCGGTTTGTGTTTGGCAGAAAGGTGATTCTGGCCACGATCACTCTGGATTTGTTTGCTGTTCTGTTGGGCGGCGCGACAGCGTTAATGCCGATGTTTGCCGATCAAATCCTTCACTGCGGACCGGTTGGTCTTGGCTGGATGCGGGCGATGCCGGCGATCGGCGCCTTTGCGACCGCAATGGCCGTGGCGCATTTGCCGCCCATGAAGCATGCGGGCAAAAACTTACTGTGGTGCGTGGCGGGGTTCGGCGTTGCTACGATCCTTTTCGGCTTATCGAAAACGTTCTGGTTATCGCTCGGGATACTACTTCTTGTTGGGGCCTTCGACAGCGTTAGCGTCATCATTCGCGGTTCGATTGTGCAACTGGTTACTCCGGACGAAATGCGGGGACGCGTTTCGTCGGTGAACAATATTTTTATCGGCACATCCAACGAATTCGGTGCACTGGAATCTGGCCTGACCGCAGCGCTGTTCGGCCCGGTAATTTCTGTGGTCGCGGGAGGAATCGGAACGATTCTAGTGGTGTTCGGTGTTGCACTGCGCTGGCCGGAGACGCGGAAAATCGGTGCGCTGGATCAAAATCTGCGATGAGGTTGTTTGTAGCCGGGGGCGGTGACCCGGGACCGGCATCAACGATGCCGGCTACAACTAAAACGCGCCGTGCAGCGAAATGGTGCCGTACGGGGCGCCGCCGACCTGGTGATAGCGCACTTCAGCGCGGTAGAAATCGAAGTCCCGGTATGGCTGGTAGCCGACCTCACCGGTGAACGTCACGATGGGCGAAATTTTCCAGTCGAAACCCGCACCGGTCCGAATTTCACTGTACGTGACGACTGCATGGTTGAGACGCGGAATCCCATGCGAATCGCCAAACTCATCGTCCACACGGAAGGTTGCGTCCCTTACTGTTGCTCCCGCGTAGAGCGACAAAGCATCAGTCATCTCATATTCCAGGCGCGGCGTTGGCAGGACAGCATTCAGTAACCATTGGCGCGCTATCTTCCAGCGAACGCCTGCCGCCGGAAGCACCGGGTACCTGCGTTCGACATTGACGCTCACACCGAGGATAAGCTGCAGGTTAGGACTAAAAATGTACGTGCCGCCGATGACGAAAGGCATATTGAAGTTATCCCAAAACAAGTGACCCAGGCCTGAATTATACAGGCCAGGCTGAATTTCCGCTCTCATGAGAATGGAATCGGACAACTGCGTATCGAGACCGATAATCGTGCTGAAGGACTGCAACGTGTTGGGCAGAGCAGCGCCCTCTGGCAAACCGAATGAGAACCGCTCCCATTCCATCCCTAATCGGAGGACGCCAAGCTTGATCCGCGGCGTTAACACCAGGAGAATATCCGAATCGATCTCATCAAAGTCGTTGATTCTCTTGCCTCCGCGCTCCACATCCCCTTCGCCAACGTACGTGCCTTCGGCGGAAAACTCGCCCGAGAGAGGCCAAAACCCGTTGCTTTCCTGGGAGAGTCCCGTGCTGGCAAAGAAGCATGCCGCCGACAAAACTAGAATCACGGATCGCAGCGCATACACTCTCATTTGTTCCATCACGATGAAATCCGTTTAACGACTCGTGTCCCGTCGAAAAGCGGTAACAGCCTTGGTAATGTTTTTCATCATGACCGATTCCGAGCCAAGCCGTTCAACACCGTGCAGCGACCCGAGCTCGGCCGACGAAATCATGTCGCCGCGCCAGACTAGCGTGGAAGGCTTTCCTTCCACTGTCACAGGCCAGAGCTGATGAAGAGTGAGCGCAACATAATAACCGCCGCTAGCGTAGTACAGGACATCCGCGGACTGATAGGTTCCGCCTGCTCCGCCTCGACTGTAGGATGCTCCAAGAGTCACAACGCCTTGATCGTTCGCATCGAGAAGTTCCCAGTACAGGTCCGATGTGAGTGATCCAGACCCGCGTCCGATTCCCGTTGCACCAAGAAGTCCGGAAAATTGCTGGCGAATCTTGCCTTGCTCGCGCAACAAGCCGTTTACTTCTTCGCTCGCCCGAATAGAGGGACCTGCGTGGTTGTAGGGCGGCTCTGCGGCCATGCCGCCGGATACAAAAGCCTTCGTTCGCGCAGTGAGCAACTCTGCCCAGAACGCTGCAACGGATGCCGGCATGACGCCGCCTCCGGCACCGCCAGCAGAAAATTTCTGCGCCTCTTCCTTACTGATTTGCAGATCGGAACTCAGCTTTTCAGTCGCTGTGACGAATGAACGCACCGAGGCGTTATTCGGTGGGTTCTTCAGTTTTTCAAAGTTAGCGGGCGTCGGGTTGGACGGAAGGTCAGAATGCAGAAATACTTTTAATTCGCGATGTCTTGTTGGCTCCCATCGGCGTAAAGCCGTCATTAATTGAGCAGGGGAGCCCGGGACGACATAGCAGCTTTGTACAGCCAGAAATCGCGCGTTCTTCATTGGCGGCCCGTGCGCGGTTTTCACGTCGCTCTTTGCCAATTGCGCCAGATCGACTTTGTCGAAGACCGAAAACGAGGCCAATTCCGATACTGGGTCAGCACTTGAACTTCTCGGGCTAACGAGCAACGCCAGCAGGAAAAGCGCGGCGATAGCAATGATTTGAGGGCATCGAACGTGCAGAATCATTTCAGTTTTCATGGCAGATAACCCTTTGGCTATTGATGGATGGTTGCAAATTTAAATGATCACCGCAATAAGATCGAGATGAATGAACCGGTCATCGCCCTTCATCATTTGAACAAGAGCTACGGCCCCGTCCATGCAGTGCAGGATCTCTCTCTTACAATCGATGCTGGCACGATCTTCGGTTTTTTAGGCCCGAATGGAGCGGGCAAGACTACCACCATGAGAATGTTGTGCGGCTTGACCCATCCCACTGGCGGCCATGCCACGATCGAAGGAGCGGATGTCTGGAACGATCGCCAACAGGTGCGTACGAAATTTGGCTACGTTCCCCAAAGCTTCAGCCTTTATCGCGATCTGACCGTTCTGGAAAATTTTCGCTTTTTCGGCGGCGCTTATGGCGTGCCGAGTGCTGAGCTGGACGGACGCATTGAGCGTCTGCTTCGTCTGATTGATCTTCAGGAAAAAAGAAAGGCCACGGCGGATAATTTGTCTGGTGGAATGCGGCAACTCCTGGCCATCGGTTGCTCTTTGGTGCACGAGCCCACGCTGCTGTTTCTTGACGAACCCACGCGCGGACTCGATCCCGTGCACCGGCAACAAATCTGGGATTTGCTTTACGATCTGAGCAATGAAGGGAAAACGATTTTCGTTACGACCCATTATATGGATGAGGCAGAACGATGCACCGAGGTGGGGTTCATTGAGAATGGCCGGTTGCTGGCAAAAGCATCACCGCGTGCCTTGAGGGAAACCTTTCGCGTGCGTCTGCTCGAGCTCGATGTCGAGCCTCTCATGCCGGCGCTCGTACAGTTTCGCGACCTGCCTGAACTACTTGGCGTCTCTTTGCGCAGCGGCAGCTTGCGCCTGTATGCATCGGAACCGGAGGAGCTGATTGCGAAGTGGCGCGAAACCTGGCCATTCCCGGAACTGCGCTTGTTAGGCGAGCGGTGGGTAGAACCCGACATGGAAGATGTTTTCACCGCGTACTCACAAGGGTACGACGGTGTGTTGAAGGAAGTCACCTCATGAGCTGGCTGTCATTCGGGGCGACCGGGAGTGTCGCCTACAAAGAGTTTCTGCACATTTACCGTGACCGGCGCGTGCTCCTTCTGGTGTTGATTTTGCCGCCGCTGTTCACTCTCCTCTTTGGTCACGCCTTTGAAACGAGCGAATTGACGGACGTACCCTGCATGTTGGTAAATCGAGACAAAACGCCGCGTTCACAGGAGTTCGTCGACATCATTTCCAAGAACAAGACCTTTCGATGGCGTTACGCGTCGTCAGACATAACGAACGTATCGGACTTGATAGCCTACCACGTGCGCGCAACGCTCGTCATTCCACGGGGCTGGAACGAGAGCCTGGAAAACGGCGATCCGAAACCGTTGCTGCTTTATGTCGACGGCGGCGACATCAATACCGCTGACGCCGTGGAAGGCAGCGTTCGACAGAGTCTGGGGGATTTTCAATTGAAGCAACGAGATCTTATGATCGAGAACTTGCCGGAAGAAGTCTTCGAGCTTGGCAAGCAGCTACCATTGCAAATCCGCAAGCGGTTTGTTTCCATGATGGAAATGTGGTCGGTCGACAGCAACCTGCTGTACAACCCGAAGAAGCGCGTCATCGATTATGTCGTCCCCGGGATCATAGGATTGATTTTGCAATTACTGACGGTGACGCTCATGGCGTGCACTATCGCTCGGGAGAGGGAGTCGGGCACGCTTTACCAGCTAATGATAACTGCGCTCCGGCGGCGTGAGATTGTGATCGGCAAAATGTTGCCCTATCTCGTGGTTTCGAGCTTACTGATTGTCATCATTATGCTTCTGAGCGGCTGGCATTTTGGCGTTTCCTTCCATGATCTGCCTGCGCTGGCGCTGATCTGCCTTCTATTTCTCCTTTGTTCGCTCGGCCTCGGTCTGCTAATCTCGGCCTTCTCGCGCACCCAAACCCAGGCGATCCAATTTTCTGTTTTCTTTTTGTTGCCGGTATTCGTGCTCTCGGGGGCTTTCGCGCCACTCGAACAATTGCCCCAGGCGGTGCGCTACATTGCCGAGCTTTTTCCGCTCACACATTTTTGCCGCGCTTTTCGGCTGGTGAACATGTACCACGCGAGTCCGCAATTTTACGTTAGTGACCTCGTGATCCTTTTGGCGGGGGCGGTGATTACATTTCTCGGCGCCGCTTTCCTTCTTAGACGAATTGAGCAATGAGGCCGGAAGAATGACGAAGCACGAATGACGAATGACGAAATGCGCGAGCGATGAAACGAAAGCAGTGCTTCTTCCTTTTGATTGGCTGGGTTGCTGCAATGATCTGTATCTGGGCAGCAACGGCCGCCGCGGCCAGTCATGTAGATTCGACGCCGCAGGACGTGTTCGATGCTATGCACGGTAGTTTTCAACCGACAAAAGCCAAAGGCGTGCACGCTCGTTATCAATGGGACCTGAGCGGCCCACACGGCGGCGAATGGTGGATCGAGGTAAACGACGGGACCTACAAGATGGGCAAAGGAAAAATCCCCAATCCAAATGTTACTTTTATGGCAAAAGACAAGGATTGGGTCGCCATTTGCCACGACCAACTGAGTGGCACGTGGGCGTATCTGACCGGGCGGCTAAAGGTTCGCGGCGACCAGACCGTGGCCAGAAAACTTGGCGAAATGTTTCCTTAGAATTTTGCTTCGGCCGCAATTCTAATATACGGAGCCGGATCAGTCCTTTTCGACTGATTAGCACGGAAGAAATCGAAATTGCGCTGAATTGTAGCGCCTGCGCCGGCGATAATTTTAAAGGGCTTAAAACCTGAATAACCGACCTGCAAACCGGCGCGATACTCGCTGTATTGAACTAACGCGTTATCCAGTTGCAACTTTTGTTCTGTTGTATGCACCGTGTCGGTGCGCGCACCAAGGAAATTAAGCTCGCCAATCGCCCGGAATTCCCAGTCGTCATTTGGTTCGTACACAATCGCAGGCTTTGGAAAAACCGCCTGCAAACGCAGCTTGTCATTGATGAGCCACGTGATGCCACCACCCGGGGCGACAACGGGATCCTGGAATTGGCCCCATCCCAAACCGATGGTTGCGAAAATTGTGTCTTTCTTTAACGGGAAGGTCACGAATGCCCTGCCGGGTACATCGAAAGCGTCGCCACTGATGTTATTTTGGAAGTAAACGCCAGGATCCAGGATAATTGCTGCCCCTGCGGTATCTTTCACCACGTATTCCAGGGCCAGATGACCGTAGAGTCCTTGCAAATGATCAGGCATGCCATTGTCGCTGCCCCCGAAGTCATAGCGTTCGTATTCTACACCGGCGCGGAAATACCAATTTCCTTTGATTAAAAAACGATGATCAAAGCTGAAATCATCATAAAGCGAATCACCATGGCCGAGTTTGGATTCCTCAAAATCGCTTTGAAAGGTGTAGGTCGTCTCGTAGTAAAAAAGATCGCGTGCGTTTTCGTCCGATGGCGTGGGTGAAGGCTGAAGCTGAAAAGTCGCTGGACCAGCCCCGGCTGACGCAATCCCGGCGAGAAAGAGAAAAACACAGAACCTTCGAAACGTTTTCATTGTGCAGTCAAGAAACCCCGGGATACCCATATATCGGATGCGAAACTCGAAAGCGTTGTATCGGCGGGACGCTGTTTTCGCAAGGACTATTTCGAAAAAGCTGATTTTGCGCAGGTCTCGTTAAAATTGCGTGTCAGAACGACGGTGGTCACGGCTGGTGACGGCGATCGCTCGCCGTAACGGCGTTTGCCGATAATTCTCTCCTGTGCCCCGCGGCTTTAGAAGGAAACTCGAAGTGACGGTAGTCGAGCGTCTGGACGCTTCTTCGGTTTACTTTATTCTTGCATCGAATGTCTTACTTAAAACGCTTCCTCAAACTTTGTCTGCCAGAACCAGTACACGCCAGCTCGATATTCTAAGCCTGCTGGCTCGCGGACGGTTTTGATCTCTGCTTTATGGATGGTAATCATGATCCTGACTATCTCCGGCGAGAGCTGGATCGGGTGCAGCAACTTCTCCGGCCGGGCGGTTTATTGGTGCTCGACGACGTCTCAACGGGTTGGCCCGATACCCAGTCTGTTTTCAGTGCGATCTCGCCTAACCAATTTAAGAAGCTAGGCGGGGATGGCCGAATCGGCCTGCTCGTGCGGTCCTGACTATTACCCTTACAATGACCGTGCGTTGAAACAGTGGGCTATTCTCAACCTGACAAAATGAAAGCTCCCGGGAAAATCCGTATGACCGTGTGGGTATTAGGCCTTGCCGGTGCCGCTCTATTTACATTCCTGCTCATTCGACAGGGTGCGCCGCAGGTTGGCGCGGCTTTGGCCTCCGCGGGTTGGTGGATCGGTGCCGTGGTGATTTATCACCTGGCTGTTCCACTGTTGCTGGATGCAACTGCATGGTGGGTGCTATTTTCAAAGCCCGAGCGTCTTCCGGTGTGGCAACTGTTTTGGATGCGCTGGATCGGCGAATCAGTGAGCACGCTGATCCCTTCTGCCGCGGTTGGCGGCGACGTCGTCCGGGCACGGCTGGCCGCGCTCCGTGGTGTATCGATCCCAACTGCTGCGGCGAGCGTTCTCGTGGACATTACGCTCGGTGTTTTTGTCCAGATTGGTTTTACGCTTCTGGGGCTGGGCTTGATTGTTAGCGTAACGGGACACCAGGGTTTTGTCCGCCCAACGCTGATCGGAGCAATGATCGGAGTTCTCGCCATTATCGGGTTCTATGTCGTTCAAAGGCTGGGAATGTTTCGTTTTTTCGGCAAGATGATTTCACGACTGGCGAATGCGGATGATTGGCATTCGTTAGTGCACAGTGGCCGGAGCTTGGACGAAACCATTCGCAGGCTGTATGCGCGACGATGGGGCGTGATCGGATGCTGTCTATGGACTGTCATGTCATTGATCCTTGGATCAGGCGAAATCTGGATCGCCCTTCAGGCGCTTGGGCTGCAAGCGACGATCGTCAACTCGCTGATCCTGCAAAGCATGGTCTTGACGATTCGTTCGGCTATGTTCCCGGTTCCAGGCGCCCTGGGCGTTCAGGAAGGCGGCTATGTCCTGATCGGTAATCTGCTCGGCATCCCGGGCGATGCCGCCTTTGCACTTTCTTTGATTGCGCGGGTGCGCGAACTGATTTTGGGCATCCCAGGGCTGATTTCGTGGCAACTCATCGAAGCACGCCGCCTCTGGCGCGCCCGTTTGCCCGCAAACGCCCGTTAGGATTCGAGATCGGCGATTAGGCCCCGGATCTTTAATTTCTGCCCAGCGCAATTGTTTCGCCGGTTTTCATCACCCGTAACTGCGCGTCCGACTTGCGATTTTTGAGTTCGCGTTCGAACGCCTCGGGCGTGCCCGTCAGCACTGGGAACGTCCCGTAATGCATGGGAATCACGGTTCGCGGTCCCACCAGCCTGACCGCTTCTGCGGCCCGAGCGGGTCCCATCGTAAAATGGTCGCCGATGCAAGCGAGCATCACGTCGATATTGTGAAACCGCGACACAAGCGCCATGTCGGAAAACAAGTCTGTGTCGCCGGTGTGATAAATCGTAGGGCCACCGCGAATCGTAACTACAAAACCGCCCGGAGCACCGCCATGGCGTAGCCCGACGCGATCATCAGCACCGACGCCGGACCCGTGATGCGCTGGGACGAAGACCACCTTTACTTCACCATCCGGCAGCGTCACTTCGCCACCAAAATGCCCAACCGTATCGGCTTGCGCCTGTTCCGCCGGATAACCGAGATGTTTCACTATCGCGTCCGCCACCTCGATAGTCGCTACAAGCTTGGCGCCCGTCTTTCTCCCGATCTCTACCGCTTCGCCAACGTGATCGTGATGCCCGTGCGTGATCAAGATGTAGTCAACCTGCTTTAACGAATCAATCTCCTGCTCCGCATTGTTGAAAACAGGATTCGAGAGCCACGGATCAATGAGCAGAACTTTTCCGCCTGGCGTAACAATCTTAAAGGCCGACTGTCCATACCAAGTAAGTTGCGTGTCCATGGTAATCACCAAATCGAAAACGATTCATTCGGCAAGTCCGGGGAGCGCAGGCTGCCAGCCTGCAGCGTTCGGCAGCTTGCCGAACGCATCTGACGCAATTCTCTCCAGATTGCGATTGCACGGTTCGTGGCAGCCTGTGCTGCCGGAACCGGAAATCGATTGCACCTCTCAAAGCATGGTTATTATTTTGGAATTTCATTTTCATGAATCACGCACAAGCGCACCGGCACATCTCCAAGAGTCATCCGCGCATGGCGCAGCTAATCAAACAGTCGCGCCGCTACGAGATCATGCCACCTATTTCCCTGCGCCCTTTTGACGCACTGGCTGAATCGATCGCGTATCAGCAACTGAGCGGAAAAGCTGCTGCTACCATCTGGGGACGGGTCCGCGCGCTTTATCCAAAAACAAAATGGCTTGATCCCGCAAAAGTTCTCGCCACGCCGGATGAGAAAATGCGCGCCGCCGGTCTTTCGCGCTCGAAAACGGCAGCGCTGAAAGATCTGGCCGCGAAGACAATCGACGGCACCGTGCCGTCCGGACGTGCCCTTCTTCGGATGACCGACGACGAAATCATCGCGCGTCTTACACAGGTGCGCGGCATCGGTCGATGGACAGTCGAGATGCTTTTGCTTTTCGACCTCGGCCGACCCGACATCTGGCCAGCCAGTGATTATGGGGTTCAGAAGGGTTTCGCTAAAACTTTTCGTAAACGAAATCTGCCTACGCCGAAACAACTGATGAAGCATGGCGAGCAATGGCGGCCGTATCGATCGGTTGCTGCCTGGTATTTCTGGCGGGCACTGGATGCTCCGCAAGCGTTAAAGCGTTAAGAGAGTTTACAAGAGTTGAGACGTTGGTCTGTCTTTGGAACTTTTGTAACCGTTTCGTCTTGCGCTCCACTTCGCGTCTCGTTACAACGAGCGCATTATGGCGATGATTCATGTCAACCGCGGCACAACGACGCTGGGCGTATTCTCCGAAGAAGAAGTTCGCGAAGGATTGAGCGCCGGTCGCTTTGCTCCTACCGATATCGGCTGGCGCGAAGGAATGGCTAGTTGGCAGCCGCTTTCGCAGTTTCCGGAATTCGCAGCGGCGGGCGGGCCTGCGGCGCCGCCTGTACAGCCTGGTGCAACTCCTACGTCAGCACCTGTTGCCGCGCGCGGTGGCCTACCGTGGGAACACCGCCAGGAGCGCGGTTTTTTCAACGCATTCATAGAAACTTTGACCATGGTGCTCACGCGTCCCGCCGAAGCATTCACGGTGATGAGACGCAACGGCGGCCTAGGCGAACCGCTCATCTACGCACTCATCGGCGGATGCATAGGAGGGATCGTGTCGTTTCTATTCTCTCTCGGTTTTCAATCCCTCGGCCTGTTCGCGGACCGGCACCATAACGGCCTTGGAGCGATGGTCGGCGTCGGAATCGGATCGGCCATGATCATTCTGCTGCCTGTATTCATCGTCATCGGTCTCTTCATCGGGAGTGCGATCGTGCATCTTTGTCTGATGATCGTTGGCGGCGCCAACCAGTCGTTTGAAACCACTTTCCGCGTCCTTGCTTTTTCGCACGGATCCACCGGCCCTCTGCAGATCATTCCGCTTTGTGGTGGATTGATCTCTGGCGTTTGGGCGATCGTATGCACTTGCATCGGCTTGGCGCGCGCTCATGAGACCGACACCGGCCGCGCTGTTCTGGCGGTTTTCCTTCCACTTATAGTTTGTTGTGGCGGCGGGTTGCTGATCGCATTCATGTTCGGAGCGATGGGCGCCTGGACCGCATCACACCACTAATGGTGAGCAAATGCGGTTTTTCGTTCGGCGGCTTGCCCCAGGGGAACTGGATCACGAGCTGATTTGGTTAAGCGTTTCGGTCTTGTCGATCTGCCTGGCGGCAGCGTGGTTGACGATTGGCCTGCCGTGGCCGCGCTGTATGTTTCACGAGCTTACGAGGCTGCCTTGCGTGACGTGTGGAATGACGCGATGCGGGATCCAGTTCTTTGAGGGCAATTTTCTGGCCGCATTTGAATGGAATCCACTTGTCTTTGTGACTCTGTGCTCGCTTCTTTTGTTCGATGTGTACGCGCTGGCGACGTTGGTGGTGCGCACGCCGCGCCTGAGGGTCCATATTGCGGCGCAACGGACGAAAACATTGTTGCGCGTCTCGGTTGTCTCTGTGCTCGCGCTAAACTGGATTTATTTGCTTCTGCAATGGCGCAATTATTGAGCGTCAAGGAGTGACGGCTTCCCAGCCGTCACATGTTAAATCGACGGCTGCCCAAGCCGTCGTTCCTTGGAAGCTTAGCTACAAAATCTGTGTCCATCGAGGGTCATCTGTGTCTAATTTGGCGCCATGCGAATTCTCGTGACAGGCGGCGCAGGCTTCATTGGCTCACATCTTGCTGAGAAGGTACTTGCCGCGGGACATGGCGTTGTCATTCTCGATGACTTCAATGATTTCTACGATCCGCAGCTCAAGCATGCGAACATCGCCGGTTTTGCGAGTGACGTAACCGTTTGCCGCGCCGATCTTCGCGACTCCGAATCGGTTCGAACGGTGTTTCACCGGGAGAAACTGGATGCGATTGTGCACCTCGCTGCGCGCGCAGGAGTTCGTCCATCGATTCAACAACCGCGGCTTTATTACGATACAAACGTCATTGGCACGTTGCATCTCCTTGAAGCGGCGCGGGTGACCGGAGTTGAGCGATTCATCTTTGCGTCGAGCTCGTCGGTTTATGGGGCTTCAAGGATAGTTCCCTTTTCAGAGAAACAACATCTTATCCAGACGCTGAGCCCGTACGGAGCGACAAAAATCGCCGGGGAATTTCTTTGTTCGAGTTACTCGAACCTTTACCAAATGCGCGTCGTCGCGTTGCGCTATTTCACCGTTTATGGCCCGCGACAGCGGCCGGACCTGGCCATTCATAAATTTACCCGACGCATCCACAGCGGCCAACCCATCGATCAATTTGGAGATGGCAACACCCGCCGCGATTACACATACATCGACGACGTGATCCAGGGAACAATGGCCGCGCTGGAGTACAAAGGCCCGCTTTACGACGTGTTCAATCTTGGCGAAAGCGAAACGATTCCATTGAAGGATCTTATTTCCACGATCGAAAATGCGCTGGGAAAGAAAGCGGTCGTCAATCGTCTTCCAGAGCAGCCCGGGGATATGCCGCGAACCTACGCCGACATTTCCAAAGCGCGGAAATTGCTTGCCTATAATCCGACGACCAAGTTTAGCGACGGCCTGCCAAAGTTCATCGAATGGTTTCTCCATACGCAATGAACGGCGTGCACGGAGTGACGCGCCCTAGAAACCGAAGCCAAAACGCAGGGTAGGGCGGGCAGTCCTCTGCACACCGTGTCTTTTCCGCGGCAGCGAATACCATTTCGCCGCAGGTGCTGTAATCTCCGTTCGTGATTTCGACACTTCCGTTCGATCAGCGCGCCTGTTTTATTGCCGGTCAGGCAAAATCGGGCACTACGCTATTGGTGGCGCTGCTCGATAGTCATCCCGAACTACTGGTGTTGCCGGAGGAAACTGCCTATTTCCCGACTGTTCTGACCAAATACGCGCCGCGGGGTCGCCGGGCGCAGTTTGAGTACCTCACCAAACAGTCTCTTTCGAACGTGCTTTTCGGCGGCCCGTGCAAATGGGGAAAGCGCAGTTATTCGACATTTCCGCGCGAGAAGTTTCTCGAGACTTTTGAGCGCGCGGCATTCGATCCCGCAAACGCGAAGGAGGATTTGCTCGTCTTGATGGTGAAAGCGTACGCAGCCATCCTGGGCCGTTCGCTCGACACGATCTCGCGGTGGGTGGAAAAGACTCCCGCCAATCGCAATCACATCAGTCCGATCCTCGGACGGTTCCCCCATGCGAAAATTCTCGTTACGCTGCGCGACCCACGAGCGATTCTCGCGGCGCAGATCGCGCTCGAAAAAACCAGGCAGACCAGACGCTTTTCGACTTACTACGTGATTGCGCATTGGCTGGTCGCAGCAAAGCTGGCGAAGCGCATCCGGGATGGAGAGGTGCCCGGATTCGTTGTGCCGTATGAAACGTTGGTCTGCGAACCGGCCACTACCATGAAGGAAGTTTGCGCGTATCTCGAAATCGACTTCGATCCCGACACGGTACTCACTCCGACGAAAGTGGGCCGGTTCTGGAGCGGCAATTCCGCAGCGCGAATAAATTTCTCGCAAATCAGTACCGAACCAGTGAGGCGCTGGGAACACGAGCTTTCTGAGGATGAAATCGGCTGGGTGGAATGGCACTGCGCCGATCTAATGCCGGAGTCCGGTTACCAGCCGAGACTCAGGCGGCGCGAATTGCGCTACTTTGTCCGGCCCATTCGCGGCGAGCGCCCTCGAGAATACGCAAAATCGCGCATCTACTCGATCCGTGACGCAATGAAACATTCCGAATGACCAATGCCGAACCAATGACGGAGTTCGCATTGTTAGGTTGTCCTTGTAATTCCTGAAAGCGTTCGGGGCTGACATAGGTGTCCGAGGGGTTTCAGCGTTCCCGATGCTCATGCTTGCAATCAGCGGCCATCTAAGTCATAATCCGCCGAGATGTCGGGAATCTTCTTCGATCTTCCGAGCGTCCGGTTGCTACGACGATTCAGATTTCTTCAATTGATGCTGCAAAGATTGCTGGCATCACTGTTTCGTTGGTTGAGTGCGCCGACTAACGCTCTAAGACAAGTTCATTCCCGGTACAACGAGGCGGAGTTTCCATTGGCGTCGCAGAATGCTTGTAACGAGTTTGACTCGGCTCTTGGTGAGTCGCGCGCCACGGACGGTGTCCCGAGCCTTTTCGGGGCGCTCCGCCCTTTGGACAATTGGAAAACAGTCAAGGATCAACATGAACTCTTATTCATCGGGAAGACGCTCACGCCGCCCCCGCGGTGGCGGGCGACGCAGAGGAAATCACGAACGTTTCCGCGGGCCACAGGAACCAGTAAAGCCTCAGAAGAAAACGTTTTGGCAACGGGTGGCCGAATTTTTTGGCAATGGTGGCGGGACAAAAAAATCGAGCACGCTACCACCCAACGGCGCGCAGCCTTCGCGACCCGCGCGCAAGCCTGAACGGGTTGAAGTCACTTCGCCGCGTCTTTACGTCGGCAACCTTTCCTTCGACGCTACGGAGAGCGATCTTTTCGAATTGTTTAACGGCGTCGGCCACGTGCAAAACGCCGAGGTCGTAAGCTATCGCCATAATCAGCGCTCGAAGGGTTTTGCCTTCGTGCAAATGCAAACCGTCGACGAGGCGAAGCGCGCGGTTGAGGAATTGCACGACAAGGAATTCCTTGGTCGCAGGCTGGTTGTAAGCGGAGCAAAATCCGATCAGCATCAGCCGCGATAGGGTAGCGCATGCCTCTGGCTTGCGAGATGGCCTCAGAGGCAAGCGTGGACGCTCGCCCTACCTCTTAATCTCCAGATAAGCGCGTGCCTGGACGTGATTCGTGCCAGGCTGGAGTTGTTCGACACGCATCTGTTTCAGGAACCAGCGGCCCTCGATCTTCTGCGCGGAAACGACTTCAAACCGTTTGACGAGCAGCGCGTTCCAGTCGTAACCCTCCATCCGCATTAGAGCGCCGCCTGATTTGTCTACCCACAGCAGCACGTTGGAATACTGCGACTCCCGTGAAGGCGCGCGCAACTGCAGTTTCCAGCATTTCCGGGTGCGAACATTCTCCTCGCCCAACACGCGTACCGCACTCCAGTAGAGAAATTTGAATGCGAGATCTCCGTAGGTCACAATGGTGCCCCGAATCTGTTCCTGCAGCTTCGAAGTGCCGACTTTTTCTGTTCCCGCCTCCGTCACAAGGTCAAGCCGGGAACTGTTTTCCCCGAGGCGCAACTGCAAGGTCTCATCCGGATTTGTGAATGAATACCGGATCAGAGGCCCATTCTGAACCAGGCGAAACGGGATTACTTTGTCATCCTGTCGCAACTGGCCCTGCAGATCGATCTGCTGGCGCGATTCGATCATGCGCACGGAATCGAGGATTTCTTTGGCCGATGGCGGAGATTCGGCAAAAAGTGGCCCTATTGCAAAGACCGTAGAAATGACGAAGGACAAATGACGAAGGACGAAGGAATGACGAAGACCGAATGACCAGGAGCAAATGCGCCATCGCATCTTCGTCATTTCGGTATTCGAGCTTGTTTCGTCATTTGTCATTCGTGCTTCGTCATTCTGGTACATTTGTTTATTACCTTGTACCGATTAAACCTTACGCGCCGCCTAATTCGATCGGATGGATCAAACTCTCTTTCACTTAATCAACGAAAATTGGACGAGTCCGGCGCTCGATTTGTTCATGGCAGGTGTAAGCGATCCAAAAATTTGGCAACCGTTCTTTGTGGGGATTGGAATTGGTGCACTCATTTTCGGTGGATTCAAAGCGCGAGCTTTTATGATCTGTTTGGTGATCGCTTTGGTTGTCGCCGGGCTGGTCACCAGCGTACTGAAATCGGCTGTGGCCCGTCATCGGCCTAAACAAGTGCAGAGCGTGCGGATGGTGCAGTTGCAAAAAACGCGGCCGAAGTTTCTCACGCTATTTCGTAAACCGATCATTCGCTTTTCCGGTCCTTCTGATCGCACTCGCTCGGGACCATCGTTTCCTTCTGGTCACGTTGTGAACAATACCATCGCCGCCACCTTTCTTACTTTGTTTTACCGGCGCCGCGGCTGGCTTTACTGGTTCGCCACTGCGGCGGTCGCTTATTCGCGGATCTATCTCGGCGCACATTGGTTCAGCGACGTGGTAGCCACCTTCTTTCTCGGGGTCGGTGAGGCATTGGTTCTGCTCGGCTTGTTCGAGTTGATCTGGAGAACAGCTGCGCGCAAATGGATGCCCGTGGTTTACGAACATCACCCAACTTTGCTTGGTGATTCCAACGCCAGGGCCGGCGCGCCGCAACGCGCGACATGAGTACCACGCGGGCAGTCTGGTTTTTCGTCGCTGCGCTGACAGCCATTCGATTGGCACTCTTGTCAACGACAGATCTTTCTTTTGACGAGGCACATTATTGGATGTGGTCGGAGCGGCTTGCGCCGGGCTATTTCAGTAAAGGGCCTGGCATCGCTTTCGCAATCCGCGCCAGCACCGCTATCTTTGGCGCAACCGAATTCGGCGTTCGCTTCTTCAGCCCCGTGCTCGCAGCAGGAACAAGTCTGCTTCTGTTTTACTTTGCGCGCCGCCTCTTCGGTGCGATCGCCGGTGCGTGGACAGTTATTGGTTTAAACGCCACGCCGATTTTCAACATCGGCGCAATTTTGATGACCATCGATGCGTTATCGATTTTTTTCTGGATCGCAGCGATGTTTACCTTCTGGCTGGCTGTGGAAAATCCGGAACGCTCTCGGGGCTTGTGGTACTGGCCGGTTACGGGATTGCTGATTGGACTCGGTTTTCTTTGCAAATATACGAATGCTTTTGAAGTGCTTTCGGTCGTGATCGTGCTCGCGCTGGTTCCCCGGCTACAACGCGAATTCAAACGAGCAGGGGTGTATTTGCTCGTCGGGACTTTCGTTCTTTGTGCCATTCCACCGATTGTGTGGAACGCGCAGCATGCCTGGATAACGCTGGCGCATTTGCGCTCGCGAGGAAATCTCGAGCGCGGTTTCGGTTTTCATCCAGTCGAGGTACTCTCCTTTCTGGGTCAACACTTCATCGTATTTTCGCCCTTCCTTTTCCTCGCGTTAGCCTGGGGTGTCATCGCAAGCTGGCGCCGAATAAATCAGCAATTCAAGGTGCTGTTCCTGATGTGGTTCGGCTTGCCCGTATTCGCTTTCTATCTGCTTTTATCCATCAACAAGAGCGCTGCGCCGAATTGGGATGCGCTCGCCTTTTTTGGCTTCGGATTAGTCGCGACCTATTTTTGGTGGGAACGGCTTCAGGCAGGCGCTCTTTTACGTCTGTGCGCCGGCCTCGCTGTGCTGGTGGGGTTAACCATGAGCCTTGTGGCATTGGATACAGATTTGTTCCGCGTCGCCGGTTACCAGTTACCCCGATCCGATCCGAGTGATCGGATGCGCGGATGGAAAAGTGCCACCGTTGCGTTGGAAAAAATGCGCACCGACCTCGAATCGCAACTGAGGGAGAAACTGTTTCTGATTGCCGACGCTCGCGATCGTGCTTCGGAGATTTCGTTTTATTTGCGCGACAAGCGTGTTGAAGGCCCCGGTCATCCACCAGCCTATATTCCCGAATCGCAGGATATGGTGAACCAGTTCTCGTTTTGGCCTCGCTACGATCAGTTCGTTGAAATCAAGCCCGGAGCGCAACGGCCGGACGGTCAGGTTTACACCGAGGAGAACGGCATCAATTTGTTCGTAGGCCGCGACGCACTTTTCGTTAGGGCTGGAGAGAAGAAAAATGTGCCTCACAATATCAAAGCCGCCTTTCAATCCACCGAACCGGTGGGGACTATTGCAGTCTCACGTTACGGGAAAGTGATCCGGGTCTGGCAGGTATTTCTCTGCCGCAGTTATCGAACACTGCCTTTATGAGAATCCGTTTTTACTCCGTTTGCTGTAGCGTGCGCTGTCCTCAGCGCATTTCGTTCGTTTTTTGCAACCAGCTCTCCGCTGAGGACAGCCGACTCTACAGCATTTCCCGGTATTTTAGATACGTATGACGCAGACGAGTTCTCTCGCGGTTTCGGTAGTCGTTCCTTTGTTCAATGAGGAACAGAACGTGCCGATTCTGCAATCAGAGCTGAGCGCGGCGCTCAAGGGCGTCGATCACGAAATTATTTTTGTCGATGACGGTTCAGCCGATCGCACGGTCGAGCGAATCGAAGTCGCGCCGAATGTTCGGGTGATCCGTTTTGAAAAAAACGCGGGGCAAAGCGCCGCAATCTACGCCGGCCTCAACGCCGCGCGCGGGGAAATCGTGGTTCTGATTGACGGCGATTTGCAAAACGACCCTGCCGATATTCCAAAATTGCTCGATGAAATTGCGCGTGGCACCGATCTGGTTTGCGGTTATCGCGCGCAACGCAGGGACACGACGGTGAAACGGCTTACCAGCCGAATCGCGAACACGGTCCGCAGCCGTTATACAAAAGACGGGGTGCGCGACACGGGCTGCACACTCAAAGCGATGCGGCGCGAATGCGTCACATCGCTCCTTCCGTTCAAAGGAATGCATCGCTTTATCCCCGCGCTGGTCAAAGGTGCCGGCTACCGGCTGATGGAAATTCCAGTGAACCATAGGCCGCGTCGTTTTGGTCAAACCAAATACGGCTTGGGCAACCGCGCGGTGCGTGCCACCGTCGACATGTTTGGTGTGCGGTGGCTCCTCTCGCGGCGACTGAATTACAAGGTTCGCGACTAGGACGGCAGGCAGGCAATGTTGGTCAAAACGCGCTTGTAAAGCCATCCTCTCCCGCTAAGCTTGGCCTCCCGCACGGAAAAGCATCCGCATGTCCCTGGCAAATTTACTTTCTGCCGAGCAAATCATCCCGGAGATGACGGCGACGGAGCGTTGGTCGGCCATTGTTGAACTGATCGACTTGCTCGTTAGCCTCAACAAAATCAAGGGCGCCGATCGCGACCCGATTCTGGCCGCTTTAAGACAACGCGAAGAGACCATGAGCACCGGTATCGGATTTGGAATTGCCATACCGCATTGTTCCTCTGATCGCCTCGACGAAGTGGTGGCTGCTTTCGGACGGTCCACGAAAGGCATCGAGTTCGACGCACTGGATAATGCGCCGGTAAAATTTGTTGTTCTTTTTATCGTCCCGAAAAATCAATTTCAAACGCACCTGCGCACGCTGGCTTCGATTGCGAAGTTTCTGAATGACCGCTCTGTGCGCGAAAGCCTTGCCAGCGCGAAATCCGCGGACGAAATCCTGGCGATTTTTCGGGAGCGCTCGTAAATACATGCCGCTGCACGGAACATAGGCTTTTAGCCTGTGCGCCCAGCAGGTTTGCAACCTGCTGTTTTCCGCGCATCGGCGGAGTACAACTCCGCTGGGCACACAGACCTAGAGGTCTATGTTCCACTGCAGCGATAAGAACAATCGATGGAAACGTTCCGGTCATTACTTGCAAGAGAGCTTTCGAATGCGCTGAAAGCCGCCGGTTTGCCTGAAGCCGGTGAATTAACACAGGCGACTGATCGGCGTTTCGGCGACTATCAAACCAACGTCGCTCTGGTGCTTGGAAAGCAGCGTGGCGAAAATCCACGTTCTCTCGCGGCGAAAATCATCGAGCATTTGGATATTGATGATGTTTGCGAACGGCCCGCCGTGGCGGGCGCCGGCTTTATCAACTTTACGCTGCAGCCTGCCGCGATCGAAAAACAGACGCTCGCTCTATTGCAAGATGAGCGGCTTGGCGTCGCGGAAACAGGATCGCCACGGCGCATCGTAATTGATTTCGGGTCGCCTAACGTTGCCAAGCCAATGCATGTCGGTCATATCCGAAGCACCGTGCTCGGCGACGCGCTGGCGCGTGTCGCTCAATTCCTTGGGCACGACGTGGTCCGCGATAACCATGTCGGGGATTGGGGAACACAGTTTGGACTGATCATCTGGGGATGGAAGAATTTCCCGGAGCAAAGACCGGATGAGAAATCGAAGCGACCGATCGCCGCTTTGGAAAATCTGTACAAGCTCGCCAATGCCAGAGCCCGAGCCGAGCATCACGTGCAAGAAGCTAAAGATTCCGCGCGGCGAAGACATATGGCCCGCAGCGAGGCACGAGACGCTGCCCGACAGGAACTGGTAAAGCTCCAACAGGGCGATCCCGAGAATATCGCGATCTGGAAAAAGTGCGTCGAACTTTCCATGCGTGAGTTCAGAGAGATTTACAAATTACTCGACGTCCGTTACGACCTGCAATGCGGCGAAAGTTTCTACAACGATCGGCTGCCCGGAGTGGTCGATCGCCTGCGTAAGGCCGGGATAGCCGAGATGAGCGAAGACGCTGTCGTCGTGTTCTTTCGCGATGATCCCGAGTTGGCTGACAAGCCTCTGATCATTTGCAAACGCGACGGCGGATTCAATTACGCTACAACCGATCTCGCCACGATCGATTATCGTGTCAGCGAGTTGAAAGCCGACATGGTCTGGTACGTTGTTGGCGCGCCGCAGAGATTGCATTTCAAACAGATTTTCGCGGTCGCCCAGCGAGAAGGTTACACCACCGATCTGCGCCACATCATATTTGGAAGTGTGCTCGGGGAGGATCGCAAACTGATGAAGACGCGTTCGGGTGAGAATGTTCCTCTGGGCGAGCTACTCGAGGAAGCATGCAAGCGCGCCCGGAAGATCGTCGACGAAAAAAATCCGGATCTGAGCGATGCGGAAAAAAGTGAGATAGCCGAGAAGATCGGCATCGGTGCCGTGAAATATGCCGATCTATCGCAGTACCGGACGACGGATTACATTTTTTCCTGGGATAAGATGCTTTCTCTTCACGGGAACACCGCGCCTTATTTGCAAAACGCGTACGTCCGGATTCGATCAATCTTTCGTAAGGCAGATGTAGCCGTCCCGCTGAGTCTGGGCGAATCACGGCGACACAGCGCCGTGGCTACAAATATCGATAAGCTGATTTTGCGGGATCCCGCAGAAATCAATCTCGCGAAACAACTTTGCCAGTTTGCCGAGGTTGTTCCCCAGGTTTTAAACGGATTTCGACCGAATATTCTGGCAAATTATCTATTCGAGGTGGCAAACAGCTTTCACGCTTTTTACGAAGCTTGCCCGGTCTTGAAATCGGAGGAACTGGCGCGCGGTTCGCGTCTGGCGCTGTGTAATCTTACCGGGCGAGTCTTGCAGCGCGGTTTGGATCTTCTGGGGATCAAAGTGCCGGACCGGATGTGACACGCTGCTCAGAATCTGTCATCCTGAACAGAGCGAAGGATCCCGGATTTTTCGCGCATCGCACGCGGAGAAGTCAATAGTAAGAGATTCCTCGCTTTCGCTCGGAATGACAAAGGATACGACAAGAACGGCACAGCCCCGCATCCCAACCTGCACTTACCGATTGCAATTCAATCGGTGGTTTACCTTTGCGCAGGCGCGGGAGATCGTCGCGTATTTGCACGCGCTCGGGGTAAGCGATGTTTACGCGTCGCCTTATTTTCAAGCAAGCCCGGAGAGCCTGCACGGCTACGACATTGCCGATCATAATAAGTTGAACAAGGCGATCGGCTCGCGAGCGGATTATGACGCGTGGGTGGCGCAACTGAAGGCGCATGGCATGGGGCAGGTGCTGGATTTTGTTCCGAATCACGTCGGAATCGCCGACGCTCGCAACGCCTGGTGGATGGACGTCCTGGAAAACGGGCCCAGCTCGAAATACGCGCCCTATTTCGATATCGATTGGGAACCGCTGAAATCGGATCTGCGCGATAAGGTCTTGCTTCCAATCCTTGCCGATCAATATGGGCGGGTCCTGGAGCGCGGTGAACTGCAGGTGCGATTTAAAGAGGGAACATTCTATCTGCTGTACGGCGAACGCAGACTGCCGATCGCTCCGGGCACTTACCGCTATGTTTTGAAAATTGCGTTGCAAAATCTCGCCGAATACAAGGACGAAGATCTTTACGCGGAGCTGCAAAGCATTCTGACCGCACTTGAGTATTTGCCCAAGCGCATCGAAACCGATCCGAAACGAATTGCGGAACGCGCGAGAGAAAAGGAAATCATCAAGCGACGTCTGGAGCGGCGCTGCGCGCAAGCGCCACAGGTGCAACAGGCAATCGAAAAGGCGCTGTTGCAGATCAACGGGAAGCCGGATGACCCGCGCAGTTTCGACGTGCTCGATCAATTGTTGAACGATCAGTCGTATCGGCTGGCGTTTTGGCGTGTGGCCGCGGAGGAAATCAATTATCGCCGCTTTTTTGACGTGAACGAGTTGGCGGCAATCCGAGTCGAGCTGCCCAAAGTTTTCGACGCTGTTCACCGGCTCGTTCTCGAGCTGGTAAGCGCAGGCGCCGTGACAGGACTGCGCATCGATCATCCGGACGGTCTCTATTTGCCGCGCGAATACTTCGAAAAACTTCAGCAGCGCTGCGCGAAAGCGGTCGGCATTTCCCTGCCGAAAGATGGCCGCGCCATTTACATGCTGGCCGAGAAAATTCTCACCGGATCTGAAAAGTTGCGCACAGACTGGCGGGTTCACGGAACGACTGGTTACGATTTCGCCAATCATGTCATGCAACTGCTGGTCGATCCGGCGGCGGAGACACCGATTACAAAAACCTTCCACCGTTTCATCGGTCACTCGATGCCTTTCGGCCATCTGTTGTATGCGAAAAAACTTCTCGTGATGAAGCTGGCGCTCGCCAACGATGTCGATGTTTTAGGCAACATGCTCGATCGGCTGTCCGAACAGAACCGGTGGTATCGCGATTTCACGCTCGAAGCGCTCTCGCGCGCTGTGCGCGAGATCATCGCCTGTTTTCCGGTTTACAGAACCTATCTCGAGCCCGGTCAGCCGGTGAGCGAAGAAGATCGACAAATCATCGAGCGCGCAATTGCCGCAGCCAAACGCCGGAATCCGGCAATGGAAGAATCAATCTTCAATTTTCTGCGCGACGTATTGCTGTTCCGTTTCCCACCAAACCTCGATGCCGCCGGACGTGCCGCACACACGCATTTCGTCTTGAAATTTCAACAGACCACAGGTCCGGTCATGGCCAAAGGGGCCGAGGATACGGTCTTTTACATTTACAACCGGCTAACGGCATTGAACGAAGTTGGCGGCGAACCGCAGCAGTTCGGATTGAGCGTAGATGCTTTTCACGATCGAAATCTTGACCGACAGCGCAATTGGCCGGCGGCCTTGCTTGCGACCTCTACACATGACACCAAACGCAGCGAAGACGTGCGCGCACGGATCGTCGCGATTTCCGAAATCCCGGAAGTTTGGAGACGCTCATTGCAACGCTGGCACACGGCAAACCATCGCTGGAAACGGGTAGTCAACGACCTGGAGGCGCCCGACGCGAACGAAGAATATTTGCTTTATCAGACTTTACTGGGCACCTGGCCCATCGAGGCAAACGGCGAACCGGAACCAGCGGCGACGCCGGAGTACATCGCTCGGGTTCAAGCGTACATGGCCAAGGCCCTTCACGAAGCGAAGGTCAACACAAGCTGGATCCAACCGAACGAAGAATGGGACGCGGCTGTGCACGAGTTCGTGGCGAAAATTTTGGATTGCTCTCCGCGAAACAAGTTTTTACCAAGTTTTCTCCCTGTAGCGCAGGAGATCGCGCGCCTTGGAGCAATCAATTCGCTCACGCAAACCCTGCTCAAGCTCACATCGCCGGGGGTCCCGGATATTTATCAGGGAAACGAAATCTGGGACTACAGCCTGGTTGATCCCGACAATCGGCGTCCAGTGGATTACAATATGCGGCGCGAAATGCTTGAATTATTGTCGAGCGCGAACCCCGGAGACCTGATGGAGACCTGGCCGGATGGCCAGATCAAAATGTTTCTTACGCAACGCGTTTTGCGCTTTCGCTGTGAAAACACCGATCTTTTCCTGCGCGGCGAATATCTGCCGCTGTCGGCGAGCGGAATGTTCGCGGAATGCTGCGTCAGTTTTCTCCGGCGGGCTAAGGACCAGTGGGTTCTGTTGATCGCGCCGCGGCTCTCCTCGCGTGTTGGTTTCCCGCCGATTGGCGAATCGTGGAAAGATACGGCTATTGAGCTGCCAGGAAAGCTTTCGCTCAGGAACGCGCACGATCTTTTCACCTGCCAACCAGTCCGTCTGCAGGATCGCAAATTGAAACTGCCCGAGACTTTATCGGCGCTGCCATTCGCGGTGATTACGAATCTCTAAGGTAGCGCGAGCGTCCTCGCTTGCGTTTTACTTGAAACGCGCAAGCCAGAGGCTCGCGCTACTCTCGCAGGCGCTTGAAAAACTCGATGATCCACGTCACGAAACTCCCAAGATTTATCAGCAAATCGGCACCAAAACTTTGGAATGTGATTCGAGGTGAGGCGAAGACCAACATCACGCTCAGCAGCAGGAGATTCATGAGATAGATCATCACCAGAGAGAAAAAAGTGCCTTGATCTCTCAGGTCCGTTTGATTTTTCGGGATCATCCAGCAGGTGAACGTGAAATGAAACGCCCATGTGGCGCCGATCACCGCGTACAGCAATCGCCCGTACGGCTGCATGTTCAAAAACAGGCTGAGCCCGCCGTAAGTCGCGATCGCCAGAATGCTGTAGATCGGGAAAAAATAGGGAGCCAGCGCGATCCAGAAATTGGCTTTTGTCGTCACTACGTGTCCGCCATCTGAAGCAACGCGGAACTGGCTCACGCGGCCGCCCATTAACCAAACCCAGAGCGCATGCGTAAGCTCGTGCCCGAAAACGTAAATCAAAATTGGCCTGGGCAGCCCAAAGAACGCGATCAGCCAGAGAATTGCGCCTAATGAAAAAAACCAAAACTCTTCGCCTGCCCAGAGCCGTTGCGTCACAGTCGCGCGCGCAAACGCGGTAAAGAACGTTTGAGTAAGAACACCACAGATCGGCAGAAGAAAAATCGCGAAGACAAATTTCACCCACCGCGTAGGCACAGTGAGGGGCTCGGGCGCCGCGACAAACCTTCGTGTTGGCGCACGCGCAACGCTTCGGACAACTTTCCCGCCGCGCTTCGAATTGCGCGTGCCGCGATTCTTTTTCGATCTGCGCTTCGTCCCCAAATCGTCCGCAGATTACGCAGATTTGCGCAGACGAAAGCAAGACAGAACCGCGGATTTGTGCGAACCGGAAGTCAGCCAGCTTGGGCTGACTCGGACGCCAGGCTGCCAGCCTGGCCAATTGCTTCGAGCAGGCTAGCAGCCCGCTCGCCGAGTCAGACTGGCAGTCTGACCTCCATCACGCGCGGCCCATGTAGGCGCCGGTGCGCGTGTCGATTTTGATAACTTCGCCTTCCTTAATGAAAAGTGGAACGTTGATGGTTTTGCCGGTTTCCAGAACCGCTGGCTTTGTGACGTTACTGGCAGTATCGCCGCGAACGCCCTCCGCGGATTCAACCACTTTGAGACTAACGGATGCTGGCAGCTCAATTTCCACAGCTTTGCCTTCGGCGTACAGGACCTGCACGGAAAGATTTTCGACAAGATAATCCTTGGTGCCGCCGATCAGGTTTTCCGGCAACGAAATGGTGTCGTACGTCTCCGGATCCATGAAGTAGTAGCCGTTGCGGTCCTTGTAGGAGAACTCGAGCTGTTTCCGCTCGATGTCGACCAGCTCGACTTTGTCGGTGGAACCGAAGCGGACGTCGGCGCTTTTGCCTGTATTGATGTAGCGAATAATGGCCTGCACGAACGCTCGCAAATTTCCCGGCGTGCGATGATGCACTTCAAGCACAATGGCTGGGTTGCCATTGTATTTAATGGCCATTCCTCTTCGTAAATCGTTGGCTGCGGGCATGGATTAAAACGTTATTAGTTATAAAAGTTACATCGTTACAAGGTTGAATCGTTGAAGAGTTACAACGGGAAGAGCGCGGAGCTTACACGCGCCTGACGAGATCGCAACTTCGGCCATTACGTCATCCTGAGCGAAGCGAAGCGCAGTCGAAGGATCCCGCGGCGAAAGCTTGAAGTAACGCAACGGGATTCCTCGACTTCGCTCGGAATGACGGAGGATTTACAGCAATTTCAGCCGCGTTAAATCCTGCGAATCGACGATGCCCACCGGAACATTGTCGTCGTCAATGACGACCAGATCGTCGATGCGATGGCGCTCCAGCAAGTTTAAAACTTCCACCGCCAGCTTCTCCTTATGTACAGTGACCGGATTGAGCGTCATCAAGTCTGCCACCAGTCGCTCCCCGATCCTGGAATCGGATTGAAAATGGCGGACGAAATCACCGTGCGTGAAGATGCCGACCAGTTGCTTGTCTTCGCCAGTTATAACCGCAGCGCCCGCGCGCACGCTGGTCATTGCCTTGAGCACGTCGCGGACCGGTGTATCCGTGGCGACAATCGCCATCGCTTCACGCGGCCGCATGACTTGGTGAACGCGCATTAACATGCTGCGGCCGATCATTCCGCCAGGATGAAATTTGGCGAAATCTTCCTTGTTAAATCCGCGCGCCTCCAACAGGACCATCGCCAGCGCGTCGCCCAACGCCAGCATCACGGTCGTGCTCGAGGTCGGTGCGAGATTCAGCGGACATGCTTCCTGTTCGATGTTTACGTCCAGACAGAGATGCGCGTTTTTCGCCAGCGTTGATTTCGGATCGCCGCACATGGTGATGATCCTGACCTGAAACCGCGAAATCGCAGGCAGAATCCGGAGCAATTCTTCGGTCTCGCCGCTTGCGCTCAAAGCAAGTACGACGTCGCCGTCGGCGATCATGCCGAGATCCCCATGGAGCGCATTAGAAGAATCCATCACTACCGCCGGCGAACCGGTGCTGGTGAGAGTAGCTGCAATTTTCGCGCCGATGTGCCCGGATTTGCCCACCCCTACCACGACAACTTTGCCGCGGGCATCGACCGCTTCTTTAATTAATTCGACCGCGCGCGCGAAATTTTCGTCCAATCGCGACCGGAGCCGCTGAAGTTCTAAAATTTCTATGTCCAGGACGCGTCCGGCCTTTTCAAGAGAGTCCATCGAATGTTATAATGTGGGCAGGCGTGGTGACGGGCAAGGTTTTGCACGCCTCAAACGAAAGGAAGAAACATGAAAACATTCATCATCGCAATCCTCGCCGCGCTCGTTACGACCGTCTCGGCCCAGGAATTCAGAGCACCGATCGGTCGGCAAAAGCCGGTGCGCGCGATGGCCACGCCACCGCCAGTTTCCGAGCGTCCAAAAGTAGAGGGCGTTTTTCCAAAGGCATTCGGCCGCGGGCGTAACCCGCTTCAGATGCTCAACCCATGGGCGCCTGCCCGCTACGGGATTTGGGTGGAGAACACGTCGTTCGACCCAAATTACCCTGGAAAATGGAAAGGCATTAAACTTTTCGAGATCGTTTTTTAGGCCGTTTCGCATCCAGAGCGCTTGGCGCGCGCGGACGATCTTCGTGCGTCGCCAGTTTTTTGCGGAGAAGAAGCGTTCGCCGTAGCGAACGCTTCATGAACACAATCGTTAACGCCCTCGCGCTTTACCGATCAATGACCACTTTTCGGGCCGCATGGCTATTCAGCTCTAGCTGGGCGCTCACTTTTTGGATTTGTGCGGCCTGCTCTTTCACCACTGCTGTGAGATTCACGACCGCACTTTCTAATTTCTGCACTTTGCCGTGCTCTTTGAGAAACTCGTTGAGCAACATCGCGTTGATCTGCTTGTAGCGGACTGATTCCGACTGCCCTTCGGGATTCCGTCCGACCAGATCGGGGCATACCTTGGCTACATCTTCAGCGATCAGGCCAAAGGCAACCGTCTGTGTCGCGTCATACTCTTTCTTGTAACGGAAGCTGACCGGCTTGAGCGCATAGATCACTTCGCTGGCTTTGCTCATCGGGTAAATATCGTGTTTGTATCGGCGCGACGAGACGTTGGCCCGGCCAAGTCGTCCGCCGCTATTTATTGTGACCTCATCAGGGTTGGTTCCGACGACCGGCTGAATGGTATTGTAGATGTTACGGATCCGGGTGGTGTCGTTCTCGCCGGCGACGCCTAATACTCCCTCACCAATACAGACATTGCCGTTGCCGGTGATGGAAAAACCCGCTGAACGGCCCACTGCCGTATTGTCGGAGCCGATATTGTTCGCCTGGAGGGTACCAACCCCGACGGCCGTGTTGCTGTGGCCTCCGGTATTGTTAGAACCCGCCCCGCGGCCCAAGGCCGTGTTGTAGACACCGGTTGTCGTGTCTCGGAGCGCAGCAACCCCGACGGCCGTGTTGCTGTGGCCTACGGTGTTGTGAGCGAGCGCGCTACTACCGGTGGCGACGTTGGATTCGCCGGTCGTGTTGGCATTGAGCGCCTGAAATCCGACGCCCGTGTTCCCTTCGCCATCACTGTTATTTTCAAGCGCTTGGGCGCCAACCGCCGTGTTGAAGTTGGCAAGGCCGCTTCCGGTCATGTCATTATCGATCAGCGCACTGTAACCAACCGCGGTGTTTGAATTACTATCGACGTTGAAAAAGAGCGCCCCAGTACCAAGTGCCGTATTCTCGCTGCCTGTGTCGTTATGGACCATGGCGTCGGTTCCAACGGCTGTGTTCTCTGTGCCTGTGGTGTTGAGCAACAGCGCTGCCGCGCCCACTGCGGTATTGGAATCCCCATTGTTGAGGGCCAGCGCTCCTCCGCCGATGCCGGTGTTAAAACTGGCGTCCGTACTCGAAAAGAGTGAATACCATCCGACGCCCGTATTCCCCCGACCAGTGGTAAGACTCTGAAGCGTATTGCATCCTTCGGCCGTTGTGTATCCGGGATAGCAGCCATCGGGCGCTGGGACGACCCCGTGCACCGCGGAGATAAGCCCAAAGAATGCGATTAGCACTGCAATGAGAAGCGAACCGTGTAACGAAGATGCCTGATTGATCGAACTTCTGCGGTTTGCCTTACAGCATGGAAACATTTTGAGAATTATCACTTTCATAGTGCGCAATTTTCATTGCTTCCCAGATCTTTGAAATACGCAGAATTGCGTACGATCGAGCGGAGACGCTGTGGTACGGCGGCGCTGCGGAACTTTTAATTGCGATGCTAAGCGCCGCCGCTTGCGCGCAGTGAGGAAACGAATTGGCCGGGGTCCGGACCAGATAAACAATGTCAATGCAGGAGCAGCTTTAGGGTTCGTTCACGACCACTTTTGCAGCCAGCTTCTGCATCTCAAGTTCCGTACTCACTTTTTGAATTTGCGCGGCCTGCTCTTTAGTTGCGCAATGAAAACTTCCATTTCTTTCTGCTGCTGAGCGATGATCGCTGCTTGGTTCGCCACTTTGGAGTTTAGTAGCGAGATGTTGGCCTGTTGTTCTTCGACTTTCTTGTGCTCTTTGAGAAACTCGTTGAGTAACATCGCGTTTATTTCTTCGTAGCGCACCGTGTAGGGCTTGCCATCGCGGTCCAGGAGCACGAGGTCGGGATTCACTTTAGCGACTTCTTCGGCCACTAATCCAAACTGCGGGATTCCTGTCGCATCGAACTCCTTCTTATAGCGGAAGGTGACGGGGTTTCGCTTCAACCCGCTGGAGTGTCGTCCTCGCCGCCGGTGAGACGGAAGATATTCCCGGCTTTGGGCGGAGACGTACGACCGTAAGTTCACCGACGTCTTTCTGGTCGAAACCGATATCGCGAAAGCAATCACCGACAGTCTCAAAGCAAAGCTGACTCGCTCGGAACGGCAGGCTATTGCTGTTCGTCCGACAACGAATAGCGAAGCTTACAAGCTTTACCTCAAAGGCAGATTCTTCTGGAACAAACGCACCGGCGCGGACTTGCACAGAGCGATTGATTATTTTAATCACGCGATTGCTAGAGATCCCAATTATGCCCTGGCTTATGCGGGATTGGCCGACTGCTACGATTTGCTTTGTGAATACAGCGCAGTTTCGCCAAAGGAGTCTTACCCAAAGGCCAAGGCCGCAGCGATAAAAGCCCTAGAACTGGATAATTTGCTCGGTCAAGCTCATACCTCACTGGCATACAGCCTCATCAATTACGATTGGGATTGGCGGAACGCGGAGAGAGAATATCGGCGAGCAATTCAACTCGACCCTAATTCCGCCACGGCTCACCAGTGGTGTTATGCCCAAAAGGGCATGTACGACGAGGCTATCGCCGAAATGCAAAAGGCAGTCGAGTTTTCTGGGAACAGCACACAAATGATTGCTGCACTCGGGTACGCCTACGCCGCAGCCGGCCGGAGAGATGCAGCGCAAAACATAATTGCCGAATTAGAGCGGCGCTCATGAGAGGCCTATGTCGATCCCTATTTTGTAGCTACGATCTTCGTAGCGTCCAACCACGAATCCCGCACGCGCGGGACTGACGGGCACCAATTTCCTGGGGAAAATCAGGTAACTACGGGCCACACGAATGAGACGGATTTTTTGGGGACGGCGTTGCTACGTCGGCCCTGACAATTGGATTCAGTCAACTGCAGTGACACCAAAAATTATTCGTGTGAATTCGTGTCGATTCGTGGTTGAAATTCCGTCTGCGGCACCCGTGACATCCAGGTAATCCGCGATCAGTCCGCTTCAGTGGTTCCGGGTCACGATTCAATCTGGCGAGGCCACGTTTCCGCGTAACTCACGCGCGATTCAGACCGCCTTAGTGCCATGAAAGGCGCGTAAGACCCGGCACGGCATCAAAGTGATTATCACGGCTTAGGACAGGAAGATCGTGCTGTCGCGCCAGGGCGGCGATCCAAACATCGTTGGCGGGCAACGGGGCACCGGCTCTCTTCAGTTGCTGCCGAATTGACGCGTAATGCGTAGCAGTTTCTTCGACAAGGGGAAGCACGTTCCAAAATGAACGGCCGCGCGCCAGCCAACGTTCATACTCCCGGCGTCGGCGAGAAGTCGCGATCCCGAAGCGATATTCTCCCAGCACGATAACGGGAATGTGAAGCTCATCGGCACGGGCGATTTGCTCGACAACGGGAGGGACACCATCGGCAAACGCTGACAACGCGTTAGTATCGAGAATCACTGCCGGTCTTCCGGTTCGATGCTCTCGAACTCTGCCTCGATGACGCGCTCGATCCGGCGGTTTTCACTACGCAGATGCTTCAGCTCGCCCGCCAACACCATCCAGGGTTTTCGCTCTCTGGTGGCGCCGTCCAGCCGCGCGATCTTCTCAGATAACGCCTCTTGCACAAGTTGCTTGAGCGTGCGGCCCTGACGCGCCGCTGTGGCTTTCGCCTTGCGAAAAAGCGGTTCTGGAATTTCGAGAGTGGTTTTCACGAGTGACCCTCGCCCATATTTATGGGTCAGGTCAAGGAGAGCATCTCACCGCCTTTTTCTTTGATTCATTTTTCCGTCCTGCCTCCCGGTTCGCACCGTGACATCCGCTCCACGGGAAAATTCATGTCCACCTGTCGCGCCGTAGTCCCGCGACTGAGGGACGAAGGAGGATTCGTGGTTTGAAAAAAATCCTGCCTTTCCGCGTAACCTCGCGCGGGATTTCCTGCAGTACCTCAGTGAAGAACCGAGTCACAGAAAACCAAAACAAGAGAGGAAAACAAATAACATGAAAACAAAAATCATCAGCAAGATCCTTCTCAGCTTCTGCCTGGTGTTCGTGCTTGGCAGCGCGGTCACGCAGGCGCATGGCGACAGCTTCCAGGATAAGAAACTCCCGGTAATCACAATTCATAGCACCGATAATGTCACCCGGGGGGAGACCGGATCATTCGTTCTGGACATGAAGCCTGCGATCATGTTCGGTAAAATGTACGTAAAGTTCTCCGTCAACGGCACCGCTCTCCCGGGTGTTGATTACATTCCACCTCTGTCCCCGGCCCACGTTGGACCCTCCGGCTACGGACTAATCCAAGTGAAAACGTTGCCTGACCCCAGAGGATCACCCGTCCGCCAGGCGTACAGCGTGGTAGTTACCCTCGAAGCTGGCGCAGGGTACGCATTAGGTGAACCTAGCAAAGCAGTCATGTGGATTAAGCCTTCGCCTTGAGTCGTCGACAGGCGGCAGGAATTTGCGCGCTGCGTTGTCCCCGTGAAGCGGTCGGGGCGGCGCGGCGCGGCAATTTCTGTCCCTGCTAACCACGAATCGACACTAAATCCGGACTACGAATCGGTGTTCACTTAACGTCTGCGGCGCCTAACTCCGTGAAGGAATCTATTGGTGGTTTGGAAGGCCAACTCCCATCCGGGACATTCGTGTGACCTGTTACGCCGGAGCCTTGGCTCGCCGCAGTCCTTGCACGACGGCGGCTTGGCGTAGGCCCATCCGCAGTCTCTTCCTAACCCGAGGTAACGATTTACGATGTGACGAATCACGCGAGACCAAGCCTCATTCGTGTCCACCTGTCACGCCGTAGTCCCGGGACTGCAACTGCGGGACGAAGGAGGATTGGTGGTTAAGAAGTCTTCGTTCCCTTCAAGAAGCCCCCAATCTCCCAACTTTCCGCGTAACCTCCGCACCGGATTTCCTGCAGTACACCTGTGAGGGCCAGAAATGACTCCTCAGAGTGAGGGGCCAAAGAAGGCCAAAATCAATGAAAGGAACAAGCAGTATGAAAAAGCGAAACCCACTAACCAAACTCACTCTGCTATTGGCATTGTTACTGACTCTTGGTGTAGCTCAGGCGCGAGCCGACATCCTCCCTATGGTCGGAATCGGCTTCGCTCCTTTCGGTTTAACCATGGATCAGACTGCCAGGCTCAACCTCGTCAATATTGACTTGCCAAATGGTATGCTCGTTTACTGGCGCTTTATCGATGCCAGCGGCCTTCCGGTCAAACAAGCCACGGTCACCCTGCCATTGGGCAAGACCGTTAAGGTCGATTTCAAGCGAACCGAATTGCCCGGTGACCCCCCGACCCTGATCCGAGCTGAGGTGCGAGCCCAAGTTTACATTCTTAGCGCCGGAGCCTCGGACAAAAGCCTTCGCCGAAGTCTGGAGGTCGCGATAACTGCCAACGGGATAACGTATAATCCTGCGGACGATTTTTCGGCGACTATGAATCCAAACGATCCTTGGACCTTTGGGTACACTGCTGCCCTGGGTGGCTTGTTGGTGGTATACGATGCGACCTTCACAACGCACTTCACAAGCGCAGACGAGGCCAACTACTGGTACCGAAGCGACCACCCTAATGCTCCCCAGCCTCCCTCAGCCGGCCACAATCCCAATGGAGCGTTCTTCCAGGCGGGCGATGCTATCGATTGGGCCGCAAACGGTTTCCACCTGCATCCGGGCCCTAGCGGTGAATATTCCGTGGCCCGGTGGACCGCCAGTACGTCTGGAATGTTCGACGTGAATGCGGTGTTTACCATGGCCGATGACGGATACACGGACGTGCATCTGCTACACAATTCTGTATCCATATTTGACGATGCCGTCATTGGGAGAGGTGATTCGAGCTCGTTTAGCACCGTGGTCTCCGTGACTGCCGGGGACACCATTGACTTCAGCGTCGGTTCCGCGGGCAGTTACTACAATGACAGCACCGATCTCGTGGCAAGCATCTCCTCTACAACGCTGGCGTCGGTTGCAACAGATGACTTCTACGGCGTAAGCCAAGCAAGCTCCCTGAGCGTGCCGGCTCCTGGCATCCTGACCAACGACAACGACGCTGCTAATAGCCCGCTCACAGCGGAGCTCGTGACCGGGCCGGCGAACGGCGCCTCGTTCCAACTCAACCCGGACGGCTCATTCACATACACGCCTCTGGCCTACTTCTATGGCGAAGACTCCTTCACTTACAGAGCCTACAATGGCACTGAATACTCTGAGATCGCTACCGTCCACATAACGGTGAGCCAGCCCGGCTCGATGGGCTTCATCACCGGAGGCGGCAAGTTCTTCCAGGATGACCGCAAGTGCGCATTCGGCTTTGTGGCCAAGCTGCAAGGCAGCGGCGTCCAGGGAAACCTGGAGTTCCAGGACCATGATGCGAGCATGGACGTCAGTTCTGAAGCCATGCAGACGGTCTATGCGGCCAACTCGACCGACGGCTACTTCAGCGGCACTTGTACCGTGAACGCGGCAGACGGATACACGTTCTTCGTGCAGATTCACGATCGTGGCGAGCCCGGGCGCAATGACGACTTCACGATCTGGATCTTCGATTCCTTGTACAGCGCCGGTGCGCTGCTTTCTGGGGGAAACATCGTAATCCACGGCAACTAGACTCCGCAGACGTAAAGCGCGTATCGCTCAAGGGTAAAACGCGCTCGCTATTGGGCCGCCTCGTCTTATCAGCGTGGCGGCTTTTTGTTAGGCCGAGCGCCAGCAAATCCGTGATATCAGGGTGATCCGTGGTCTCGCAAAAATCCCAGCCTTTCTGCATAACCTCCCACCGGATTTCCTGCAGTACTCCTGTGAACAGCCTCGCTATGAAAACGAAAACCAAACTTAGCGCTTACATTCTTCGCGGCAGCATGAATGCGCTGCTCTTCTCGTGCGTGATTGTCGCTCTTTGCTGGGCGGTCAATCTGCCAATCGCGAAGGGACGCGCGAGTGCCGCATCCGTCGCCGCGTCTGCGATCCGAACCAGCCGACCGTTGACCTTTGCGGAGCGCGTCGCTTATCAGACTGCGATCGAAGACGTTTACTGGCGGCACCGGATCTGGCCAAAGGCAAACCCCGGACCCAAGCCGTCGCTGGATGCGGTGATGTCGCAGGCGGATATCCAAAAGAAGGTCGAAGGCTATCTGCGCAACTCGCAGACGTTGGATGCCTACTGGCAACGGCCTGCCCGCAATGCTTCGCACCCGCCTGCAGCGATGCAGCAGCTTCGGGCAGGTAACGATGTAGGCGGGCCGATTACTGCTGACCAACTGCAAGCCGAGATGGAGCGCATGGCCAGAGACACCAAACAGCCAGAAGTCTTGCAGGAACTGTTTGAGGCACTCGGGAATGATCCGTTTGTCATCGCGGAGTGTTTAGCCAGGCCGGTGCTCGCGGAGCGCCTTGTTGGTGAATTCAGCAGTGGTGCGAAAGACGCGTCATTCCGAGCGAAGTCGAGGCTGCAACGCAGCGGACGAAGTCCGCGAGGCCAGGCTTTCAATCCCGCGGCACGACTCACAGCTAATTCCACGAGATCCTTCGACTTCGCTCAGGATGACATTGCTGCGAATTTGGCTAATGCCGCCTACACGCTTCCTGAAATAGCTAATCCCTCCGGTGGCTGCACCGATGATACGTGGACTCCAACCACGCTTACTGATGCGCCCTCTGGCCGATACCAGCATACGGCGGTATGGACCGGCAGTGAAATGATCGTCTGGGGTGGACGTAACGGTTCAACCTTTTTCAACACCGGCTGGCGGTACAACCCCATCGCGGATAGTTGGACAGCTACCACCGCGACCAACGCGCCGACCGGTCGAGCCACTCACACGGCAGTGTGGACTGGCAGCGAAATGATCGTCTGGGGCGGAGTCGACGGTTCAAACTATTTTAACACCGGCGGAAGGTACGATCCCGGGACAGACAGTTGGACGGCCACCAGCACCATTAACGCGCCCGCTCCACGATCCTATCCCTATCCTTCGCAACAAACGGCAGTGTGGACCGGCACTGAAATGATCGTCTGGGGCGGATTTGGCGACAGTGGTGCTTTGAACACCGGCGGACGATACAATCCGAGTAGCGACAGTTGGACAAGCACGAGCCTAACGAACGCTCCAGCTGTCCGATACGAACACACACTAATGGGAACTGGGAATATCGCTCTAAACAGCGGCGGAAGATATTGCGCCTCTGCCGCGGGTCCGACACCCACGCCAACGAGTTCACCAACACCAACGGCGACCGCGACACCGACAGCCTCAGCAACAGCAACTGTAACTGCGACTGCAACGCCCACAGCTACGCCTACGAGCCACAGCCAGCTCCACGCCCAAGCCGACTGCCACACCAAGGTCTCGTCCAACGCGGGCGGGTCGACCCACTCCGCCACCTCATTTAACGCCGCCAACTCCCAGCGGTTCGCCTCCCAGTCCAGCGCCGCGGCCCACCCCACCGCCTCACCTCACACCGCCGCCGTTACCTAGCGCTTCGGTGCGGCCGACTCCCGCCCCGCGTCCATAATCAATTCAACAGAAGGAAGCGAAGGGACAAAGGGCATATGACTTCAACTCGAATGAGAACCTCTGCTCCCTTTATTTCCTTCTGTAGACACTCAACAAACACCGCGATCGCCGATTCCGGCTACAACCCGTTTTACGCAGCCTGTAATTCTCTGGCGTGCGTAATTTCTCGTTGGCGAACCGAACGCACTTGCGACTTTTCGACTGTGACTACGGCGGCTGTGTCTCCGCTCAGCGTCGTGAACTCGACTTCGTAAGCGAGGCCATCCTGATAAAGGTGCACAACTGTTCCAACGTCGCCCGCTTTCAATCCTTCGGCCGGGAGGTCGGTTTTGAGGACGATTCGGTCATGCTCTTTAATCATTTTGGTCTCCATGCCCGGTGTGGATAGGCGGTAACCAATCTAGCGATGTCCCGCCCCTTGTCGATAATCCAAATTGTCTGTTCGATCGCCGTTGCGCCAACTGGCGATTTAATTTCTCCAACGATAACTAACTTCCGGCCATGCGGCGAGGTTGCAGCCTGTGTTACCTCCGCTTCGCGTGCCAGGTCGTGTAATGCTTTTGCGAGTGTTTCCGGCTCAGTTCGGTGAAACCCGAGAGCTTCGAAAAATGCTGCTTTGCCGCCGTTGTCAGGATGTGCGGCGTTGAGCAAATAATCCGCCACCTTCTCCAGTTCGACAACGGCGCTCTCGGCGTTTGGCAATTTCATCCAGGGCACATTGCCATAGCTCACGCTTGTTTTTGAAGCGGAAACGGCCGGACGCTGGCGGATAAGAAATTTGTTTAAAACCGCGAATTTTTCTTCCATTCCAGAGCTCGACTCCCTAAACTCGGCGACCTCAGAGGCAAAATGGACAACATCATCGAGGCGAGAGAACTGCAGATTGAGCGCAAGCATTTCTACGTCGAGCTCCGGGAAAATGAGCGCGGGAGATTCTTGCGTATCACTGAGGAAGCTCACGGACGCCGTAACAGCATCATTGTGCCCAGCACGGGCATCGATGATTTTACGGCAACGATTGCTGAAGTTCTTACGAACGGCGAAACCGCGCCAGCGTAGCCGCGGAACTGCTGATTCGGATTCTGTAGCGGCAGCCGTGCCGGCTGCAAATTCTTAAATGCGCAGGCGACACGTCCGCCACAGGACGGACTCGCCGTGGCGAGCCTGCCACTACAGCAGATCGCGTGTGTATTTACCAGTGTTCTAGTTGCGGACCAAAGCGCCGATAGGCGCGAAATGTTTATAGCTTGAATCCATCCCATGCCTTAGCCCTGTAAGGGCGACATGCATGTGTGTGACGACCCACACCATGCCGCTCCTACGGAGCTTCAGATTTTTTGTCTGGGAGAACGGAGCTATAAACATGGCGCACCGACGGTGCTGCCGCCATCAGCCTGAACGGCACGCCCGCGAACCGGGTTTGCTGTCTATCTTTGAGGGCCAAAGGCGCGATAATCACGTCAAGTTTTATTACTTGATGCATGAACGCGAAGGGATATTGTGCTGTCTAACAAAACAATATGAAGAACTTCGATCACATTCCCGTAACCTCACGGGCGCGATTCGTTATTTTTCGGACGCTGAAACTTGCCATGACTTTTTGTGTGCAATGCGCTGGCCTCGCGGTGTGCAATGCCCTAGCTGCAATTCCAAGAACATTGGCAAGCTTGTTGTCATTACGAAGAATCGGAAGGGTGAAGCACTGAAAGTTCCTCGCCGCGTTTGGAACTGTAAAAACTGCCGGAAACAATTCACCGTAAAGGTGGGAACGATCTTTGAGGATAGTCCCTTGGGATTGGACAAATGGATTCCTGCTACTTGGCTCATTGTGAACACCAAGAATGGAATTAGTTCCTGCGAATTGGAACGTTCACTTGGGCGTCACTCAGAAAACCGCATGGTTCATGCTACATCGCATCCGTTTGGCGATGCAAGATGGCTCTATTGAAAAGATGAAGGGGCAAGTTGAGGCCGATGAAACGTTCATCGGAGCAAAAGCGCGCAACATGCACTTCAAAGTCCGCAAAAGGTAGTCAAAGGAACTGGCCCTACCACCGGCAAGACTGCGGTTTTTGACTCTTGGAACGCAACACTGGCAGCGGAACTTCCCGTGTGCGCCTCAAAGTGATGGATAGGATTCGGGCGCGTGAACTGACCCTTCGATTCGGGACAACGTCGAGAAGTGCGAGGTTATTACTGACGCGTTTCCCTCTTACCACAGGCTGTCTGACGAATATATCCACCAAGTTATGACCATGCTGAGAGCTATGCGAAAGGCCATGTTCACACTAACGACTCGAAAACTTTCGCTGCTCAAGCGTGGCATCTAAGGGCACTACGTTTCCGTCGAACCTTTTCATCTGTTTAGATATTGGATGAACAAGCGTTCGATTCAACGAGCGTAAAGACGACACAAGGACGCTTCTGAAAGCGATGCGAGCTTTGCCGGAAAACGACTGCTGTATCCAAGCTCATGGTCAAGTGGATGGTCTTCCACCACAGACGGCAGGGGCGTGGTAAGCGGCGCAGAAGGGTGTAATCCGCGCTCCAATCCATGCAGTCTACACCATTCAAGAATGATGAAGATTCGCGTTGCTGTTGTTTACGTGATCCGCTGCAACCCCCACCTATGTAAAAGAGAAAGAACGAGAGTATTTTACTCGAAGTATCAGCATCGAGCCATAGACCACTTCGCTCGATTCTGAAGCAAGCAGTTTTTAGATCAACACTTGATGATCTTCTTTTGTCGCGCCTGCTTGCAGGTGAGAAGGCGAATTTAGGGACAGCCATTAGTTCGCGCCCTCCACGAGTATTCACTTCCATCAAACCTGAACAGATGACGATCGCCTACAGTTGAGCACATCAAACACCTGCTATAAAACACGGTGCGTAGTTTTGAGAGACCGGCAAGAAATGTGATGTTCTTGCTGTGGTCGCGCTGTAGCGACGTGGCTTTTTCCGCCATGGATGAGGTATTTATGAGGTAGTCGGAAGATGATTTCCGCCTACGCCACGATTTCAAAAGTAGGATATGCGTTCCGTTCACCTGGGGCTGCAAGGCGGAGGCTTGGAAACGACTCTCATACAATTGACTGGACAGGTTGGTTCTCGCTGATCTAAGCATCGTCGCGTCGTACTCAGTCTGTACGCCCTGCGTTCCAAACGTTGAAAAGAGTGAATGAATTGGTTTGAGATCTCAGCGCCATAGCGTCTATCGCTTTGCTTCTCTGGTCTGTGGCGTATGCGTGCAATTGTCTCGAATACCAGAAAGCATACGACAAAGCACAGCCACGGATAAGGGGCCTTGAGCGAACCGTGCGTTCTTGAAGACGACTATGTTCGGTGATATGTGAAATCATGCCGACAGCGACCAAGCACGAGCAAAAGCCATCGGAAAAGTTCAAGAACGCGATGAAACAAATTCTCTCCGTGCCGAAAACAGAATGAGCAGCGCGAACTTATACAACAGCAGCGCAAGATTAAGAGCCAACATCGACATCGCTAAGTTTAATAAAAGCTTCAGGAGCTGTGGCCTGTTTTACGATTTGCAGAAAAACATCTGTGTCTGCAAAATAATTTAGATGGCCCGCTTTAGAACTCTAGCGAGCCGACCGAAACTAACACCACGTCCTTTTTGAGATCGTCAGCGATAGCTATCTCTCTTTCTAAATAGACCCTTGAGCTGTCAATTTCTCCTTTCTAAAACCTGAGAGCCTAACTTCATCTTTTTCGGAATCTAATTGGAGCAAATAATACCGAGCTTTTGGGAGCGTCTCTTTTTCAAGTTGGAGAGTTGCTCTGTACGATTTCAAAGTGAATCACGCCTAATTCTATCTCAAATCCCGTGATCTCAGCACGAAGAGCGTTAGGTCAGATGTAGTAGGGAACAGTGTTACATTTTTCATTGAGAGCGATATAAATACCCATAAGAGCAAAGAATCTTTGCCATCTAACATTTCCCCTCCGTCTTTAATACCTGCGCAGTAAAGGTCTCTACCGTCTCAACTGCGTCGCCCAAGCGTGCTGTTGTCTTTAGCGAGCTGAATCTCGATCTTGAGGCCGTTGCATGCCGGTTTGGAATCACTGAAATATGAATATATCAAATGAATCCCCCTGTATCCGGTCTCACGCGCGTCTGTACGTAATCAACTAGATGTAATGGTTTATGCTTGTCTGCTGTCGCGTAAATCTTAGCTAAGCGTCTCACCATGCCGACATTACGCACGACAGCGCAGCAACCTCCGATGTCCTCCATTTGTGAGACGCATAGTTGAAAGCTGAAAGCTTTGCCTGAATTGAAAGCAATCTCTTCAATCGCTGCGCTACGTTGCCGTCACATCCACCTTTCTCGCTCTGTCCGAGATCGACGCGAAAAACCAGCAAAGGCATACTGTGCGCTCCACGAAATCATTGATAATTTCAAGCGCGTTATCTAAATCATCATTATCAACCCATGACTTTAATCTACCAGTAACGCCCCAGCCTTATCTACTTTACTTTACCCTTTAATTAATCACTCCTCAAATCGTCTCAGCTCAGTCTATAGAGCACGTCAAGCCTGAGGCAACGCCCCAGGAATTCGAAGGAACAAAAAAAGCTCAACGCTAAAAGGACGATTTACTTCGGCACCGGGATCGACAATGGGGCGCCAGGTTGAATCGCGCTTTCAGCGCTTCTGTTCATGCGTGAATTTAATTCCTGGGGTTTCGCCCCAGGCTACGGTTGAATGTCGCGCCGTTGGCGCTAATCGGCTCATGATGTCTGTTTGAATTGATTCGCCTCTCCCCCTTTTGGAAAGGGGAGAGGACTAAGGTGAGAGGGTTTTCTGTCAGATATGAATAGTAAGCGGAACCCTCACCCCTACCCTCTCCCTTTCGAAAGGAGAGGCGGATATGCGCTGATAACAATGTTCGAGTTTGGTCAGCGTCGTTGACATCGCGAGACGCGAATTTAGCTTGGAAATTCGCATTCCGAGCTGCCGCCGCTGCTAAATTTTATGGCCACAAAACGAAAACCTGGTGTTCGAAAACGAATTCAACGCGCGAGGAAGCCATCGCGATCCAAAACGCATAAAGCCGCGGCTGGCAAAAGAACGACCAAACCGCGTTATGTGTATTACTTCGGGGATGGCCACGCGGATGGAACAGGCACGATGAAACCATTGTTGGGCGGTAAAGGCGCGAATCTCCACGAAATGACGCGAATCGGTCTGCCGGTGCCGCCGGGATTTACCATCACAACTGAAGTTTGCAGTTATTTCTACGATCACGATCGCACGTATCCGCCGCAATTGGAGTCGGAAGTCGCAGCGGCATTGGCCAAGGTCGAAAAATCGACGGGCAAAAAATTCGGCGACAAGGACCGGCCTTTGCTCGTCTCCGTGCGCTCCGGCGCTCGCGATTCGATGCCGGGAATGATGGATACGATCCTGAATCTCGGAATGAACGACGAGGTGGTCGAAATCGTTGCAAAAAAAACAGGCAACGCGCGGTTTGCCTGGGATTCGTATCGGCGATTTCTTACAGATGTATGGCGACGTGGTGATGGGCGTGGAAAAACGGCCGGGCGAAGATCACGAACCGTTCGAGAGTGTGATCGAAAAACTAAAAGATCAACGTTACGGCAAGCATGATTTCCCCGATGTGCAATTGACCGTCGCCGATTTGAAAGAGCTTGTGAATCGCTTCAAGGCATTGATCAAAAAGCGCACCGAAAAATCCTTTCCCCAGGATCCGAACGAACAACTTTGGGGAGCAATCGGGGCGGTTTTCGGCTCATGGATGAATGATCGCGCAATCGTTTATCGACGGAAATATGGGATTCCGCATGATTGGGGAACGGCGGTAAACGTGCAGACGATGGTGTTCGGGAACATGGGAAACAGCAGCGCGACTGGCGTTGCATTTACGCGCGATCCCGCCACCGGCGAAAAAGTATTTTACGGCGAATACCTCATCAACGCCCAGGGTGAAGACGTCGTCGCGGGCGTGCGCACGCCCCATCCGATTGCGGAGCTTGCTAAAGAAATGCCCGATGCACATAAGGCACTGATGAAAGTTCGCATGCCCAACTCGAGGACCACTTCAAGGATATGCAGGACCTGGAGTTCACGGTGGAGGAAAATCGTCTCTACATTTTGCAAACGCGAAACGGCAAACGCACCGGTCATGCGGCGGTGCGTATCGCCGTGGACATGGTCGGCGAAAAATTGATAACCAAAAAGGACGCGGTGCGCCGTATCCCCGCCGATTCGCTCTCCCATCTGCTCGCACCGGTTTTCGATCGGCAAGCCGTACAGAACGCAAAAAAAATTGGTAGTGGTCTGGCCGCGGGACCGGGTGCGGCATGCGGCCACGTCGTATTTAGCGCAGAAGAAGCCGTGGCGCGCGCAGAACGGGGCGAAAAAGTCGTGCTCGCCCGGATCGAAACATCTCCGGAAGACTTACGTGGCATGATCGCGGCTGAAGGGATTCTCACGGCGCGAGGCGGCGTGTCTTCGCACGCGGCATTGGTGGCACGTCAAATGGGAAAAGTATGCGTCTGTGGCGCGGCGGGAATCCACATCGACTATCACAAGGGTACTTTGAGCGCGAACGGCACCAAATTGAATCGAGGCGATTATATTTCAATCGATGGGACCGCGGGCGAGGTGTTTGCCGGAGAAGTTGCTACCGCGCCGTCGGAAATCATTCAGGTACTCGTGGACGGCTCGCTGGATCCGAAGAAAAGCGTGACCTATCAGGAGTACGCGAAACTGATGAAGTGGGCGGACGAATTCCGCACTCTAGGGGTGCGCACAAACGCTGATACGCCCGAGCAGGTCAAAAACGCTGTGGCATTCGGCGCGGAAGGTATCGGACTTTGCCGCACAGAGCACATGTTTTTCGAAGGCGACCGGATCGACGCGATGCGAGAAATGATTCTCGCAGGCACGAAGGAGGAACGTGCCCGGGCACTTGCGAAATTGCTCCCGTATCAGCGCGGAGATTTCATCGGAATCTTCACCGCGCTGAAAGGCTTGCCGGCAACGATTCGCTTTCTCGATCCTCCATTACATGAATTTTTGCCGGCCGATCACGCGCAGCAGAACGAACTGGCGAACAAACTCGGCATCCCGGTAGAGCGAATCGCCCAGCGTGTGGAGGATCTGCACGAATTTAATCCCATGCTTGGCCATCGCGGTTGCCGGCTGGGAATGACATTCCCGGAGATTTCCGAAATGCAGGCACGCGCGGTCTTCGAAGCCGCCGCAGAGGTGCAAGCCAATGGGATCAAGGTCCACCCCGAAATCATGATTCCGCTGGTGGGATTCCCACGCGAGTTAAAACTCCAGATCGACATCGTCCGGCGTATCGCAGACCAGGTTGCCAACGAAAAAGGAACAAAATTCAAATATCTGGTCGGAACAATGATTGAGATTCCGCGCGCGGCGCTCGTTGCTGACCAGATCGCGCGGGACGCGGAGTTTTTCAGCTTCGGCACAAACGATCTCACACAGACAACCCTTGGCATGAGCCGGGACGACTCCGGCAGTTTTCTGCCAGCCTATGCCGAGCTTGATATCGTGGATACGAATCCTTTCGCGTCGATCGATCAAAAGGGGGTTGGCCGCTTGATGGAAATCACTTGCGAGCTCGGCCGAAAGGCACGGCCAAACATCAAATTGGGAATTTGCGGCGAACACGGCGGCGAACCAAATAGCGTCAAATTCTGTCACCGGCTCGGTCTCAATTACGTCAGTTGCAGTCCCTTCCGGATTCCCATCGCGCGATTGGCAGCGGCGCAGGCAGCTCTGGAGTACCAGTTTGTGTGTTCACATGCCGCTCCTATGGAGCTTCATCCCCGTTTCGAGCAAAGGCTATAAACATTGCGCTCCTAACGGAGCTTTCTCATTGTTCTGATCGATACTATAAACATCGCGCTCTTAACGGAGCTTTGTCATTGCTTCTGTATTGATACTATAAACATCGCGCTCCTGACGAAGCTTCATCCATCTTTCGAGCAACAGGTATAAACATTGCGCTCCTGACGGAGCTTTCTCATTGCTTCTCTATCGATACTATAAACATCGCGCTCCTAACGGAGCATCACATCCAGCGACAATAGCAACCCGGGATGTCGTTGCGGAGTACACTAGCGCCGTAGGCGCGGCATGTTTATAGTCGCCGTAACTGTAGATGTGATCAGCTCCGCTAGGAGCGTCATGTTACCCTCCGTGCAATGGCCAACACCTACACGCAAATCTACCTGCACGTCGTGTTCGCGGTTTCCGGACGCGCTTGTGTGATTGCCGAGGCCCGTCGCGAGGAGCTGCAAAAATACATGACCGGAATTGTCACACGAAAAGCCCAGAAGCTGATTGCGATCTACTCTATGCCCGATCACACCCACGTATTCCTTGGTCTAAAACCGAACATCGCGCCCTCGGATTTGATCGGCGACATCAAAACGGGGTCGACTAATCACATCAACGAGCGGAGATGGATCGGTTGTCATTTTTCCTGGCAGGAAGGCTACCGGGCGTTTTCGGTGTCCCATTCGCATCTCGATCACGTCGTCAAATATATTCGTAATCAGCCCATGCATCATCGCCGAAAGTCTTTCCAGCAGGAATATGTCGAGTTCTTAGAACGGCATAATGTTCCGTACGATCAGCGTTACATTTTGAAACCGGTCGAGTGAGTCGTAAACATGTCGCTCCTACGGAGCTCGTCTTTGCTCTTGCATTAAGGCTACAAACATTGTGCTCCTAATGGAGCTTGACTGTGCCGCAGCCGGCCTAGAGATGAAACGCACAAGGCGAGTGGACGTGCAGCGCTTGCGACACTTTTCTATTCCGTACGTCACCTGGCATGCAAATGCGCGAGCCAATTTTCGATGTTGATTCGTTCGCGCGCAGACACATCGGCCCGAACGAGGAAGAGGTTCGCGCGATGTTGCGCGACGTGGGTTTCGACAGTCTCGGTGCGCTCATAGACGCCACGGTTCCCAAAGACATTCGTCTCAAACGAGACTTGAATTTACCGGAACCTAAATCGGAAGGCGAAGCGCTGGCTGAGCTGCGAACGATTGCACAGAAGAACAAAATCGCGCGCTCATTCATCGGGACAGGCTACTACGACTGCATCACGCCGCCCGTCATTCAGCGGAATATCCTCGAAAATCCGGGATGGTACACCGCTTACACACCTTACCAGGCTGAAATTGCGCAAGGGCGGCTCGAAGCATTGCTCAATTTTCAGCAGATGATCACGGATCTGACCGCCCTCGATATCGCAAACGCGTCATTGCTGGACGAAGCGACAGCCGCCGCCGAAGCAATGGCGCTTTGTCATGCTGTAGTGGGAGCCGGTGATCCCGGCCTTAAGAAAACGTTCTTCGTCGCCGATAACTGTCACCCTCAAACCATTGCCGTGGTCCAAACCCGGGCGAAGCCGCTCGGGATCGAGGTGGTGGTGGGCGACTTCCGCAAATTCGATTTTAAAGTAGTGCATGCCTCTGGCTTGCAATTTAACACGGGCAAGCCGGAGGCATGCCCTACTTTCGGCGCGCTTGTCCAATATCCGGCTACCGATGGCGCGATTGAGGATTATGCGGATCTCGTCCGCGCGGCGCACAATGCGGGCGCCTTGGTTGTCGTCGCGGCGGATATTCTTGCCCTCACGTTATTGAAACCGCCGGGCGAATTCGGCGCTGACGTTGCGGTCGGCAACACGCAACGTTTTGGAGTGCCGATGGGGTTCGGCGGCCCGCACGCAGCATATTTCGCGACTCGCGATCAATTCAAACGTCATATGCCTGGCCGGTTAGTAGGCGTTTCACACGATGCCGAAGGTCGCCCCGCTTACCGACTTGCCTTGCAAACGCGCGAGCAACATATCCGGCGCGATAGAGCAACCAGCAACATTTGCACAGCACAGGTGCTCCTGGCTGTTATTGCATCGATGTATGCGGTTTATCACGGTCCAAACGGGCTGCGCGCAATCGCAGAACGCGTTCACCGGCTAACGAGTGGACTTGCAGATGCTTTGCGGGCCCTTGGCTGCACAGTTACCCATGAAAACTTCTTCGACACTGTCCGGGTCGAAGTGGATTCCAGTGAGGTTATTTTGAAGCACGCAGCTCAAGCGGGTTGCAACCTGCGCGCGCTCGGTCCGCGCGCAGTAGGTATCTCATTCGACGAAACGACAACCCCGAAAGACATCGAACTACTGATGTCCATCTTCCGCGGCACGAGTGTGCGCGATCTTTCCGATGACGAGCTCGGCGACTCGCCGCTGCGGATTCCGACGTTTGCAGCCCGCACTTCCCGATTTCTCACGCACCCGATCTTCAACACACACGACACGGAGACGGAAATGCTGCGTTATTTGAAAAAGCTCGAATCGCGAGATCTGTCGCTCACGACTTCGATGATTCCGCTGGGTTCATGCACAATGAAGCTCAATGCCACTGCCGAAATGTTTCCGATCTCATGGCCGGAGATTTCCAAATTGCATCCGTTCGCGCCGATTGAGCAGGCGGCAGGCTACGTGGAAATTTTCCAGCAGTTGGAGGACTGGCTCGCGGAAATGACCGGGTTCGCGGCGGTTTCACTACAACCGAATGCCGGATCGCAGGGCGAATTCGCAGGTCTGCTGGCGATTCGCGAACATCACGCGTCGCGCGGCGAAGCACACCGCAATGTCTGTCTTATTCCAACGTCGGCGCATGGAACGAATCCGGCCAGTGCGGTGATGGCCGGGTTCAAAGTTGTCTCGGTCGCATGTCTGAAAGATGGCGACATCGATCTTGCCGATCTGCGCGCCAAAGCAGACGAACACGCACGCGATCTCGCCGCGCTCATGGTAACCTATCCTTCAACGCACGGCGTCTTCGAGCCGACGATTCGCGAAATCTGCGACATCGTCCACGCGCACGGCGGCCAGGTTTACATGGACGGTGCAAACTTGAATGCGCAGGTCGGCCTTTGCCGTCCGGGCGATTACGGCGCCGATGTTTGCCATTTGAACCTGCACAAAACTTTTTGTATTCCGCACGGCGGCGGTGGACCAGGTGTGGGACCGATCGGCGTGGCGAAACATCTCGAACCGTATCTTCCACGCCAATACATTCTCGATTCCCAGACTGGCGGGATTCTGTTTGGCGAAGGAGAACGCGGGAACCGGCTTCCTCATGGAGAACTCGGGTCCAAGTATCGCCACGGTGGCGGCAAAAGCGGTAACATTTCCGCAGCTCCATGGGGTAGCGCCAGCATTCTGACCATCACATGGATGTACATCCGGATGATGGGCGCGGAGGGATTGAAACGAGCAAGCGCAGTCGCAATTCTAAACGCAAACTACATGGCCAAACGGCTCGAACCGAAGTTTCCCGTTCTTTTCAAAGGGAAGCACGGCCTGGTCGCCCACGAATGCATCGTCGATCTTCGTCAGTGGAAAAGCGCAGGCGTTGAAGTTGGAGACGTAGCAAAACGCTTGATGGACTACGGTTTCCACGCGCCAACCGTCTCGTGGCCAGTAGGCGGAACGATGATGATCGAGCCGACCGAAAGCGAACCGAAACATGAGCTTGACCGGTTCTGCGAGGCAATGATTTCGATCCACGCGGAAATGCAAGCAATCGCCGACGGAAAACAGGATCCACAAGACAATCTGCTCAAGAACGCGCCGCACACTGCGCGCAAAATCGCCTCGGACAAATGGAACCACCCGTACTCGCGGGAACAAGCAGCCTTCCCCGCCCCTTGGACACGCGAACACAAATTCTGGCCTGCTGTCGCTCGCATCGACAATGTGTATGGCGACAGAAATCTCTTCTGCTCCTGCCCGCCGGTGGAAGAATTCGAGCGGTAGCGATCAGGCGACTTCCTCGCCTTCCGCCACCTGCCCGATGCGGAGGAATGTCTCCACAAATTCGCCGTCACCGCACACGATCATCTCTGGAAAGCGTTTGAACCATTTGCCTGCTGGAACCTCGGGCTCCGTGTCCAACCACACGGCAAAAAGCTCCAACTGAGCAATAGAAATTTCCCGCTCGTCGATCCGGAGCCAGAGATGCTCGAGCAAGGCTCCTGGCACGCCACGGCGGCGGATCTTAGGCATGCGAGCTGCCACCGTAGAATCCGCGCGTCAATTCTTCGCGAATCCTTAGTTTTTCCACCGGATCGGCCGTGTCGATCATGCGTTGCGCCAGTGCCGCTAGTTCTTTGCCGCTGAGCATTCGCTCGGCATCAAGCCGATAGGCGAACTGGATAACTTCTGCCTGCTCGGTGGGTGGCAAGCGCTGTATTTCGCTGATTATCTCGCGTGCGCTCACGAGCGAACGTAACCGTAATCCGCCTATGGGCGCAACTGGCAACTCGGCCTGGCCGCAGATGCAACAGGATTTTTCGAAGTCTCCGCGCCCTTCGTGTTCTCGAGCGAAGCAGGCGGTGAAATTACGCCTCCGGTGCGAGCTCGGGCGTGGTCACCACGCGGCTTGGAACGAGGCGTAGCGCAGAACCATTTGTTTCCTCCGTTGCAGCGGTTCCAGCTTCGTGATATTCGGCGTCACCGTTGACTTGCCAGAGATCGTAAAGCTTTGCGTCGGCAAGAATATTTTCCACGCACAACATCGCTGTCATCATGGCGTGGTCCTGGTTGTTGTATTTGTGCATGCCGTTGCGTCCGACGACATGCAGATTCGGGTAACGAGTCTCCAGTTCCCGGCGAATGACGGCCACGTTTTGCGCGTAATCGTCGTCGTAAACCGGATAGGCTTTTTTCTGCCGAACAACGCAACCGTCAACGAAATCGCCTTGTTTCGCGAGTCCAATCTGAATTAGCTCGCGTTTGGCCAGGTCGATTAATTGGGTATCGCTCGAGTCCCACAGGCCGTCGTTTTCGAAACAGAAATATTCCAAGCCATAGCAGACCTTGTCTGCTTCGGGCACCATTTCGGGGGACCAGGAGCGAAAATTCTGAATTCGACCCACTTTGACGCTTGGATCGTGGATATAGATCCAGTTATCGTTGAACATCTGGCGGTCCTTCAAAATCAACATCACGGTAAGGAAATCGCGGTACTTGAGGCTTTGAGCCGCGCGCCTGGTTCGCTCACTCACAGCCGGTGACAAACCACACATCAGTTCCCGCATCGGGGCGGAAGAAATCACATGTTCGGCTTCAATGGCACGGACCTCGCCCTGGGGATTTTTGTATTCTACCGACCAGTCGCCGGATCCTTCATCAAACGAACAGCGCGTGACTCGACAACCCATCTCTAGTTTCCCGCCTACCGCGGTCATCTTTTCGGCGCACACCTCCCACATCATGCCGGGACCGCGACGCGGATAACGGAACGAATTGATCAGCGTTTTGATGACTTTGCTTCGGTCACCGTTATAACGCTGTGGAATCAGCGCGTTCCTGATTGCACTGCCTAACGAGAGGCCCTTGATTCGCTGCGCCGCCCAGTCGGCGGAAATCTCTTTGCAGCTCATTCCCCAGACTTTTTCGGTGTAACTTTTGAAGAACGTGTTGAAAAGGCGCCTTCCAAACTGGTTGCTCACCCAATCCTCGAAATTCCTTGGGTTTTGAATCGGGAACAGGCGCGCCTTTAACCATGAGAAAACGCAAAGGGTGGACCTGAGAATTCCAAGCTTCAACAGCGCCTCCACCGGCTTGAGCGGATAGGAAAAAAATTTGCCGCCATAAAAAATACGCGACGAGCGCGGGCGTACGAGCATGTCGTTCGGCAGAATCTCCGTCCACAAGTCTTCGACCGATTTTGATTTAGAGAAGAAACGGTGGCCGCCGATGTCAAAATGAAAACCTTTGTAGGTCACTGTGCGGGAAATACCGCCGACATAAACGGGATCGGCCTCCAAGACGACAACATCCATGTCGTTTTTCGCCAGCAGATAGCCGGCCGTAAGACCTGCTGGACCTGCACCGATGATGACAACGTTTGCCTTCATGTTCTGCTACGCGACCCAATTGCCTCGAGTAAAATTCCAGACGTACCAGCCCTGTACGCAAAGCCCAGCAGCGCTGACCAGCGCTACTGCCGCCATTGCCGACGTCCGCACCCATACTGGCGGCGCATGAAATTGACGCAGAAAATTTAAGAATGCCAGGACGATCAAGGCATATGCACAGAACTCGTAGCGAAGCATGCTTTCCATATCGACGCAGGCAACACCACTTACCGAGAGGTAATAGATTGCAGCCGCACAGAAGTAGATGCCGAGACGCAACGGCAAACATGCCCGTCGCCGAAGCGCTGGAACCGCCTCGCAAATAAAAACTCCGACTAAAAGAAGAGCCCCAAGCGTCATGGACATTTGGCTCGCCTCGATCGGGTCGTTCGGCGCGGGAACGAGCCAGCGATAACTTTCAGGTTTGAACACTGCAAGGTAATCGGGCTCGATACCCCAGCCAGCCGCCTGAGTGAGCATATAAACGTCCCAGTGACCCCAACGCAGCTGACAGTAGACGAAGAATGCCATCGTGCCGCACGCTGCCACCATCGTTAGAACGACGGCTGCCCGGTTGGCACGAAGCCACTTGCGCGGCCTGAGTAAACTGCGCCAGCCACTTTGGAAAATCGAACGCACCACAGGAAAGGCGGCGCATACGATTCCAACGATGCGCGCCGCGGACATCACGATTCCGTGCATTCCGGCGAGAACTTTCGCGGTCCGACCCTTCGCGGTACTCCAATAGATGAAACCCAGCAACGCCATGAGGAACAACGACTCCGAGTACGCAGCGACTAAAAAGAAGCTCGCCGGATGGGCGAGGATGAGCAATGCGCCACCAGTTTGAAGCAGAGGCGGAACATTCCACCGCCTACAAAACAAAAAGAAGTAAACCCAAAAGCCCCAGGCAGCGAGCTGAGAGGTGATTAACAGCGCGGTGCCGCTATCGATCTTGAACGCATACCGAAACAGCGCTGCAAGCGCAGGGTACGCAGGGAAAAATGCGACGTTCGAGATTTCCATCACCTTGTGATCGATCGGCGGGATAATCGTCTGATATCCCCGATCCATGATGTTCTTGAACCAGTAACTGTCATGCTGGACCAATGCGAAATATCGGTCGGCTAACGGTTCTTGTGGAGCGAGCAATCCGACGGCCAATATGAGTTGCAAAAATGTCACAGCGAACCCCGCCAGGAAAGGGGTAACGAAGCGTGGCAGCCCAGTCATTACATGATAATCGCAGAAGCTGCCCGATGTGCTCGCGAAAGTCTGGAGGTCGCCCCTATGTTTCAAAGGCGGTTCAACCCTCCCCATCGAAGTCTCAGAAAAAGTGACAAACTCAGAAGGATAACGGGAAGTTGTGAAGCTGTCGGCTAAGGCAGTATCGGCTCGCATGGTTCCAGCTGATTTGGCTTGCTGGATTCGACGTCCATTGCCCTCCCTTTATTCGCCAATTGCTGCCAAAAACCGCTAAGCGTCGGAGATCAGCAGCACAATTTCGCCTTTAGGAGGATTGGCCTGATAATGCATCAGCAGCTCGGCCCCGGTGCCACGGCGAAATTCCTCAAATTTTTTTGTCAGCTCGCGTGCGACGCAAAGTTGCCGATGGGGCATGATATTAGCGCAAGCTTCGAGCGTTTTAACCAATCGATAAGGCGATTCGAAAAGGATTGTGGTTTCCTGGTATTCGGCTACGGCCCGCAACTCCCGCTCCCGTCGCCCGCTTTTCACCGGCACAAACCCACGAAACGAAAATCTTTCTGTCGAAAATCCTGAGCCGAGCAGGGCAGTCAGGATCGCCGAGGGACCCGGGATAATTATAAATGGCACGTCGCGCTTGATGCATTCGCGAATCAGCCGAAGCCCGGGGTCTGATACTGCCGGAGTTCCTGCGTCGGTAATCAACGCGACGTTTTCGCCGCGAGCCAGACGCTCCACTAGCTCAGAAGTCCGTGCCGCTTCGTTATGTTCATGATAACTCACGAACGGCTTCTTGATTCCGAAATGCTTGAGTAAAAGTCCGGAGTGCCGCGTGTCCTCGGCTGCGATCAGGTCCGCCTGCTTGATAACTTCGAGAGCCCGCAGTGTGATGTCGCTCAGGTTTCCGATCGGCGTAGCGACGACGTAGAGCATCCGTTAGTTTCGCGCCAAATCGGGCTTTTGCTATCAAGCAGACGGGCATCGACGCGCCCGGCTTCATTCACCAGCCTAAAACCTTTGCGAAAATCAACGGTGCAACAATCGTCGCGTCAGATTCGATAACAAATCGCGGTGTCTCAGCAATCAGTTTTCCCCAGGTGATTTTCTCATTTGGAACCGCACCAGAATATGAGCCGAAGCTCGTCGTGGAATCACTGATTTGACAGAAGTAACCCCACTCTGGCACGGGCATCGTGACAACGTCCTGGTTCAACATGGGAACAACGCAAATCGGGAAATCCCCTGCGATACCGCCGCCGATTTGGAAAAAGCCGATGGACGAATTCTCTGACGTATGGCGATACCACTCTGCCAACTCGATCATATATTCGATTCCGGAGCGGATCGCTTGCGCACTGCTAATCGTGCCGGTGATACAGCGGGCTGCGTAGATATTTCCCAGGGTCGAATCTTCCCAACCCGGTACGAACAATGGCAGATCCTTCCGCGCGGCGGCAACCATCCAACTGTCGGCCGGATCGATCTCGTAAAATTGTTTCAGGCGGCATTCGCGCAAAAGCTTGTAAAGAAATTCGTGGGGGAACTTTCTCTGGTTGTTCTCCGAAGCGGCCACCCATTCATCGAGCACCGCCCGCTCAATTCGTCGCATCGCCTCCTCTTCTGGAATACAGGTGTCAGTGACGCGATTGAGGTGCCGCCGCAGCAACTCCTCCTCCTGTTGTGGACTCAACTCGCGATAGTTGGGAATTCGTTCGTATTTGCTGCGAGCAACCAGATTGAAGAGATCTTCTTCTAAATTCGCACCCGTGCAGGTGATGGCGTGTACCTTGTCCTGGCGAATCATCTCCGCGAGCGAGACGCCCAATTCGGCCGTGCTCATGGCGCCCGCCAGCGTGATCATCATCTTTCCGCCGCTATCCAGATGCGCGATGTACGCATCGGCCGCGTCTTTCAACACCGCTGCGTTGAAATGTCGGAAATGGCGCTCAATGAACTGGCTGATGCTGCCCATCATCACATCACCAACTTCAGGACGGGGGGTACTTCTTTTGATGCAAATTTAGCGCACGCCAGTCAAGCGGTAATTGCATCTTTTTAAAATTTCTCACGGAATTGCGGCAAGAATGCGGGAGGCCAGAGCACTGGGCATTACTCCCAGGAAAAAAACTGCCGCAGCAACCAGAGTAATCGTAGCTTGCTGCAAACTACCGGACGGTGCGCGATCGAACGATCGCGTGCCCGGGATCGCCGATTCACCAACAAAAATCGCTTTCAACACAAGAAGGTAATAATAGAGCGAAACGAAACTCCCAAGGAGGCCAAGCGCGACCAGCCAAAGCAGTCCTTGATTTGTTCCAGAGCGTAACGCGACACTAAACAGATAGAATTTTCCAAAAAATCCGGCCAATGGTGGAATGCCTGCCAGCGACAACATGAAAATTACCATGCATCCTGCTAACAATGGCGAACGGGATGCCAGCCCGGAAAAATTAGAGAAGTCGTCCCCGCCCGTTTCGCGCCGCACCACGCCAACCACTCCGAACGCACCGACCAGCGTAACAGCATAAACGGTGGTGTAGAACAAAGCGGCGGAAAAACCGTCGCGTCCGCCAGCCACAACTCCGATCAATGTGTACCCTGCGTGGGCGACCGCAGAATAAGCAAGCAGCCTGCGCACGTTCGATTGGGCTAGCGCCAGCAAATTGCCGATGACGATCGACAACGCTGCAAGCGCCGCCAGCACAGGCGACCAACCGGCAACCATCGCATGCCATCCGGCGCTCCCCTGCACAGGCGCGAACCCGACCAGCACGATTTTTCCAAGTACAACAAACGACGCAACCTTGGAGCCGGAAGCAATGAACGCCGCGCTGGGCACAGGCGCGCCCTGGTACGCGTCCGGCGCCCACAGATGAAAAGGCGCGGCAGCGATCTTGAACGAGAAACCAACGAGCGTCATCACGATTCCGACCGCGAGCAATGGCGGCACCGACGTAGCAGCCAGTTTTGCCGAGATCGCAGCAAGACTGGTCGTTCCCAAGATGCCGTAGACCAGGCTGATCCCGAAAAGAGTGAATGCGCTTGAGGTGCTCCCGAACAGAAAATATTTCAAACCCGCTTCGGCCGAGCGGATGTCTGTCTTGTCGAACGCCGCCATCACGTATAGCGACAGACCGAGCAGCTCGAGACCGATGAAAATCATCAGCAGTTCCTCACTGCCGACGAGCAACAGCAGGCCAACGGTTGCCAGAAGAATAATAGCCAGAAATTCCCCGGGATGGCGCAACGTCTGTTCCGCCTGTGCCAACAGGACCGTGAAAAATGCGAGCACCAGGCAGATAATCTTGAATAAAGAGTTCAACGGCGTGATCACCAGCATCCCGCCAAAAAGCGTTGCGCTGCGCGGCAGGAGCAGAACCGCGCCGATTGCAATGAGGAGTCCAAGCGCGGCGACAAATCCGCATGCGGAAAACGCCCGCCTGGCTAGCAAGCTAACCGAAAGCACCACCAGCGCTGTGAACACCACTACTGCTTCAGGAGAAGCCAGCCTGAGAAGCTCCAAATACGACATCGTTAAATGGGGAACGCCTCAGGCGTTTGTGTAATTTTCATTTTAAAAATCTCATCGTTTCGACCGCAGGCAGGATGCGGTCGAGAAGCACTTTCGGATAAACGCCGATAAGAAGCGTTGCTAACATCAGCATGCAGGCACCGATTTTCTCGGGGATCGTTATGGTCTGTTGCTCATTCCAATCGGGATCCGTCGCAACCCGATCATCCTGCAGGACTACGTTCGCCCCCTTCTCACCGAAGAACGATTGCTTTAACGCACGCAATGTAAATGCGGCAACCAGCACCATTCCTGCGCCAGCGACCCAGACTGCGGCGGGATAACTTTTCCATGTCCCGATGAGAATTGTGATCTCGGCTGCGAATCCACTGAAACCGGGGATGCCCATCGATGCAGCCGCCGCAACGACAAACGCAAAGGCTGCGAACGGTAATGCATGGCTCAGATTCATTCCGGCAAGCTTTCCGAGATCGCGTGTGTGCGTGCGGCGATAAATCATGCGTCCGGCAACGGCAAACAACAGCGCTGCGATCACGCCGTGCGAAAACATTTGTAACACCGCGCCTGAGACTCCGAGCGCATTAGCAGTCGCGAAACCGAGCAGCACGAACCCCATATGACTCACGCTGGAATAGCCAATGACGAACTTCAGATCGCTCTGCCGCAGTGCGACAGCGGCTGCATAAACAATTCCGATTACCGCTAGAACAGCAATCCATTTGCTCCACATCTGAAATCCTTGCGGAAAAAGATTCATCGCAACGCGAAGACCCGCGTAAGAACCAAGCTTCATCACGATGCCCGCCAGCAGCATCGAACCGGCAGTTGGGGCGGCAGCGTGGCCAGTCGGCGCCCACGTGTGCAACGGCCACACGCCAGCCAGCACGGCGAACCCGAGGAACAACACTGGAAACGCCCACGATTGCAGTTGCGTTGAAAATTGGAATTGCGCCAGTTGATTCAGGTCGAGCGTGCCCGCACTTACATACGCAACAAGGATTCCCACGAATACGAACATGCCGCCGAAAAATGAATACAGCGTCAGCTTCATGGCGCCGTATTCCTTGTTGGTCGAGCCGAAGACGGCGATGAGAAAATATTTCGGCACGATCACCAACTCATAGAACACGAATAGCAAAAACAGATCAGCGCTAAGAAAAACGCCGTAGCATCCGGCCACTACCAGCAGCAGCCAGAAGAAGAATTCGTTCTGCCGATGGTCTATATCCCAGGAAAACAAAACGGTGCTTACCGCTGCGATCCCGGTGACCAGAACCATGGTCAGACTGACGCCATCGATCGCCAGACGATAATTCATCCCAAGCGCCGGAACCCACGGCACGCTCACGATCGTTGCGAAATGCGCCAGATCCGCAACAGGCGTCCCGACGAACACGATTAGGCCCAGAACGAGTCCAGCAAACGTCGTAAGCAGTGCAACCCAGCGGGCGAACAGGCGCGGCAAAAGAAGCGACAACACGGCGCCCGCGAACGTGAGGTAAATCGTCCAGGCGATCATGCGCGTTTACGTACCCGGTACCGCGGCGCTTTTTCGCGTACATGAAATCCAATTTCGCGACGAGGCTTCTCCGGCGGGACCACCAGCTGCCGGATAGCTTCGAGAATGGCAGCGATGTCCTCATCATGTTTTCCGACGCGCTGTTCCAGTTCCGAGAATTTTTGTGCGAGTTCGCGATTCGAATCAAGCATCTGACGAAGCCTCACAAACGTGCGCATGACGGCGACATTGATTGCTATGGCCCGTTCGCTATTCAACACGCTTGAGAGCATCGCGATTCCCTGCTCGGTGAAAGCGTAAGGTCGATGACGGCGGCCGCCTCGTTTTTTTGATCTTCCAATTTGGAATATCAAATCTTCCGCCTCTTCGGCGGTAAGTTGGAACATAAAGTCGGAGGGGAAACGCTGGGCATTGCGTTTCACCGCTTTGTTGAGATTTCCAGTTGTTACGCCGTACAGCGAGGCCAAGTCGGAGTCCAGCATCACCTTTTGTTTTCGGCGGAAAAGAATCAGACGTGTGATCCGCGCTACGGGAATGTTTTTTTTGCTCATTCGCGATGAATCTCAACCAAACAGGTGCGCCATGTGGACGACCGTTGTATTGAAAATATTGAAGATGAATTGCGGCGCGATGCCGATGGCGAACATCAGCAATGTCACCGGTACGATGACGAGCTTTTCGCTTCGCAAGAGATCCGGGAACGCACTGCAATCTTCTGCCAGTGCTCCACTGAAGAGCAACTGCATCGCCCGCATAAAAACAATGGCTGTCACGAGAAGACCGATCACAGCAATCGCCGTGAACACGGCCGCCATCGCAAAGGAGCCTTTGAAAATCAGAAACTCGCCGACAAATCCATTCAGGCCCGGCAAACCAAGCGACGAAAACATGGCGACACTCATCCAACCGCAGAGCAACGGTGTCCGTTGCATCAGGCCACCGAAGTCGTCGACTCCGCGCAGACCGCGGCGTTGTTCCAGTAATCCGACGAAATAGAAGAGAGCGGCAGCGGTGATCCCATGGTTGAAGATCTGCATGAACACACCGCTCAGGGCGGCTTGCGTATCGACCTGCGCAGCAATCGCGGGGGACGCAGCGAGCGCAAAAAGGCCGAGCATGCAGTAGCCGAGATGGTTGATCGAGAGGTAGGCGATCATGCGTTTCAAATCGCGTTGTGCCCAGGCAGCCAGTGGAGCAAAAACGATCGAGCAAACGGCCAGCGCCAGCAGCCAGGGGCCGATGGCCCTTATTTCGTTAGGGAACAACGGAATCAAGAGGCGCACAAAACCGTAAACGCCCATTTTAGACAGGACGCCGGTGAGCACCATTGAGACTCCAGTGGGCGCAGTTTGATAGGCGTCAGGCAGCCATGTGTGGAACGGAAACAGCGGCACTTTTACCGCGAGCCCAACGAAAATTCCGGCAAACGCAAGCCAGGCGAGTTTTCCCGTGAGCAAGCCGTTTTTTCCAAGACTCGCCAGGGTCGCAAAATCGAATGTGCCCTTCGCCAAATAAATGCCAAGAAACGATAGCAACATGGCTACGCTTCCGAGGAACGTGTAGAGAAAGAACTTCGTCGCGGCCCGATCCCGATTTTCGCCGCCCCAGAGTTTGATCAGCAAAAACCCCGGGATCAGACTCATTTCATAAAACAAAAACCAGAGAACGAAGTTCTGCGCGGTGAATGTGCCGTACAGCGCGGACTGCATGACCAGCATCGAAGCATAGAACGCGCGGCTTCCATCTGGGGCCGGTTGCGCCAGAAATGCGAATGGAATGATGAGGGTGGTGAGCAATACAAGCAGCAGACTCAGCCCATCGGCGCCCAGGAGGTACTCGGCATTGATAGCGGGGATCCACGCATGGCGTTCCACAAACTGGAGTCCACTAGCGGTGGCATCGAAATTCCGCCACAAACCGAAAGCGCACCCAGCGGAGATGACGTTAAACATCAGCGCGATCGGGCGGGCATTCCGCAGCTTGCCCGCCGTAGCCTCCGCGGAGGCGGGAGGCCAAATGCACACCGCCACTGCGCCGAGCAGCGGGATCAAAATAATCGCTGTGATTAAGCCAACCATGCGTAGAGAAGCAGCAGCGCCAGCATGCCAACAGCGACGACGCCGAGGTAAATTTGAATCTGTCCAGAATGCGCGCCCGACAAGAGGCGGGCCAAACCACGGGCACCAACCGTCGTTTCATCGACTCCCGCGTTAATCCCACGCTTGTCGACCCCGGCGGTAAACATTCCAAAAACCTGGCCGATTGCGCCAAAGCCGCGCACCAACCCATCCCAAAAATAACGGTCCATCCAGTCGGAGAACCGCGCGCCCGCCCAGGCGAAGGCGATGATCGTCTTCGCATACAGCTCATCGATCCACATTTTGTTTGCGAGAAATCGAAACAACGCCGGTTGCTTGTATTCGAGTGGATCGACGTCGGCTGGACGTTCCCCCTCTGGCATGCCGGCACGCCGATACATCCAGATGCCGAGTCCGATTCCGGATCCGACGAGCACAAACGAAACCAACAGCATCGGCTGAATCAGATCCGCGATTTCGAAGTGAACGGATTCGCCTGTGAGATAACCATGCAGCCACGGCCACGCGGGCGTGAGCACAACACTGAAGAAGATCGTGCAAACCGCCAGCACGATCAGCGGCGTCGTCATTACACGCGAACTTTCGTGTGCATGCTCGGCGGCGCTGCGGCGATTGCCGAAAAACACGTAAATCACCTGCCGTACCATGTAGAGACCCGTAAGAACCACGCCTGCCAACATCAGATAATGCGGTGCAATCGATCCTGGCCAATGCGCGGTCGCGTGAAGAATTTCCTCCTTCGTCCAGCCGCCGGAGAAAAATAGCGGGAAGCCACTCAGCGCCAGCATACCGACGGCATAGGTTCCAAATGTGACCGGCATCAGACGGCGCAAACCGCCCATTCTGCGAATGTCCTGTTCGCCGTGGCAACCGTGAATCACGGAACCGGAACCGAGAAAGAGAAGCGCCTTAAAAAAGCCATGAGCGAGTAAGTGCATGATACCCGCTGCGACACCACCGACGCCTAACGAAACCATCATCAAGCCGAGTTGCGACACAGTGGAATAAGCGAGGATGCGCTTGATATCCGCCTGGGCGATGGCGATGAGCGCAGCCATCAGCGCCGTTGTCACTCCGATCCAGACAACAACAGTAAGCGAGGAGGTCACGCCGTTAACTCCGCCGAACGAAAAGATCGGATACACGCGCGCGACAAGGAAGACACCGGCGGCGACCATGGTGGCCGCGTGAATCAGCGCGCTGACCGGCGTGGGTCCCTCCATCGCGTCGGGTAACCAGACGTGCAACGGAAATTGTCCGGACTTGCCAACTGCGCCGCAAAAAATCAGGAGCGCGATGAATGTTGCGCTTGCACCAAGCATGACGAGACCGGCGCTTTCAAGACAGCCATGCCCGCCATCGTAGAAAAGCAGTGTGCCACTTCGATTGTAAAGCCAGAGCATTCCGAGAAAAAATCCCATGTCCCCGATGCGTGTGGTGATAAACGCCTTTTTGGCAGCCGCCGCGGCGCTGGGGCGCTCAATCCAGAAGCCGATGAGTAAATACGACGCGAGCCCAACGAGCTCCCAAAACATGAAAAGCAGAAGCAAGCTGTTGGCGATAACCAGTCCGAGCATCGCAGCGGAGAAGAACGACAAATACGCAAAGAACCGGGTGAAATTCTTGTCGTCGGCCATGTACCCAACGCTGAAGAGAAAGATGCAGAGCCCAACCAGCGAGATCATCACCAGCATCGCGGACGCCAGCGGATCGAGAACGAATCCAAGGCGCAATGCCTGGTCCCCGAAAGTGAACCAGGTGAAATTCTGCACAGAGCGGAAATCGTGGGTTTGCAGTGTCAGCAGGAACGCCACGACTGACATTGCGAGCAAGACCACCTGGCCTGCGACAGCCAGTGTCGCTGCCGTTTTGCGTCGCGATTTTGCCAAAGCCAGAATCGCGACAGCCGCAGCAAACGGCACCGCCGGGAACAGCCAGAGATTACTTGCGATCCCTGGATTCATCCTTTGAGCTGGTCGAATTGGCTGACATTCGTCGTGCGATAATGCCGGTAAACCGCGATGACCATCGCCAGCCCAACTGCAGCCTCAGCGGCGGAGATGGCGATTGAAAAAATTGCGATCATCACGCCGGTGGGCGGATGTGGTGGCGGAGCGAAACGCCAGAACGCGATAAAATTCAAGTTCGCAGCGGCGAGCATCATCTCGATTCCAATAAGGATGAAAATAGCGTGACGCCGGGTCAATGCGGCGAGCAATCCAATGGAAAACAGAGCGGAAGATACGATGAGAAAAGCCTGGAGCGTAGGCGTCATAGCGGTCCTCCCAGAAAACGTCCAACGTCCAACGTCCAACGCCCAAGTTCCAACTCAGAGACTCGGCTAAATTGAGCGTTGAGCGTTGAGCGTTGAGCGTTCGGGGTTTGCTTCATCTTATTGCCTTTCCTCCATCACGAGCACGAGCGCGCCGATGAGCGCGGCAGTGAGGAGTAGGCCGACGCATTGCAACGGCCACACATACCCCGTCATCAATGTTTCGCCGATTTTTCTGACTGTGAGCGAGCGAATGTGCGGCGGAACAATCGAAAGCGATTGTGTCCGGAGAATCGACCAGGTTAAACCACCAAACACCGCCAATGCGATGACAACACCCATCCAGTGAAAACCATGATCTTTCTCCACGCCTCGGCGGGTGAGGAGAATGGTAAAGACGATCAGCACCGCCACCGCGCCCACATAAATAAACACCAGGGCAAGTCCGACGAACTCGGCGCCAAGCAGAAAAAAGAAAGACGCGAGCCCTACCAACGCAAGTGGCAGGCAAAGCGCAGCGTGCATTAGATTTCTTAGCGTCGCCGCCGCCAGAGCGGCGGTGAGCGTCAAGACCGAAATGACAACGAACGCAACGCTGTTCATTCGAGGAGACGAGATTCTTGGCAGCTGAACTGTAGGGCAGGCGCATCGCCTGCCAGCCGCGACGATTTAGCAAGCGGCGCGCTTGCCCTACAACGACAGAAGGAATCTGTGTTTCTCTTCATTCAGCGAAACGATAAACACGCGGCGCGAATTTTCTTCGCGTGTCGAGCAGAATCGACAGCGCGCTGTAAACCACCACGATTACGAACAGCGACCACAGCCAGCCGCGCAGGCCGCGGCCGGCATAATGCCACACCGCGGCGGCGATCACACATGTAAACGCCATCGGCAAAATGAATTTCCAAGCGACGTTCATCATTTGATCGACGCGGATGCGCGGAAGCGTTGCGCGAAGCCAGATGTAAACGAAAAGCAACGCACTCAGCTTTAGGAAGAACCAGACATAAGACGGAATAACTGCAAGCACTCGGACGGGCGCATGCCAGCCGCCGAGGAACATCGTCACCGCCAACCCGCTGACTGCAAACATTCCAAGATATTCCGCCATAAAAAACGTCGCATATTTGAATCCGGAATATTCGGTCATGTGACCGGCAACAATTTCTGATTCGCCCTCTGGAACGTCGAACGGAGTACGGTTTGATTCCACCAGACCTGAGATGAAAAATAATAAGAACGCGGTAAAGCCCCACGGCGTGAAGACAAACCAGCGTGGCACAATGCCGAAGCGTGTATTCGCCCTGCGCGGCAACAATCCGGTCCGGCATGAGCGAGCCAACCACCATCACGACCGGTAGCACTGTAATGATGAGCGGCAGTTCGTAGCTGAACATTTGCGCGATGGCACGCATGGCGCCGAGCATGGAAAACTTATTGTTGCTTGCCCAGCCGGCCATGAACACTGCGAGTTCCGTGGTAGACCCCACCGCAAAGAAAAACAGAATACCGCCGTCGATTGTAAACGGCGTCATATTTCGCCCATAAGGGATCACGCCCAAAGTCAGGATCGCCACCGCAGCGAGGATCACCGGCGCGAGAAAGTGCACGATCTTATCTGCACGTGCCGGCACGATGTCTTCCTTTATCAACATTTTTATGCCGTCGGCAACCGGCTGGAAAAGACCGAACGGCCCGACGCGGTTTGGTCCGTAGCGATTCTGCATTCGCGCCAGAATTTTTCGCTCCAACACAGAGATAAGCGCGAAAAGCGTGAGAAACACGGCAAGGAGCGCACCAATGCTGATGAGACTGGACGCGATTTGGATCACCGAATTCGGCGCCCCGGCAAACCAGGAGAGCAACCACTGTTTCGTGTGGACAAAGATTTGATCGATAGCTGAACTCACTTCGGCAAGAAAAGCGATTGCCACGGACTTAATCAAGAGCGAATCGCGAGCAAGGAACGACAGTTTCCCAACCGTCGTGTTCCCTCGACGGCTAGGAAGCAGTCGCTCCTTGAGCCCGCGCGTCAGCGAAGTAGCACGCGCTTCCACCCGATTTTTCCGTTCGCGATCTCAAGCCAGGCCACGCTTCGAAGCGCGCCGCGGTTGGGCCGGGTCACACAGCCAGGATTGAGAAACAGAACGCCACCGCGCCTTTCATTTCGAGGGACGTGTGTGTGGCCATGCAAGAGAACATCGACATCATCTGGTGGTTCATCAGGTGGAATGTGCTGAAGCCGAATTTTCAATCCGCCGCGCACCAGATCGGCAACCAACGGCCAGTCGAAATTGCTGTCACAATTTCCGCGCACGAGCGTAACGGGCGGCCCGATCGCCCGCAATTCGTCAAGAATCATCTCCACGCAAACATCGCCCAGATGCCAGATTTCATCGGCATTCTTGGCTATTTCGCTCACGCTATCCGGAAGCCGATTGTGAGTATCGGCCAGAACAAAAATCCGCCAGGATTTTTTGGATTTTGCGTGGTTAGTCATTTTTTAGGCTTTCGATGGCCTGTGGCCGGCAATATAACGGCCTACGGCGGGAACACGCCAGGTTTCAACGCCGCCCGGGGAGACCGGGCCTCGTGGCTGAAGGTTTGGAGGCCGTTTCGAGTGTTTTGGCTTTGCAGGGAGCTTTTGCTACGGTACCGTCCATGTCGCCATGCGATCGCTGGTTTTGTTGCTCGCCGCTCTGGTTGCGAGTCCTGCGTTGATCCACGGAGAAATCAAAACTCCGGAGAATGCGCCTATTGAAATCACGTCGACGGGGCAAACAACGTACGAAAACGGATTGGCAACGGCTCGCGATAACGTTGCGATTCACATCGGCAATACGGACATTTACTCCGACTACGCACAATACAATTCCGCGACGCACGACGTGGAGTTAAGGGGGCACGTCCGAATTTATCGCGATACGAGCCTCTACACTGCTGACAGCGGAATTTACAACACCGAGACAAAAAAGATTCGGGCGAACACGGGACGGACAGAATCACAGCCCTATTTTCTGGCTGGTAACGATGTCACTTCAATCGAGGGGGATAACGCTTATCTCATCCGTAATGGAACCTTCACGACACACGATTCGGCGAAGCCGGACTTCCATCTGCACGCGCGGAAGATTCGTGTTTACGAAGGCGATCGGGTCATTTTTCTGAACGTGACCGCATATGTTGGAAAGGTGCCGATCTTTTGGTGGCCGTACCTGTATCAGTCGCTCGACAACACGTTCAGTTTCTCCATCTCGCCGGGGTACTACAGCACATGGGGACCATCGCTTTTAACCCAGGTGACGTTCCCGATCACAGATAATATCCAAGGCCGGCTTCGGCTGGATTACTTCGGTCGCCGCGGGCCAGCGATCGGTTTTGAGCCGACGATTGAGTACGGCAAAGACAAAAGCAGCGTGGCGAAGATAAAGAGCTTTTACATTAACGATCAAAACCCGGACATCAATCAAACGAACATACCGCGGACGGGTGTATCTGAGTCACGATACCTGATTAGTCTGCAAGACCGGACGAATTTCACCGATTCCATTTACGGCCTGGCGAATATCACCAAGATGAGTGACCAATACGTCATGCAGGACTTTTTTCAGGGAGACTTCCGGATTGACCCTGTTCCAGACAATGTGATCGCGCTGGCAAAGACGAATCCGATGTTCACTCTCACTGGAATCGAGCGGTTTCAGGCAAATGAGTTCTTCACTACGACGGAACGTCAACCCGAGGTGGTGCTGGACATCAAACGGCACGGACTCTTTGGCGGACCAATATTTTACCAAGGCGAAACTGGATTTGCGAATTTGCGACTACAATTCCCGGAAGACTCAGGTCTGAAGAATTACGGCACGGACCGCTTTGATACGTTCCATGAATTGATTTATCCCAATACGTATTTTGGCTGGCTGTCGATTGTTCCGCGTGTTGGATATCGCGGAACGTATTACGGCAAGACCTGGGACCTTGGATCGACTGTATTTCTGCCGCCGACAAATCCACTGGTGCCCAATTTTATTCTCCCACCCCCAACAACGGCCAACCCCATCAAATTCGACGGCGATACTTTTCGGAGCGTCTTCGATACTGGCGCAGAAGCTTCGTTCAAGATTTCCCGTTCATGGGAGAACGTACAAAGCCGCGCATTCGGTCTAGACGGGCTGATGCACGTGATTCAGCCGTTCACCGACTTTTCTTACGTGAAAGAAGACGGACCCAATCCCCTCTCGGTTTTACAGTTTGACCGGTATGAACCGTCGACACAGCTTCGGGCAATCGATTTTCCACAGTTCACCCCGATCGATTCGATCGCCGATTGGACGGTGTGGCGGCTCGGTGTCCGTAACCGTTTGGAGACCCGGCGTGACGATTCAACCATGACCTGGCTCGAACTGGATACCTTTGTGGACGTGAATTTCGAGAATCCTTACGACCGAACGGACTACTCAAACTTGTTTAACAACCTCCGCTTCAATCCGCTGCCATGGATGTCCTTTTCCGTAAACTCCCAACTCCCGGCTTTTGCGAAGGGTTTTACGGAAGTCGACACTCTTGCGTCAGTGCAACCGTTGGCGAATTTGCAACTGAACTTTGGGCATCGCTACCTGAATGGAAATCCGTTCTTCCAGGATAGCAGCCTGTTTCTTTTCGGCGGGTACTTCCGCGTTAACGACAACTGGGGCGTAGCAGTCCAGGAGCAGTACGAAGGCGTGACCGATACTCTCCAGGAACAGCGTTATGCAATTTACCGCGATCTGACAAGCTGGGTGGCCTCGTTCGGAGGAGTAATACGCGATAACTCGGGCGTGAAGGAATACGGCCTACTCTTTACCGTGACCCTCAAAGCGTTTCCAAAGTTTGGCTTCGATTTCAACTTCGACCCCACTTCACAGGGCGATTGATCTAAAATGCGGCTATAACGCCGGGTATCGCCGGTCGAGATTCCGCCACTTGTGCTGGGGCTGATTCGCCCGCAACGTTCTTGCTTCATGGACATATCAATTATTGGCTCTGGATACGTCGGCCTGGTAACGGGCGCTTGTTTCGCCGATGTCGGCCACCATGTGATTTGCGTTGATAACGACGCCAATAAGGTGAAACAGCTCCAAGCCGGTGAAGTTCCGATTTACGAACCGGGACTCGATGAAATAATTCACCGTAACGTCTCGGCGCGCCGACTGCATTTTACCGGCAAGATTCAAGAAGCAGTCGAGAATTCACAGGTTATTTTCATCGCCGTGCCAACCCCGCCGCTGCCGGATGGCGACGTCGATCTCAGTTTTGTGGAGAAAGTCGCGCGGGAAATCGCAGGGGTGTTAACCGATTATCGCGTCATCGTTGACAAAAGCACCGTGCCTGTGAAAACGGGAGAAAAAGTGGTGGAATCCATCAAAAGATATAACCGTCATGGCGCAAAATTCGATGTGGTCAGCAATCCGGAATTTTTGCGCGAAGGCTGTGCAGTAGCCGACCTGATGCATCCGGACCGGATTGTGATAGGAGCACAGAACGAACACGCAATCGATTTAATGAAGAAAGTGTATGAGCCGTTTATGGCTCCGATCCTGGTCACAGACATTAACAGCGCGGAGTTGATCAAACATTGCGCCAACTCGTTTCTGGCACTGAAAATTTCATATATGAACGCGGTGTCGTCGATTTGTGAAGCCAGCGGCGCCGATGTCGAAAAGGTCGCAGACGGAATCGGGATGGATCACCGTATCGGGCGGGATTTTCTAAACGCTGGAATCGGATACGGGGGCTCCTGTTTCCCAAAGGATATTGCTGCCTTCATCGCAATCAGTGAGCAACTCGGGACTCCCTTCAATCTGCTTAAGGAAGTCCAACGCATAAATGAAGGTCAAAAGACCCGTTTTCTGAAGACTATGCGTGAGACACTCTGGGTATTGCGCGAAAAGCGGATTGCGGTTTGGGGCCTTACTTTCAAGCCTGATACCGACGACGTGCGCTCATCGATCGCGATCGAGTTGGTGGAACAACTGCTGCGCGAAGGCGCTCACGTGATTGCGTACGATCCAAAGGGAATGCAGAAAGCTCGCGTCATCAAGGCGATTGCAGATGCGGAGTTCGCTTCATCCGCTCTCGAAGCAATCGATGACGCCGAAGCGCTGGTCATCGCCACGGACTGGAATGAATTTGCGAACGTGGATCTCGCGATCTTGGAGGAAAAAATGCGGACACCGATCGTCTTCGACGGGCGAAATCTGTTCGATCCTGAAACGATGCGACAATTTGGCTTCCACTATTATTCGATCGGGCGGGCTAGTGTGAAGCCGCAGTAACAGGTCTATGGCCCAGCGCTCTGCTCGCCAAACGGCGCTGGCGGGCTTACGCCTATGGCGAAAAGAGAAACGCTTCGCCGATTCCGTTATCTCGGGACTCCTATCGAAGAGCGAGATGACTGCTTCGGATCGCGCGTTTGCCTTGGAGCTGTTCTATGGGGTCCTGCGCAATCTCACCCTGCTTGATTTTTGGATCAGCCGCATTCGCCTTTCGCGCGTGGAGAAAGATGTTCGGGACCTTGTGCGACTCGGATTGTACCAACTCTTTTTGCTCAAGACGCCGGAACACGCAGCGGTCCATGAGACAGTGGCCCTTGCGCCGCACAAACAGCGACCAGTCGTTAACGGCGTGCTACGAGCCGCAACGCGAATTCGAAACGAGTTGCTCGCACAAGCCACGAAGCAGCCAGTGTTTGTTCAGACGTCTCACCCGCAATTTCTAGTCGAACGCTGGCAGCAGCATTTTGGCGCCGATCACACCGAAGAACTCTGCAAATGGAACAACCGCCCTGCCCCGATCTATGCCCGGATTAATCGAATACGAATCGATCCCAGAGGCTTTCTGCAGCTGTATCCGGATTCACGGCCGCTTCCGGACAATGCCGATTTTGTAAAGCTAAACACTTTACCAGCAACGGCTCTCGATTCAGGGCATTGCTACATCCAGGATCCCAGCACGGTGCTCGCCTGCCAGCTTCTAAATCCGAAGCCGGAAGAAAAAATTCTCGATGCGTGCGCGGCACCGGGCGGTAAGATCAGCTACCTGGCGCAGGTAATGCAGAACCGGGGAATTCTCATGGCCTGCGACCGCGATCCTAAACGACTTCAGATCGTGGAAAATAATCTCTTACAGCTCGGAGCTACCATTGTCCGCCCTATCCGGCACGACTGGATGCGGGATCGAATTCCGAAAGAAATTGTCTCCATCGCGCCGTTCGATCGGGTCCTCGTCGATGCTCCCTGCACGAATACGGGGGTGATACGTCGTCGCATTGATGTGCGATGGCGATTGCGACCGAAAGATTTCATCCGAATGCCAAACGAGCAGTTCGTCATCACACGCGCTGTGCTGCCTTTGATTAAGCCCGGGGGCACCCTGATCTACAGCACATGCAGCCTGGAGCGCGAGGAAAACGAAGAGGTTGTTCAGCGTCTGCTTGCAGAAGTGCCGGGCCTAAGCTGCGAGACAGAAATAGATTCGCTGCCTTTTCGCGACCGCTTCGACGGTGCCTTCGCCGCGAAACTGGTTTGGAATAGTTGATGGCTTAGCCGTCGCTCTGTGAGCGATGCGTGTTTTATGTCGTGGCACGCGCTGTGCGGCTCTTCGCGCAGTGAAGCGGCTACAGTTGCATCGTGCTAAGCCGGTGGAATGATAGACGACTATGTACGACGAGCGATTTGATAAACTTGCAAAACTCCTGGTGGAATATTCCATTCGCCTTAAGCGAAAGGAAACGGTCCTGATCGAAGGATTCGATATCCCCGATGAAATGACCGTGGCTCTGGTGCGCGCGGTGAGCAACGCTGGAGGTATTCCGTTTGCGCAGGTGTATCGCACGCGAGTGAATCGCGCGCTTGCGTTTGAAGCCTCGGATCGACAACTCAACCTGATGGCCGGTTATGAACTGGCGCGTATGAAAAAGATGAACGCGTACATCGCAGTTCGCGGCACCCACAACATCACTGAATTATCGGATGTGCCTGCGGGCAAAATGCAATTGATCGGGAGAAAAATGCGACCGGTCCAGGATCAACGAGTCAAAAAAACCAAATGGGTGGTCCTGCGCTGGCCGACACCGTCCATGGCACAGCTTGCAGGAATGAGCACAGAAGCATTTGAAGATTTCTATTTCGACGTCTGCACACTCGATTACCGCAAACTGCTGCCTGGCATGAAGGCGCTCAAAAGATTGATGGAACAAACAGATCGCGTCGAGATCAAGGCGCCTGGCACCGACCTAAGCTTCAGCATCAAGGGAATTGCAGCCGTCATTTGCGGCGGTGATCGAAACATTCCCGATGGCGAAGTTTTCACCTGTCCAGTCAAAGATTCCGTAGAAGGTCAGGTTACATTTAATGCGCCAAGTATCTATCAAGGCACCGCTTTCGACGGCGTGCAGTTGGAATTCAAACGAGGGAAAATCGTCAAGGCAAGCAGTAACGAGACCGAAAAACTGAACAAAATTCTCGATTCAGACCCGGGTGCACGCTACATCGGCGAATTTTCCCTTGGTTTTAATCCGCGGGTATTCCGGCCAATGCGGGACATATTATTCGACGAAAAAATCGCAGGCTCGTTCCATTTCACTCCCGGACAAGCTTACGAAGAAGCCGACAACGGAAACCGTAGCCAGGTGCATTGGGACATGGTCAGCATACAGCGTCCCGATTATGGCGGCGGCGAAATCTATTTCGACGGCAAATTAATCCGCAGAGACGGGAAATTTCTCCCGAAGCAACTGCGCACGCTAAACTGGCGCTGATCTTTCGGACCAGACAGGCTGGTCGTTTCGCGACTGCTATGCGCGCTTCGGTCCACCAAGAAGGTTGAGTTGCATCATCGCAATCTCGCCGCCTTCATTGAGTTCAATGTTCGCGATCTCGAACATTGGCGCGCCTTCGGCTGGACCGGGCCCAGCACCGGGCAACTGAACAACGACCTGCTTGGAATTCGAATTCAGCGTCACCGATCCAATTTCGAGCGATGGCGAAAACTCGAGCGTGCTGATCTGGAACGGCACTGTAATAAACACAGACGCGCGTCCCTGCGGTGAGGGCGTGAGTTGAACGGGCGCCGTATCAGAGTTTTGTACGACCTGCAATCCCGCGACCGCAAAGGACGGCATCCCGCCCATGGCTGGCCGCTGTTGCTGAGATGGGGTAACCCGAACGGTCCCTAGCGAGCCGGCGACTGGTTGAATTTTCACGACCTCGAATGCAACCTGCAAATTCAGCGCAGACTGCGCACGCTGAGGCGAAGGCAAGCGCATTGTGACGAGTTTCGACAGGGGACGAACCTTCAAAACTCCCATTTTGAAGCTGGGCGTTAACTGCATGGCTGCTATCTCGAACGAGAAAGTAAGCTGCACAGAGGTTTGCATCCCAGCGGCGTGCACTGGCGCCTGTGGTTGCGGTTGCGGTTGCGGTTTTCCCGTCGGCGGTGCCGGGGCTTTGGCTATCGGAGCAGGTGGAGTTTGGGTACTTTCTGGCATGGTTGCAGGTATGGTTGTTTGCGGAAAAACAGAATGTGCTGGAAGTGCGGGTTCAAATTCAGACTCGGATTGCGTATTGGCTTCGACAACTGGAGCTTCACTTTGCGCCGAAACTTCAGCTTCTGCAAAAACTTCAGGCTCAGTGAACGTTGCCTCGGGTTGCTCATGGTTCCCGGTCGGTTCAGCCTCAAGCTGCGGCGAGGCTGCCTCAACGGGCGACGTATAGTCGGCGATGGGAAATGCTTCATTGGGTGGGTCCACCGCGACCACCGCTTCTTCCGTGGCATGCTCGGAAAATTCCTGCGGTTCGTAAGCTGCAGAGGTGGGTTCCTCTGGAATTTCAGGAATCTCATTATTAACTGGCTGCAGACTAGTAGCGGAGGCTTCGACAGATTCGGTGACCACAGAGACGTCATCCGATTGGACTTCCTGCGGTGCAACTGCCGACACGGCTTCCATTTTCTGGTCGAACACTGGGCCAACCGACTCAAAAGATGACGCGGCCGGTGGGGCTGATTCTTGCGGTTCAGGAAGCACAGCAGTCCGTGCCACAGAAGGCTTAGGCTTTGAGCTCTTCAACCGATCGAAAGCGTTGCTGGCTTTTCCAGATGGCAAGGCACTAGTTCGCAACGCAGGCTTCCACGGTTTGAGTTGCAGCGAAACCTGACGTGGTCCGCCCGCAAAGCCGTTACCATGAATACCACTGGCATGTGCCGGCGCTGTCCTCGGCTTAAATATCGCAGTGTCGCCACCTGTTTCCGGACGCGATGGGCTCGGAACGGTAAACTTGTAGCGACGAAGGGCGGGCAAAATCGCCAGCGTCAGTGCGACAACGGCGGCCAACAGTAATCCGCCGACAATCCAGAATCTGCGACTCGAAACTCCCGCAATGTTTGATGAAGAAGTCGTGTTCGCGGTTGTCGCAGCACTCGCTTGCTGCGGAGAACTTGTTTGGGCTGCTGTTTGTTGCGCGTTTTGACTTTCGTTGGAAGCAGAGGCAACAGCTGGCGTCTCAGCCGTAACCGCAGGCGACGCGGACGTCGATTCGGTGCTAGTGGAAGCAGACTGCGCGGCTGTCTGATCCGACGGCGAACTCGTCTCAGTCGAAGAAGTCGCCCGGCTGGTCTGGTCCGCTGTAGCTCCCGAGCTGGCAAGGTCGAGTCCGCTATCTGTCCCACCAGGTACCGGAGCCAACGAAAGCATTCCGCTTTGTTTATTTGCGGCTACGACTTTGTCCGGGATCGGGCTGGGCTCAACTGCCGGTCCGCCCTCAGCTTGCGACGCCGTAACACCAGTCGAATCAAAGGCGACTGCCGGCGCAGTCGACCCTTCAGGGCGTTGCAGCCAGCCGACATCATAGAAAGCGTCAGCAAAAACATTGTTCAGCGCCGATGAGTAAATCTTGTTGGCCGAATTCGTCCAATCCTCGGCTTTCTGCGAATTGTTGTGCTTGTACTCCCATGCAGCCTGGGCGTAATAAAGCGCCGGCGTATCGCCCGTGAACTGAAATTCCTCCATCATCGAGTGCGCCCGGCTCTCTTTGCCCTCCATCAAGAGCGTCATGTAAATTTTGAATTTGATAAGCTCGGCCGCCTGATTCTTTTCACCGCCAGGAATGCGTTTATACAGCGTCTCAAATCGGTCCCGCGCTTTTGCGTACTCCTTTTTCTTAAATGGAATTTGCGCAAGGTTGTACTGCGCATCGCGCATTTTCGGATCGAGTTTGGCTGCTTTTTTGAACGCAGTCTCGGCATCATCGAATTGCCCTTGCTGCATCAAAATTTCGCCCCGCAAATTAAGCGTCGCGGGCTGATTTGGATCGGCCTTGTCCGCTTCGTCGACCAACTTAAGCGCCGTGGCGAAATCACGTTGTCGAAAGGCCTGCTGCGATTGTTCAAACTTTGAGCGGGCAACTGCTTTCGTCTTTTCCGTACGCTCGGCCGCTGTCATAAGCGGCAGGGAAGCTCGCCGCTCTCCCGCCGGCTTTTCCATCCAACCAACCTCGTACAAGGATTCTGCGAAAAGTTTGTTCAGTTGCGGTGTGTAATTTTTTTCCGCTGCGCTGATCCAATCCTTCGCTTCCGACTCGTTCTTCTTTTGAAGCGCGACCGCTGCCTTTACATAGTCAACGGCCGGGGTATCCGGAGAAAGCTCCAACTTGGCGAGCATGGAATCGACCATCTCGTTATTGCCTTCCATCAGATACGTCAGCAGAATTTTGTATTGGATCAGTTGCGAAGCTTCCTTTGCCAGATCCGACTGGCCGGTTGAGAGCAACTTCTCAAAGCGCTTTCGTGCTTCCACCCAATCTTTTTGGAGAAATGGGATCTCCGCCAGATTGAAGCGTGCATTCCAAAACTTTGGGTCGATCTGTGCCGCCTGAGTGAGTGCGGCCTCAGCCTGATCGTAATTGCCCTGCCGCATCAAAATCACGCCGCGCAGATTCTTGGACGCCGCGAGATTGGGCTGCCGCGCATCGATGGCGTCGAGTTGCTTTAGGGCCTCCGGAAATTTCCCCGCATCAAATTCCCGATACGCGGTGTTGTACATATCCTCCAACTCTGCCTTGGTTGGGGCAACATTGTCCGCACCGAATGAGCTAAGTCCCAGCGCTGCGATCGCAGCGATCTTCCAGATTCTCATGAACCCCCGATTCAAGCCCTGATTAGCATCCGTGACAAGTCGAAATTGCTTTCGGCGCCTAGATTTTCAGTTCCGTTCGGAAAAAGCTTTCTGGCAAACATCGGAAAGTTCGGTCCGGCCCACAGAATGATTGTGCTCGATCCATCAGATCAGTTCAGGTTCGCCACGATTCGCAAGCCTTCGAGCGTAAGGTGCTGATGAATTGCGTCAACCTCCGGCAACCCCCGGGCAATAAGACGCGCATAGCCGCCTGTCGCAATTACGACAACTTTTGTCCGCGGAAATCGTTCCGCCTTAATTTGCCTGAGAATCTCGCGAACCAATCCGCGATAACCGAACACGGCACCGGATCGCATTGCCTCAAGGGTCGATCGACCGACCGCACGTTTTGGCGTTTTAAACGAGAGCTTGGGTAGGAGCGCCGTCCGCTCGTAAAGAAAATTTGTCAGCGCCTCAAGTCCCGGGGCGATTACACCCCCGACATAGCTGCGGCGCGCGGAAACGACGTCGAAAGTCGCCGCTGTGCCAAAGTCCACGGCAATCGCGGGGCATCCGTAAAGTTCGGCAACAGCAGCGGCATTCGCCAGCCGGTCTGCGCCAATCGATTGCGGTTTGGGATAATCAATAGCGACGCCCAGTTTCACTTTCCAATCTAACCAGAGCACCTTCGTCTTACCCTTGGCAGCCGTGACAATCGCGGAATTTTTTGACGGCACAACCGATGAGACGATCACCTCCCGCACTGGTCGTTGCCGAAGAAATCTGGCAACGACATTGCTTGAAACCGCCGCCGTGGCGACACGCACAGGAGTCGACAATCGCTGTTTCGATGCAAACGCAATTTTTGCGTATGAATTACTGATATCGATCAACAAATAATCGGACCCAGGCGCCACAGCTAAGATGCAGACACCGAACGCCGCGTGCCGTCAAGCATGTGTCTGCTCGCTTGCTACAGGATTGCCAAAGCGTACTCTCCACGACATGCGAAGACTGATTCACCGGCCGCGCCGGCTTCGGAGTTCCCCTGCCCTGCGAAATCTGGTCCGCGAAACGCAGTTGAGTAGTCACGATTTTGTTCTGCCGCTGTTCGTAAGTGAAAAGGTGAGTGAGCGCCGCCCTATCGCAAGTATGCCCGGAGTTGTTCAGTTGCCGCTGAAAGAGGTTGCCGACGAAGCGCGCCGCGCACAGGACCTTGGGCTTCATGCCATTTTGCTCTTTGGAATTCCGGAACACAAGGATGAGCAAGCCAGCGGCGCCTACGCAGAAAATGGCGTCATCCAAGAGACCTTGCGAGCGATTAAATCAAAATGTCCGGAGTTGGTCGCTATCACCGATGTCTGCCTGTGCGAATACATGAGTCACGGCCATTGCGGTGTCACGCAAATCGACGGCGATCATTTTCACGTCCTGAATGACCCGAGTGTAGAACTTTTAGTGAAAACGGCGGTCTCGCACGCGGCAGCCGGCGCGGACATTGTGGCCCCGAGCGATATGATGGATGGCCGCATTGGCGCGATTCGCGAAGCGCTCGATGCGAGCGGATTCGATCAAACCGGCATCATGAGTTATGCCGCGAAATTTGCGTCTGCCTTTTACGGTCCGTTTCGCGACGCAGCCGAAAGCCCGCCGCAGTTTGGCGATCGCCGCTCGTACCAGATGGATTTTGGGAACGCGAACGAAGCGCTGCGAGAAGTTGCACTCGATATCGAGGAAGGCGCCGACATCGTAATGGTTAAACCTGCGCTGCCATATCTAGACATCCTCTGGCGCGTGCGTGAGCGTTTCGGGAAACCAACGGCCGTTTATCATGTGAGCGGCGAGTACGCCATGGTTAAAAGCGCTGCCGAGAAGGGACTGCTCGACGAGAAAGCCGCCGTTCTCGAGATAATGACAGCCCTCAAGCGTGCCGGCGCGGACATCATCACCACTTATTGGGCACGCGAGCTGGTCAAATGGCTGCGGGAGTAACAAGCCGCCGCGGTGAAACCGCACAACACGCCAGGCTGAAGCAGCTCGCATTTCTTTGGGCACAGGCGCAGGGATTTTCCGCCTGCGCGATGGAAGTGATTTTGCCGAAATGCCGCTATCGCGCAGATGTGGCAGCTTATCGGTCGACGCCGAAATACGGAAGTCAGGCAGCCTGCCTGACTCGGCCGCCGGGCTGCCAGCCCGGCGAAACCGCAGTATTTGAATGCAAGCAGGCGCTCTGCGATTTGCGGCGAGATAATTGCCACAGCGAGTCCGCGCGTCAGCGACTCGAAACAATCTGCGAACGCCGCCAACTTTTCGAAGCGCGGTTGCGCACGCATTACCCAAGTCTGCACAATGGTGATTCGCTTTTCCCCGAGTTTGACTCAGAAAACTTCAGCGCGATCGGCCACCGCGGTTACGCTCGTCTTGTTCGTGAATTACACGCACTGCAAACCCGGCTGTACGACTGCACAAAGTTCGAAAAGCTCATTCGCTATCGCTGCGCGAACTTCCTTTTCATCGTGCTGCCAGAGCAGCTATTCCGCGAATCCGAAGTGCCCGTCGGTTGGGGGGCTCTCGTCCAATCAGGCGGCACGCTCACACTTGCGCGGACCCCGGTCCGGCAGGACTCCACCGAGGATACTCGCATTCGCCTTCTGTATCGAATTGCTGTTGCCGCAACGCGAAAGTCGAATCGCCAATTAAGCCCGCAGGAAGTGAACTTGCCGCCGGACACTCGCGGATTTGCCCACACCCGCTGCTAGACAGGCACAAGCAGATTGTGCCCCGTCATTTCCTTTGGTTGCGGTAACCCGAGCAGAAATAGAAGAGTCGGAGCGACGTCGGCAAGGATGCCGTCTTCGCAGCGAAACTTCGACGCGTCTCTGGCGACATAAATGAAGTGCACAAGGTAACTGGTATGCGCAGTGTTGGGCGACCCGTCGGGGTTGCGCATTTGTTCGCAGTTGCCGTGATCGGCGGTGATCAATCCCTTGCCGTCAAGCTCAAGAAGTTTCGGGATAATGCGGGCGCAGCACGCGTCTACTGCCTGCACCGCTTTGATCCCGGCGTCGACCACACCGGTGTGGCCAACCATATCGGGATTGGCGAAATTCAAAATGATCAAATCGTAGTCGGCCATCCGAGCGAGCAATTCGTCGGTCACTTCGAATGCGCTCATTTCCGGTTTCAAATCGTATGTGGCGATTTTGGGCGACTGAATCAGCTTGCGGTCTTCCCCGGGGAAAGGTTTTTCGACTCCGCCGTTGAAAAAGTAAGTCACATGCGCGTACTTCTCGGTCTCGGCGATGCGCAATTGCCTTTTGCCAGCGGCGCTGACGACTTCGCCCAAAATGTGTTCCAGTCTTTGCGGAGCGAAAATGAATGGGGATGAGTAACGCACGTCATATTGGGTGAGCGACACGAAATGAACCTGAGGCCAGACCTCGCGATCGAAGCCGTCGAAGTCCTTTAGCAAAAAGGCCTGCGAAAGCTGCCGCGCGCGGTCGGCGCGAAAATTGAAAAACAAAACCGTATCGCCATCGTGGACGCGTTGCTCGTTAGGCAAAGCAAAAATGAGTGGAGGCATGAATTCGTCCGTCTTGCCAAGTGAGTATTGCCGCTCTACCGCCGCACCTGGCGACGAGTTACAGAGCTCACCGCGACCAAGAACAATTGCGTCCCATGCTTTTTTCGTGCGGTCCCAACGCCGGTCACGATCCATCGCGAAATAGCGGCCCACGACGGTAATTATTTTCGCGCCGCTGTTCTCAAGTTCGTTTTCACACGTCTTAAGAAATGCCGCTCCGCCGGTGGGCGAAGTGTCGCGGCCATCGGTGAAAGCGTGAACGAAAATGTCTTTGACCCCTGCTGCGTGCGCGGCGTTCGCCAGCGCGATCATGTGCGAATAATGGCTGTGCACCCCTCCATCAGAAACAAGCCCGAGCAGATGCAATCGATGTCCGCGCGCAGAGGCCAGGGCGTCCAGCAGAACACGATTGCGCTGCAGTTCGCCGCCGGCGATCGCCTTGTTGATCCGTGTCAGGTCCTGGTAAACGATTCTGCCGGCTCCGAGATTCAGGTGACCGACTTCCGAGTTGCCCATTTGTCCTTCTGGCAAACCAACATCTTTGCCGCTGGCACTTAATCTTGAGCCGGGATAGTCCAGGTATAGCTGGTCATGAAACGGCGTTGACGCGAGTAGGGTTGCGTCCCCGTTCTCCTGGCGTTTGTCGCGACCCGTCGGATTAATGCCCCAGCCGTCGCGAATAATGAGCATTACCGGGCCAGTCATACGTCGCGCACTTTGCAGATGAATAAACAGATCGACAAGCAGTTCTTTGAAAGAAGTAGCGCATGCCTCCGGCTTGCCATTTTCCCCGCGCAAGCGAGGACGCTTACGCTACACTAAAACCAAATGAAGTGGCGCAACCAGTTGCTGGCGTTCGTCTGTCTGCTCGCCTTTGCCGGAGTAGGCGTCATCTATTTTCAACACTGGGTTATTCGCAAGCCTTTCGGGATAATCCTGTTTGTGGGCGAAGGATTGTCGCCCGCCAGGTTGGCGCCTACCCGAACATACGCCGGAGGAGCGGGGACACGCCTGAACATGGATTCCATGCCGTATGCCGCGCTAATGATGAACTACTCGAAGGATTTCGCGGCACCTGATCAATCAGCTGCCGCGACGGCAATTGCCACCGGCGAGCGAGTGAACAATCGCGCCATTGCGATCGGCAGCAACGGAAAACCGATTAAGAGCATTATTGAACTGGCTCGCGAATACGGGCGAGCCACCGGATTGGTGACCGACACAAAATTGACGGATCCCACAAGCGCGGCTTTCTATGCGCACACTGCGGAGCCGGGCGATACGGAGAAAATCGCAGCGGAATTCGTAGATCGAGGAAGCATCGACGTGGCAATGGGCGGGGGCGCGGCGGAATTTATCCCTGCCACGAAAAGTGGTGAGAGACAAGACACGCGCGATCTGTTACTCGAGCTCCGCGGCAACGGGTTCGATATTGTTCGCACACGCACGGATCTGGAAGCGGTGCCCGCGTGGCGCCGGTCGAAACTTTTTGGCGTCTTCAGTAATAATGATCTCGCTTTCGCAAATCAGGTAGAAGAGCGAGGCCAGCAGCCGAGTCTTTCGGATATGGTGCGGCGAGCCATCCAACTGCTGCAATATAACGCCGGCGGTTATTTACTCGTTGTCGATGCAGGATTGATGCGCAAAGCGGCAGAAGAAAACAATGGGGAAGGAACGCTGACCCAGACGCTCGAACTCGACCGCGCGGTGGCCGTTGCGCGAAGTTATGGAGGACCGAAATCGACAATCATCGCCTGCGGCGACGCGGCGATCGGGGGAATGACTTTGAACGGATTTCCGTTTCGCAAAGACAGTGGCATTGCGCTGCTCGGTTTCAATTCAGCGGGTCAGCCCTGGATTACGTGGGCGACCGGCCCGCACGGAGCCAAATCATACGGAGCCGCGAAGATACCGACGAACCAAGATACAGATACAACCGAAGCCAAGGAGGCAGCACAGGAACAACCCGAGCCGGCGGCGTTTTACACAAAATCCGCGCTGGTCACAGTGGAAGATGTCATCGCATTTGGCAGCGGCCCCGGCACAGATGGGCTGCAGGGAGTGGTCGAGAGCACAGACGTTTTCAAAATCCTGCGTGACGAACTGTGATGGCTTCGCATCGTCAAAAGTGCGAACTGACTGAACCGTTCAAGTTGATGGCTGCGTTTAGGCTGCGACGAATCAGGCCCTATCGTTTCGCTTTTTCCCGATATGGTATCCCGAGCTGATAGAGTGTGATTTGCTGCTCGAGATCGCTTGCAAGCGCGTCCTGGTGCTGCATCCGCGCAAGTTGCATCGCAGATTGGGCAGTCTGAATCGCTTTCGCAAATTCGCCATTCTCCGCGTACGCGGCTGCCAGCGTTCGCAGGACAGGCGCATTCGTGCTTTTGACCAGTTGATCGGCTTGTCGGGCGAGCTCAATGGCCTTGCGACCGTTTCGCAAAGACTCTTCGCGCGAGGTCGCGAGCAACCATGCCAGATTATTCAAGGCAGGAACGGATTGGGGAGAAAACTCGAGCGCTTTTTCATAATGCTGGATCGCTTCGGCGGGCTCGCCATTTTCGTCGAGCGCGATAGCCAACGCGGTATGACAATTTGAATCCGAAGGCCGGATCGACAGAGCAGCTCGACAAGCCTGAATGGCAGCGTTGAGTTCACCTTTCTGGAGCAATGCCTGACCAAGTCCGTAGCGGGCGAGAAAGTCGTCCGGACGCGATAACATTGCCTTTTGATAATGAGCGATCGCTTCGTCGATTCGGCCCCTTTGAAAAAGAGCATTACCCACGGCCAGTTGAGCATCTGGATCGCTCGGTCGCAGGGACACGGCCTTCTCACAATGCAAAATCGCTTCGTCTACCTGGCCTTTGGCTAAGAGAGCCGTTCCGAGATTGTACTCGGCATCCCACCAATCTGGCTGCATTTGCAATGCCGAGCGGTAGTGAGCAATGGCGTCGTCGATTTCGCCCCTTTGAAAAAGCACAAGACCGAGATTGGTGTCAGCCATCCAACATTTCGGATTCCTCGCCAGGGTGGTGCGCCAAAGCGTTTCGATATCGTTGTACATGCCCGCCTGGCGCCACGTTAGAATACTGAGCAAAAGCAAGAGAGCGCCGCAGATTGCGGAACTCGCAAACAATTTGGATCGGACAAGGAGCGGATTTGCCACTGGCAGTGAAGACATGTCAGACGCTAACTCGAACGACGTTCCGCAAAAACGTCCTAAAAAAACTGCGATCCCAGCGCTCGCGAGCGCGATGGGGCCGATGCAGGCGAGGTACTGATAATGGTCCGCCACAAACGTGTAACGAAAGGTGTAAAGCATAATGAACCCAAGCACCGGACTAAGTGTGGCGACGAAAAATGCAGCTGCGACTTCGACGCTCCGCCCGACGTATGACCTGAGAAAGTAGATCGTCACGCACACCCCGATTCCAGCCAGAAACCAGCTGTAGTCCCACCAGTGCACCGGCGAGATGTTCCATCTTGGATAGATAAACGTCAGGTTCGACGGCCAGATAAGTTTACTGAGATAAAACCAGACGGCTCGGCTCGCCAGGAGGATTCGCTCAATCGGATTGAGAAACGGAAACACCGCATGGCTTGTCCCCTGATGATAGCGTTCCCACCAAACGGCGACTAACCCCATGGCAATGCCCATGAGAAGAAACGGAACAATTTGAATTAAGCGCCGACTGTTGATCGGTCTTTTCTGCAACCACAGAATCAGAATCAACGCAGCCGGGAGTGTGCACGCTGTTGCCTTGGCCGACAGCGTCAGCGCGTACGTGATCAGAGCCAGGCAATAAAAAATCCATCGTCGCCTGGTTCGTTCGTCAACAAATGCGATCCAGGCAAGCAGCGTCAGCAAAAAGAAAAAGCCCATCAGCACGTTTTTGCGTTCCGTGATCCACGCCACTGACTCCACCTGCACCGGATGCAGGGCGAAAATGGCTGCAGCCAACCAGGCGCCTGGGATTTTTAGCCGCGCCAGGACCGCCCACACCAGCAGGGCATTCGCTACGTGAAGCAGAAGGTTTACCCAATGGTAGCCGGTGGTGTTCAGACCCCACAACGCGTGTTCGATGCGAAACGTGCTGTATGTGAGTGGGAAATACTGTGAAGGCGAGTCCAGCGAAAACCAAATCCGCTGCCAGCCGTCTGGTGCAGTCAAGAGGTCGTTGTTGATAACATACGCATCGTCGTCCCACAGGAATCCCCCATGCCACGCCGGGCGGTATACACCAATCGTCGTTACCGACAGAAGCAGAGCAAAAATCAACACTCGACTGCGCAGCGGAAAAATGCGCCTGACGATTTCGTGCATATGTTAGGCGCTGAATGTCTGGCCGGATGAGAGAAAGTCGCCCCAGGTCGCAACGCTCCATCGCGCTTTGCGGGAAATTTCGAGGACCTGCTTCAGTTGCAACGTTTCATTTCTCATCGAAATAGGGGCTTTCGTGGTGTGTAAGACCGACATCAACGCCAAGCTCGTGTGGTTTGCATGGTGGGCTCTAGCCACAATCGTTTTCGCTCTCGTCATTGCAATCCGGATCCGGCTTTTGGGGATTCCGCTCGAGCGCGACGAGGGCGAGTACGCTTATGCGGGGCAACTCATATTGCAAGGGATCCCGCCTTACAAGCTAGCCTACAACATGAAATTTCCCGGCACCTACGCTGCCTACGCGTCAATCATGGCAATCTTTGGCCAAACAATCCAGGCAATCCATTTGGGTTTGCTCCTTGTTAATGCGGTCACGATCGTGCTGATTTTCTTCATCGGGCGGCGCCTGATGGGCTCGACAGCAGGAATCGCGGCATCAGCCAGTTACGCGGTTATCTCTGTAAATCCATCTGTTCTTGGGTTGGCTGCGCACGCCACAAACTTTGTGATGCTGCCGGTTTTAGGAGGCATGCTGCTGATTTTGAAGATTTCGGAGTCGGAGCAGCCCGGATTCAGGCGATTATTCGCGAGCGGACTGCTGTTTGGGATCGGCGGTTTGATGAAGCAGCCTGCGCTTGTGTTCATTCCATTCGGAGCAGCTTATGTTTTGTGGAAGAGTGCTCAGCAACGACTTCTCGTAAAGAAAATCACCGCGCGAATTTTGGTTTTTGGGTTCGGCGCGCTTGTTCCCGTCGCAATTACGTGTCTGATCCTATGGCGCGCAGGAGTAATCGACAGGTTCTGGTTCTGGACAATCGATTACGCATGGCAGTACGGCAGGCTCGTGCCGCTCGCCCTGGCACCGTCTATTTTTTTCCGGAGCGTAAATGAGGTGGTAGGATGGAATTGGCCAATCTGGATCCTCGCCGCACTCGGGGCGATTGCGGGTCTGTGGGATAAGCAAATGCGAGCACGCACAACCTTTCTCATTGCCTTCCTTTTCTTTTCAGCGTTGGCGCTATGCCCGGGGTTTTATTTTCGAGTTCACTACTTCATCCTGGTCCTTCCGGCCGTATCGCTGCTTGTCGGATGCGCGATTAGCAAGCTCTGCCAGGTTTTTGCCAGTCAGATGATCGTTGTTAGATTCGTACCGCTCTTATTGCTGACTGCATCCCTGGCTCTGCCAATCGTTTCGGATAGAAAATTTTTCTTTGAAGCATCTCCAGTTGCGGCTTGTCGAATGCTTTATCCCGAAAGTCCATTCCCTGAGTCTATCAGAATTGCAGATTACATCCGCGAACATACGGCGCCGAATGATACGATTGCGGTGTTGGGATCCGAACCGCAGATTTATTTTTATTCAAAGCGGCATTCCGCGACTGGGTACATTTATACGTACGGTTTAATGGAACCGCAGAGGTATGCGCACCAGATGCAGGAGGAAATGATTCGTGAAATCGAAAACGCGCGCCCGCAGTATCTCGTCTCAGTGCTAATGAATGATTCGTGGTTGTATCGGCCTCAATCAGATTCCCGGATCTTTAACTGGGCAAATGAATACACGGCGGCAAACTACGCCGCTGCCGGTTTGGTGAATATTACGACGACAGGGACGGATTACTTTTTTGGAGATATTCCATCATCGGTGAAAACTTTGAAGGACTACATCCTGATTTACAAACGGAAGCTTTAAGCCCCTTATCCAACGATGTTAGCACCGCACGTGCCCCGCGTTAGTCTTCAATCAAGCGCTCCCCGCAAACCAAGCCGCCGCTGGATACAAGTCTGCGTTTGTATCTGTCTGGCCCTGCTTACATGGGGCGTCTTTGGTCAGACGTTCCGGTATGATTTCGTTAACTACGATGACCCGAGTTACGTGTATCAAAATAGCAGGATAACGAGCGGTCTTAGCATCGCCAACGTTGGGTGGGCATTCACTCATGTTCACGCCGAAAACTGGCATCCGTTGACGACAATCACGCATATGCTCGACTGCCAGTTGCATGGATTGAACGCAGGCTGGCATCACTTTACAAATGTCCTCCTCCATACGCTCGCCGTGCTTCTTCTTTTTGTAGCCCTGCAGTGCATGACTGGCGCGCTCTGGCGGAGCGCATTTGTGGCGGCCGTGTTCGCCATTCATCCTTTACACGTCGAATCGGTGGCGTGGATAGCGGAACGCAAAGATGTGCTGAGCGCGGTCTTTTTTACACTAACTCTGCTCGCATACTTCCATTACACACGCGCGCCATCGACTGGACGGTACCTGACAGTGGCGCTCGTCTTTGCGCTTGGGCTCATGTCCAAACCAATGCTGGTGACGCTACCATTTGTGCTTCTGCTTCTCGATTATTGGCCTCTGGGCAGAATCAGCGATCAAAGATCAGGCGTCCCACTTCCGCTGTTGCAGGCAGCCGTCGAAAAGATTCCCCTGATCGTGCTCTCTGTTGTTTCAAGCATCGTCACGTTTCTAGCTCAACGAGAAGCAATCGGTTGGACTGAGCAGCTGCCAGTAATGGCGCGACTTGGTAATGCTGTAGTTGCCTATATCGTATACATCCGGCAGATGTTATGGCCGGCAAAGCTGGCGGTGTTTTATCCTCACCCGGAAAACCGCTTGCCGATATGGGAGATCATCTTTGCGATAATTATTCTCATTGGGATTACGGCGGCAGCCTACATTCTTCGAAAGAGAGCGCCTTATCTTATCACTGGCTGGCTTTGGTATGTGGGAATGCTGGTGCCCGTAATCGGGTTCGTTCAAGTAGGATGGCAGGGACACGCAGATCGGTACACCTATTTGCCGCAAATTGGTCTCTATGTTGCAATAACATGGGCTGTAGCTGACGCAACGGTTTCGTGGCGGTCTCAACGCATGACTTTGGCCGTCGCTGCAGCGCTTTTACTTAGCGTTCTGAGTTGGAGCGCCTGGCTTCAGACTTCTTATTGGCGTGATAGCGAAACTCTGTTCACCCATGCGCTCGCCGTTACCAGAAATAACGACGTTGCCCTGAACAACCTTGGCATCATTTTTTTGGATAAAGGAGAACTGGACAAGGCTATTGCCAATTTACAGGCAGCTATAGATCTTCGACCGGATAATGGCCCGGCTCACAACAATCTCGCAAAGGCCCTGCTTCGAAAGGGCCGGTTGGCAGAGGCGATGGTGCACTATCAAAAATTCCTGGAGATAGAGCCTGAGAATGTGGAGGCGCGTAATATTCTGGGAACAGCACTGATTCAACAAGGCCGCGTAAAAGAAGCCATCGACCAATGGGAGGCAGTGTTGGCGATCCAGCCGGAAAACGGAAATGCTGCGAGTAATCTCGCCTGGGTGTTCGCAACCTCTCCCGACGATTCAATCCGCGAAAGTAGCCGAACAATTGAGCTGGCCCAACGTGCCATGCGCCTATCGGGTGGCAAGATCCCCATGATTTTTCGAATATTGGCGGCCGCCTATGCTGAAAATGGCCGCTTCTCAGAAGCAATTGAGACTGCCGAACGTGGAGTTGAATTAGCAAATCTCCAAGGCAACGCCGACTTGGCGACCGAGCTCGAAAACAATATTGCTCTTTACCGAGCCGGCACGCCGTTACGAGATCCAAGCCTGAGAAATGGCCACTCTTCGCCGTAATCAAAATCGCGCCAGCCCATATACCAGGCGAGGTAAGGATCCCAGGAAGGCCGGCGCTCATGGGATGACGCGGCGGGAATCGAGATTTTCCTCTCGCGACTTTTACATATGCGCCGTCCTGCTTGCAATTACCTGGCTGGTTTTTGGCAGAACACTCGGTCACGATTTCGTGAGCTACGACGACCACGTTTATGTGCAGGACAATCCAATTGTTCGGAATGGCTTGAGTGTCGAGGGGCTGATTTGGGCTTTCACCCACAGTCATGCATCCAATTGGCATCCGCTCACGACGCTCTCACACATGCTCGACTGTCAGCTGTTTGGTCTGAATCCATGGGGTCATCATTTCACGAATGTTCTCTTGCACGGCATTGCGGTGATCCTGCTCTTTCGCGTTTTGCAAAAAATTACCGGCGCGGTATGGCGGAGCGCCTTTGTCGCCGCCCTGTTTGCTATTCATCCTTTGCACGTCGAATCGGTCGCGTGGGTGGCGGAACGCAAGGATGTGCTAAGCGGCGTGTTCTTTATGCTGACGCTGGGCGCCTATGCCCGGTATGTCCGCTATCAAACTTTGCGGCGGTATCTGTTCGTTGTGTTGATGTTTGCACTCGGGTTGATGTCGAAACCGATGCTCGTCACCGCGCCCATAGTGCTTCTCCTGCTCGATTATTGGCCACTGCACCGGTTCGCTAACAAAACGTCGTCCATATCGCGGCTTGTGTCGGAAAAGGTCCCGCTGCTTGCTCTTTCCGCCGCCTCGTGTATGGCGACGATTTGGGCCCAGAAAACAGCACTCAGCTCTCTCGAAGAATTACCGTTTTCGCTCCGGATCAGCAACGCTGTCGTGGCGTATGTTGTTTATCTTTGGCAGATGCTCTGGCCCACAAGACTGGCTGTGTTTTATCCGCACCCTTACAGTCGGCTGTCATACTGGGAAATTCTTTTCGCCGCCGGTCTGCTGGTGATAATTAGCGCCACCGTTTTCGTGCTGCGGCGCAAACAGCCTTACCTTATCACCGGCTGGTTCTGGTACTTGGTTATGCTCCTGCCCGTGATCGGCGTTATCCAGGTGGGAGTGCAGGCGCATGCCGACCGGTATACTTATCTTCCGCACATTGGTCTGTATGTCGCGCTAACCTGGGCGTCGGTGGACTTAATGGCTTCCTGGCAGCGTCGCCGCGAGATTGCTAGCTTCGCGGCAACCGCGCTGATCGCGCTCCTGATTTGGTGTGCATGGAAGCAAACTGGTTACTGGAAAAACAGCGAGACCCTTTGGACACACACGCTTGCGGTCACCTCCGATAATTCGGTCGCCCATAACAATCTGGGTTTGCTCCGCATGCAGGAAGGACGTGCCGATGACGCGATTGCGCACTACAGGGAGGCTTTGAAGATCCGGTCCGAACGTGCCGAGACCCGCAATAATCCAGGGAACGCACTCATCTACAATAATCTCGGTAACGCAATGTTGCTAAAGGGTCTACCCGACCAAGCGATTCCCTACTACAACAAGGCGTTGGGAATCCGGCCAGATTACGGCGACGGCCATTACAATCTCGGCTGCGCGCTCTTGAAGAAAGGCGACATGGACGAGGCGATTGCAGAGTGGAAGAACGCACTCCTAATCGAGCCAAGAGACGCAGAGGTCTACACGAGTTTGGGAAATGCTTTTCTTGAAAAGGGGTCGGTGAAAGAAGCAATTTCTCATTATCAAGAGGCGCTGGAGATAGCGCCACAAAATGGTTCAGCCCTGAACAACCTGGCTTGGGTACTGGCGACTTCTTCCGATGCTTCAATTCGAGATGGCGCGAGGGCGATCGGACTGGCGCAGGATGCGGTGCAGGGTTCTGGTGGCAAAGATCCGATCTTTGTTCGTACTCTCGCCGCTGCGCACGCAGAGGCCGGACAATTCGCCGAGGCGATCTCGACAGCGGAGCAAGCGCTCGTCATAGCCAACGGGCAAAACAAAGCGGAGCTCGTAAAGAGGCTGGAGCAAGACATTGCTCTCTACCGCACGCGGGTAGCACTTCGGAAATAACCCACCCTCCGCTCATCGATAAGCGTTCTATCTCGGTTACCGGTGGTACGGCAAACCCAAGTCGTAGAGGGCTAGTTCCCCTTGTAGCGCATCTGCCAAAGCGGTGTTGCCCCCGGCATTAGCTGCATTCAGGGCTTGCTGGGCAGTCTCTTTCGCTTCGGCAAACCGGCCGGTCTCGGCGTAGGCGGCAGCCAAGATGCGGAGAACAGTAGCGTGGGAATCACTCCTGGAACTTGCCGAGTCAGCACGTTCCGCCAATCGAACGGCCTCAGGTCCGTTCCTAAGGCTCGCATCCGCAGACGTAGCCAGTAGCCATGCGAGATTGCTTAGCGCCGGTACGTTTTCCTTAGAAATCTCGATCGCCTTCCTGTACTCAGCAATTGCATCGGGGATTTGCCTCTTGGCAAGAAAGGCGCTGCCCAGGTTCGCATGAGCGTCTGCGCTCTCCGGCTGCAACTCCAATACTTTTCGGTAATGAACGATCGCTTCGTCTGTGCGCCCTTCGCGTAAAAGGGCGCTTGCCAGGTTGTACTCCGCTCCGGGCTGATCTGGCATAGCCGCCAGGCACGCCGAATACCGAGCGATTGCACCGTCGAAATCGCCTGTGGCAATAAGCGCGTTGGCGAGGTTACAGGAGGCCGCGGCGTAATCCGGCTGGAGTTGGAGCGCCTTCCGGTAATGCTTGATCGCGTCATTAACACGCCCAACACCAAAAAGCGTAACCCCGAAATTGTTTTGCGCTTCTGCGTCCGCAGGGTTTATCTCCACAGCTTTTTCGTAATGTGCGATTGCATCGCCAACGCGACCTTGCTCAACCAAAAGTCGGCCCAGATTATAATGTGCTTCCGCGTAATCAGGCCGGAGCGTCACGGCTTGTCTGTAATGATCGATCGCCTGGTCCGTCTTACCCTCCTCGCTAAGAGCGATGCCCAGATTGTAGTGAGCCATCCAGCAGCTCGGATTTTCTTTCAGAATAGCTGTGTACAACGTATTGACATCGCGATACTGCGCAGTCTGTCGCCATGTCAAAACACCGAGCAAAAACAAGAGAACACCGCACAGCCCGGTGAATAACGCGTTTTTCAGCCGCGCAGGCGTTGGCGTTGGCTTCGGTTCGGCCGGCGATTGTGGAGCGTCTGTGTCAGGGGCGAAGTCGAACGGTTCCGTAGAGAGACGCGTTGCCAGAGCCGCGATGCCTGCCCCGGCCAAAGCAAGCGGCCCCATGCTTGCCAGATACTGAAAATGGTCGCTCACAAACGAATAGCGGAAGAAATACACGCTGAAAAAACCGAGGACTGGAAAGAGAGAAATTACGTAATACGCCGCGGCGAAGAATAGAGCCCGGCTCCATGTTTGACGAACAAACCACAAAGCAATCAGTACAGTTATCACTGACACCAACGGAAAATAGGCAATAAGGTTTGGCGGATTAACTTCCCAGCGCGGATAGATGAAGATCAGAGGGTCCGGCCAGATCAGTTTTCCCAGGTAAAACCATATGGCGCGACCAGCGATGATTAAACGTTCCGGCAAGGTCTGATCCCAGTCGGGACCAACCGCTCGTGAGTGAAATTTTTGTTCCCATATCGTCCAAGCGCTCGCGAGCCCTGAAATCAGGGCAAACGGGGCAACTGCTAACGCATCGCGCCACCGGATTCTTCCTCGCGTCCACCAGATGCAAAGCGCGAGGACAAATGGCAGCATCACCACGGAAGGTTTGCTCAGCGTCGCCAGGGCGAAACAGAAAAGAGAGAGAATCAACCACGGATAACACGGATTACGCGGATGATCAGGGAAGATTTCTTGTTTCTCTTCTATCCGTGAAATCCGTGTAATCCGTGGTTTCTCTTCCCATTTCAAAAAGAAAAAAATCGCTAACAGATAGAAAATGCATGACTGCGTGTTTTTCAGTTCCGTGACCCACGCAACCGATTGCACCATCACCGGGTGCAAAGCCCAAAGTGCAGCTCCAAGCCACGCACCTTTGACTTTAAGCAGCTTGAGGACGCGCCAAAGCATAATTGCCGACGCGCCATGCAACAAAACGTTAAGAACGTGGTAGGGCAGCGGATTTAGGCCGACAAACTTATGCAGTAACCAGAAGCTCGTTAGAACGAGCGGATAATAGACCGCTTGCGCGCTGGTCCAGATTTCCTTCAAGCCGAGTGGCCCGATCACACACGGATTGCGCGTCAGATGCGATTCATCGTCCCAAATGAAGCCAGCTCGGAAAACCTGCGCATACGCCACGAAAACAAGCGCAATCAAAAGCAGTGCCCAAAACCAATCTTGTCTCCAGAAAGAGACGCGGCTTTCACGAACTGGAATGGATCGATCCAACGGTTAACGTCAGCGTTACGGAAGTTGCGGAATCTCTGAAGCCCGTCACGGAGAGCGGGCACTGGTCTCTTTTGCGACGCGCAGGTTTTCCTCTGCTTCCGGAAAATCTGGATGAAGCCGTAGCGCTTCTTCGAATTGAGCAATCGCTTGAGAAGGGTTCCCCTCTTGTATGAAAATTTTGCCGAGATAGTTGTGCGGTTGCGCCAATTTCGGATTCAAGGCCACCGCCTTCTGAAAATGATCTTTTGCTTCCGCCGTCTCGCCGTTGTCAAAAAGCAAATTGCCTAAATCGATGTGAGCATCGACGTGGTTGGGATCCAATTGCAGAGTCCGTCGATAGTTTGCAATCGCCTCTTCACGTTTGCCGTGTTTTTCGAGGAACGCACCGTAGCCATAGTGCGCTTGCGGCGACTTCGGTGCCAGACGAACGGCTTTCTCACATTCAGCTGCCGCTTCGTCCTTGTGGCCGAGCTCGTCCAAAAGGTACGCATAACCGGAATGATATTCAGCGTTCCCAGGCTCGATGCGCAACGCTTTTTCAAAATGGCTCCGTGCGTCGTCGAACTCCCCCTTTGCCATCAACAACGAGCCAAGATTGATCTGCGCCCTCGCGGAACTGGGGTTTAAACGTACCGCCTCGGAAAACTCTTTCGCTGCTTCGTCAGTGCGCCCGGCCTCTTGCAGTTCGGTCGCGTAGTTGAAATGAGCCCGGACACTTGTGGGAAGATCGGCAACGATGGAGGCCAGACGGTCGAGTTTACCCTGGCCACTGTGGATTTCGGCAAACCAGAGCACCCCGAGAGGAATCACAAAAATGGCAATCCATTTAACGCCGTGCAGTGCCCAGCCTGGCAGAAAACCACGCAGAGACACATCGGTTGTGCCGCCGGCGATACCAAGGGATTGCCGTGTCGATTTTTCGCGCACTTTCCAAATAAACCCATCGTAATAAAAATGAAGCAGGGCGGACGCTGTCACGACTCCGGTGAGGATTCGTTTAACGGCCTCGGTACCGACATATGATTTGGACAAACTCATTCCGCCGTAAGCGAGTACCAGACCTATGTACACGCCCACCAGCGCCCCACTGCGACGGAACACAAAGCGCATGAATCCCCCGATGGAGTTGTCACTCTCCACTCGTTTTCGATTGTAAATCCAGACGAGCGAGAGGTACTGCACATCGTGGAATACTTCGAACAAAGCAATGCCGACGAGAACGCTCGCGACGATGTTATTGCAGTACCACCAGAATGAGATGCTGGTCAGCAGTAGCACGAGTTTTACAGGGCTCGGTCGCTTTCCATTGCTCCACATCCATATGAAGTTCGCGACAAAAACAGCAGAAATAACCAGTGCCAGTGCAAGGAGGCCCTGCTGCCCGGCTCGCAGCATCGCAGGGGGAATAAAGGGCCCGCCTGCCGAATAATAGGTCTCCAGAGTGTCGGTCATCCGCTGCGGCGACAGAAGGACTGCCGTTGCAAACCAAATACCGCACAGCGCGAAATCGATACGGCGCGTTACCTCGGCGAATGACCCGACTTTCGCATCGTAGATGCGACAGAATCCGTACGTTTGCATCATTCCATGCCACACACCCCAGACAAACGCCACGAGCACAATTCCCTTCAGTTCCCACAGCGAAAAGGCGGCGCAGACGACGATCAAAAAAATCGGTGCGAAAATGAAACGCCACCTGAACCGCTGAAACAACGCGCGATCGCCGTACGCGCGAATCATCCCTGGCAAATGGTGTCCCATTGCGCCAAACGCTGCGACAACAAGATAAATGTCGTCCGCGCTCCAGAGTCCCTGTGCCGCGATGAAAATCGGCACTAATAACAAAGGGGTGCAGACGTAAAGAACCAGGTCTCGCCAACTGTCCAGAATCCACAAGCTGGACCTGCGTCCGTCCGCTGCCGGCGCCGACGCAGCGGGCACAGTTTGCGCGGATGAAAACCCTGAGACGAACTGCATGCCTTTTTTTTTAGCGGAACAAAGTTTCTATCAAACGGTCAGAAAAATCAATCTCATAAACTGCGAGGATGCGAACCGGCGCGAATTTTTGCCCGCGAAATGACAAATGATGCAACGAGCGCTCAGCTTTTGTGGCTCGAAATGCCATCGTGCACAAAACCAAGTCCAATTGATGAAGCCCATTATCACCTTCTCGTCTTTCACGGATACAACGATAGCGAACCAGGAAGAGGGTCGAGAGTTCGTGTTGCAGTTCTAACATATAAAGCAAAGCGGCCGGGTTCTTTTAGAACCCGGCCGCTGAGAATTAACCTCGATTACGGGCTTAGAAGCGCTTCTTCAGCCCGACGTACCAGAATCGGCCTTTGATGGTCGTCAGTGATTCGTCGTAGCCATTCTCAAATGCGCCAGCGACAAACGGCGGATCTTCGTCGGTTACGTTCTGCATTCCGAGCGTGATCGTCGTATTGTTAAGCCACCATTTCCAATTGCTGCAGCCGTATTCAGCCGTGGATACTGGGATGACATTTTTCTCTTTGCCGTCCTTCGACGCAACGTTTTTGCCGCCGTCTTTGGCGAACCCAGGCACTTCAGCCGGAGCCGGTGGAGGCAGGTTAAACGTGTAGTTGAGGATCAGGTCGAGCGTAGTAAACGCAGATACCTTGCGCGCCCGGTAAAAGAACGGACCGCTTGCCGGGGTCTGGGGTTTTGTCGCCCCTGTCAGAGTGATGTTGTCATCGTTGTATTGGCCGGTCCAATGGACGATCGCGCCGACATCAAGACCGCTGGCCCACGTGTCAGCGGGACCGTCGTAGAAGATGCTGAAGTTCGCGCGATGCCATGGCAGCGAATTAGTCAGGGTGAACGCCGTCGGAATAAATTCGCCGTTGATACCGAATCGTTTGCTGTCTTTGGTCGGTTGAAACTCAGCACGCGACAACCACGTACCATTCACTGTGGTCGTTAGGCGTCCAAAATCTCCGTGCCCAAAGATCGCAGAATCCAGAATGTAGATGGCCTCGTAATCCAAGCCTTCGAAGATTGCGCCAGCAGCGTTTAGACTCGGATCAATCACCAGATTAACTCCACCAGGTACCAGCCGACCGGTGACCGGATTAATCATATTGGGATCTCGAAAGACCAGAGGACCGTTCTGCACACCCGGGGGCGCCGGAGGCGGATTCAGCTGGATGATGGTTTGCGCACCGAGGGCGGTGGCAATGTCGCGCATATCGATATGCCACCAGTCTGCACTGAGTGTCATACCCTTGATCCACTTCGGGCTGTACACAATTCCGTAGGTCCATTCGTAGGCAACCTCCGGATGCAGGAACGGGTTTCCAGAAACGCGTTCTTCGATCTGTGGCAGGGTAAACGGCGAAAACGGATCGACAACAGCAGGGAAGTTCTGCGAGCCCGCAGGGGCAACCTCCGATAGTGTCGGGGCATGAAATGCTTCGCTGTAGCTGCCACGCAAAGTCACGGCGCCGATATACTTGGGATCAAGTGGCTGCCAGCGCACAGACACCTTTGGCTTCTGCGCGTTATACTGGGTGTGAGCTGCGGGGACAAACGGAACCAGAACGGTATTAGTGTTGGTGCTGTACCATTCCTCGCGCTCGGCAAAATCCACTTCCAAGCTGTAGAAGCCGGGGAAGTTCCATGTAGGACTGGTGAATGGCACCCGCACTTCCTCGTAGATTCCCCAGACATCCCGGTTTACCTTGAAGCTTTGGCCATCCACTGAGCCAATCGTTGAAAACGTGTTGTTCAGCGGGTCGCGATTGCGAGTGAACCTCGGTGCATCATACTCTCCGCCGATGGCGAAGGAGACCGGCCCGGCGGGAAGACTAAACAAGTCGCCGTTAAAGGTTAAGTAACCTATGGGCAATTCATATTCACCGGTATTTTGCAGGTTCACATACACCTGCGACCTCGCCGCCCGCGTATTGTGTGCGGTCTGGTTCAGGAAGGGATTGAACGCCGTAGCGGTGTTCGAATCTAAGAGGGCCTGCCGCAGGCCAGGCTGGCTAACTTCGCCGACGGAGATATCCGTCCCTTCGTTGCGCGAATACCGGAAACCGCCTTCCCAGCTCCAAGTCTTGAAGTAATCGGCAATCCATCCGAACTCGCCGCGGAGCCCGATGTCAAAGAGGTAATCGTAATAGGTGAACTTCTCGTGTCTCGGACCGGTGTCATTGATGCCGCGGAACTTAACCCCGGTGTATACAGGCAAACCACTCCCATCGGGGAAGTAATTTGGAATTGTCGAGTTTGCAACCGTGAACGGATTCCACGCATTAAAGATCGGCACGCTGATGCCGGAAGGACTCCATGCGATACTGGTGCCCGGTTGCTTGAACGGATCGGGTGTAAACGGCACAGGGGCCAGAGACGCATTGAAGAATGAACGTGTAACCTTGAAATCGCTGAATACCGACAGGTATTTGTCGCAGATATCTCGGGTAAACGAACCATAATACGCCTGGCGATCTCCTGGCGGCAACGCGGGCGTGAACCGCGAGAAGTTTTGGAACCAGTAGTTGCCGCCGCCCTTATAATCCGTGCCGGTCTGAGGAAAGAATTGCAAGGCATTGGGACCGACGATACCTGGGGCGCCGGGATATGCATTGGGATTGATCGCGCCTGGAGGATTTCTGAAAGGAAAAGCGGGCACCTTATACCATGGAGAAGTAGCCCCGTTTGGCGCCGAGTGCGGAACCGGTGCGTTGACACCGGGTTGCGGGAGTCCGCCCGGACCGAAGAAAATCCCCGGGTTCAACCGAAAATTGAGGGTGCCAACTGCGCCAGGGTTATTGCTGCTGCGCGTGTCAAATCCGCCGAAAGGTATAGCAAACGCGTTACTGGAAATGTCCCTGTCGCGGCTGAAGACGCCGCCGGTGCGCTGCCAGAAATCGGCGATCACGACAATATCTGTCTTGTCATCGCCGGTGCCCGCTTTGATCCACGACTCCCACTCACCCATCTCGTTGGAAGCTCCCATGTTGGTGTTGCCATACGTCCCTCCGATTTCCAGGCCGCGGAACTTGTGGACCAGGAAGAAGTTGACCACGCCCGAGATTGCGTCCGAGCCGTACACGGCCGAGGCGCCATCCTTGAGGATGTCCACGTGATCGATCATCGAAAACGGTATGAGGTTGATATCCACGCCACCGCTAAATCCGGCGACGCCCAGCGAACCAAACGCGACCCGCTTGCCATCAATGAGGACCAATGTCTCCTTTGGCAATAAACCGCGTAGGTTGAACTGGATGGTGCCGTCGCCACCGTTGCCGATGTTCAGGTTAACCGTGCCGCCCGCCTGCTGGGGAATAAATTCCTGCAAGTCAGTGGCGCTGCGGATGCCGAGTTTCTCAATATCCTGCGGCCGGTAAGTATCCACCGGGTTCGGCCCGGTTTCTTCCGCCGTCGGAATGTTCGAACCGGTCACAACCACACGCTCGACCTCAGCTTGGGCAGCTTGGGTGCCCATAGGCACACCCTCCCCTGGAACAGCCGGAGCCGGCAATTGCGCGTATGCGTGTGATGCAACAAATCCGACGCCAGCCATTAAAGCGAGACGAACGAATCTAAACGTTTTTGGTGCGTTTTTAATCATAGTTTCTCCATTGGTTTGGTTAGGTTTTTGGAGCCTTATTAAATTTCTAAGCCCCTGACAAGCTTTTTTTTCACTTTTTTGAATTTTTTTTGAACGACGAAATGAGGGCATTTGTCGGTCGATCTCCCCTCTAGCGGAGGAGGCGAGGGTCTGACAAGCTTTTTTTTGAAATTTTTTGAGGGTCGGAACCGCAGATTACGCGGATGCCGCGGATACGGCAGATTTAGACGCACAGGTCCGGTCGCTCGGATGCTCGCCGCTGCTCTCGCACGACGCGCTTCCATTCTAAGCGGGCGCTCTTGAAGTTGAGCAGCAACGCCAACTCCAAGTCGGTGATCGTGAGGTAACCCACCATCTGAGCGATGTGGGCTTCGTTAAATGCAGCGACGACCTTGGGATCGACGATTACTTTTCCGTCAACTATCAAATCGGGAGTCAAATTTCCAATGAGCTCGCTCTGGTAGAACACAGGGAATTTCCTCTGCGATTCAACGACATGACCGCGTTTTCGGAGTTCGATCACCAGAGCTCGCTCGTACAGCTTCCCGTCGAGGCCGGGTTTCATCTCATTCAAAACCTGCATTGCCGCCCCGATGATATCCCTGCTTAGGTCCTCATGAATGAGTTTATCCATTTTGTGTTATCCGCGTCATCAGCGGTTAAACTATTCGTGGTTGATCGGTGGATGGAAACCGAAATCGGTTTGCAATTTTTCCCAGAGCCAATCCACGAACCAGTCTTTCTTGATTCCAGCAGCATTCGCGGCGATGAGCGTCTCCGCTTTTTCGAGACTGCCGTTCAAGCAATAGAGATAGGTGAGCAGAAACATGTCGTTAGCGCTGAGTGCTCCGTGATCCTTCTCGCTCTCCAACAACTGAATCGCTCGATTGATGTTCCGCTGTGCCAATGCACCCGCGATCAAATCTGGTATGGTTTCCAGTGGCGGCGTTGCAGATCTCTTCGCCACTCGCTCGGCAATCGAAACCCGAAATGCATTGCTGCCGAGTACCTCCAGGACTGGTATTCGCAGGCGGGAATGACGAAGATAGAGGTCGAGTTCAGCCAGCTTGTTGCTTCCAACACTTTCAGAGAGATATCGCGTTTCGCGGAGGATAAAGAGTGAATCCATCTGAGCTGGCGCATTCAGTGTCTCGGGCCAGATTCGGTTAATTAGCGACGAGTGAGAAAAACGTTCAATGGCGGAAGGAGCAGTCAGATACGTCAAAGCAAACCGATGATTTGTTTCATCATCCCAAGGCTGATCCGTCAACCGCTTCGGGTAAACGTCGGTGAGTGGCGCAACGTTGTGTGTGATCCGATCAATCTCCTCTCCGTCCATCAAAAACAGCGCGCCTAACTGCTGCGGGACCTCAATGCCGACACGCCGCAAATCTGCGCCCGTGGCTGGATTGTTCCATAACTGCCGAAGCTCATCTTCCTTCACCCTCCGACCCGGCCCGTTAATCCCCATCATGATCCAGTCTTGATCGGCGCCGCCCCACACTGACGCGTTTGGAAACGCGTTGTGAAACGCGCGCAGGATCGCTTTTGTTTCCTCCAGCTTCAGTTGATTGATCGGAAGCCAAAAGGTCGCAATTCCATCTTTCTTGAGCCGGCTTCGCATCAGCGAGAAGAACTCCTGCGTGTATAGATTGACTGTCCCGGCCAGCTTCGGCGGAGGTGGTTCTCCCGATATAATGTCGTATTGCTGCGGGCTTGCCTGAAGAAAAAACCGCCCGTCCTGGACGATCGCGTGTACACGCGGATCGTGTAGCGGACTGGAATAATCAATCCCGGAGTAAAAATCAGCGAGGGCGAAGACTTCCTTGGAGATGTCCGCCACGTCGATTCTTTGCAAGCTTGACTCATGAGTGAACGCATCCGCCGTAACGCCGCATCCGTAGCAGAGAAGCAGCACATCTCTCGCTGCGGGATGAAACGCCAGCGGCAGATAAGCAAATAACCGCATGTATCGCTGGTTGCGCGGATTTGTGGCCGACATCGAGAACGCATCTGTAAGCAACCGGTAATAGTATGGCTCCCCAAACAGGTCGCGCCGCAGCAACTGCCACGTGTCTGATGTTCCCTCCATCCGTTTTACCACACGTGCAAGCACATGACCCTGATCGTCCCTTTCGTATGGACGGGTTGCGTGTTCGAAATGCGCCTCCGCGCGCCCGTACGGGAAAAATACGAAGCCGAGAACGAGCGCAGCCCAAGCCGCAACAATGATGATCCCCAATGGCCGGCGCAACGACCAAATCGCGCGTCTGGTCACCACGATACTAAGCAGGGCGTAGCCGGCAGCACAGCAAATGAGACTCCATTGATATCCGAGAGCCGGTAACAACACAAAGCTCGCCACCATGGGACCGATCGCCGCTCCGGTCGTATTAAACAGCGCTGAAATTCCTGTGCTGTTCATCCGGTCTCCCACGCTCGCCTGAACTTCTGTCGCAATAGACGGAAACAGGATACCCGACACCAGCGCGACAGGGAGCATCAGTGCGACGGATAAAATCGCGATCCGCCACCAGCGGACGTCGAACACCCCCGCCGGCGCCGCAATCAATTCACCCGGAAAAAATACATATGAGAGAAGAACCAAAATCGCTGCCGCCAGCAGCAGGATCGGAAGCACGTTCGGTCGAGCGAAGAAGCGATAAATCATGCCAGCCAAAAGACCGCCAGCTCCAATTCCCGCCAGCACAACCGCGAGCATGATCGCGAAGACAGTCGGCGATGATGCGACATACAGTCGCAGGAAACGAAACCAAATCACTTCCAGCGCGAGGAAAATTAAACCGGTGCCAAAGCTGACGAAAAGCAAACGCCAGGGAGGACGGTAAGCAACATTGAAGCGAAACGGAAATTTGGACTGCTGCGACATGTCGTCGCTTTCAAAGGCTCGCCGCGACGAGTCTTTCCCGTAACGCAACGCGGACATCTCGCGCGCAGCCCATATTCGCAAGCAAAATCGCGATTGCGGCAGCAATGCAAACGGCAGACGCCGCAGCCAAACTCGTCCCGTAAAGTCCAAATGCGCGAATCAAACAAACTTCGCCGAGAACGAGCGCCGGCCATCGCGCCTAATGTATTCGATCCATAAAGAAAACCGATTGCGCGGCGAAAGTCAGTTTGCCGCAACAGCGGATCATCGATTAACACAGGCAATGTCAAACCCATGGCTGTTGTCGGCACCAACAGAATCAAAAACGATACGACGAAGCGCAGGTCCAGCAGCAGCGGTTGATAATTCCAAAGCATTTGCCAGACCGGCCGCATCCAATCACCAAGTACTGGAAGACCAAAAACAATTGTGCAGCCAAAAAATGCGACGAGAACCTCGAGCAGAGCGTACAAATGGAGAGGCCGCCATTGCGGAATTTTTGACGATGCAGCCAGCGCGTTCCCCAACGCCAGGCCCGCCATAAAGCTGGAGAGAATCAATGCTGCAGCCCAGATCGAGTTCCCAAATGTCAGGCCGCTCAATCGCAACCACAGCGTTTCAAAAATGAGCGCACCAGAACCGGAGAGGAAAAGAACACCGCCCAGAATCGCTACATACCCTCTGTTGGACCCGGCACGATATGGCGGATCTGTCTTTTGGGATACACGGTATGCGTCTGCGCTAGTTGTCATCGCGCGAAACCGGTCGCGTCTTCAGGAATACTGCACCAGCAATACCTGCCAACAACGATCCTGCAATGATGCCTAGCTTGGCTGCGTCGACCAACGCCGGTTGATCGAACGCGAGCATCGCAATGAACAGCGACATGGTGAAGCCGATTCCGGCGAGGCAGGCATAACCAAGCAATGATGTCCAGTTTACGCCCGCAGGAAGGCTCGCAATCCCCGATTTCACAGCGATCCACGCGGCTGTCACTATCCCAAATGATTTACCGATGACCAAACCCACCAAAACTCCCAGCGCAATTTCTGCATGCGCTACCGACAGAGTGACCTTGACGCCGGCATTCGCAAACGCGAATAGCGGCATCACCACGAAGGCCGAGAAATTGTGCAAGGCATGTTCCAGCCTGAGAATCGGCGCGGTGACTCCCTCGCTCGCACGTTCGAGGGAAAACAATGCTTCCTGCTGTCCCTTGCTGGTCAAAACCAGAAGGTCGCCCGTCTCCGTGTGGTCGAACCGATCCAGCAGCGAGCGCGCTTTCCGGGAAAATTCCACCGCGTTTATGCGCGTGTGAGTGGGAATAGTAAAAGCGAGGGCGACCCCGGCCACCGTAGCATGAACGCCGGATTCGTGAACAAAATACCACAGCACCACTCCGCCTAACAAATAGGGCCACAGGTGGCGCACACCAATTCTGTTGAATCCAATCAGCACAACCAGCGTTACCGCGGCGCCACCCAGCGCGCTCCACGCGATCGCCTCCGAATAGAAAAGCGAAATGACGAGCACCGCCCCCATGTCGTCAACGATCGCCAGGGCAGTCAGCAGTACTTTTGCACCGATTGGCGCCCGCGGAGCCACTAAGTTCAGCGTGCCCAGGGCAAAGGCGATGTCGGTTGCCATCGGAATCCCCCAGCCGTGGGTGCCCACGCCGTTCCAATTGAACAGGAGATAAATCACCGCAGGCACAATCATTCCTCCGATCGCACAGGCGATAGGAAGTGCCGCTTGCCGCACCGAAGACAACTCGCCAGCCAGCAATTCCCGTTTAATTTCAAGACCGACCAGGAGGAAAAACACGGCCATCAGACCGTCGTTGATCCAATGGTGCAGACTTAGCGACAGCTCGTGATTCGCGATCCCCACGCCGAGCAAGGTCTCCCAAAGATGCTTGTACGCCTCGGCAAACGGCGAATTGGCAATGACCAGAGCGGCAAGTCCAAAGAACAGCAGGACCACTCCGCCTATGGTTTCGGTGCGGAAGAATCTCTGAAAGATCGTCTGTGGAATTGTTTTCAACCGCACTGCCATAACGCTTCCTCCGGAGCAATGAACGTGACTTGATCGATCCCGTTTTCGTGCCGGGGGTGTCCGGATCGGCGCTTCGGCTCGGGGTGCCAGCCAATCAACATTAGCATTACGGCAAATCCGATCACATACGCGACAGCAACAACCCAGCCCCCTTTGATCCACGCGACTACCGATTTCACTTCGGGGAAAATGCCCGAAAGCGCGACGCCCGCCGACGATCCAAACCAAATCATGGAACCGCCAAATCCCACCGTATAGGCGAGCGGCCCCCAATCGTAGCCACCTTGTTTAAGTGCGAGGGCGGTCAGCGGAATGTTATCAAACACGGCGGACAAGAAGCCCAGACCAAGCGCCGTCCGCGGGGAGGCATCGGGTAAACTCTTCACCGGCATCATGGAAGCGATCAAAACGAGCGAGAGCAAAAAAATAGAGCCTCTCAGGGTGCGAGGTAAAACTTCCCAGTCAGGGCGGCGGATTCCAACGGAGATTAAGATCGCCGCCCACACCGCGACCCCGATGAACGGAAAACTATTTGAATGGCTGGGAAATTTTGTGTTCACCGTGACGTTCGTGGCGAGGGCAAGTACCAGGATCAATACGACAATGCCGATTCGCATCCAATCGATCTGCACGTGTTCGTGAGAGCGTTTTAGGATCGGCGAATATCGATTTTGCTTAATCGCTGCGGGAATGCCGAAAACGAATAGCGCCACCACCGAGGCGATGATTGCCTCGAACACCTGGCTTGGCGAGACACCCGCGATCCACATCATCGTCGTTGTGGTGTCGCCGAGGACGCTCCAGGAACCGCCCGCATTCGAGGCGGCCACAATCGCAGCCAGATAGCCGATGTGCACTTTGGCGCGAAAAAGTTGGTGCGCCATCGCGCCACCGATCAACGCCGCAGCGATGTTGTCGAGAAAACTCGAAAGCGTCCAGACTAGCGCCAGCAAAACGAATCCACCTTTCCAATCGTTTGGGAGAAACTTGGGCAGCGCCATCGGCAGGTGACTTTTTTCAAAATGCCGCGAGAGCAACGCAAATCCCATGAGCAGACACAGAAGGTTGGCAAGCACAACCCACTCGTGCTCGACGTGAGAGAGGAATCCTACCACGCCATTACCGGTGTTGAACCCGGTGAACATGATTTTGTAAATCGTGATCGTGACCAGTCCGGTCAGTGCCACACGCATCGTGCGTTGATGGAAAATCGCCACGCCTGCCAGAGTCAGGCCGAATAGAACAAACTCGACCGGAATGCCGAATATGGTGGGATCTTGCGGCGTCATTGCAATGGCGCGTAAGCTAACGCCCAACGCCAGACGCTCAATGTTCAATTAGCTTCCCATTTAACAAATCACTCTCCATTACCTCATGTTTACCGGACTAATCGAAGACGTTGGCAGAGTCGTGGCGGTTTGCGCAAATGATCGTGGAACAAAATTACAAATCGCCGCATCGCAGCGAATCAGGGAAGCGAAGAAAGGCGAGAGTATCGCCGTAAGTGGCTGCTGTCTGACACTTACCTCGCGCCGCGGTGACAAGCTGACCTTCGATTTGCTTCAGGAAACAGTCGCTCGCACGAATCTCAGGAACTTGCGACCGAACAGCCGCGTAAATCTCGAGCGCGCTTTGCGTGCAGACGGCCGCATCGGCGGACATTTCGTTCAAGGACACGTTGACTGCGTTTCGACCATTATCGGCTTCAGGAGGAAAGCCGCAGACTTCCGATTGGAGTTAGAATTGCCGGGCAATTTCGCGCAATATGTCGCTTCGAAAGGTTCGATCGCGGTCAACGGAATCAGTCTTACTGTCGCCGAGGTTCTTTCGAAGAGCTTCGTTGTATGGATTATTCCTTTTACGAAGCACCATACGAACCTTGACCGGGCAAAAAGCGGCGATCTCGTAAATCTCGAGTTCGACATTCTCGCCAAGTATGTGGAGCGAACGATCACACCGCTGGTTAAAAAAAGATGACGACGCGTCGCTCGACCGGGCGACGCCCGGGTATAGTCGGCGTAATCGCATCGAATGCCGATCTGGACCGCGCTCTGCGGATGCACCGCCGGCCGGATTTTTTTGAACTTCGCCTCGATTTGCTGGCAGACGCGGTGGATCAATTGCATGAGACGTTACCGCGGTTACGCGGACCGCTTATCATCACAGCTCGACACCCGCATGAAGGCGGCGCTGGAAAATTGTCATCGCGGCAACGGAGCGATTTGCTCGCCCGATTTCTAAATCACGCCGACTATCTCGACGTTGAACTACGCTCAGTTTCAGCGCTGCGGCGCTTGCTCGCAGTAGCGGAAACGAAAAAAATTCGACGAATCATTTCGTTCCACGATTTCAAATCAACACCGAGCGCGCGATTATTGGCCGCCAAAGGACGCGTGGCGAAGGGGCATCGCGCAGACGTTTTCAAAGTCGCGACGCGTACTGACACAGCGAAGGAGCTCGGACGCTTACTCGAGTTCATGACGAACAGCAGAGCAAATCTTCCTCTTGCCGCTATGGGCATCGGCAAACTCGGCGCAATTTCACGCGTTCTGCTGGCGCGGGCCGGTTCGGTGCTTGTTTACGCATCGCTCAGTACGACGAGCACCATCGAAGGGCAACTTTCGGTCGAAGAACTTCACGCACTGGGAATTAAATGGTAGAAGCGGGCGGCGGGGTCAGACCGGCGCGCCCGGCGGTCGCGCCCTGCCAATCTGAACGACCTCAGAGTGTGCTTGCTCTTTTTTCGATACACATATCGTAAAATAGAAAACATCATGACGTCTTCCGCCACTTTGCCAAAGCATCTTCCTGTTATGCCGCTGCCGGGTGCGGTGCTCTTTCCGCACGCGTTGTTGCCGCTCTACATTTTCGAGCCTCGATATCGGAAGATGCTGGAATACGCGCTTCAAAAACACAGGATGTTTTGCGTGACCTTGATCAAACCCAGCTGCCCGGATTGGCATGCACCGGAGGATTTTTTCCATTTTGCCACAGCCGGTTTGATTCGCGCCTGCGTCGAACGAAGTGATGGCACCTCAAACTTAATCCTGCAAGGTCTGCAGCGGGTACGCTTCACCAGTTTCGAACAGGAGAAGCCGTTTCCGATTGTGAACATCGAGGTCGCCGAATCGCGCGATCCAACTACGGTCGAGAGCGAAGCTCTCGGCGCAAAAGTCATCGAATTGTACGGCAGCCTGAAGCATAACCGTCGTCAACTGCCGGCGAAACTTGACCGGTATCTTTCGGAATTGCACGACTTGGAAATGCTGGCTGACCTGATGGCTTCGACGTTCGTGAACGATCCGTTGCGCCGACAACGCCTTCTCGAAGAACACTCGCTCAATCAGCGCCTCCGTTTTCTCATCCGGTATTTGCGCGACGAGATCGGTAACGCCGCAGCCTAGCTATAGCCGCACGTCGAGACGGCTACAGTTCGCCGATCCGGTTGTATTCCTCCATCAAATAGCGGTCTGTCATTCCGGAGACGTAATCGCAGATCGTACGATGCATACCTTCTTGTTCGATGCGTCGCGTCGCGGCATCACCAAGTCTGACAGGATCGGCAATGTACGCTTCAAAAACTCGGCGCAGCATTTCGCACGCCTGGCGGTTCACTTCCGAGACGCGAGGATGGTAATAGACATTCTGATACAAAAACCTCCGGAGCGCCTGATTCGCTTCGGCCAATTCAGTGCTGTACCGAATCAGCGGCACTGTTTGACAGCGCACCTCATCAGCGGTTTGCACGCCGGCTTGAGCTATTGATGAAGCGCTTGTCGCAACCAGATCGTGCACTTCGCGATCAATGATGTCGCGAATAATCAGCTTGCGCATCTCAGGTTCCAACGCGCCCTTGTAACGCGCATGTACTGCGCGATGACTGTTGCGCCAGACTTCATTCTCTTCCAATTGCGCCGGACTTAAGATCTCAAAGTCAACGGCATCATCGAGGTCGTGACTGTAATAGGTGATTTCGTCCGCGAGGTCTGCAACCTGCGCTTCCAACGAGGGACAATTGTAATTTCCTGCTCCCGTACTCGGAAATTTGTAGGGACGCTCGTGTTTCCGGAGACCTTCGCGCACTTCGAACGTGAGGTTTAAACCGGGAAAACCGGGATACGGTGTTTCGAGCAATTCTACAATGCGCACGCTCTGCCGATTATGATCGAATCCGCCATGGTCGCGCATGCATTCCGCCAGCATCTCCTCGCCGGAATGCCCAAACGGGGCGTGGCCAAGGTCATGCGCGAGCGCGATCGCTTCGGCGAGATCCTCATTCAGGCGCAAAGCGCGCGCAATGGTGCGGCTGATCGACGCCACCTCGATGGAATGCGTCAGGCGCGTCCGTAAATGGTCGCCTGTCCCATTGAGGAAAACCTGGGTCTTGTATTCCATCCGGCGGAACGCGCGCGAATGAATAATGCGGGCGCGATCGCGTTGAAATTCCGTGCGATAGGCGTGGCTCGGTTCGGAGTATTTGCGCCCGCGTGAGTCACCCGATTTTTGTGCAAACGACGCGAGTATCGCGCGCTCTCCAGCCTCCATTTCTTCCCGCGTCTTCCATCCCGAGCTCATTTAGCTGGATTCTACATAAATCCGATGCGTTCGGCTACATCCGCTGGAACCGGTATTCACGAATCGGCTTCTCATCGGCGCCCGCATCTGTTTTGATAGCGTGAGATGAAAACGACGAAATCGAAACGGCGCGCGGAAAAAAAGACGCGGACCGGCGTAAAAACCGGGACGCAACTTGTGCCCTACCGCAAACCGGCTCTTCGCAGCGAGGCGTTTGCCAGAGCGCTAATCGATGCAAGAGCCTGTCTCAATGATTCCGAAACACTGCACGCTCTTTTCAACGAAGCCGCCAAAAAAGCAGCGGTAGTTCCGAGGGAACCATTCAAGGAATGCTGGCCTTATCTGCAAACGATGCTGCGTCTGGTTCGAGCGCATCATCGCAGCGAATACAAGAAGATCCCTGACAATGCACTTCTGTGGATCGTAGCTGCTCTCAGTTATCTGATCGATCCGTTCGACTTAATTCCGGACGCAACCCCTGTCCTCGGCTTCGTCGACGATGCGACGGTAATCGAATTCGTTACCGACAAAACCCGGCAAATCCTGGACGATTTCATGACGTGGGAAACCACGTCCAGATAGTTCAGACCATTAGCAGCGCTGGATTTTCCAGCAGGTGACGCAGTTCCTTGAGATATTCGGCGCCTAAAGCGCCGTCGATGACGCGATGGTCGCAACTCATCGTGATCGACATGCGATGGCCAACCACCATTTGGTCGGTGTCGTCGACGACCGGAACCTTTGTAATTTTGCCTACGGCTAGAATGAAGCCTTGCGGAGGGTTGATCACGGCGGAGAAATTGTCGATGCCCATCCCCCCAAGATTTGAAACCGTGAATGTCCCGCCCTGAAACTCTTCAGGCTTCATTCGTTTGTTACGAGCACGGTTCGACAGGTCCTTTGCCGAGGCGCTAATCTCGCGAAGCGATTTGTCTTGCGCTGCGCGAACGACCGGCGTGAGCAATCCGTCTTCAATCGCTACCGCGACGCCGAGATCGACATCCGCATACTGGACAAGCGCATCATCGTCGAAAGAGGCATTGACTCGCGGAACTTTAACCGCTGCCATTACGGCCGCCTTCAAAACGAAATCATTTACGGTGATCTTGGCAGCGTCCGCGCCTTCACCCGCGGATTTCAATTCCTCGCGCGCTTCCATCAGCGGACCGGCGTTGATATCGATTGTGAGATAAAAATGCGGAACCGGGCCAAGGCTTTCGGCCAATCGTTGGGCAATGATTTTGCGCATCCCGGAGAGTTGAATACGCGTGCTTTCTCCAGGCTTAACTCCGGCTGCAACGTTCGTTTCGGGTTTCGTTCGGCCGCGGTCAGCGCCCGCGGCTACAGATTTGGCAGCGGCGCGAACGTCAGTTTCGGTAACGCGTCCTTCAGGCCCTGTGCCCTTCACGGTTGACAGATCAACGCCAAGTTCAGCTGCGATTCGTCGGGCAACCGGCGACGCTTTCACGCGGGCCTCCTCCCCTTTTTGTTCTTTCGGCTGAGGTTTTTGCGGTCGCGCTTCTTCCCGGGCGGCTGACACATCCGCCCCTACCGATTCTTGCTGCGACGGCGAGATCTCCTTTTGTTGCACTTCCGTCGATGCAGGCTTTTCAGTTTTACGTTGAGGTTTTTTTTCTTTTTCTTCTTCGGTCGCGGGCTCTTTATCCTTCTTCTGTTCTGGGGCTCTTTGCTTCGGTCCTTCCTCCCCTTCTCCACGGATAAACGCGATTTTATCGCCCACGTTCACCTTTCCGCCTTCCTCAACGTATATTTCGGTGAGCGTTCCATCCTCAGCCGATTCCCACTCCATGGTCGCCTTGTCGGTTTCAATTTCCGCGAGCACTTCGCCAGCCGAAACCTGGTCGCCTTTTTTCTTCTTCCACGCGACGAGGGTGCCCTCAGTCATCGTGTCGCTCAATTTTGGCATCTGTATTTCAGGCATGGGAGAGAGGGTTATAGGAGTGACATCGTTACGACGGTCTTCTTGCGCAACTTTGTAACGGTTGTACCTCTTTTAACCAGGTTCACGCGTAGCAGACTTGTTTCACGGCAGCGACCAGTTTTTTGGCGTTCGGCAGAACGGCCTGCTCCAAGGCTTCATTGTAAGGCATCGGCACATCTTCCTGTGATACGCGCAAAACCGGCGCATCGAGCTCATCAAAAATGTTCTTTTGAATCCTGTAACAAACTTCCGCGCCGACGCCGCAGAATGGATGGTCCTGTTCGACAATGACAACACGATGCGTTTTCGCGACAGAGTCGAAAATCGCCTTCTCATCGAGCGGTTTGATCGAACGCAGATCAACAATTTCGACGGAAATGTCCTCCTCTTCGAGTTGGGCCGCGACGTGGAGCGCAATTGGAACAGTCTGAGCATAACAAACCACGGTGACATCGCTGCCTTCGCGTTTTACCTCCGCCTTGCCAAGCGGAATCAGCAATTCTTCATCGGGCGGCTCCACCATTCCTTTCGAGCTGTAAAGAAGCTCCGCTTCGAGAACGAGTACCGGGTTGTCGTCGTGTACCGCGGTCTTAAGCAAACCCTTCGCATCACGCGGTGTGGCAGGGGTACAAACCTTCAGGCCGGGCACGCTGGCGTAAAAATTTTCGGTAGCATGTGAGTGCGTCGCGGCAAGCTGATGGGCAGGGCCATTCGGCCCACGAAATGTAATGGGGATATTGAATTGCCCGCCGGACATCATGAACATGTTTGGCGCGTTGTTCACCACCTGGTCGAATGCAACGAGTGAGAAACTGAAGGTCATGAACTCAATAATTGGTCGCAGACCAACCATCGCCGCGCCGATTCCCAGCCCGGCAAATCCGTTCTCACTGATCGGCGTATCGATGATGCGTTTTGCACCAAAACGTTCAAGTAACCCGGCGCTGACTTTGTAGGCGCCCTGATATTCCGCCACCTCTTCGCCCATCAGGAACACGTTCGGATCACGTTCAAGCTCTTCGGCGAGCGCTTCGTTCAAGGCCTGGCGATAAGTGATTTCCCTCACGGTTTCACTCCGTCGAAATACACATAATCGTAAAGTTCCTCCGCCGGCAGCTCGGGGCTCTCTTCAGCAAACTTCACTGCCGTCAGGACCGTTTCCTTGGCCTTCTTATCAAGCTGATCGAATTGTTCGTTCGTCAATTTGCCCTCGCGTGTCAGCTGCGCGCGCAAGCGTATGATTGGATCATCAAGGCGATATTTCTCCAGTTCCTGCTTTGTCCGGTAACTCGCCGGATCTGACATGGAATGGCCGCGGTACCGATACGTGCGTACTTCCAGAAAGGCCGGGTGCGCTTCTTTACGAATCGAATCGGCGACCTCAGCGACTTTATCGCGCACTTCCCGAAAATTCATGCCATCGACGATTTCGCCCGGAATGTCGTAACCCTCTGCGCGATCGACGATCTGTTTGAGCGACGTCGATCGTTTAACGGACGTGCCCATGGCAAAAAGGTTGTTTTCACAAATGAAAATAATCGGCAATCGATATAGCGCGGCGAGATTCAAAGCTTCGTGAAATGAACCCTGGTTGATCGCACCATCTCCGAAGAAACAAAGCGTGACGCGGTCTTCGTCGCGATACTTGATTGCAAACGCCAATCCCACGCCAAGCGGGACATGCGCAGCGACAATTGCATGACCGCCGTACATGTAATGCTGCTTGTCGAAGAAATGCATGGAACCACCAAGGCCGCGCGAACAGCCCGTAGCTTTCCCGAAAAGCTCCGCCATGCATGCGTTTGCGCTAGTGCCACGGGCAAGAGCGTGTCCGTGATCACGATAAGCCGTGATGACATAATCGTCAGGACGCACGGCAGCAATCGCGCCGACAACGACCGCTTCCTGGCCGATGTAAAGGTGACAAAATCCGCCGATCTTCTGGGCTTGGTACTGCTGACTGGCGCGTTCCTCGAAGCGCCGGATCAACAGCATCAGCGACAGCATCTCGACTTCGTCGCGCTGCTCAACCCGCTGCATCGTCGGTTATCCAGCAGCAACAGGATCCCGCAATCGCGGGAAAGTGTCGTCCCCGCGATCTCCCCATGCTTCGTCCCGCGTTCATGCAAACAACAAAGAGACAAGTGAATATAAGATCACTGACGAGCGAATTGCGGAAAAACATCCAGGTCGGCGTCGCGCTGTATTGAGGCAAGCCCACGGTCAGCGACTGAATCAGTCCGGCGAAATTTCTCGAATATCCAGGATCGCTCAACCAGGAAAAGGTGTTCGTGATGCCATAAAAAAGCACGGATGTCGCTATCGATGCTGGCAAAAGCGTCTTCAGCGAGGCACGGTTCCGTAAGAAAAATCCGATGAACCCAACTACCACCAGCGCGACGTACCGGACAAGAATCTGAGGATCAAATAGTGGCGCCGCATAAAAGAGGTTAATGATCACGTCGGAAATGAACAAAGTCAGCAGCGGCACAGAGAACTTGTATTTGTTCGGCAAATACGCAGCGCTACAAAGGGCGATCGCCGCAAGTGGTGTAAAGTTCGAAAGCCAGCTCGTTCCGGAATGAATCAGCAATCCCGTAGTTACCCGATAAACAACGACCAGGAAAACGAGTAGAAGCGCGGGAATCATTCCACAGAATCTATCCGGCCAAGAAGATATGCAACGGGATTTACTCTGGTCGCATCTCTGTGATTCGCCTGGGAGTTGCGTAAAGATTCGCCAGTCTCCGGCACCTCGCAAGCGAGGCGGCGCGGACACTTTATTTCCTTTCGGCGAGCGCCTTATTGAGGCGCGCCTTACGACGATTCGCTGCGTTGCGATGGATGATGCCGCGCTTCGCGGCCTTGTCGATCGCTGAAATTGCGGCGCGAACCTGCTCTGAACTGTTTTCCGGCCCAGAGCGGATCTGTTTTTGAATGCTGCGTAGGTGAGTTTTAACGCTGCGATTGCGCAGCGCCGATCTAAGTGTCTGTCGCGTGCGTTTGGCAGCTGATTTTGTGTTAGCCATTCGACCAAAAGTTGTGAAGCGGGATCCCGGGAACGGTCTGCTACAAGCGCTTGTTCGCCGCGAACTTCGCCTTCTGCCGCTCTCCGGCAAGCACGCCGGCCGTTCGCATTTGTTCGACGGTTAGTGTGCCGGTAGCTGCTGTTGAACTTTCCTGATTCTCAGGCTGCACCGGCGGATTGGCAGCCGCCAAAGCCGCTGGTTGCTGCACATTTGGCACCGCTGCGGTCTTGACCACTTTCGGCAGACGAGCAGGCGTAATTTGAACGACAGCACCGACAGGAACTAAACTGTAAAGCTCGGCAACGTCCTTCGATTTCATGCGGATGCAGCCGTAGCTGGCAGGGCGACCAATCTTCTTCTCCTCGGGCGTGCCGTGAATATAAATGCAGCGTTGAAATGCGTGCGCGTTTTGCGGTTCCAATCCGCGCAACCAGATAATGCGTGTCGTGATGGGATCGCGCCCTGGAGTGTTGGGCCGCAGAACTTCGCCGGTTAGCCGCCGGTTGTGAAACACCGCGCCGACCGGCGCGTTGTCACCGATCTTTTTTTCCACCGCCAGATAACCAAGAGGGGTGGTCATTCGCCCCCAGGCATCGCCCAGGCCGAACATCGAGGTGGACACCGGATAAGTCGCCATTTTGGCGCCGTTACGCACCAGCATCAGCTTCTGGTCACGTACGCTGATAATCAGCTGGCTCGAGCTATCCACCGGCGCGGTCGCAAACACTGATGTCGCCGAAATCAGACTAAAAATAACCGGGAGGGGCCGAAGCATGGGAGAACCTTTTAATCGACGATTGGAAGTTTGTCACGCGGGAATTGCAGAGCGCGCGCGTGAACTGCCCACATTAAATTTTGACCAGCTACTTAACAACGAAGAGAAACAAACGTAAAGGAAACCGCACTGGAACATCAGCAGAAACGGCACCGAGAAAAACTGGCGGTGCATAATGGCGTATACCACGAAGTAGGTGAAATAGAGCGCAAAGGCTAACTCCGCCAGCGGGAGCGCTGATTTGAGCGGACGATACTTACAATTCCGCCACGGCTGCGACTTGCGTTCAATTCCATATTTGGGGGTTCGGGTGAAATCTGATTTGTGATTCACAATCGCCTCCAACACCGCTCGCGCATTATTAAGCGAAAGCCCAATTCCCAACGCAAGCAGACAGGGCAGAAAAAGAATTTCTTTGATCCATGTCCTGGGATGCAGTTCGCGTTGGGCACAAATGTAGAAAAGGCCGACTGAAACTGATGCCGCCAGAAAAATTGGAATGTCGACGAGCACTGTGCGAACCCAGCCAGCCGAAGGTCCTCCGGTGGAGGGATATAAAAGAATACAGAGAATCGCCAGAAGCAGATAAGCGAAATTGGACATTAAATGCCCGGTGGCCTCGAGTTTGATCGGAAATGGCAACTTGCTGCGCCAGACGCTCGGCAACAATTTTTTGCATGTCTGGACTGAACCTTTGGTCCAGCGATGCTGCTGAGACTTGAAGCCATTCATGTCGACCGGCAGTTCTGCCGGAGTAACAACGTCGGAGAGATAAATAAATTTCCAGCCTGCAAGCTGAGCGCGATAACTGAGATCCAGATCTTCGCACAACGTGTCGTATTGCCAGCCTCCACTTTGCTCGATGCACGAACGCCGCCAAAGCCCCGCCGTTCCATTGAAATTAAAAAACCGGCCGCTACGGCTGCGCGCAATTTGCTCTAGCAAAAGATGTCCATCCAGGAAGATCGCCTGCATCCGCGTGAGCAACGAATAACCCCGGTTCAAATGCCCCCAGCGGGTCTGGATCATGCCAACCTTCGAATCCGTGAAGAAATGAATGGTCTGTTTAAGAAGGTCCTTTTGCGGGACAAAATCGGCATCCAGTATGCAAACAAACTCGCCCTCCGCTGCCTCAAGTCCTACGGCCAGCGCGCCGGCCTTAAAGCCGGTCCGGTCGGTCCGGTGAATGCGCTGTACGTTAAAACCGCGCTGGCGCAGTTCCTCCGCACACGCAGCCGTGATCTCGCAGGTCTCGTCCGTTGAATCGTCGAGGACCTGGATTTGCAGAAGCTGCTGAGGATAATCCAGTTCGCTTACCGATCGAATCAATCGCTCGGCCACATACACCTCGTTGAAAATCGGCAACTGCACTGTCACTTTTGGCAGTTTTTCGAAGGAGCACATCGGCAACGGAGGCCGTTTCCGGTTTTTCAGGTACAAGTAAATGATGAAATAGCGATGAATCCCATAGGCGGAAAGCCCTATAAGCACGCTCAGATAACAGACCGACCAGATAATATGTCCGACGCTTTCCTGCATGGAATTGCTATGACTGCAAGGGTTGAAGCAGTAAGGGCGTCATGATGCAATGTACAACGATTGCGTCAATTCAAAAATCACGTATTTGGCGGTCGTAACCGTAGTTATGTCGTCTCGATAAACAGCGGTCTCTTATTGGTTCGTAATTGCCAAATGTGCTGGTTTGGTAATCTCTTTCCTCAGCGAGCCCCATGCATCAAGAAATCGGCCTGAATCTTTGGCGAATTGCCTCTTGCTTGAACCGATCAGTAAGTGGACGGTCACGGAGCCAATTATCGCTAAACACGATTTTAGTTGGGAGGCCTCATGACGAAACGAAGGCATGACCGTTTCGAACGCTCCAAGATCATCATTCCGATTCTTCTGGCAGGGTGGATCCCGTCGGTCCTGACGCTGATCGTTTCGTACACCATTCTGCGGGACACCTTGGAATCGCGGATCTTACGCGATCGGCAAACGTTGATCCAGTTGGTCAGTCACCTCGTCGGGCACGACCTTAGCAGCACCACCAGTCTTGTTGAGTACTACCAAACGCTGCCAGACACGGCCAGAGTTTTGACCTCTGCCAATCCGGAGGCAGCTCAGCAATGGATCAATTCAGCATTTTACTCACACCCGCAGATCGATGGAATGTTTCTGACCGCAGCGGATGGCACTCTGGTTGCCTCGATCCCAAAGGCCCCGGAATTGCTGGGCAAAGACTTTGGATCCCAGCATTGGCGGGAGAAAGCGGCGGCGGTCCCGACGGGAGTTTTTGTTTCAGCTGTTCATCCGCGATTGTCGGATAACCGGCCAATTACTGACATTGTCGGCGCTGTGCGAGCGCCCGATGGCAGCATTCTGGGTTATGTCGGAGTCGCCGTGCTGGTGGAACGGATTGGACGACGTCTCTCCACGATTCAGTTTTCCGATCTGCTCAGGTTCGAGGTGCTCGACCAAAACGGTGCCGGGCTTTTTGCAAGCGACTTTAAACCGAATCCTGCAACGGGTCCGGCGGCGGCAAATGGCGAACTGATCAAAGAGATCAAACAGAGCAAAACGGGACATTTTGAGCGCCATGGCAATCTCTATTCTTTTAGCCCGATTGAAGACACCGGCTGGGTGGCAGTGGTGGTGCAGCCAAGAGCGCTCGCGTACAAGCCAGTTCACGATCTTCTCGGTCGAATGACGGTGCTGGCGGCCTGGCTGGTTGGTTTGACAGCGGTTTTCGCATGGCTTGGAAGCCGCTTTTATCAACGCCAATTGGAATCCAAGCAGCAACTGGAACGTGAAGTGATCTTCAATGAGAAGATGCTGGCGAACATGCCGGGAGGGATTGCTCTGGTGGATCCAGTTTCTCGCCGCTTTCTCCACGCTAACGATGCGTTTGCACGAATGGCAGAACGGTTTGGAGAAGTTTCCGAGGGCCGCGACATCACCGAGATCGTATCGGACGATGTGAAGATTGCGCCGCCGGGTGCGGTTGAGCGCGTGCTTAACTTTGGAACACCGTTTCAGCTCAATGAACACCCGCTGATAGATAAATCAGGCCTTACACATTTTCTGGACGTCAATCTGCTGCGATTGCAAGGTGCGCGCGACACCGTGCAGGGAGTGCTTTACCTGGTGGAAGACAAGACCCGGGACGTGACGTTGCGCCAGGAGCTCATTGCGGCAAACGCCGCAAAAGACCAGTTCCTGGCACAACTATCTCACGAACTACGCAGTCCCCTCACCCCAGTCATTGCCATGGTGAGCGAACTTGAAGCGGAGTTGCCGGACTCCAAACCTGTCAAAGAAGCGCTCGAGGTCGTTCGGCGAAATGTAGAGCTCGAAGCGCGTCTCATTGACGATTTGCTCGACGTCACTCGCATTTCGAGAGGTAAACTTCAATTGAGCTTCGAAACAATTTCTATCCACCAAACGCTTCAACGCGCCTACGAGATATGCCGCAAGGAAATAGAAGCCAAGGATCTTCAAGTCAGCTTCGCGTTGCGCGCTACTCACGCGTACGTCGAGGGCGACCCCGCGCGATTGCAACAAGTCTTCTGGAACCTGATCAAAAACAGCGTGAAATTCACCACTGAAAGAGGCCAGATCGGCATTGAAACTCTGAATCCAGCACCGGGCAAGATCGCCGTGCGCGTCACTGATACGGGAATCGGCATCGAGCCTGAAGCGATTGGGAAAATCTTTAACGCATTCGAGCAGGGCCAGAGTGATATCACCCGGCGATTCGGAGGACTGGGACTTGGTCTAACCATTTCAAAGACGTTGATCGACGCGCACGGGGGACAGGTTTGGGTCGAGAGTCCCGGAAAAGACCAGGGTGCAACGTTTACGGTGGAATTAAACACGGTTGAAATCCCAGTTGAGCGCGACGGGGAGAGCGAAACTCAACCAGTAGATCGCAAACGCGAGCCCGTCGTTTCGAGTCAACACCGCCTTCTGCTGGTAGACGATCACCACGATACGTGTCTCGGCATGAAACGAATGCTGGAACGCCGAGGTTACCAAATAACCATTGCCCATTCCGCCCAGCAGGCCGTGGAAAAGGTCCGCACAGAGGATTTTGATCTGCTCATCAGCGACATCGGATTGCCTGATCGCAGCGGCTACGAATTAATGCGCGAGGTTCGCCGCGATAAACCGTTGCCGGGGATTGCCTTAAGCGGTTTCGGCACCGAGCAAGACGTCAACCAGGCCAAAGAAGCAGGTTTTGCCGAACACCTAACGAAGCCAATCAATTTCGAGCGTCTGGAGAAAACCATCCAGAACTTGCTCGCGTGAATTGCGGGTACGACTCTGTCTGCGAATCTGCGTTGCAGACAAACGTCTCCCACCGTGGATCCAGTTTAACCGCCAGCCTGTGCGCCGACTCCGGTCTTAATCTTACTCTCTTCCGCTTCTTTTAATTGGCGAGAGAGCTTTTCCACCCGTTGGCGCATGATTTTACCCGCCTTGAACTTCACAGTTGCCCGGGGCGGGATGACGAAACTGCTACCCGGCTGGTTGGGGTTTCGCCCAATGCGCGGCTTGGTAAGGCGCGGTAGAAACACGCCAAAGTTTCTCAACTCAACCGGAATATTGTTGGCCAGACTGTCAGTGATTTTATCAAGAGTTTTTTGCACCACATCGAAGACCTGATGCTGAACCATCCCCGTCTGATTACTGATCGACACTACGATGTCGCGCTTCGTTAGTTTAGCCATATCTAACTTATTAATCGTTCCTTGTGACTCTGCCGGTGGCCACTTTAGGCATAAAAAAGCGATTTTCGAATTCTATTCTGCTACAGCCCCATTTCGGTTATGCAAAGTGGGCGCAGGCGGGGCTGTTTAGTCAGCCTCCGGCGCCGCCCGCCGGCGCCATTTTTCACGGGGCGGCGGTGCCGCATAATGATCCGGCGCAATCTCGTGGGCGGTGCGGAAATGCACTTTCGCCACCTCACGCAACACGTTTGCCCCGTTCGTCTCGACCAGCTTTTTGGCAGTCTCTTTTACGCCTGCCGATACTCCGCGTTGCAATCGCACACCCAGCTCTTTGCCCCTTCGCTCCAGCCAGTTGATAAACGCCTCACGCGCAATGATCGACGCCGCCGCCACCGCAATATCCGATTCCGCTCGCGGTCGTTGTTCGATGGCAATTTTGCGCCCATGCCTGAGCAATGCCGTCTCGATCACTCGCGCATCGGCGAACTGATCCGATAACGAGCGCTGACAGTCCGGTTTCCGCGCCAGCAAATTCTCGATTACCCGCGCGTGTCCCCAACCGAGCAGACGGTTCAGGTTCTCAAATTTCCCGTACAGCTCATTGTACTTCGCCGGGCCGATCAGGACCGTTTCCACCAGACCTTGGGAATTTTTCCGAATCGTGTCGGCCAGCGCCCGGATTCGCGCGTCGGAACCGATCCGCTTGCTGTCTACAACGCCGGCATCGACAAGTTTGCGCGCAATACCGTGGTCAACATACACACCAGATATGACCAGTGGACCGAAAAAATCGCCCTTCCCGCTCTCGTCTACGCCGAAATGGGGCTCGAACATTTCCGGTGAATGCACTTCCTCATAACCCAGTTTCGCTTGCTCCAGGATTTTCGGCTCCAACTCGAACTGCACGAAATCCTCAACGCCACGCCCTTGCACCAGCACTTTTGGGCCCTTCTGATAAACGGCCACGCTCAGCTTGTTCTTTTGCGCAAAAAAAATCGTCCACTCCTTCGGCGTGAAATCAAAGCCCGACTGCTCGAGCAAAGCCTGAAGCTTGCGCACCTGGTCGTGCGAAAGCGGATGCGTGTACGAGTTCATTGATGCGCAGAGATTAACACATATAAAACACGGATAAGAGCGAGTTCGGCGCTCGAACTCCAAAATCCGTGTTAATCTTTTTTATCTGTGGCCTTTCCAATCGCCAAATTTCGGCGCGCATTGACGGATTGGTATCGTCGCCACGGCCGCGATCTCCCCTGGCGTCGCACACGCGATCCGTACGCCATCCTGATCTCCGAGGTCATGCTCCAGCAAACCCAGGTCGCCACAGTGATCCCTTATTATCACGAGTGGCTCCGACGATTCCCCGATTTCGTTTCCCTGGCGCGCGCGTCGGAAAACGAAGTGCTTCTCGCGTGGCAGGGCCTGGGTTACTACGCACGGGCGCGAAACCTCCACGCTACCGCATCAGCGGTGCTGCGCGACCATCGCGGACGATTTCCACGCTCGATCGAAAGGATGCAGGGTCTCCCCGGCATCGGAAAATACAGTGCGCATGCGGTGGCCAGCTTCGCCTTCAATCAATCCGTCCCCATCGTAGAGGCGAACACGGCTCGAGTTTTGACAAGGCTTTTTAATTTTCGCCAATCTGTTGATTCGGGTTCGGGCCGAAAAAGGCTTTGGCAGCAAGCAGCGGCTCTTCTTCCAGACGCCGGCGCACGGACGTTCAATTCCGCCCTGCTTGATCTTGGCGCTTTGATTTGCGTGGCGCGCAATCCGAAGTGCACTCTCTGTCCGGTTAAACCATTTTGCCGTGCAAAAAATCCAGCTGTTCTTCCGATCAAAAAATTGAGACACAAAACGAAGCCACTTAGCGAAACCCACGCACTGATCATCCGGCACGGACGAATTTTGCTTGAGCAATCGCGCCACCGCTGGCGCGGCATGTGGATCCTGCCACCGCTCAAACTTGACGGCTCAAAGCCGTCAAGTTTTCAGACGCTTCCGGCTTATCAGTGCGTGTTCTCATTCACACACTATCGAGTTACGCTGACGGTGTATCGTCGCTCTACGCCAAAGCAAATCGCATCGGGGCAGCAGTGGTTTAGATCGATCGAGGAGGTGGCAATGCCTTCACCGCACCGGCGCGCCGCGGAGGCTCTTTTCGAAACGCTCGTTGAACATTGAACGTAAAGCAGTTCTCTGCGATAAGCTTTTCACCGACATATGCAAAGCATGACTGGATACGGTCGCGGCGAGACCGATCACGCCGGAACAAAATTCAGCGTCGAGCTTAATTCGGTAAACCGGAAACAAAGCGACGTCGTAATCAATCTTCCGCGCGATCTGATCGAGCTCGAGTCGCGAATTCGCCAGACCATCAACGAAAGTATTTCTCGCGGTCGCACGACTGCGACTGTCAGCCTTCATAGCGGGACAAATGGCGCGCGTGATCTTGCACTAAATATCGAACTCGCCCGCTCTTATCACGAAGCAATGCGTGCGTTGCAAAAAGAATTGGACGCCCCCGGTGAGATCACCATCAACACGATCCTCCAGGCGCCGGGCGTGATGCGGTTCCCGGAACAACCGCAAGACGCAGAAGAAGCGTGGCCAGCAGTGCAAAGCGCTCTGCGAACCGCGCTCGGGGACTTAATCAAAATGCGAGAACGCGAGGGCAAACATCTGGCAAAGGATTTGATCCATCGTCTCAAGGCTATGCGGAAAAAGCTCAAAGAAGTTCGTGCTCTGCATCCTGAGGTGGTGAAACGATATCGCGCGGCGCTGCTTGATCGCATCCAAAAAGCCGGGCTGCCGATTGGCGGCGACGACGAACGCGTGCTGAAGGAAATTACTTTTTTTGCTGATCGCGCTGATGTCTCGGAAGAATTGACACGCCTCGACAGTCATTTGGCTCAATTTGCGCATCATCTGCGCAGCAAAGAGCCGGTCGGACGCACATTGGAATTCATTACGCAGGAGATTTTTCGTGAGCTCAACACGCTTGGCGCGAAAGCAAACGACGCCCCGATTTCCCAGCGCGTGATCGCGTGCAAGGCCGAGTTGGAAAAGGTTCGCGAACAACTTCAAAATCTTGAATAAACAACGCATGCCGCCGGAACATAGGCCTGTGGCCTGTGCGCCAAGCGGAGTTGCACTCCGCTGCGTGCAATTCAATTCCCCGTGCTGCTCAGTTCTCAGCGGGTTGCAAACCCGCTGGGCACACAGACTGCAAGTCTATGTTCCCCTGTTGCGCGCCTAAACCATGAGATTCAGCCGGCACGGAATCCTCTTTGTAATCTCCGCTCCATCGGGCGCAGGGAAAACCACCCTGGTTCAAGCGTTGCGAAAAACTCCAAACTTTTTTTATTCGGTCTCCTGCACCACACGAGCACCGCGAGCCGGTGAGATTGAAGGCGAACATTACCGGTTTCTTTCCGCGTCAGATTTTCACGCACGAATCGAAGCCGGCGATTTTTTGGAGCACGCGCAGGTGCACGGAGATCGTTATGGCACGTTGCGTGACCCTGTGCAGAAAAATCTGGAAAACGGATTGGATGTCCTGATCGACATCGACACACAAGGCGCCGCTACCATTCGCAATTGTGATGACCCGATCGTCCGACAGGCGTTGGCGGATATCTTCATCATGCCTCCGGATCTTCAAGAGTTGCGCCGCCGATTGGAAAAACGCGGCACGGAAACCGCGCAGCAGATCGAGTCGCGTCTCGATACCGCGACACTAGAAATGGAATCCTGGCGCGATTACCGCTACACTGTTGTCAGCGGTTCAATCGAAGAAGATCTGGAGAGAGTCCGCACAATCATGTTTGCTGAAGCACATTTGAGCCGGCGTTTGAAGCGCAAATAATGGTCATGCCTGCTGAGGAGAAAAGTTCCAGACGCAAATTGGAAAAAACGAGTTCGCGAAAAGTGCTCCCCATTCCCGCGGAGAAAAAGTCCGTAATACTCGGCGTGACGGGATCGATCGCCGCTTACAAATCTGCCGAGCTGGCGAGCCTGCTGGTGAAGCAGGGTCACGAAGTTTTCGTGGTGATGACGCACGACGCGACGGAATTCATTGCGCCGCTCACATTGCAGACGCTTTCGAAAAATCCGGTGATGACGAGTTTTTTTGACGAAAAGGAAAGCTGGCGACCGGGGCACATCGAGCTGGCGGACCGGGCCAACCTGCTGCTGATCGCCCCTGCCACGGCGCACATCATTGCCGAGGTAGCGCACGGTCTTGCCGGTCATCCGCTTGCCGCGATCGCGCTCGCCACCCGCGCTCCAATCCTGATGGCGCCAGCGATGAATGGAAAAATGTGGGCGCATCCTGCCACGCAGGAGAATGTGGAAAAACTCAAAACGCGTGGCGTCGAATTCATCGGGCCGGAAGAAGGAATGCTGGCGTGCGGCTACGAAGGAATCGGCCGCTTGTGGAAAGTGAATGAGATTGCGTTTCGCGCAGAATTTCTTCTTACCCGGCACGACACGTTGATCGCGTGAGATTTCTCATCACCGCCGGTCGAACGCGCGAGCCGATTGATCCCGTGCGCTACCTCTCCAATCGTTCCTCGGGAAAAATGGGCTACGCGATGGCGGAGGCAGCGGTCGAAGCCGGCCACGACGTGATCTTGATTTCGGGGCCGGTGTGTCTCGAACCGCCGGGCGGCGTCGAATTCATTTCCGTTGCTACCAGTGACGAAATGTTCGACGCAGTCCACCAGCACGTTGAGGACGCGGACGTTTGCATCCTTTGTGCGGCTGTGGCGGATTACAAGCCAGCCAAAGTGTCTGCGCTGAAAATCAAGAAGCGCGCCGAGGGATTGTCGCTCGAACTGGTCGCAACGCGTGACATTCTCGAGTCGTTAGGCCGTCAAGGGGATCGCAAATTTCTTCTGGTGGGATTCGCCGCAGAAACAGATCACATCGAAGAAAACGCGGCGAAAAAACTGCGTGAAAAAAATTGCGACGTGATCGTTGCGAACGACGCGCGTATAGGAATGGAGAGTGACGAAAACGAGTTGGCGATTCTGTTTCACGACGGTGAAATCAAAAAATTTTCGCGCGCATCCAAAAGAATTCTTGCGCGCGAGCTGGTGAAAATTTTTTCAAATTCACAACAAAAACGTTTGACAAAAAAAATGTGATGATTACTGAACGCACATACAGTGAAGTCATTCCCAACTCTTCACACAACTCCGCACGTTGCGGATTGAAAGGGGGGAATTAGTCGATGGCAAAGAAAAAAGCAGCAAAGAAAAAAACAGCGAAGAAAAAGAGGCACTAAGCCCATCGCTGGATTAACGGCTCCGGATTTCTTCGGGGTCACAAACCTAACTTCAACCCGGGAGGAGAATTTATTTTCCTCCCGGTTTTTTTCTGTACACGCCTTTCTGTCATCCTGAGCGAAGCGTAGCGAAGTCGAAGGATCCCGTTGAGCTTACGCTCACGTTTTGCTGCGGGATGTCTCGACTTCGCTCGACATGACAACTGGAGATTCCGTTGTGCACTTTGTGTTCTTTGTGCGAGCTAATCTTCTTTGATGAAGCAATATCTCATTGCAGCAGAGAAGGCGGCTTTGGCCGCGGGCAATTTATTGTGCGAAAATTTTCAGCGAAAAAAGCGCGTCAAGGCGTTCGCGGCGCACGACATCAAGCTTGAGATCGATGTTCAGGCTCAGGAGTTGATTGGCAAATTGCTGTTCGAAGAATTTCCAGATCATGCGCTGTACGGCGAAGAAGGAATCGTGGGAGATCAGTCCAGCGATTATCAATGGATTGTCGATCCGCTGGATGGAACGGTGAATTATTTCTACGGCATTCCTCACTTTTGCGTTTCCATTGCACTGCGCCAGCGCAACGAGATGATCGCTGGCGTCATCTACGATCCGATCCGCAATGAGATGTGGACCGGACAAAAAGGAGAGATCTCGAAACTAAATGGAAAGCCGATCCACGTAAGTGATCGCGCCGAGCTTGCCGAAGCTGTTATCTCTGTCGGCCTTTCCAAAACCGGAGAGACCATCAACACCAATTTCCCGCTCCTTCAGCAAATGATCCATCGCGTCCGCAAATGCCGCGTGTTCGGCAGTGCGGCGCTCGACATGGCATATGTCGCCTGCGGACGATTCGACGCCTACATCGAAACAGGAATCAGTTTGTGGGACATCGCCGCGGGTTGGTTGCTGGTTGAAAATGCCGGTGGCACTGTCGATCTTCGCCCGCGCGAGAACATGAAAGATAAGTACAGCATTGTCGCATCCAACGGCCTCATTGATCTCAAATTGTGACCAATGAATGACGAAGGTCGAATGACGAATGACGAAGGAAGCGCGAATGCTCAAATGAGAGAAGAAGCATCGAGAATCGCTTTTCGTCATTCGGATTTCGTCATTCATTGGTCATTCGTCATTCGCCATTCGTCATTGCTTCCATGATTCGCTCCGGCATCGGTTACGACATCCATCGCTTCGCCGAAGGATTGAAACTTATTTTGGGCGGCGTCGAGATTGCTCATGCTCGCGGGCTGGAGGGACACTCCGACGCTGATGTTCTCTCGCACGCGATTGCAGACGCGTTACTCGGCGCGATCGGCGCCGGTGACATCGGCCAGCTTTTCCCAAATACCGACGAATCGATTCGCGGCATCAGCAGCATTGAAATTCTGAAGCACGTGGCCAGTTTGCTCGCCGACAAAAATGCTCGTGTGATAAACATTGACGCGACCGTCATTGCTGAGGCGCCAAAGCTCGCGCCGCATGCTCCGGCCATGCGACAGCAGATTGCGGCAGCGATTGGGGTAAGTGAATCCGACGTGAGTGTAAAAGCGACCACAAATGAAAAGCTCGGACCAATCGGGCAAGGCGAAGGCATCGCCGCTATCGCGATCGCAAGCAGTCGAGATAGTAGGGCGCGACCGCCGGGCGCGCCGAAAAACTGACGGACTGCCCGGCGGACCGTCCCAACCAGGCTAAATGGCACTTCGCCTCTTTAACACGTACTCGCGCGAAGTTGAGGAATTCGAGCCGCGCGATTCGGTGGAGCGTCCGATCCGCATGTACACTTGCGGGCCGACTGTGTACAGCCGGGCGCATATCGGAAATTTCCGCGCGTATATCTTTGAGGATTTGCTCCAGCGACATCTTGAGCTACGCGGCTACAAAGTGCATCGCGTCATGAACATCACCGATGTGGATGACAAAACGATCCGCGGCGCTGGCGAAGCCGAAGTGCCGCTGACAAAATTTACCGAGCAATTTAAACAGGCGTTTTTCCACGATCTCGACACGTTGCGGATCAAACGCGCCGACGAATTTCCCTGCGCCACCGACCAGCGTTACATCGGCAGGATGATCGAGATGATCGGCAAACTCGTGGCCAAAGGACTCGCCTATCAGGCTGACGACAAGTCAGTCTATTTTCGCATAAACAAGTTCCCGGATTACGGGAAGCTCGCGCATTTCGATCTGACGCAACTGCAATCGACCGGCCGCGTGAAACACGACGAATACGACAAGGAACACATCGGCGATTTCGCGTTGTGGAAAGCATGGGACGAAGATGACGGGCAGGTGAAATGGGATTCGCCGTGGGGTCCGGGACGTCCCGGCTGGCACATCGAGTGCAGCGCGATGTCGACGGCGTTGTTGGGCAACCAGATCGATGTCCACTGCGGCGGTATCGATAACATCTTTCCGCATCACGAAGCGGAGATCGCGCAGAGCGAAGGTGTAACCGGAAAAAAGTTTGTCCGCTACTGGTTGCATTGCGCGCATCTCCTGGTAGATGGCCAGAAGATGGCTAAGTCGTTAGGGAATTTTTATACTGTGCCGGATGTTCTGGCGAAAGGCTATACCGGGCGCGAGCTCCGTTACGCGCTGCTGCGCGTGCATTATCGCGCGCCGCTAAATTTTACGTGGGAAGGAATGAATGAAGCGCGCGAATCGTTAGGCCGAATCGACGAGTGGCTGGCGCGGTTGCGCGAAGTTGCAGGAAAACGAAACGCCCAACGCCCAACGCCCAACGCCCAACGCCCAACTCAGACGTTTGAAGACGCGCTAGATGACGATCTAAACATTTCCGCGGCAATGGGTTTCTTATTTGAATCGATTCGAGAAACCAATCGCGCGCTGGACCGCAACGAAATGGACGCTGCGTCGGCAAGCGCATGGATGGACTGGTGGAAACGGATCAACACCGTTCTCGACCTCGAGGCCGGGGTGGAGATTGTTGTTCCGCCGGAAGTCGCTCAGTTGGCGGAACAGCGCGAGGACGCACGGCGCGAAAAAAATTGGAAACGCAGCGACGAACTGCGCAAGCAAATTTCGGCGCTCGGTTGGGAACTGCGCGACACAAAAGAAGGCCCGAAACTCACGAGGCGTTCCGGCTCCGGCTACGTGTCACAAGCCACCCGCGCCTTCCCGTCGCCACTGGCTCAAAATGCAAGAAAAAAGGACTGACCCGAATGGCATTCTTTTGATTCCAGTTGTCGCTTGGGCGTTCATTGTTGTGGCAACGATCGGCTTTGCCACAGGCTTGCGGTGTCCACGATGCCGGAGGTCATTGTCTAAAGAGGCGCAGAAGGGTAGTTTATTTCGTTCCCGAAAACTGTAAAACGCTGCCCGTTTTGTGGGATCAGTCTCGAGGGCACCGACACATCGAAGACCCAAGAGAAAAAACGAGGAAACTAAAAGAGGGAAGGAAGGGGAAGAAGGGGTCTGAAGGGGAAGAGGGGAAGGGGTCTGATCTTCAGGGCGTGTTGCCCAAATCGCTTTTTCTCGAAAAAATAGTGCAAAGCCGCGCGGCGATCTGTTAAAGGAGTATTCCCATGATGTCATCATGATGGGAACGCAAAGGAGCGAGCCGCAGCTCTTTAATTACGCGGTGAACTTGGAGAAGCGGGTAAGAGCCAATCATCCGCTGCGACAAGTCAAATCAGCAATCGATTTTTCCTTTGCGCGCGAGGAGGTGGGGCACTGCTATGGGCGCAATGGCAATGAGTCGGTGCCGCCAGAGGTGATCTTGAAAATGATGTTCCTGCTTTTCTTTGATGACATCAAAAGCGAACGGGAACTGATGGAAGTGATCGGCGAGCGGCTCGATTACCTGTGGTTTTTGGATTACGGCTTGGACGACGAAATTCCCGATCACAGCGTGCTCAGTAAAGCGCGAGCGCGTTGGGGCAAGAAAGTGTTTGAGAGTTTGTTTGTGCGCGCGGTGGCGCAGTGCGTGGACGCGGGACTGGTGGGCGGAAGCAAGCTGCACGTGGATGCGAGCCTTATTGATGCCAATGCGTCGAAAGAATCCGTGATTAAAGGTGCTCCGGAGTTGATCGCCGCGCTGAAGCGGGCTTACGGGGCAACCGAAAGCAAACTAGAGGCGATCACCACGCCGGAGAGTTACCAAGCGGTTAATGATCGGATGATGAGCCGAAGTGACCCGGACGCCGCCTGCGTGCGCAAAGGCAGCGCAGAATCGCGTCCGCGTTACCATCACCACCGTGCCGTGGATGAGCACAAGGGAGTCATTACCGCGGTAGAGACAACGCCTGGATCCATCGCAGAGAACAAAAAGCTTTTAGACTTGGTCGATCAACACGAGAAGAACACGCGCTGCGCGGTGCAGACAGCAGTGGCTGATCGCAAGTATGGCACAAATGAAAACTACGTGGCGTGCCAGCAACGTGGCATCGCCACGCACATGGGAGAGCTAGCCACTAAGGCGCTTAGCAAGGCGCGGCAACAAGGCATCTTTGACGATGAAGCTTTTACTTACGATCCTATAGCAGATGTTTATCGCTGTCCGGCTGGCCAGACTCTGAAACCACGTCGTGTGCATCCCATTCGCCGGACCCTGGAATATAAAGCCAGCGCAAAGATTTGTGGTGGTTGCGCTTTGCGTGCTCAATGCACTCGTTCTGCCTCTGGGAGAACGGTGCAAAGACACGAAAAACAAGAGGCCCTAAATGTAGCGCGCGCCCAAGCCAACAGTCCTGCCGCACGCCGCAATCGCAAACGTCGCCAGCACCTGATGGAAGCGAGCTTTGCCGATGCAGTGAACAATCATCACTTCAAGCGCGCTCGTTGGCGCCGGCTCTGGCGACAGCAAATCCAAGATTACTTGATCGCAGCTATCCAGAACATTCGCATTCTGCTGAAGCATCAAAATCCAAAGCGCAGCGCAGCAGCAGCGTTAGTTGTGCCAGCGATGTTTGCGAAAACCTTCCTCCATTTCGCGCATCGCTGTCTCGGATTGGTTACGAGGGACTTGGCGAGGCCGCTTCGTCTTCAAACCGTCTACCTCAACTAACGACTTAAGTTAATGCACAAGCTCCCAAGCATTCGCTTCAAGT
>CAVWCZ010000001.1:0-341825 GCA_963753675.1 uncultured Verrucomicrobiae bacterium | reverse complement strand
GCCGGACACTCGTTATCCGCTGAGGACAGCGGACACTACAGATCGGAGCGCGATTTTCCGTGCCTGACTTCCTGCTGGTAAACTTTCGCGGCAGCGATTAGAAGGAACCCGCTATGGCGAAAAATTCTCAGCCCGTTTCAGTGGTCACCGGAGGCGTGGGCTTTCTCGGGTCACACCTGGTGGACCGCCTTCTTTCGGAAGGCCACCGTGTGATGGCCATCGACAATTTGATCACCGGCAACCCGGCGAACATCGCTCATCTCGCCGGGAACGAGAATTTCCGTTTCGTCAAACATAACGTCTCGAATTTCATTTTCGTGCCGGAGCAAAAGATCGATTACGTCTTTCACTTCGCATCGCCGGCCAGCCCTATCGATTATTTGGAACTGCCGATCCCGACGCTCAAAGTTGGCGCGCTCGGCACGCACAACGCGCTCGGATTGGCCAAGGACAAACACGCCACTTTCATTCTGGCTTCCACATCGGAGGTGTACGGCGATCCTTTGGAGCATCCACAGAAGGAGGATTACTGGGGCAATGTCAACCCGATCGGGCCGCGCGGTGTTTATGACGAAGCGAAACGCTTCGCCGAGGCGATAACGATGGCATATCATCGCTATCACCGCGTCGACACCAGAATCGTGCGCATCTTCAATACCTATGGCCCGCGGATGCGCTTGCGTGACGGGCGCGTGGTGCCGGCATTTATCGGACAGGCGTTGAGCGGACAACCGCTGAGCGTGTTCGGCGACGGCTCTCAGACGCGCTCATTCTGCTACGTATCGGATTTGATCGACGGAATCTTCAGGCTCGCGATGAGCGATTTCCATGAACCAGTCAACATCGGCAACCCGCGCGAGATGACGATCAAACAGTTTGCCGAAGAAATCATCCGGATCATCGGGGCTAAATCCGCGATCGACTACAAACCGTTGCCGGTCGACGATCCCAAGGTGCGCCAACCTGACATTAGTCGTGCGAAGAAAGTCCTTGGCTGGGAACCACGAGTGAAATTCGAACAGGGGATCAAACAGACGATCGATTATTTCAAAGAATCGTTAAACCGTTGAAGCGCGTAAAGCGCCGGGGGCGCCACGCGCCTTTTACGGCGTTACATCGTAAAAGGTTGATCGAAGCTAATTGTAGCCGGGGGCGTTGACCCCGGCCATCCCGCGCTTAGCAAAACACAATCGACCGGGGTCACCGCCCCCGGCTACAGTTCAGGTCTGCCTGCCCGCAAGATTTTACTGGCGTTTGGGGCGATTTAGTTTTGACTTCCCGCATGTTGAAGGGTGCGCTCGTCTTCGCGGTGGGGTTACTCGGCATTTGTTTTTCGGTCGCAGCGCAGCAGACCAAACACTCGGGAGGTGTGAAACATCGCGTCGCGGCATCCTCTCTTACATCGATGGACAGCATTTCAAGCCTCAGCCTTTACCGGCCGACGATACCGGGTGGTTCCAACAATTCGCTTCTATTTCGTAACGGGCCGGTGCGAGCCTGGTCGGATGGCGCACAGTTGGCGAGCGAAACTGCGTTTGTTCAAATCGGAATGGCACCGCTGGGCCTTTTTCCCGTTGCATATTTGGCTCCAAGCGACGGCGGGCCCGTGCCGGCGAGGAGGTCAAATGCGGTGTCTGATTATCGACCGGCAAATTTTGGAACCGATGGAAAAGATCTATCCGGTGAAATGCTTAACTCGCCTTTAAATCCCGTTTACTGCACTGGCGAAGTTGGATTCGTGTACGGCCGATGGAGCGGCAAGGGCAGCGGCGATTATGTTGGGAGTTATGTTTGGGGCGAGGTCGGCACCGATAAATTTCAAATCACGGCCGGCGCTTCATTCGAAAATTGGAACTCACAGAACTCCCGTTCCTTCCGCATTTCGAGATAAAGGCGAGGCGAGGGCAGAGTACATTCACGATTACGACGCTACCACGTTGCGATTTCGGACCCATTCTGTCATTAACACCGGTCTTTAGACCGGTGGACATCGGCTCGCATGCATTTCAGCCGTTTCAACGGCTTACCCAGAAGAAGTAAAGTGCGGGAAGCCGTTGAAATGGCTTTCGGCAAGCTTGCCGCATCTGCACCGGCCTGAAGGCCGGTGTTAATGGAACCACAGCTCGCGACTTCCCGAAACCAAAAAGGCCATGTTAAACTGCAAGCCAAAATGCTCGCCGTTAAATTTCACACTTGAAATTTGGTTTGGCATTTTGGAATTGCGATTTAGAGCTTTAACCCGATGCGCGCGCCAGTACGCCTGATTACTCTCAACCTCGGATCTCAAACGATTGGTCTCGCGGAATTTCGAGCGGACCATGGCGGTCTGGTCCTGGTAAATTACCGGTTACGCGAAACGCCGCTCGATCCCGAGACCGGCCAGCGGCGTGATGCACACGTCGTGCTGCATGAAGACGCCTCCGTGTTACGCGAAATGATGCGCGAAATGCAGATTCACTACGGCCAGGTGAACTACGCAGTCCCTTCACAATCAGTTTTTGCGCGTTTTGTAAAACTGCCGGCGCTCGACGCCTCAAAGATCGACAAAATCATTGGATTCGAAGCGCAACAAAATGTTCCCTTCCCCATCGACGACGTTGTCTGGGATTACCAGCTCGTCGGGGGCGGACTCGGCGAACAAATTCAGGTGATTATCGTGGCGATCAAACGCGAGCTGCTCGAAGAAATGAACAACGCAGTAGAAGAAACCGGATTGAGGACGCGGATTGTCGGTATGGTGTCCACGGCGCTCTACAATGCGTTTCGCTACAGCTATCCTGAGCTGGGCGACTGTTCACTGCTCCTGGATATCGGCGCGCGCACCACCAACCTTCTTTTCATCGAGCCCGATAAATTTTTTCTGCGTAGCATTCCTCTCGGCGGCAGCACGATCACCGCCGCGATTGCCAAAGAATTTAACGAATCATTTGCAGCAGCCGAGGAGCGCAAGAAGCGGGACGGATTCGTCGGTTTGGGCGGTGCGTACGCCGAGCCTGCGGACCCGAATGTGGGACGTGTGGCAAAGATGGCGCGCAGCACCATGACCCGGTTGCATGCAGAACTGATGCGTTCCATTACGCATTATCGGGCACAACAGCAGGGAAATCGTCCAGCCCGCATTTTTCTTTGCGGTGGCGGCGCGGGTATGCCGTACATGCGCGAGTTCTTTCACGAGAAATTTCAGATGCCAATAGAGTTTTTTAATCCCTTAAAAAACGTGACCGTGTCGGATTCCGCGCCGATGGAGGATGTGGCGCGCTCTGCGCATGTGCTTGGTGAATTGGTGGGGTTGGCACTACGCAGCGTGACCGTTTGTCCCGTGGAGTTAAACCTTCGCCCGGCGATCGTCGTTCGAAGGCAGGATCTGGAAAAACGCCGTACATTTTTCATCACCGCTGCTGCGTGCGTTCTGCTCGCTCTGCTGGGATGGTCCGCGTACTACACACGCGCAGCGCAGGTGGCCCGGCAAACTGCACAAACAATTCGCCAAAAAAATGAGACCATGCATCTGGCCGAAACGCAGTTGGACAAACTCAAAAAGCAAATCACCGCTTTGGACAACACCGCGACGCCACTTATCGGGGCTGTGGACGATCGCAATTTTTGGCCCCGGATTTTGGATGAACTCAATGCGCGTCTGCCGGAATCAGACATTTGGATCACGGAACTTGTCGCGACCTCCGGCGGAAAACTGCTCGGGGCACCCGAAAAACGCGCCGGACAAGCTGCGCCCACTCCGCCACCGGCGCCTGCAGCCGGCGCGACAGGAAGGACTGCCGCTGCTCGCAATGTAATCGACGGCCTCAACGTGCACGGTCTTTACCTGTACAATCCCAAACAACAGGAGGTCGTCGTCGATTACCTGCGGAATCTCGCCAAATCACCGCTCTTTACCATCGACCCGAGAACCCCCGAACGCTTCATCAAATCCAATTCCGTTCCTAACGAGACCGAGTGGGCATTTCCCTATGAGCTTCAGCTCACCCTTAAGAAACCGGTGAAAATGCCATGAAACAAGTCGACCACGGATTGCACAGCTTGCCCGCCCGTGTGCGGGGATTACACGGATGATCGGATGATTCACGAAGACTTAAGCGGGAAGATAATCGGTGCTGCCATGGCGGTGCTTAATGAGTTGAAGCCGGGACTCGACGAAAAGCTCTACGAACGGGCGATGATTATAGAATTAAAACTCCGCGGGCATGTTGTTTCAGTTCAAAGCTCGTTTCCTGTCCTATATCACGGTGAGTTGATCGGGAACCTCGTTCCAGATCTGATCGTTGATGATGCTATCATTGTCGATCCGAAGGTGGTCGTTTGCTTCACAGAAACGCACGTCGCGCAGATGGATCGGGTATTTGAACATCACCGGGCTAGACCTCGCGCTTCTGATCAATTTCAAGAGCGCGCGATTAGAATGGAAGCGAGTGTTGCGTCCGCAAGAAAATGAGGAAGAAACCCAGCCTGATCTCCATACCTGACTTTTCCCATCCGCGTTATCCCCGCACGCGGGCGGGCAGGCTGTGTATCCGTGGTTAAATCTTCCTCGTTAATGCTATGAAATGGTTTCAGCAAAACCGCGTGCTCGGAACGATTCTGCTTGTTTCGGGAATTTGCCTTCTCCTCGGCGCGGCCCTGCTTTACTGGAGGTGGAGTGTGTGGGGCGATGCAAAACAAACCTTTGATCAGGCCACAGTAGAACGAAATCGCCTGCAGGGGCTCGATCCGTTTCCAAACGATGCGAATTACAAAAAATTGCAGGGGTATCTCGAGAAATACACGGCTGCGCTGGATGAGTTTAAAGACGAGCTAAAAGGCGAGATGGCGCCGGTGCCAGAGCTTGCGCCTAACGAATTCCAGTCGCGTTTGCGTCAGGCCATTCTTGCCTCGCAGGACCGGGCGCGCACGAACAACGTAAAACTGCCCGACAACTTCGAGCTCGGCTTCGATGAATTTACCAAAATGATGCCGGGCACAGCTGTGACACCCTTGCTTGGACAGGAACTCTCGCAAGTCCAGATGCTCATCAACATTTTGCTCGACGCGAGAGTGGACAGCATCACGTCGTTGTACCGGCATCCGTTGTCTCAAGAACATGGAGCCGCAGCAACGCCTACCCCAACGCCTCCGGGAACGGGCGGGAGATTGGCGACAGCATCGATTAAACCCGGCACCACACCCGCCCCGACCCTGATCGAACGCAACCTGCTCGATATCACCTTCAAGGCGGCCCCCGGTGCCGCCCGGAAAGTCGTGAACGAAATCTCCAGTTCGACCGGGCAATTCTTCATCATTCGGACTCTTTACGTGCATAACGAAAAAGATCAGGGCCCGCCGCGAGAAAGAGGTCCAAGTCCTACACCTGCGCCGAGCGCCCAGGCCAGTCCCGGTCAGCAAAACGCCGGGGCGCTAAATTTTATCGTCGGCAACGAACATGTCGAAGTCACCGCCACGATCGAAATGCTGCGCTTTACGTTTTAACCACGAATGGGGACTCCTAAATTTAACCACGGATTACACGGATACCACGGATGAGACAATGATTCATGAGGAGCTGAGCGGCAAAATAATTGGCGCTGCGATGGCAGTACTTAACGAGTTGAAACCCGGATTAGACGAAAAGCTCTACGAACGCGCAATGATTATTGAACTCAAGAACCGGGGACATCGCGTTTCAATCCAAAAATCGTTCCCGGTTTTTTATCGTGGAGAATTAATCGGCAATCTGATTCCCGATCTGATCGTCGATGACGCCGTGGTCGTTGATCCGAAAGTAGTCTCTTGCTTCACCGACACGCATGTTGCGCAGATGATCGGGTATCTAAACATCACGGGACTGGACCTGGCCCTTCTCATTAATTTCAAAAATGTGCAATTGGAGTGGAAGCGAGTGTTGCGGCCGTACGAATCTGCACAAGCCAGTAATCCCGATCTGCATGCTTAAGTCTGCTCATCCGTGATATCCGTGTCATCCGTGGTTCTTTTCTTCTGATTATGGCGAAAGCAATGGACTGGCTTAAGGCGAGCGAGAGATGCCTCCTGATCTCCATTCCTAACTCTTCCCATCCGTGATATCGTGGCAACTTGTCCGCCGTGGCGGATCCGTGGTTCTATTTTTCTGAATATGGCGAAAGCAATGGACTGGCTTAAGGGGAATTACGATCGGGCGGTGCTGATCGCTGCGGCGGCCTTTCTTTTCATCTGTGCGGTCGCGATCTGCTGGAACGCCGTACAGTTCGGCAACCGGCTTGTCACGCCTCCGTCGGTTGCGGTGAAGAGCGCGTCGCAGCCGCCGGTTGCGGTCGAACTGGATCAGGCGGCGGAGCAACTCCAGAAACCAATTCAATGGAAAGCCACCACGCGCTCCGGACTTTTCGTTCCGGAAAAACATTTCATCGGCGCGGACGGCATGCCGGCCACGCTGCAAAATACGCAGGTGCACGCGCCGGTCCCTAACGAGTGGTTTGAAAAATATTCCTTGCCCGTCGAAGACGCCGACGCTCTCGAACAGGACCCGGACAAGGACGGTTTCACCAACCTCGATGAATGGCAGGGTAACACCGATCCCACCAAGGCTGAGTCGCATCCGGATTACACCACGAAATTACGGCTGGTTTCCGCCACTGAGGAACCGTTCCGGTACATGTTTGCATCGCGCACAAAAGGCAATTTCGGCATTAACAGCATCGACGAAAGCGAGCCGACGCAATTCCTGAAAGTGGGCGAAATGATCCGCGGCACCGATTTCAAGATCGTGAAGTTCACAGAGAAAAACGAACTCAATAAGTACGGCATGAAGGCGGATGTATCGGAGTTGCTGCTCGAACACCAGGGCACCCACGCGCAGCTCACACTGGTAAAAGGAAAAGTCGCCACCTCGCCGCAATCCGTGGCCACATTCGTTTACAGCTGGGGCGGCCGAAAGGAATTTGAAGTTCGCAAAGACCAGGAGTTTTCGCTGAAACCGATGGAGGACATCAAATACAAGCTCATGGAAGTGCGCCCGGATAAGGCCGTGATCGTGAACGAGCAAAACCCGGGTGCGCCGATTGAGATTGGCTTCGCCAACCCCTGAGAATCCTTAACCACGAATCGAATCTTGTAGGGCGTCTCTGCGAGACGCCGAGGAGCTGAAATTACCGGCACACGAAGAGTAGACGCACCGATATCCCGGATGTTTTCGGACAGAATGTACAGAATTAACAAAATCACTCGGAATTCTGTAGATCGGTAAAAGCTGAGCGACCTCTGTGTCCTCGGGCGGTGTAAAAAGAAATTGTTCGGGGAACGCGCGCTTTACGCAACGCATAAAGGTGGATCGACCCGCCGCGGCGGGGCGATGGGTGATGGGACCTCGCAGGCGCAAATATCAGCCCCGAAAGCTTTCGGGGATCTTTTAGTCAAAGGCAGAATGACCACGGATTGCACGGATATCACGGATGTTTTGGAAAATGAGGAGTGGTTTGCCTATGAAGCGCTCGAGCACACACGACACAGTTTAAGTTGCCCGCTTCATAAACAACAGATCCCTCTCCCCCGTCCAATCCGTGAAATCTGTGTAACCGTGGTTGAAACCAGGTGGATCGACCTCTCCGATCGGAGATTCGCCGTGGCGAAAGGCGCTGCGCGGATTCGTGATTTTCCTCCAAAAAGCGGCGCCGTAGCGCCGCACTCCAAAAACTCCGAAAGCTTTCGCGAGTCCGCGCTCCGCGCAAAAATCCCCGCACTCGGGCGGGCAGGCTGTGCAATCCGTGGTTCCCTTTTCCTTCCGGCAATTGGTGTCCATTCGTGTTTACCCCGTGAGATAATCATTCTGTTGGAGAATCACGGCATGTAGATCTTATCTCACGGGGTGAATCCGTGGTTCTTGTCCAAAAATTTTCCTTGAAGCCGATAGAGTAAATCAAATACAAGCTCTTGCAATGTGCAGCCGACCAACGCCGTGATCGTGAACCCATGAACACCTTCCGCGCGGATTGTCTTCGGAAATTCCCCAAAATCACCAGGGAACAAGAGTGAACAGACAAAGTAATCCTTCCATTAAGGCGTACCTTCTCCGGAGCGCGCTCATTTTGCTTTCAGTTATCGCCATCTGCGTCATTCCGTTTGCGCTGGCGCAATCCAGCGGTCATGGGACTGATGATCCAATCACGGCCAATGGGACCGACCGATCACAGCTTCCCGCAGGGAATGGCAATTTACCGCACCCAAACATTCTTTCCCCCGCACCATTCCAACCCGATGCCGTGACACACGAGAGCCGGGTGGGGGAGCAGGCCGGGTTGCAAACACTCATCGAGTTTCAGAACGCTAAAGGGATTACGCCGCCTGTTGAAACTGTTTCCTCAGCGCCGCCGACGCGCAGCAGCTTCATGGCGACCTGGGACAGCATGAGCGGCGCGAAAGGCTACCTGCTGGATGTCTCCACGAGCAATTCGTTCAGCAGTTACGTAGATGGCTATCACGATTTGGACACAGGCAATGTCAATGGCCGGGCTGTAACCGGATTGAAGCCAGGGGCGACCTACTACTATCGCGTGCGCCCTTACACTGGCGCCGGTTCGGGCGGGTACTCGAGTATCACCACGGCTACGACACAGGCTTCCGCCGGGCTAATAATTAATCCAACATTCGACTGCTCGATTCTCAATGATTCGAGCTCCGCGGCCATCCAGGCCACGATTATGCGGGCCATCGCGATATACGAATCGCTGTTCAGCGATCCGATCACGATCCATATCCTTTTCCGCTACTCCACTGGTGGTCCGGCACCAAGCCCAAGCCCGACCTCCACGCCCAGTGCGAGCCCCAGCGCTACCCCCAGCCCCAGCGTCTGCCCCAGTGCCACCCCTTTCTCGGCAGGCATTCTCTCGCAAAGCTTTTTCGTCCCTTACGACATAGCGTGGAACAGTTTCATCAGCGCGTTGAGAGCAGACGCAACAACCAGCAACGACACTACAGCAAATGCCAGTCTGCCAGGGAGCGCGTTATCGACAAGTATCGCGCCATCCAGTGCGAACGGGCGGGCGCTGGGATTGAACACATCGCCGGCCATGTTCTCAGATGGCCACATTGGTCCGGGTGGACGGTTTGATGGAATCGTCACGCTTAATTCCGCGCTACCGTTCTCGTTCACTCGGCCTCTCATCAGTGGCACGTTCGACGCGCAACGCGCGCTCGAGCATGAAATCGATGAGGTGATGGGTCTGGGATCGTTCCTAAATAGCGTACGGACCTGTCCATCGTATGAAGCGGAGTCGCCCGACAATACCATAATGGGAGGAGCGGGGATTCAAAGCTGCTCAACGTGCTCCGGTGGGGCGGATGTGGCCTACGTGGGTAACAACTCCGGTACACTCCAGTTCAATGGTGTGACTGTGAACACGACACACAGTTACGTCGTGACGATCTGGTACACCAACGGAGACGCGACGGCGCGCCACGCCCTTCTGAGCGTGAACGGCAACGTGGGCATCCCTTTGAATTTTCCGTCCACTGGTTCGTTTCAGACGGTCGGTTCGATACAAACCAACATCACTTTGAACGCAAACCCCCCCAACACGCTTCAGTTCTCCAATCCGATTGTTGGTAATTGGGCTCCGGATTTCGATCGGATTGTGGTGAACTGCGGCGTTCCACCATCCGCCAATCTCCGCCCACAGGACTTGTTTAGTTGGAGGTCTCCCGGGAACAGGAATCTCACTTCTAACGGCTCACGTTATTTCTCGATCGATGGCGGCAACACTAACATCGTTGCGTTCAATCAGACTCCGCCCGGCGATTTTGGTGATTGGTTGAGCGAGCCGTGCCCGCAACAGCATCCGTATGTGCAGAACGCCTTCGCTTGCCCCGACCAATTTTCCGATATCTCCGCGACATCCCCCGAAGGAATCAACCTCGATGTCATCGGTTACAACCTGGTAACAACGCCGTATTTGGCCAATCTCAGCACTCGCGCCTTTGTGCAAACGGGCGATAACGTGATGATTGGCGGATTCATTATACAAGGGACCCAAACAAAGAAGGTGATCCTGCGCGCCATTGGCCCTGAACTCAGCCAATATGGAGTTCCAAACGCGATGGCGGATCCGAGATTGGAAGTGAGCAACGCTCACGGGACTGTCGTAGGCTCAAATAACAACTGGCAAACCACGATCATTGGCGGGCTCATCACCAGCGATCAAGTCCAGGAGATTTGGAACAGCGGGCATGCGCCGGGGGACTCGAACGAATCCGCGATTATCCTCGACCTGCCGCCTGGGAATTACACCGCGATTGTGCGTGGGGTAAACAACACGACGGGAGTCGCTCTGGTGGAAGCGTATGATCTCAACCCAGGCCCGCAGTCGAACCTGGGCAATATCAGCACTCGCAGTCTCGTCGAGACCGGTAATGACGTGATGATCGGCGGGTTCATCGTACAAGGGGCTCAACCAAAAAACGTGATCGTACGTGCCATCGGCCCTGAGCTGAGCCAGTACGGCGTTCCGAATCCTTTGGCCAATCCGACATTGGAACTGCACAATGGCAGCGGGGCTCTGATTGCTTCTAATAACGACTGGCAGAACACGATCCTTGGCGGAATCATCACCAGCAATCAGGTGCAGGCCATTCAGAACAGCGGCCACGCTCCGATGGATCCGAACGAATCTGCCATTGTCGCAAACCTGCCGCCGGGTAATTACACCGCCATCGTGCGTGGCGTAAACAACACCACGGGAGTTGCGCTGGTGGAAGTTTACGACCTGCATTGAGGCGATAAAGACAACCACGTCCGCCGTCGGACGGATTGACTTACTCGCTCCCGCTTCGTTGCGGCCTCTCGGCTATCCCATCTATGTCGCTCGCATCCCTGCGGCTCCGTTCGCCGTGGCGAAGATGACACAGCCTGCCCGCCCGTGTGCGGGGATTTCACGGATGGTCTGGGGAGCGCGCCCGCCCCCGGGCGCTGGTTTCGGCGCCCTCGCCGAAACAATCTTGGATCTTTAACCACGAATTTACCCCGTGAGATAAGATCTACATGCCGTGATTCTCCAACAGAATGATTATCTCACGGGGTAAACACGAATTGACACGAATAACGGGAGAAGAAGCAGAACCACGGATTGAAACTCGCTCGCTTCCCAACTCGCTCGTCCTCCTCCTCGTACTTCAAAATACCACGAATCGAGGACGAGAAGGAGAACGAGGACGAGGAGGAAAATCTTCGAATCGAGGACGTTTCGGCTACGGCGCCGAAACCTTTCGCGAGTCCGCGCTTCGCGCAATCCGTGCGAACGACCTGACGAGAACAGCGAGATAGAAGGTAAATGCGCGCAGCGTAGCGCCGAGCGAACTGGGAAGTGAGCGAGTTTCAAACGTTAAAGGGTTAAAGCGTTAAAGCGGCAGACAACCACGTCCGCCGTCGGACGGATTGACTTACTCGCTCCCGCTTCGTTGCGGCCTCTCGGCTATCCCATCTATGTCGCTCGCATCCCTGCGGCTCCGTTCGCCGTGGCGAAGATGACACAGCCTGCCCGCCCGTGTGCGGGGATGTCACGGATGTCGGAAGCGGGGAGTAGTGCTTTAGAGGCAGCCGTGCCCTGCCGAGCCGTAGCTTCATGCAGAGGTTGATCGGCTACTTTGAATCAGATGCGGCGGGACGCCGGGTCGCTGCAGCTGCACTACTTCAGCGACGGTCTACGTTCGCGCGAGCCGCGCCGGGAGTTTACCGCGGACTTCCCAAACGCCGGAATCCCAAAACCGGAAACCTTCAGATTTTAATACGAACTACAGTAAGCGTTCCACCTCGGTGAGCAGAGTGGGCAAATGATTTTCGAGTGCATCCCAGACGAGCAAATCATCGACGGCATCGTAGCCGTGAACGATCCGGTTGCGTTGGGCGATAATACGCCGAATGCCGGTGATCTTCTCTGCTGCGGCCGGATCGACATCTCGCAATCGTGCCAGTGCTTCGCCGATGACAAGCAACTTCCGTTCAACGAACCCGCGCAGCACCTCATCAGCCAAATAATCGTCCCGTGTCTTTCCGCCACAATGCCGTTGAATGGTGCGTCCGGCATCCAGGATATCAGCGAACAGCTTCTTCGGGTTCACCGGCATAAAGCGTCTGGCGTTCTGCATCCACGGCAGCGCGAAAATAAGGGTTACGGATCATACGTTCGGTCAAAAGCTCAACTGGTCGCCCGAAAACCTTTTCCAATTCTTCCGCCAATCCCCAATAACGATCAAAAAGTCCTTTGGTCTGCTCATTGCGAAAGCGCACAATCAGGTCAATATCGCTCTGGTTCTCATCAAAGTCGGCACGAGTCGCTGACCCGAAGACTTCGAGCCGCGTCACGTCGTAGCGGCGGCAGAGCATTTGCAATTGATCCTGTTTCGCGGCAGTTAGCCCGGGAATCATTTGGCTATCTTAGCCCGTTTCAATTGTCTTGCACGAGCTAGACATTAATTTGTTGAGTTCCTCTCCTACAAAGGAAAAAATCAGGAGCGTTTCAAAAAAAGTGGCTTCGCCACGTTAAATCGTTAAAGCGTGAAGCCTTAAAGCGGAGAGACCACGGATCCGCCTTCCACGGATAACGCGGATTACGCGGATGGGGATGTTTTTGGACAGAATGAAAGAATTTTGCTAATTGGGATTCTGTTCCATTCTGTAAATCCTGTCTGATCCTCTGCGTCCTCGTTCGGGCCTTCCCCACATCCGTGTCATCCGTGGTTAGGCTTCTTCGCCCCATCCATGTAATCCGACGTTGGCTGAATCCGATTCAACGCTTCAACCCTTCAACGTTTCAACTGCGGACGCGGTGAGCGGCCAAAAATTTTCCTTGTATCCCGTAGAAGGGATCAGTACAAGCGCGTCAATGTGCCCGCCTTCGCGCAAGGCTACGGCGGGCAAGCACGGATTCATAAAAAAAAGGACCAAGTGAGCATTATGAAAATCACCCGGAACGCCGAAGAAATTAAACAGAAGGAAACGAAGTTAACGAAGGTTTTTCAGTTTTCCCCAACCTTCGCTTCCTTCGCTATCTTCTGTAAAAATCTTCTTAAAGAGAAAGCCCAACAGAAGGAAACGAAGTTAACAAAGGTTTTTTGGTTTTCCCGGACCTTAGCTTCCTTCGTTATCTTCTGTAATTGTCTGTTTCTCTTCTCTGCCTCTGCTTTCGCGCAAAACGTGAACAGCATCGCTGACCGCGAAGTGCAGCGGCGCCAGGCCGGCATACCGGCGGGCGAAGCCGCGCTGGCGCGCGGTCAATCCGCCCTGCGATCGAGGAATTACACCGTCGCGTTCCAGGAATTTAAGACTGCGGTCAGCTATCTGCCGGACGCAGTCGTCTCCGGGAGCGCGCACGATGAAGCGGCCCAGGGCGTTTGCAAAAGCGGCACGGTTCTGGCCGAAGCGCGGATCGCGCAGGGCGATTACGCCGGCGCCGAAGCGGTCCTGAGTGAAATTCTCAATCGTTACGATCCAACCTGCCGCAAGGCCCAGGAGCTGATGGCCAATATGCGCAAGCCCGGTTACTTCAACAAAACCGTGGACCCGGGCTTCATCAACAAGGTCGAGGAAGTGAAACGTCTGCTGGCCGAAGCCGACGGCTACTATCAATCCGGCCAGTACGATAAGGCGATGAAAAGCTACGACAGGGTCCTGGCGCTCGATCCGTACAACACTGCCGCGCGCCGAGGCCAGGAAAAAATCGATAACACCAAATACCAGTACGGCGAGGAAGCCTACGACGAGACGCGGGCACGTCACCTTTGGAAAGTGGAAGAAGCATGGCAACAACCGGTCAGGAAATATGGCGCTGTTGGCCCGGTGGCTGACAACAAAGGGCGAGGGGCAGAATCGCGTGGCACCGCGCAGATGACCAACAAGATGAATAGCATCATCATTCCGCACGTTGAATTTCGTGACACTACCATTCGCGAAGCGGTCGATTTTCTCCGGCAACAGGCAGCCGAGAACGATCCCTCGGGGCAGGGGGTAAACATTGTGCTGCGGCATGGTTCCACTGGGACAAGTCGCGCAGCCTACGATGCCAGTCGCGTTGTCGACGGGCACGGGCACTCCTCTGCCCGGAGCTGGCGCGCCCGCGCACAGAATCCGCCGTTACCACGCGCACCCGCCCGGGTAGGTCCCGGCGGGTCGCCGCTGCCAGCACCGGTGGTCACAGGCCCGGCGGCTGCCCGTATCACCGTGACGCTGGATAATATTCCGCTTGGTGAAGCGCTGCGGTACGTCGCCGCGCAGGCGGGACTGAAAGTCAAAGTCGAACCGTATGCTGTCTCGCTCATCCCGCTCAGCGAACAGAGCAACGATCTAATCACGAAACGATATCACGTGCCGCCGGAATTTTTCGGCGGTCCACTCGATGTGGGTTACTACATTGGAAGCCAAGTGGCCGGTGGCGGCGAGGGTGCTGGAACAACCACCGGAATTAGAGAGGCGCCACCGGTAGCAACTAATGTCATAGAGAAGGAGGCAGTCAGTTTCCAGACTGCTTCCGGAACCGGCACAGGAGCCGGCGCGACCAGTACATCAAACGCATTGCAAGCGACCGCCAGCACTCGCCAGACTCTGGTGAACGATCGTCAACTTGTCGGGCGGGCCGAGGCCAAAACGATGTTGCAAAGCATGGGCGTCTCATTTCCACCCGGCGCAAGCGCAACCTTCTGGCCGCACAGCGGCACACTGATCGTTCGGAACACGCAGGACAACCTCGATATGGTGGACGCGCTGGTGGATCAGGCGAATTCGTCGGCGCCCAAGCAGGTCTCGATCGAATCGAAGTTTGTTGAGATTAACCAAAATAACCTAAAGGAACTTGGGTTCGATTGGTTGCTGGGCCCCTTTAGCACTAATGGCAAAGTTTTCGGTTCAGGTGGAACAGCAGGTAACGCCGTGCCGGTTAACGCAGCGAATTTTCCGTTCGATGCCAACGGCGTTCCCATCGGACAAAATCCGGTTACATCTGGCAACCGCAGCGGTAATTTCGCGATCAGCGCCAGCGCGCTGGATGCGTTGTTGATGCCCGGTCTCGGGCAAGTCGCCGGCGTCGCCCCGGGAATCTTTGGAGTGGCCGGCGTTTTCACCAATCCACAATTTCAGGTTGTAGTTCGCGCCCTTAACCAGAAAAAAGGAATCGATCTTCTCTCTGCGCCAAGCGTTACCACAAAGAGCGGACAACGCGCCATCATTGAAGTTGTCAGGGAACTTCGATATCCGAGGACGTACACCCAGCCGCAGGTTCCGTCGATCAGCAGCAGCACCTCGAATTTTCCTGGAACCAACTCCACCGTTCCAGTTGTGGTGACTCCGACTACGCCTCAAGACTGGGAAACCCGCAATACTGGTGTGACGTTGGAAGTTGAACCAGTCGTCGGTGGAGACGCGACAACGATCGATCTCAATCTCATTCCACAGGTTGTCGAGTTCGAAGGCTTCATCAATTACGGCAGCCCCATCAATGCCGTCGGCGTCAATACGATTGGTGGGACTATCGGTATCCCAGCCGGTCGAGCTGACGGCGAACGTGATTAATCAGCCGGTGTTCAGCACGCGCAAGGTGACTACGAGCGTGAGCGTATATGACGGGCAAACTGTGGTCCTCGGCGGGTTGATGCGCGAGGACGTCCAGAAGACGGAGGATAAGGTCCCGATCATTGGCGACATTCCTCTCCTCGGCAGAGCGTTTCGCACCAACACGGAACAGCACACCAAAAAGAACCTGGTCATCTTCGTCACCGCGCGCATCGTCACGCCCGCAGGCGTGCCGTTGAACGAGGAAGAAGAGGAAGGCCTGCTCCCGCCCGAGTTGCCTGAAGTTCCCGCGTACAAAAAGTAACCACGGATTGCACGGATAGAGGTAGGGGCGGTTGATTCGTTCGCGCCCGCTTACTCAGCGCTTCGGCCCGCCCGTCTGTGTCGCGGCCTCCCGGCTCGCTCCGCTCACCTGAACCGCCTTGGCGATTAGGGTCAATCGCCGCTACCCGCGTTTGACGGCGAAGGCTGGTTGGCGAAGGCGGCGCGCTCGCGGACTTTTCTTCCTGTCCTTCGCCTAACGACCCCCGTTACCGCCAAGACCTTCCGGCGCTTTATCGTAGTCGATCGCCGTCACAAGGGCCACGTCCAGCACACGTGCGCCATCGTCATCAGTGAACACAACAACCAGTCGGCCGGTAGGATTCAGGAACGCGTGATCACGCGTTGGCACGTCAATCACAGCGCCATCTCCGGATCGTAATCGGAACGGCTTACCGGAATCGATTGCTTCGCGTAGCGCAGTTGCGGTCACGGCAGTTAATCTTTCACAGAGTTGTCGATCGTGTCGATTTCAGCCAATGGTTCACCGCAGAAATATACAGAATCAACAGAATTCGTTCGAAACATTTTGTTCGTTCTGTCTAGAAATATCTGGTTCCCGATTGCAGAAATCTGTGCAAATCGGGACCGAGGGCATCTGCGGATTAACCTAATTTACGAATCACGTCGGCAGAGCCATCCGAGTCATCCGTGGTTTCTGTTCGGCTGGACAGAATGTACAAAATTTTCAGAATCCCATCCTGTCGATTCTGTTCATTCTGTCGAATGCTTCGTGCCCTTTGTGCTTGCCAAGCCGTAGTCTTGGCGAAGGCTGGTGAGGTTGACCTTGCGCCCCCCTAGGCACGCCGTAGCCTCTCGACTCGCCGTAGTCCCGCGATTGCGGGAGGAGGCTGGTTGGCGAAGGCGGCGCGATCGCGAACTTCTCTTCTGACCGCCTGCTGCCGGACGGACGACACGGATCAATCTTCCGTGAAGGAGAGAATTTGAATTTTTCGCGTGTGTTCGAGTGATTCGTGGGCAACCTGATTCAGATTTTCCAAACATCGGTGTAATCCGTGCCATCGGTGGTTACTTCTGATCTTGCCCTGTTTGGCTGTAGTAGATAACTTTTCCTTGATGTCCACCGTCGCCGAAATCAAGGAAGCGATTGCCAAGCTCTCGCCGGAAGAATACTGCGAACTTATGACCGAGCTTTATCCGCGACTGCCAGATGATGAGTGGGACAAGCAGATGAAGGCGGACGCAGCTGCAGGGAAGTTTGACGAAATGAACCGTCGCGCCGAGGAGGATTTCAAGGCAGGGCGTTGCGATCCCCTGGAACGCATGTTTGAGGACGAAGAGTGACCTTTCCCAGCGCGGGTAGCCCCGAATTTTGGGAAGATTACTACGAATTGCCGCCGCCGATCCGTGCATTGGCTCGGAAGAATTATCGGCTCTGGCAGGCAGACCCGTTTCATCCGTCGCTAAGATTCAAGAAGGTGAGAGGACAAAACTGGTCGGTCCGCATAGGGGATCACTATCGCGCGATGGGAAAATTTGTAGAAGGCGCTTTTCTTTGGGAATGGATTGGCACTCACAGCGAATACGACCGGCTGGCGTAGCGCGACGAGGCCGAAAGAGGCAGTTCTGCCCACGAAATAGACTCAAAGAACGAGAGATTTGCTGATTTTGTCTGCGAAATTTTTCGCGTCTATTCGCGTAATTCGCGGGCAAACTTCTTTTCTTTGTTACCTTCGGTTCCTTCTGTTGGATTCTCCGCCTCTCAGAGGAATTTTAACAGAAGGAAACGAAGAAAAGGAAAGTCGGTGCTTTGATTTAGCGAACCTCCGTTATCTTCACTTTCTTCTGTTCAAATCTTGCCCACTCGTAGTGGCGCACCGACCCGAGACTATCCGTTGGTCATTCGTGATTCGTGCTTCGTCATTGCCATCATCCGCCCAATCAGTGGTTGAAATTCGATCGGCTCACAGTTCGCTCCGCCGCCGCGGCGACTTTTACCTCCTGTGTCGCTCCTCCGGCTCGCTTTGTTCTCTCTCCGCTTCACCGCTTCAACGATTTAACCATGTAACGATTTACGAATCACGTGAGGCGAAGCCTCGTTCGTGGCCATTTTCGCCACGGGACGAATGGAGCCGCAGGGATGCGAGCGACATAGATGGGCTAAGCCGAGAGGCCGAATGGAGCTTTTTGGGAAAAGCGACATAGAAGGTAAAGCCGTGATGGGTAGCGGCGAGTAAGCTGGGAAGCGAACGAGTTTCAAACGAGCGGGAGTGAGTAAGGCAATCCGTCCCAAGGCGGACGTGGTTACGGAAGAAATGGGGCTAAAGGCCAAACCTATACTTTAGTCTATAGTAAAAATATTTGACTTTATCCGTGGAGACTGCGATAACGCTGCGCTTCGGAGCAGGATTGCTCTGAACAACCCCTAAATCAAAAACCCAGACCTCCAGAACACTTTCCGCCATAATCCCGCGATCTGCGGGACGAAAACGGAAAACCGCAGAAACCCAACCCTAAAACAAACCAAAACCCCTCTGAGAAAACCACGTAAAACCCCGAACGTTTTCGGGGTCACGTGGCAAGCCCTCAGAACAACGCAGAAAGAAAAAGAAAACAAAAATGAAACTGAAAATAAATAAACCAACCTCAGCATTCACTCTCATTGAGTTGCTGGTCGTGATTGCGATTATCGCAATCCTGGCCGCACTGGCAGTGCCCGCGTTAACGTCGGCGCTGGCCAAGGCCCAGTTGACCGGCACCATGAACAACGGGCGCCAGCTATATCTGGCCCAATTCTCAATGGCAAATGACGGCGCAGCCACCGGCGACGCTCTTTTAGCATGGCCCGGTGATCTAACGACGGTCCCAGTAACCTTGCAAGCTTACATGAACGGGGTAGTCGGACCTGGGTATCTGAAAGGCGGCGATGTCGGCAAGTTGCTCACCGCTCCTAGTGCGAGTTGCACGGTGACCGTAGCTCCCGGCCCTCCAGAGTCGGTAACTTTGGCTGGCACAAGTGCGCTAAAAGTTTACAAGATTAAAGACGTGGACGGTTCGAACACGATCTTTGCCGCGACCCGTAATTACGTTTATAACACCCCAATTGTCGCCACGGACGTTCCCTACGGGTTAAGGGGTTTCATGGTGGTTCATAAAGGCGGCGATGCAGCCGTTTATAAATCAGGCCAAGCGGTGCAAGGCTACTGGGGCACCTGCGATAAATTCCAATCAACTGTCGGACAGCTGACTGGAGACGCTCAGGGAGTTTGCAGTGCTGATGATAATAGCACGGCCCTGATCCTTTAACGTTTAGCAGCTTATCTTAATTCAAAGCGCCCCGCTTCGGCGGGGCGCTTTTGTTTTTACTGTAGCGGCAGGCGTGTCGCCTGCGCTTCCATCGCTCGCTCGCAGCCGGCACCGCCGCAGTCGCGGGACAGGCGGTTGCCTCTGCCGAAACCAGGCTCCGTGGTTTCATTCCTGTGACGCCTCGCTGAAGCCGCGCGAAGGCGGGCGTCGAGGCGTTTTGGTGCGTTTCCTTGATTTCGAAGTTTCATTTTACCTTCCGCCAACTGCGCCCGGTGACCGCGTCAGAACCGCCGCGATTTCAGCGCGGGCGTCTGAATTCGAGAACCCATTTCAACGGCTCCACTCTGGAAACTTTTGACTCATGCGCTCCCGCGCATTTCGACCTTGCGGTTTGCCCATCTATGTCGCTCGCGTCCCGGCGGCTCCGTTCGCGAGCGCAAGCGCGCTTTAACCTGGCGAAGCTTCCTACAGCGGCTCGCTCCGAACTTTCACCGCAGATCCCGGCACGACAGCTCGCTTTGCTGGGACGTCTTGGAGGGGTTCAACCATCCACTTCCAACCCCTACGGCCACTTTTCATGTCGAAGGTCCAAGCTCCGCCGCCACGTTGCCAAATCTCCCATCGCCAATAGTCGCTGTTGGCAGGAATTGCGAACACGTAGGTGAACGTGGCCGCGATCATTACTCCGAATAAAGTCCCAATCAGAAATATGCGGACCACTTTTCTTCTCATTACAGTTCCCTTATCTGTCCTTCGTAACTCGGCGTCAAGCTGGTTCGGTCACTTTGTGACAAGTTAAAAAGTTACACGGTTGAAGGGTTAAATCGTTCAACCGAGGAAAGGGATTTCCGAGATAGAAGGTAAAGCCGCGAGGGCAGTGGCGAGCGAGCGCGGGCAGCGAGCGAGTTTCAAATTGCTGATGGTGCGAAAGGAATTTTGCTTAGGGCAGAAAGAGAGCCACGATCACACAGCCTCCCCCCTGTGCGGGGATGTCTTGCAATGCAAAAGAAAAGGCGGCTAACAGAAGGAAGCGAAGATAGCGAAGGGGGTTGCAGATCAAAAATCAGGTCTTTGTTTCCTTCGCCTGCTCGCGAATGGGGCCGCGGGGACGCGAGCGACCCGCCTTCGTCCCGCAGTTGCGGGACTGCGGCGCGGCAGGCATAGATGGGTTAAGCCGAGAGACCGAACGAGCGGGAGCGAATGAGTCAACCGCTTTCCGAGCTATCTTCTGTAAAAAGGAAATTTCAACAGAAGGACCAGCCTTCATCCCGCAGTCACGGGACCACGGCGGCGCGCATTCGGTAGGGCTCGCACTCCCGTGCGAGCCGATCGGCCCTTAACGGCGCGCAGGGCCTGCGCGCCCTACCTGAGAGGGATGTTTCGCAATGACGAAGCACGAATGACGAGACTCTTCGCGAGTCGCGAACATATTTCTTACAGCAATCGTCGAAACTCATCGGGCGTGAGCCCGCATTGTTTGGCGATGTTGCCCATGGTGTACGCGTTGACCGGGTTCGCCCGCGGGACTTGGATCGTCCGCAGGCCATCACTCATAGTGATGTGTTTACCTTGCCGGATGACGACGAATCCGATTTTCTCCAATGCTCGGACCGCTGCCAGATGATTCACTCCCGGCAGCTTTGGCATGCTGCTAAACAGTGACTTCTTCCCGCGTCACGCGAGTACCGAAGCGTTTTTCAATTTCCGGCTGTGCCGCTAGATACTCACCAATTGCGCTGCGAATGTTTTCCAGTGCCTCTTCGCGGGTGGCGCCCTGGCTGTTGCAGCCCGGGAGGTCATCACACCAAATAGCGAAGCCTTCTTCTGATTCTATGAGGGTGACGTGATAGGTCATCTGGTCAAAAATGCAGCACGCAGAGAGCTTGCTCAAGACGTTTTTGAAGTCGAATCCATCCGGGAGCGAATGAGTCAAGTCTTTCGGAGCTAGCTTCTGTATTGGAACGTTCGCCGACTCGCCGTCACGCCGATTCCCCGTTTCATTCTTTTCGAAGGAGCGGGAGCGAATGAGTCAACCGCTTTCGGAGCTATCTTCTGTAAAAGTTCAGGCGGAAAAAGATTTAACAGAAGGAAACGAAGTTTTGAAGGGCTTATGGAAAAAGGTTCGCCCGCGGGTACTAAATATGGGAGATTCGCGTTATGAGTAACCGGGAGATGGTCATCGACTTGCTTGGCAAACTTCCAGCGGACACGCCGTTTGAAGAGATTGCCCGAGAAATCGAACTACTCGCCGGCATCCAAAGAGCTCGGGAACAAGCACGCCGGCGTGAAGGCATTCCGGCTGAAGAGGCGCGGAAACTGGTAGATAAATGGGCGTCCCGGTAATCCTCACGCCGCAATCGCAGGAGGATTTAGGGGAGATTGTCTCTTTCATAGCGCGGGATAATCCGAATCGGGCAGTGCAATTCGGCAATGCGCTTGTCGATAAGGCGCTTTCCCTTGACACTTTTCCGGAAAGGGCGCATCGTTCCCGAACTCCAACTCGAATCTGTTCGAGAGATTATTCATAGGTCGTATCGGATTATTTACGAAATTCTCCACGATCCAGATGCGGTGTTTGTCCTTCGCTTCTGGCACGCAGCGAGGGGCATTCCTGAAACCGGAGGCGAATAGTGAATCGAAGGTCAATGCATCATCTACGGCGATGATCGCCGCGAGTCAGTGTTTCTCCGGCCAGAAACCTAAACAGCTAAACAAATGCGATCTTTGTTTCCTTCGCCCGCTCCAGTTTACCCAAAGCTTGCTCGCCGTGGCGAGTGGTGGGCGAAGGCTTTCGGAGCTATCTTCTGTAAAAGTTCCCAGGCGGAAAAAGATTTAACAGAAGCAAGCTAAGCTAGCGAAGGGGTTGCAGCAGAGAACGCTGAACGCCGATAAATCGCGAGCGGGCGCTCAACATCCAACGTCGAACGCTTTCTCCCGCCGTGGCGGGGTTCGGGTGTCCGCGAGCTGCCTTCTGTAAAAATTCTTCCGATGCCGACCACAGAAATTCGGCGAGGCGCTTTTGTTTTTTGGGAAAATGTGGGAGGGACCCGCCTTCGACCCGAAATCGCGGGACTACTCCGGACCAGCTATACGCCCTCGCGAGTCGCGAACTTGAAATTGGTCTTCGCTCTGTCATGCTTCGAGCATGAGCAAGGTCGAGTTGGCTGAGGCAATTGCGAAACTGGAAACACTCTCCGATTCCCGCGTCAGGCATGTGGTGTCGCTAATAGAAGACTTGACTGAGCTTGAAACGCTGGAGAATGCGGCTGATTTGAAAGCGGCGCGAGCGGCGTTGGCGGGATCGGAAGAACCTCTGCCGTGGGAGCAGGTGAAAGCCAGGTTAGATGCGCAATTCGGTCTTCCTCAGCCGAAGAGCTGAGAAATTTCTCGCGGCCCTGCGGGACGCAAAACTGTATTCCCGATTGCGGACGGCGATTGATGATCTGGAGCAAAATGCGCGCCCCTCTGGTTGCGTGAAGCTCGCGGGCGAACCTGATCTGTATCGAATCCGGGCGGCCGATTATCGGATCATTTCCCATCCGCGTCATCCCCGCACACGGGCGGGCAAGCTGTGCCATCCGTGGTGCTCTTCCTCCTTCTGTGAACATTCGTGTTCATTGGTCCCGCAGCCGCGGGATTCGTGGTTAATTTGAGCGTTTGTGCGTCAAGGCGATCTGATAGTTTCGCAACGGGCATGGCTAAACGGACCGCGCAAAGGGAAAACCTGTCGGCTCTACGGCTGCCAACGAACGAACATCGAAGGCAAGCTTTTGGTTTTAATGGGGTGGAGCGGTGATATAATTGCCATCATGCGATGCGTAACGATGGAAGCCGAGATTGACCACGGACGAGTGATTCCAAAGGAGCCTGAGAAGTTGCCCCTGACAGGAAGAGCGCTGCTGACGGTGCTTACTCCTACGGGCGAAAAACCCGATTGGGACAAGGTAATGGCATTGCTCAGCACAATGAACGAAAAGGCGGACGGGGTGACTATCGAACGCGAGGCACGAGATGAGTGGGACGGTAGATCGCGCTGGCGAGAGTAAGCCATTCCCTCGTGCGCTGGCTTCTCGATACCAACGTGCTGATCGACGCTTTTGCTGGGCGCGCAGATAGCGTAAGAGCAATCACGAGCGCTCGCACGGCGAACTTGGAATGGATCGGCTACTCGGCGGTCACACGTCTGGAAGTACTCGGATTTCCTAAATTGAATGCTGCTGATGAATCGGGGTTGCGCAATCTGCTGGCTCAATTTAGCGAAGCGCCAATCGACCACGTTGTCATTGAGCGAGCGGTCGAAATTCGCAAATCCATTCGGTTCAAAATACCGGATGCCCTCGTAGCGGCTACTGCCCGGATTTACGAGGCGACTTTAGTGACTCGGAACACAGGCGATTTCAAAAACATCCCCGGTATCTCCGTGCTCGATCCTGCAACGATGTAGCGCGAAAAGTAGTTATTCGTGTCCATTCGTGGCAACTTGGCCGCCGTGGCGGATTCGTGGTTAAAATATCTCCGGATCTGCATGAAACACACGCGGCGCGGATGCAGTTTCCGAATCAGAAGTTGAATAAATCCCAAGGCGGAAAAGTCGAACGCCTTGTAAACCTTTGATTATGAAAAAAATTCTCTTTGCATTAGGCATGCTGGCATTTGTTGTGTCTGCTCTTCCGCAGGCGCGCGGAGCGGATGTATCGGTGGATTTCTTTTACGATAATCTCTCCGGTGGCAACTGGATCGACGTGGAAGGCTACGGCTATGGTTGGCAACCGGACCTCGGGGTAAGCGATCCCAACTGGCGACCGTACGCCGATGGATACTGGGCGTACACCGATTACGGGTGGACATGGATCAGCTACGAGGACTTCGGCTGGGCCACGTATCATTACGGTCGCTGGGCCAATCTCGCCGACTACGGGTGGGTGTGGTTCCCGGGGAACGACCTTGAGTGGGGGCCGGCCTGGGTGTCGTGGCGGACCGGTGGCGATTACGTCGGCTGGGCGCCTTTGCCTCCGCGCGGTCCGGAGGTCGTCTATGAAGGACAACCGATCGGCGGGAACGTGGACGTGACGTTCGATATCGGCCCGCAATATTACAATTTCTGCGATGTCCGCTTTATCGGGGAGCCGGTGTTGCGCGACCGGATTCTGCCGCCGGGTGCAAAACGTCACCTACATCACCAGTACAGTGAACGTGACCAACATATATGTGCAGAACAATGTGGTGTACAATTACGGCCCGAATTTCAACGTCATTAACCGCTACTCGAGCCGGCCGATCCAGCGGCTCACCATCGAACGGGAGACCTCGAATAATCTTTCCGGTGCACTTAAATCCGGAACCCTCACCAAGGTGCAGGGCAACAAGCTTCTGATCGCTGCGCCAACTAAAATCGCGAAGGCGCCGGCCGCCGCCAAGCCGCGGGCTGTGAAGGCGAAGGTTGCCCAGCCAAAGATGGAGCACGGCTGGAAGGGTGTGGCTAACAAAGCGGAATTGGAACAAAAGATTAAGAATCAAAATCCAAAGAACATTCCGCCGCCTACCCGTGCCGCTGCGCGCGAGGAAGGCAGCCCGGCGCCGGGCGCCGGTACCAGTCCGGCGGGGACGGCTGCTCGAGGTGCAGCAGCCACGCCTGGCCCACATGGAAAACGGGGGCGACCGATGGCCGGCGCAACGGAGACCCCCTCGTCAGGCGGTTCGCCGTCGCCATCTGAGCGTGGGAAAGAGAAGGCAGGTGAACGCACCCGCCCCGGAGCAACGGCAACTCCTGAGGAACGCGCAGGACACGGTTCGCCTTCGCCGTCTGAGCGAGGTAAACCACGCGGCCGAACGCGTCCTGGCATGACACCTGCCCCACACGAACGCGAAGGTCTTACGTCTCCGCCGCCTGAACGCAACAAAGGCCGCGTCAGACCGGGGGAGCGATCTGCAGAAGGCGGCCCGGCAGGGGATCGATCCGGAGAAGCAAAAGTTACTCCTCCGCCGGCAGAACATGGACGCCCTCCATCACAACAACAGGGCGAAAAGCCAGGAGCGAGGCAGGGCCCGTCGGAGCAGAGCACGCCAGAGGGCTCCGACCAGCGTATACGATTTGGCACGCCGCAGCCTTTAGCCGCAGGACAAGAAAGGCAACGCAGCGAAAATCAGCGATCCGAATCTCGTCAATCTGGCAATGCGCCGGGCAGTGGAGGAGCAGGGGATGAAGCGCGCGGCCAGAGAGAAAAAACGCAGGGTGCTCATGCCCAGGAGCCACCCGCGCAACGCGAGCGTGCTCGCGCGTCCGCGAATGCCGAGCGCCGCCAGGGACAGGGACAACAGGAAGGCGGAAAGAAAAAACCCGAAAAAGAAACACCGTCGCCAAGGTAACGAAAAGCCAGGCGAAATTATTTCAGCGGCTCCGGAAGAAATAATTCCGGAGCCGTTTTTGTCTGGTACGCGCAGTTTTTGTAGGGCGTCTGTGCCAGACGCCAATGATTTTCGTGTCTAAGGAAACAATGGTTCGGCGTTTCACAGAACGGAGCCGGCGGGAGCCGGGCGACATGGACGGCCAGGCCGGCAGGCCGAGTGAGCGGGAGCGAACAAGTCAAACGCCCTACAATTGCAATCCGCACGGCGTTTAGCGCGGCGGCCTTGTAGGGCGTCTGTGTCAGACGCCAATGATTTCCGCGTTTAACGAAACCATGGTTCGGCGTTTCACCGAAACGCCCTACAACGGCGATCCGCACAAGTTTAGCACGGCGCCTTGTAGGGCGTCTGTGTCAGACGCCATTCCCTAATCTATTCATCGTCGGCAAAACCTTTTTGGTACCGCCACTGTTTCCAATGCGTCACCAGTCCAACGCGAACTGGATTCTCTCGAATATAATTCCATTTTTCGTGAACTGATTCGGACGTTCGGAGAAGGCGATCAAAACCGCCTGACTGCCATCGCCATTTTTCGTGTAGGCCATATGATTCATTAAACCAGCGCTTGAACCATTTCAGAAAAGCGGCAACGCTCCGTTCTCGTTCTTGGGGCGCAGTCAGCAAGTGAATGTGATCGGGCATCGTCATGATGCAATATGTGTTCCAGTTGTCCAACCGGCCGAGCGTTTCACACACCGCTTTCCAGGCGGCGTCATTCGCGAGCGCGTCGCAGCGAGGCACGACGCAAAACGTAATAAAATAAACGACCTTGCATTCCCATGGCAGCATCACCGGGATGCGTGGCGGTCGAGCCATGAAGCAGAACTTGTAGGGCGTCTGTGCCAGACGCCAATGATTTTCGTGTCTAACAAAACAATGGTTCGGCGTTTCACCGAAACGCCCTACAATGGCGATCCGCACAGCGTTTAGTCCGGCGGCCTTGTAGGGCGTCTGTGCCAGACGCCAATGATTTTTGCGTCTAACAAAACAATGGTTCGGCGTTTCACCGAAACGCCCTACAATGGCAATCCGCACGGCGTTTAGCGCGGCGGCCTTGTAGGGCGTCTGTGTCAGACGCCAATGATTTTCGCGCCTAAGGGAACGTGGTTCTGCAGAAAAGCTCGGCGGTCACAGACCGCCGCTACAGGGCGCCTGACACAAGCACCACTACAATAATTCGGCGATCTGCACGGCGTTTAAGGCGGCGCCTTTGAGCAGTTGATCGCCTGCGACCCAAAACGAGAGACCATTTTCAAAAGCGCAATCCAGACGCACCCGGCCGACCTGACAATCGTCTTTTCCAGCTACGTTGAGCGGCATCGGATACTGATTTCTGTGCGGTTCGTCCACCAATTCCAAGCCTGGCGCCTTCGACAGAATTTCGCGCGCCTGTTCGACGGAGATTGGCCGCTGAAACTCAGCGCTCACGGCTACGGAATGCGCGCGGTATACCGGAACGCGAACACACGTTGCCGAGACCCGGAGCGCCGGCGAATGCATGATCTTGCGTGTTTCATCCTGCATTTTGGCTTCCTCCTTTGTGTAACCGCTGTCGAGAAATGAATCGATATGCGGCAGCAAATTGAAAGCGATCGGGTGAGGAAAAACTGAAGCCGAAGCGGAATCTGTAACCGGGGGCGGCCTGTCCGCCGTGGCCTCGGCGAAGCCGGACGATCCCGGCTGTTTTGAATTTCCAGCTGCCTCTTTGACTTCCCGGCTTAACTCTTCGACACCCCGGGTGCCGCTTCCGGAGACGGCCTGATAACTCGCAGCGAAAACACGGCGAACGTGGAAAATCCTATGCAAAGGATACAAAGCCATCAGCATGACCGTGGTGGTGCAATTGGGGTTTGCGATGATTCCCCGGTGAAGGCGCACGTCCTGCGCATTGATCTCGGGAATGACCAACGGCACGTGCGGATCCATTCGGAACGCCGAAGATTTATCGATCGCGATGGCGTCTGCCTGACAGGCGATCGGGACAAACTCGCGCGAAATGTCGCCGCCGGCGCCGAAAAAGGCGATGTCGATCTTGTCGAACGATTTGTGGCTCAGGCCTTCCACCGGGATCGATTCACCACGAAACTGAACTGATTTTCCAGCGGACCGCGCGGAACCAATTGGACGCAGGGTTGCCACGGGAAAATTTCGCCGTTCCAGCACGCGCAATAGCTCGCAGCCTGCGGCACCGGTCGCGCCCACAACGGCAATGTGATAACCTCCCATGAGCATCGCGATTGTAATGCTGTCACAGGATTTTGTCGCGACCGGAAAACAAGACTGAAATGAAAACCATCCACGTATCGATAGGACAGCAGCGGCTGACCGTGAATGAGAACGAGCAGCCGATCCGCACTTATCCGGTGTCCACTTCGCGGTTTGGCATTGGCACGGAGGAGGGAAGCTTGAAAACTCCGACCGGCCGTTTTCGTGTAGCCGGAAAGATCGGGGGCGATATGCCGGGGGACACCATTTTTGTAGGTCGCGTTCCGCTGGAGCCCGGCGCAGAGGCGCCTCCCACCGAGGACCTGGTGATGTCGCGTATTTTATGGCTGGACGGATTAGAGGAGCATAATGCCAATACGCGTGACCGGTTTATCTACATCCACGGGACGAAACACGAGGACAAGATCGGCACGGCTGCAAGCCACGGGTGCGTGCGTATGCGTAATGCGGACGTGATCGACCTGTTCGAGCTGGTGGACGACGGAACGCCGGTAATAATCGAGGCGTGAGATTCCGAGCGCGCGGTCATCCTGAGTGAAGCGAAGCGAAGTCGAAGGATCTCGTTGAATTATCACCTGGGTTGCGCGACGGGATTCCTCGACTTCGCTCGGAATGACGCGCGGGGTGCTTGTCATCCTGAGCGCGAGCGAAGGATTTCGGTTTATTCTCGCAAGCCACGAACGACATAGATCAGAGATGCTTCGCTTCGCTCAACATGACAGGACAATGTTTTTTGGAGCTTGCGATTTGGAACTTCCGGTCAAAACGAGATCGGCGGTGATACATCCAAAAAACTTGACAAAAACGTTGTTGTCCGTGTGATCTTACACGGGCAGTGCAGCTTGCAACGAAAGGAGGCGAGATAATTGAAACTATTAAAGGCAATCCTGGTCGTGGCCGTTTTGGCCACAGCTTTGAGCTTCGGTGCTTGTGCTCAAAAGAAAGAGACCGTCACTACAAGCGCAGGGACCACCGGCTACTCCAAATAGCACAGTCGGTCAGTTTTTGATGGCTCAAAAAACTGAAGAAAAGCATTGCTTCCCCTTGGTTCCCTGCCTAAACAGACCGGAGCAACCTGCGACGAAAGGAGGCGAGATGGATTGAAATTTTTGAAAATGATCATGATCGTGGCCGTTTTGGTAACGGCATTGGGACTGGGGGCTTGTGCACAACACAAGGAGGTCGCTGCTCCACCGATGGGGAAAACCTCTGCAAAATAGATCCGGTGCCCTGCAATTTAACGTGGGCCATTTCGCCCTAAAGGCCAGGTCGTCTTTCGGCCTGGCCTTTTTTTACCGATTTTATGATTAACGAATATTGTAGGGCGTTTTCTGTGAAACGCCGTTCTTTACACGGTTGGCGTGTGACACAGACGCCCTGCAATCTCTGTGTCGCCCGCGTCTCCGCTCTGTGAAATGCCGCCTTGTCCTGAGTGGCAATACTCGAACGCCCTTTAACCCTTTAACGATTGTAGTTAGACTGCGCAAGTGGAGCTAAACGGCGAAACGCTTACTCTGGAGCAAGTCGCTGACGTCGCGATTCACGGCGAGCCGGTCACCATCTCGACATCGGCGCGCCCGCGCATTTCGGCCTCGCGCGAATTAATCGAGCAGATCATGGCGCGGGATGAAGTGGTTTATGGCGTAAACACCGGTTTCGGCAAGCTGTCCGATGTTCGGGTGCCCGCGAACGAATTGCGCGAACTTCAACTGAATCTCGTCCGCAGTCACGCCTGCGGAATCGGCGCGCCACTTTCGGAACCGGAGGTCCGCGCCATGATGCTGCTGCGGGCAAACGTCCTGACCCTGGGCTTCAGCGGAATTCGCCTGGAGGTAATCGAGTTGCTTTGCGAAATGCTCAACCGCCGCGTGCATCCGGTTGTTCCCGAGAAAGGGTCCGTGGGCGCCAGCGGCGATCTGGCGCCGCTCGCGCATTTGGCATTGAGCCTCATCGGCGAGGGCGAAGCGTTTTTTGAAGGGCAACGGATGCCGGGCGATGAAGCGCTGCGGCGCGGAAAACTGAATCCTATACGTCTGGAGGCGAAGGAAGGCCTGGCTTTGCTCAATGGCACCCAGGCAATGCACGCCATCGGGGGGCTGGCGCTTGCGCGCGCGAAACGCGTCGCGCATGTGGCGGATGTCTCCGGCGCCATGAGTCTCGAAGCTCTAAAGGGAACGCCGGCCGCGTTCGATCCGCGTTTGCAGGAGGCACGACCGCACCCGGGTCAGAAAGCGGTGGCCGAACATCTTTTGTCCCTTATGGAGAACAGCGAAATCCGGATGTCGCATCTCACCGACGATCCGCGCGTGCAGGATGCGTATAGCCTCCGTTGCATGCCGCAGGTACACGGCGCGGTGCGCGGCGCGCTTGCTCATTGCGAAGATATTTTGCTGATCGAATCCGCATCGGCGACCGATAATCCGCTGGTGTTCGCTGTAGCCGGTAGCGGCTCGTCTGCCGTAGCCTTGGCGAAGGCGGATGACCCCGGCAAAGGTGAGGTGATTTCGGGCGGCAATTTTCACGGAGCACCCCTGGCTTTCGGATTCGATTATGCGGCGATAGCGATCACGGATCTCATGAGCATCAGCGAGCGCCGAACGGATCGCCTCGTTAACCCGGACAAGAGCGAAGGTCTTCCGGCGTTTCTTGCGCGACGCCCGGGCGTGGAGTCGGGCTTCATGATCGCGCATGTGGCGGCTGCGTCGCTGGTCAATGAGGCGCGGGTCCTCGCGCATCCGGCCAGCGTTGACAACATCACCACTTCAGGCGGAAAAGAAGATCACGTTTCGATGGGTATGACGAGCGCGTTAAAGTTGCGATCCATTGTCGAGCTTGCCGAAAACCTGATTGCCATCGAGTTGCTTGCTGCCGCAGAAGGTTTGGAACATCGCCGGCCATTGAAAGCCGGTCACGGCGTCGAGGACGCGTTTAATGTTCTGCGGAAGATCGCGCCGCCGCTCACTCGGGATCGCTCGCTCTCTGGCGATATCGCGCGTGTTGCTGAAGGGATTCGCCGGGGCGATTTTGATTGAGGAGAGAATCAGCATGAGTGGAAAGCGAATTATTCACGCCCCACGCGGCAGCGATCGCACCTGCAAAGGCTGGCACCAGGAAGCAGCCATGCGGATGTTGATGAACAATCTCGATCCGGACGTTGCGGAAAATCCGGATCAACTCGTGGTTTACGGCGGAACAGGTCGAGCCGCGCGAAGCTGGGACGCGTTCGATGCGATCGTGCAGTCGCTCCGTGAGCTGGAAAACGATGAAACGCTGCTTGTGCAATCGGGAAAACCGGTCGGCAAATTTCGGACGCACGATCAATCGCCGCGTGTGCTCATTGCGAATTCCAATCTCGTTGGGCAATGGAACAACTACACCGAGTTCAATCGCCTCGAGCGGATGGGACTGACGATGTACGGACAAATGACTGCCGGTTCGTGGATTTACATTGGCAGCCAGGGAATCGTGCAGGGGACCTTTGAGACGTTTGCAGCGGCGGGTCGCAAGCATTTCGGCGGCTCGCTGGAAGGAAAATTTGTTTTGACCGGTGGCCTTGGAGGCATGGGCGGGGCGCAGCCGCTTGCCGCGACCATGAATGGCGCGGTCTTCCTCGGTGTTGACGTCGATCCGGCTCGAATCGAAAAGCGATTGAAAAGTGGATATTGCGACAAGATCGCCCACTCACTGGATGAAGCGCTCCAGTTGATCGAACAGGCACGCAAAGATCGGAAACCAGTTTCTGTCGGGCTTGTCGGAAACTGCGCCGATGTTCTGCCTGAAATTGTAAAACGAGGGATTGTTCCAGACGTGCTCACCGATCAAACGAGCGCGCACGACTCGTTGAACGGCTACATACCGCATGGGATGACGCTGCAAGATGCGCTTGCGTTGCGGCGCAAAGATCCCGACGGATACATCGAGCGCGCCATGCAATCCATGGCGGTGCACGTCGAAGCCATGCTGGCGCTGCAAAAGAAGGGAGCAGTGACGTTCGATTACGGAAACAATATTCGCGCCCAGGCGCAAAAAGCGGGAGTAAAAAATGCGTTCGATATTCCCGGTTTCGTTCCCGAGTACATTCGCCCTTTGTTTTGCGAAGGCCGCGGTCCATTTCGATGGGTTGCGTTGAGCGGCGATCCCGCGGACATCGCGCGCACCGACAAACTGGCGCTTGAATTATTTCCCGGGAACCAAACGCTGGCGCGCTGGATGAAACTGGCGAAAGAACGGATTCACTATCAGGGGTTGCCTGCGCGGATTTGCTGGCTCGGATACGGCGAACGTGCGGAGTTTGGCGTTGCGATGAACGATTTAGTGAAACGCGGCGAAATCAAAGCGCCCATCGTGATTGGCCGCGATCATCTCGATACCGGCTCAGTCGCTTCTCCCAATCGTGAAACCGAAGGCATGGTCGACGGCAGCGATGCCATCGCAGACTGGCCATTGCTAAATGCTCTCGTCAACACAGCAGCCGGCGCATCCTGGGTGTCGATCCATAATGGCGGCGGAGTTGGCATCGGTTTTTCGCAACACGCCGGCATGGTCGTCGTGGCGGACGGGACGGAAAATTCCAAGAGTCGCCTCGAGCGCGTGCTCACCAGCGATCCCGGCATGGGGATTCTCCGCCACGTCGATGCCGGTTACACTAGCGCCATCGAATTCGCCGCTGCGAACGACATCGCGATTCCTATAAAGCCCCAGGCGCGCGATTGAAATTCCGGGTAGCGCATGCGTCTCGCATGTTGGTTTGAAAGCCTGGCCGTCGCTCAGTTTACCCGCCGTGGCGGGCGTCCGTTGCAGCGGCGTCGCGCCGAAACAAGCTTTTCGACCTGCTTCAGAAGGGGCTGATCAGCGGAATCCTTTCGCGCCGATGGCGTCGGTAGGTAAGAAAATCGCGATCGGTGGTGAAAACGAGCGAGTCGCGTTCTATTTCTGTCATTCGCACGAGACAGGCGTCGGCAAACGACATCGGCACATCTTTATAGCGCTCCATGTTGGCCAGGATTTCATCAGAATGTTCGTAAAACGAAAAGTCCGGATCGACGCGCACAAGGTTGTCCCTGAGCAAAGCAGCCAGTGTGCTGGTCCCGTTGCGAACTGGGGCCGAGAAGAAAGAACGCTTCGGAGAGAACGGCTTCGCAGGTCACCAGCGGATGGCGTAGATGTGCGACCTGTTGCTGTCGCCCACGCATGCTGCGTGTCTCGGCGATCGAGCAGCCCGGCAATTGGTCCCGCATCAACGAGAACGCGACGCGCCATATCCTTTCATACGCGCTTTGTTAGTGGAAAGATCTCGCGGGCCGGAAAGCTTCCCAATGTAAGGCCGCAGCGCATCCAGAAGCGACGTGGAATTGACATGCGCTGAAGCGAGCGCTTCACGCACGATTTCCGATTTGCTTCGTCTCGATGCCCTGGCATTTGCCTCAAGCCGCGAGAACTCAGGCTTCGAGAGTTTTACGGTAATCGTGGGCATGCCAGTATGGTATTACCGATGTCGTAAAAAGCAATACGCCTTTGGACACCATTTGCTCGGACCCCTGGATGCCAGCGGCCGACCTCACGAGGAATTTGCGGCTGTCGCAGACCGCCGCTACAGAAAAGACTGTCAAGTAACCCAGGACCTATGCAGAAGCTTATCGAATGTGTGCCAAATTTTTCCGAAGGTCGCGACCAGAATGTGATTCGGCAGATTACCGATGCGATTCAGTCGGTCGATGGTGTTTCATTGCTCGATGTGGATCCCGGCGCGAGCACGAACCGGACAGTGGTGACTTTTGTCGGTGATCTGAATGCCACAGTTGAAGCGGCGTTTCGGGGGATCAAAAAAGCGGCGGAACTGATCGACATGCGGAAGCAGAAAGGCGCGCATCCACGGATGGGTGCCACGGACGTGTGCCCGTTCATTCCGGTGAGCAACGTCAGTTGGGAGGAAGCAGTTGAATGTGCAAATCGGCTGGGTAAACGCGTCGGCGAAGAATTGAAAATCCCGGTGTACCTCTACGAGAGAGCCGCCAGGGACAAAGCGCGTGCAAATCTTGCCGTGATTCGAGCAGGCGAATACGAAGCGTTCGCGGAAAAAATAAAACAGCCGGAATGGGAGCCGGATTTTGGTCCAGCCGTTTTCAACGAGAGATCGGGCGCGACGGTGATCGGAGTCCGTGATTTTCTGATTGCTTACAACGCGAACCTGAACACGAAGTCTGTGCGGCGTGCGAACGCGGTTGCATTTGACGTGCGAGAACAGGGGAGAGTGAAGACCGAGGACGGGACACCGTCGGGAAAGATAGTGTTGGATGCGAACGGCGAGCCCGTCCGAATTCCCGGAATGTTGAAACACGTGAAAGGAATAGGCTGGTTCGTGAAAGAATACGGGATCGCACAGGTGTCGATGAATCTGACGAACATCGAGGAGACGCCTTTACACGCGGCTTTCGACGCGTGCGTTGAGTCAGCCGCGAACCGTGGGTTGCGTGTGACCGGTTCGGAGGTCGTCGGCATGCTGCCGAAAAAATCCCTCCTCGACGCCGGCCGTTATTTTCTGCGTAAACAGCGATGGTCGGAGGGCGTTTCGGAAGAGGAATTAATCGACACTGCTGTTCGCTCCATGGGCCTGGGCGAACTGAAGCCTTTTGATCCCAGGGAGAAAGTGATCGAACTAAAGATCGAATCAGCTCAACCCAAGCCGTCTCTCGCAAAACTGAATGTGCGGGAATTTTGTAATGAAACCCTGAGCGATTCGCCTGCGCCGGGCGGCGGTTCGGTGGCAGCCTTGATGGGCGCTCTCGGCGCGTCGTTAGGCGGAATGGTGGCCAATCTCTCCGCTGGCAAACGCGGCTGGGACGATCAGCTTCAGTATTTCAGCGATTGGGCGGTCAGGGCGCAACAACTCAAGGACCAATTGTTGGCGCTGGTCGATGAAGACACGGCCGCATTCAACAAAGTGATGGACGCATTTGGGCTGGCTAAAGGATCGCCGGAAGAAAAAGGAGCGCGCGCGGCGGCGATCGAGGAGGCCACCAAACATGCGGCGGAAGTTCCGTTGGCAGTGATGGAAACTGCGTTCAAATCCTACGAGTTGCTCGCCGAGATGGCCGGCAAGGGCAATCCCGCGTCGGTTTCGGATGTTGGCGTCGGTGCGCTTGCCACACGTGCATGCATTGAAGGAGCTGCTTTGAACGTACGAATTAATCTGGGGCAACTGAAAGACGAAAACTTCAAAACCCTGCTCGCCGGCAAAGTTAAAGCAATCAAAGCAGACTCGGAGGCGCAGTTCAAGAAGATCAACCAGGTTGTGGAAGGTAAACTGGGTTGAAACCTTGAAGCGTCGCTGGATATGTCATTCCGAGCGAAGTCGAGGAATCCCGTGGCCGTACTCTCCGGTATCGCCGCGAGGTCCTTCGACTTCGCTTCGCTGCGCTCAGGATGACCACGGTCACCGATGAAGAGTTCAATTGCCATCCTGCACGCCTCGCAACTTGTTACTTTGGCCGGAGCAATGCGCCCGCGTATCGGGGCAGAGTTGTCCGACGTCGGGATTATCCGCGACGGCGGAATGCTCATCAGGGATGGAAAGATCGAAAAGGTCGGCTCGAGCGATGAGATCGAAAAGAATCCTGGCAACGCAGATGTTGTCGATGCCACCGGGCGTGTTGTGATGCCGGGATTTGTCGATGCGCACACGCATTTGGTTTTTGCGGGCGATCGGATCGACGACTTCGAACGCCGCGCCAGAGGAGAAAGTTACGAGCAAATCGCAAAGGCCGGCGGCGGAATTTGGTCAACCGTCGAAAAGACGCGCGCAGCCAGCGAGGTCGACCTTCTGGCGCAGGCAAAGAAATACGCAAACTGGTGCCTGCGCTGCGGAACAACAACCATTGAAGCGAAATCGGGCTACGGATTGACGCTTGAAAGCGAATTGAAACTGCTGCGGGTTCTACGCCAGATAAACCTCCCGCCGCGTGCCGGTGATGCTATACGTGATTCACGTATAGCACAGAGTCCGGCGGTCGAGCGCAGGGGGGCAGACAGCGAGACGCCACTTCAAATCGTGCCCACATTTCTCGGGGCGCATGCAGTACCGCCCGAATTTCCGCCAGATGAATATGTCGATGTTGTGATTAACGAAATGTTGCCGCGGGTCGCATCGGAAAGACTGGCTGAATTTTGCGATGTGTTTTGTGAGCGCGGCTATTTCGACGTCGATCAATCGCGAAAGATTTTCTGCGCCGCGAAACGACTCGGCTTGAATTTGCGCGGGCATGTCGATCAACTGACAAACTCCGGCGGGGCGCGATTGATGGCGGAATTGGGAGCGACGACGGCGGATCACCTGGAGCAAACGGACCAGCAGGGGATCGCTGCTTTAAAAAAGGCAAACGTGCAACCGGTGCTGCTGCCAGGTTCGGTTTATGCGCTTGGAGTCAAGCGTTATCCGCCTGCACGAGACATGATCGACGCAGGGCTGGCCGTTGTAATCGCGACCGATTTCAATCCCGGCTCATCACCTACGCCAAGCATGCCCATGGTTCTGTCATTAGCCTGCACGCAAATGAAAATGTCGCCTGCGGAAGCGATCACCGCATCAACCATCAATGCTGCATACAGTCTGAACCGCGGCGATCGCATCGGTTCGCTGGAGCCGGGTAAGCTTGCTAATTTCACCGTCTTCGATTGCGAAGATTATCGTGAGTTAGCCTACTGGTTCGGAATCCCGCAGACGCATTCGGTCTATGTAAAGGGCGAGTGTGTTTCAAGGAGCAGCGGTGAGTAAGCTGCGGCAAGGAAGCGATCACAAAATGTCTATGGAAGAAGAACTCTTGAAGTTGGAAGAAGAATTCACGGAGGCGATCGTCGAAAACGATCCGGAAGCGATTGAAGATTGGTCGCAGATGACTGGATCATCATCGATCCAGACGGAGGACTCATTGATAAGGAGCGTTTTCTTGGGGTAATCCGATCGGGCGAATTAACGCATGAGATGATGGATTTCAGCGATAGCCGGGTGCGCGTTTATGGAGATGGCGCCGTTCTAACGGCTCTGACCCGAAGCCGGGGCACATTCAAAGGGGCAAGAGTTCAGCACGCAGGAGCGAGCGACCGATGTTTTTGTGAAGAGAGATGGCCGTTGGCAGTGCGTGCTGTCGCAGCTTACCCGATTTAAACAGAAGTGAGTCGGCGCGCCCGGCGGTCGCGCCCTACCAATTGCCACGGCAGATTTTGCGGCGCTCCTGAGACCCGCTACAGTGATCCACGATGAAGGTGGAAGTGGAAAAGCAGCCGGGCTCAGTATCGACGTTGCGGATTGAGTTGCCGCCGGAGGAAGTCGCGAAGGAGTGGGACACGATCGCAAACAGCTTCGCGCGGTTCGCGAAAATTCCAGGATACCGTCCGGGCAAAGCCCCCCGCGCGGTAATCGACAAAAGATTTCGCAAGGAAATCCAGGACGAACTGACCAAGAAACTGGTCTCGAAAAGTTATCACGAGGCGGTTGAGCAGGAACAACTGCGCGTTGCTTCGGTCACGAATATTGAGGATATCCAGTTTGGCGAGGATAAATCCATGCAGTTCCGGGCGACGGTCGTCACTGCACCGGAATTCGAAATACCCGATTACAAGAATATTCCCGTGCAACTGGAACCTGCAGAGGTTTCGGAGAAGGAAGTCGACGAGGCGCTGGAACGTTTGCGCGATCAATCAGCGGATTTTATAGATGTGCCAGAGCGCGCGTTGGAAATGGGCGATTTTGCAGTGCTCGATTTCGAGGGGTCGGTGGATGACAAGCCCATCAGTGAAATCGCGCCGCAAGTCAGCAAGAATTTACAGGGCGGCAAAAAATTCTGGCTGCATTTGGCTCCCGAAAATTTTCTTCCGAAATTTTGCGAGCAACTAATCGGATTAAAGCCGGGTGAAACACGGCTGGTCATTGTCAATTTCGCAGATGACTTTCCGGTGAAAGAAGTGGCCGGCAAGAAAGCGGATTACGCGGTGACGTTGCGTGAGATCAAGGAAAAGGTGTTGCCCGCGATCGACGACGCCCTGGCAGGCAAGGTCGTCCCCGGCAAAACGCTTGCCGAGCTTCGCCAGATGATCGAGCACGATCTCGAGCACGCGAAAGAGCATGATGCTGAACGGGGGAAGGAAGCTCAAATTGTGAAGTATTTGCACGAGCGAATTCAGTTCGACCTGCCTCAGCCGCTTTTGCAAAATGAAACGCGCCGTGCCCTTGCGGAAGTAGTTCAACGCAATCGGGAGCGAGGAGTCACCGACGACATGCTCAAGGAAAAAGAAAAAGAATTGATCGATGCCGCCGCGGGCATGGCGGCTCACAGGTTGAAAACAAATTTCATTCTGCATCGCATCGCAGAGAGCGAAAAGATTCGGGTCACAAAGGAAGATTTCGATGCGCGTATCAAACAGGAGGCGGCGCGTTACGACATTTCTCCGGAGAAAATGCGCAAAGAACTGCAACAGAGAAACGCGCTGGACGATGTCTCCGAGCAACTTCTACTGGGCAAGACTCTTGATTTCCTAAAGGCGAATGTTAGCGTCGACTCAACTGGAGAGTCCGCCGCTGAAGAAGAAAAATCATGAAAGTGTCGAATGAAAATGTCTCGCAAGTTTTGGTTCCGATGGTGGTGGAACAAACTGGGCGGGGTGAACGCAGCTACGACATTTATTCGCGCCTGCTGAAGGACCGCATCGTTTTCGTCGGCCAGGTCGACGATCATATTGCAAATCTCGTCATAGCCCAGTTGCTCTTTCTTCAAATGGAAGACGGCAAGAAGGACATCAATCTTTACATCAACTCACCCGGTGGCGTGGTGACGGCGGGACTGGCGATCTACGACACAATGCAGTTTATGACATGCGATGTGGTGACGTATTGCATCGGCATGGCGGCGAGCATGGGTGCGGTGTTGCTGTGTGCCGGAACCAAAGGGAAACGCTTTGCCTTGCCCAATTCCGATATCATGGTTCACCAGGTCCACGGCGGCGCGCAGGGACAAGCGAGCGATGTGGAGCGCCAGGTCGATTACATGTTCAAGCTCAAAAAGCGTATCATTCGAATCATCTCCCAGCACACCGGCAAATCCGAAGAGCAGGTCCGGATAGATTCGGATCGCGATTACTACATGTCTGCGGACGAAGCCAAGGCATACGGCTTGGTGGATGAAGTGATTAAATCGCGGAAGGAAGTAAAGTTGTTGGACGGCAGCAAGCCCCCGGATGGTCGAGTGGCGGAAGTGCCCGAGGTTGTGGTATCTCGGAAGGGGTAACCGGAACAATAGAAGGACTCATATGGCACGCGCTTCCAACCTCACCATGTGCTCCTTCTGTGGCAAAAGCCATGCCGAAGTGCGAAAGCTCATCGCCGGGCCCGGCGTATATATCTGCGATAGCTGCATCAACGTCTGCAAAAGCATCCTCGACAAAGAACTGAACGAAGACGCCCGGCGTCAGTCCTCGAACCTTCGAGTGCCGAAGCCGGCTGAAATAAGACACGGACTCGATCAATATGTGGTCGGTCAGGAATCCGCGAAGAAGACGCTTTCAGTGGCGGTTCACAATCATTATAAGCGCGTTCTGCAAATTCCAGCGGCGGCAGATTCGTCGTCTGCGTTTCAAACGGACCCGCTGGCGGACGTTGAAATCGAGAAGAGCAACATCTTGCTTATCGGCCCGACTGGCTCCGGCAAAACATTGCTCGCCAAAACGCTGGCAAGAGTCCTCGACGTGCCGTTCTGTATCGCCGATGCGACAACCCTCACCGAAGCCGGTTACGTCGGTGAAGATGTTGAGAATATTATCCTCCGGCTGCTGCAAAATGCCGACTACGATGTGAAGCGTGCTGAGATCGGTATCGTTTACATCGACGAGATCGATAAGATTGGACGCAAAACCGACAATGTAAGCATCACTCGCGACGTATCCGGCGAGGGTGTGCAGCAGGCGCTTTTGAAAATTCTGGAAGGCAGCACTTGTAACGTTCCACCTCAAGGAGGCCGCAAGCACCCGCATCAGGAATACATTCAGGTCAACACCGAAAAGATTTTGTTCATTTGCGGCGGGGCATTTATTGGACTGGATAAAATCATCCAAAAGCGGATCGGCCAAAAGGTCGTGGGCTTTGGCAGCCCGACGCTCGAGGTGGAGGAAGCGCTGCGGAAACAATCGATCCGCCACGTGGAACCGGAAGACCTGCTTGCGTTCGGGATGATCCCTGAATTCATCGGCCGACTGCCGGTTGTTAGTTCACTGGATGCGCTTACCGAGGATGAAATGGTGGCGATATTGACCGAAACAAAGAACGCGATGGTCAAGCAGTATAGCAAGCTTTTCTCGATGGAAGGAGTCCGCTTGAGTGTGACCAAAGACGCATTGCGGGCTCTCGCGGCACAGGCGGTCACAAAGGGCACAGGAGCTCGTGCACTGCGTTCGATGCTCGAACGCATCATGCTCGACATTATGTACGATGTGCCCAGCCGGGAAGATATTGCCGAAGTCACGATCAATCGCGCGGTCGTGGAGGGCAAAAGACTCCCGCTGATTCGAAAGAAACAGGACAAGACCGCGGCGTAGCCCCACAGCGCTTTTGGGGCCGGTTAAGAAGTTAAAAGAGTTACCAGGTTAGAAGGTGCAATTTGCCTTTGTAACGTTGTAACTTTTAATCAAAAACTGGCTCGATGCGCACGATGCTTGTAAATACCGGCACTGAGCTGTTGCTCGGCGACGTTCAGGACGCGCATCTTGTGTTTATCGCGCGGAAGATTCTTCCCCTGGGGCTGCGGATCGAGGAACGGCGCACAGTTCCTGACACGCACGCCATTATTGGTACGCTGGTGGAATTATTTTCACGCTGCGAAATTCTTTTTGTCACCGGCGGCCTTGGCCCGACTACGGACGACATCACCCGGGAAATGGTTTCGGAATCACTGGAACTGAAATTACTTCAGGATCCTGAACTGCTGAAGTCGCTTCAGCGTAGACTTCAGGCGCGCGGAATTAAATGGACTTCGGGAATTGCACGCCAGGCAGATGTCCCTGCAGGGGCGCGGGTCCTGCCAAACGAACACGGAAGCGCGCCCGGTTTCTATTTGAAAGCGAATATCAATACACGCGTTTCGTCTCCACACATTTTCGTCCTGCCGGGGCCGCCACGCGAACTCCAACCCATGTTTCGGAAGTTCGTGATGCCGATCGTGCACTCAATCCTTCAAGTGCCACTTTCAGTTGAGCGACGGTCGTACCGCATCGCAGGCATCGGCGAGTCGCTGGTAGAAGCGGCAATTGGCGAAAAAGTTCTGGCGATTCCGGGGATTGAGCTGGGTTATTGTGCGCGGCCAGGCGAAGTTGAAGTGCGCATCATCGGCAGGCCGGAGGCGATCCAAATGGCCGATGCGATCATTCGCGGGGAGTTGGGCGTGTCTATCTTCTCTGGTTACGATGAAACGCTCGAATCAGTGGTGTTGAAACTTTTGAGGCAGCGGAAAGAAACCCTGGCAACCGCCGAATCGTGTACCGGCGGTTTCATAGCAAATTTGATTACGAATGTGCCGGGCGCGTCCGAAGTTTTTCTGGCCGGCTACATCACCTACGCAAACGAATCGAAGAGCGACATCTTGAATGTCGACCTGAAATTGATCGAAAAACATGGGGCGGTGAGTAAACCAATTGCGCGGGCGATGGCCGAGGGTGCGCGATTGCGCGCAGGTTCGACATACGCGCTCGCCACGACTGGAATCGCTGGACCCGGCGGCGGCTCTGTCGAAAAGCTGGTCGGAACCATCTACGTTGCCCTGGCCTCGCAACAGTCAGAGACGGTGGTGAAAAAATTCGTTTTCCCAACCGATCGCGAGACTTTTAAGCAGCTAGCCGCGGCGGCAGCGCTTGATCTTTTGCGAGGAAAACTTCCTGGCAGCGCGGCTGGTCATTCCGAGCGAAGTCGAGGGACCCCGTAGAACTGCCTTTTGGCTTAGCGGCGAGACGTCTCGACTATGCTCGACATGACGAGCTGGATGCTAGTAGTCGCCAACGTCTACCGGGGTGCCGACCTTTACGTGATCGTAAAACAATTTCGCTCCGTCCGATGGCATCCGAATACAGCCATGCGATGCGGGATATCCCGGCAGAATCCCGATATGCATTCCGACACCTTCGCCTGTTAACCGCATGAACCACGTCATCGGCGCGCCGACATAATGTGTTCCGCTGGGCGCGGAATCGATCTTGGCGCTGATGCCGGCACGAACGACACGGCCCGAGCTGTCAACGAAGTCACCATAAATGCTGGAACGATGGTCGGGATCCTTTTCCAAAACAGAGAAATGCCCCGAGGGGGTGGTGTGCCCGCGCTTGCCGGAAGAGATCGGGCTGTCGGCGACGATTTCGTTGCCTATCATCAGATAGGCGCGCTGTTTGGGAAGAGAAACGGCGACGTGCACGTTGTCGGGCGTGGCCTTATTGAGCAACGATTGATTTACCTTCAATGGCGCCTGCCGACTGATGTACGCCGACGCTTTGCGCATCGGTGGAGGCGTCGGCTTATGGCGCGGTCCGAAGAGACGGAACTGCGCGCTAATTGAAGAGGCAAGGCCCGTCAACAAGACGGCGTAAAGAAGTATGCGAAGTCTTCCCGGCATAATATTAGCCGCCACTGTAGCTGTTTATGCGCCGAAGCCAACCCGTTAACCATTGTGATTCATGGCGGGTCGGGGGAGAGTTTTTTACGCGGCGCGTTAACACCGCTTTCGCCGCGCGCGCGAATTCATCAACGGCCCCGGACTCCGAAGTACCATGCATGGCCTCGAGCACCTGAAGCAGACCCCATCCCTGGCCCTGGTAACGTTCGCTGTGCAAAACGCCTTCTCCCTTGAAGTTGACGTAATCGACGAGGGCGTAACGTCCCTGCGGTGTTTTCATGAGGCGTTCAAACTGTTGTTGCACATTCGTTCGGTCGGCAGATGGCGCTTCTGCCAGCATCTTAGGCAGAGCAGCCTGCAACCTGGCAACAAGAAATTCTGCCTGGAGATCGATCGTATCGACCAGGAACCGGCGTAGCTGTTTCATCTCAGGTGTCTGTTCTGCCCGAACAAATTCGGTACGCGAGTTCCAGGGACAGGGGTCTCCACGGACTACACCTAAAAGCATTGCGGGCAATTTGGCGCCCCGCTTTGAGATGTAGCTTACAACCTCCGGGAAACTTTCATCGAATGGACCGCGTCGGCCTTTTGGGTACCAAATGAAGTGACCGATCCCGAGAGAGGCAAAATCCTCGCCTTTGTTCCATGAAGTGAGTCCCGAAATAGTTCCATTGCACTCGTTTTGCCAGACGCGTTTCCCGATCTTCGAAGCTTCGCCCGCCGATAGATTGATCGAAACAACAGAATGAGGCCAGAGCGCGATTATGCCGACGGCGACCGATGCAATGGCAAAATTGCGGCGTCCACACCGACGGCGACGCTGTTCGCTTGACGGGCGGGATTTATCCATTAGCGTGCCGATCTCCGCGACGACCAACCTTTAACCAATGCGGCGCGGAAATACGATCCTATGAAACGTTTTATTGTCATTGTTAGCGCATCCTTAATTGCATTCCCGTTATTCGGGCAAGAGAAATCACCTCAGTTCAAAGACCAAAAAGACAAGGTCAGCTACAGCATCGGCATGCAGATCGGGTTCAATCTGGGACGGCAAAAGGTTGATATCAATCCCGACATCCTGGCCGCCGGCATCAAGGACTCACTGGCCGGTAAACCGCTAATGACGCCCGACCAGGTGAAGGAGGTCATGGCGCAATTTGAGAAGGATATGGAACAGAAACAGAAAGAACTCGCCGAGAAAAACAAGACCGAAGGCACAAAGTTTCTTGAAGAAAACAAAAAGAAACCCGGCGTGAAAACAACTTCCAGCGGATTGGAATACAAGGTCGAGAAAGAAGGAACAGGACCACAGCCCAAACCCACCGACATGGTGACTGTAAATTATCGTGGCACGCTGATCGATGGCACCGAGTTCGACAGCTCATACAAGCGCGGACAACCGGCAACATTTCCAGTTAATGGCGTGATCAAAGGATGGACTGAAGCGCTTCAGTTGATGAAGAAGGGAGCAAAATATCAGTTGTTTATTCCATCGAATCTTGCCTACGGCGAGCGTGCAATGGGCCCTGAAATCGGTCCGAACTCGACGCTGATTTTTGAAGTCGAGCTGATGGATGTTAAACCGCCTCCAACCCCCGCTCCGCAGACCGGTGCGAAGACGACGCCTCCGGCGGCGCCAGCGCCAACCAAAAAGTAGGAATAAAGCGGGACAATTCCATGTGCTACTGAGAAGCCTTGCTTGCACAGGCTTCTGAAAGCAATCGGCGTGCGGGGACTGCCCCCTACCTTGCAAAAAGGTTTCGCATGGGGGCGCCCTCCGTGCGCGCCGCTCGCTTCCGGTCAAAGAGTCGAGACCGATTCCCACTGCAGCCTGGGTGCGTCGCCCCACAGATCCTCCAGACTATAGAAGGCGCGCTTCTCGCTGTGGAAGATGTGGACCACCACTTGGAGGTAGTCGAGCACTATCCATTGGCTTGCGGGAAATCCGTCTACCGCCGCAGGACGCATCGAATGCTCCTCGCGCAACCGCGTCTCGATCTCGTTCGCGATGGCTTTGAGTTGAGGTTCTGACGCGCCGGAACAGATCACGAAGAAATCCGTGAAGCTCGAGATGCTTCGTAAATCCAAGACAACGATGTTCTCGGCCTTTTTGATCGAGGCGAGTTCGGCGCAGTTCTTTGCTAAATTTTCCGGCGTTATTTCGATTGCTCCCGATAAAGTTTCTCGTGCTTTATGATTTCCTCCACCGATTCGGGTACGAGATAACGAATCGATTCGTTTTGCGCAACTCTTCGTCTGATCTCAGTAGCAGAAATGTCAATGCGACGGTGAATCAAGCGATAAGCATGTGTGGGTTGTTTTCCACTGCGATCCAGGACCACAAAGTGGACCATTTTCTCCAACTCACCGAAGCGACGCCATTGCGGCAGTTGCTCAACGTTATCTTCACCGATCAAGCAGTAAATCACTGCATCGTGTTCACGTCGCTGAATCTCCTCAACCGTATTGATTGTATATGAAGGAGGCGGCCTTCGCAGCTCGCATTCATCCACTTCAAACATCAAATCACCCTTTGTCGCCGCCCGCAACATCGCCAACCGTACTTTGCCGCTCGCAACCGGAGCGGTCTTTTTAAGGGGCGAAATTGTCGCCGGAACAAGAATGACTTTTTCCAGACCGAGGGTCTCAATCGCTTCCCGGGCAAGAATCAAGTGCGCGTGATGGACGGGGTCGAACGTGCCGCCATAGATGCCAATCTTCTTCAACCCCCAACGCTTAACGCTCAACGCTCAACGTTCAACTAAAAGCGTTGTGTCAATCCGCCTGAATCGGGCGTTGAACGTTGAATGTTGGGCATTGAACGTTGATGTTTGCGGCCCATGAAAGTCGATTCCCTTGGTCAACTCATCATGACCGGTGTCCCCGGCAAGGAGCTCGATGTGGAAACCGCCAGCTTATTGCGGCGCGCACAGCCCGGAGCATTCATTCTCTTCGGACGCAATATTGAGAGTGCAACGCAACTCCGAAAGCTCATCGATGATTTGCGCGATCTTAGCGAGATCGAGCCAATCATTACCATCGACCAGGAAGGAGGACGCGTCTCGCGGCTGCGTCTGATCGGCAACGAACCTCCAAACGCGCAACAGTTGCGCGACAAGGACGATGTCGATTTGATCAGGCGTCACGGCGATATCACCGGGCGTTTGCTGCGCCTTTTCGGGTTCAATTTGGATTTATGCCCCGTGCTCGACATTTCCTTCGACGACGACGCAGACAATTCACTGCGCGGCCGGTGCTATGGAAAAACCGTTGAGCAAGTAGTGCGCAATGCCGGCGCATTCAATGAGGGAATGAAAGGGCAGGGGATCGCGAGCTGCGGTAAACATTTCCCCGGTTACTCTGCCGCGCCCTCAGATGCTCACTACCAGTTGCCGCGGATCGATCGCACGCGCGAAGAACTTGAGCAGAACGAGCTGGCTGTGTTCCGGCAATTTGCAGATCGCGTGGACAGTATGATGATTTGCCACGGCTGGTATCCATGCTTTGAGCCGAAACGTACGCCCGCCACGTTGTCGCGCCCGATCACCACGGATTTATTGCGGAACGACCTTGGTTTCGAAGGTCTGGTCATGACTGACGATCTGGACATGGGCGCGATCCTGACGGGATACCGGTTGGAGGACACCATTCGCCTCTCGATCAATGCTGGAAACGACGTCGTGATGATTTGCCATCGCATCCCGGAAATCGAAACCATTCGCGGGATTCTCGATACTCTGCCACCCGACCAAATCGATCGCGCCGTGAGCAACGTTGCGCGCTTCAAACAAAAACTAACACCACCGGACAAGTTCTCGGAAACCGCCTTTCGCGCGATCGACAACGAAATCTGGGATTTGCGCGTGGCTGTTCTTGGCGAAGAACGAGCCGGGAAAATCTCTCCCCAAAACGTCCAACGCTCGCCTGTGGAAATGTTTTAATCTGGGGAGCGCACGCGCCCGCGTGCCGGTTTCGGCGGCTCGCCGAAACGCTTGGAACGCACATCGGTCTTGGCGATTGCCCATAGCGGTAAGAGCGAACAGACCCGTTTTTCTCGAGTGATGTTTTTGGTTTTGACTTGACAACTCGGCTGGTTTTTTCCCACGCTAGCGTCAATAATCGGATTCGAATCAGGCGGAGGACTTGTCCCCGCTAGGTTCTTCGTCTCTTCCGGACCCGGAATCGCCAAAAATCAACATGGCGGGGGCATAGTGAAAGGAAGCACATGAATCCACTGATTCGACTGAAAACGACAACCGCGGCGTTCCTGGCTTCCCTGGCGCTCGTCTGCTTTGGGCTTTCGCCCTCGACGCAGGCGCTCACCCCAGCACCAGACGGGGGATATCCTGGAGCGAACACGGCGGAGGGACAGGATGCTCTCTTTAGTCTCACCACCGGTGCGTACAACACGGCCGTTGGTTGGCGTTCGTTACACGCTGTTACCACCGGCGGGTTCAACACAGCGCTCGGCGCCGGGACGCTTTATGCCAACGCCGCAGATGGAAATACGGCTGTCGGCACGGGAGCACTGCTTAACAACAGTACCGGTATCCAAAACACGGCCACTGGAGCACTCGCTCTTTACAGCAATACCATCGGGGGCAGTAACACTGCCGATGGAGCGTACGCGCTCTTTACGAACATCGGGGGCGAGGGCAACACAGCCATGGGGTCCAGCGCGCTTCACAACAATACCAACGGCAATGGTAACACAGGCATAGGCTCTGGCGCGCTCCTCAACAACACCACGGGCGACGGCAACACAGCGATTGGATTAAATGCCCTCTCGAACGAGACTACTGGGTCCGGCAACATCGGTGTGGGGGCTGCAGCCGGAAGTAACATCACCACGGCCAATAACGTTATCTGCATTGCGGCCGATGGTCAGAACGTGGATAACAGTTGCTATATCGGCAACATTTGGAATCAACCCGGCGGCCCCCAGGCGGTTTATGTCAATGCAGACGGCAAACTGGGCTTCGAGGCGTCTTCCCGGCGCTTCAAGGACGAGATCAAACCGATGGAGCGCGCTAGCGAGGTCATCTATGGCCTCAAGCCGGTGAGTTTTCGATACAAGAAGGAGATTGAACCGAGTCGTCCGCTTGCCTTTGGCCTCATTGCAGAAGATGTAGAAAAAGTAAGTCCCGAGCTGGTAACTCGGGGCGGCGACGGGAAAGTGAATTCCGTGCGGTACGATGCCGTCAACGCGATGTTGCTTAACGAGTTTCTGAAACAACACAAGAAGGTCGAGGAGCAACAGAGCAATATTGACAAACAGCAAGCGAGGATCACCGAGTTGAAATCAACTGTCGTCGATGAGGAGAAAGAAATGAGTACCCTCACCGCGCAGCTCGATAAGCAGGCTGCCCAAATCCAAAAAGTCAGCGCGCAGGTTGAGATGAGCGAGTCCGGTCGCCGTACGGCAGAACGAATCCGCGATGGAGAACCCGTCGCAAAAATGGTTTTCAACAACCACTAAAAATGACCGTTGAAGCATTAAATCGCCGCGGGATGTACGAAGCCAAAGCACTGAAAGAAAATTAAATCAATGAGAAATCGCAACGTTGTGCGGAGGCTGGTCGTGTCGGTGTTTGTGTACGTTGTTGTGTCGCTTGATTGGAACGCTTTCGGGGTAGTGCCAGCGCCGGACGGAGCCTATCCGGGAGCGAATACTGCGGAGGGACAAGACGCTCTCTTTAGTCTCACAACTGGTGTGGACAATACGGCAGTGGGTTGGCTTTCGCTCAGGACCAGCACAGAAGGCAAGTTTAACACGGCGCTTGGCGCGGGGACGCTCTATTCCGATATCGGAAATCCAAGTACGGGTGAGGGAATTCTAAACACCGCCATTGGCGCTGGTGCGCTTTTATTCAATACTTCGGGCGGGCAAAATACGGCCACCGGAGCGTTCGCTCTTTTCAGCAATACTGGCGGCACACAGGGAACACTCACCGATGCCAATACGGCTGACGGTTTCGACGCGCTCTTTAACAATATCGAGTACTCCGTGAACACAGGGATGGGAGCCGCCGCGCTTTTTAACATAGCCAGTTTCCCCACTGCTGGCCCCCTTCCTGGTGGCAATACAGCCATAGGCGCCGGAGCGCTTTTTACCTACAGCCAGGGTATCTACTCGAACACGGCGATCGGATTAAATGCGCTCCCGAACCTAAACGGCAATTTTCCGGGCGGCGGGCCCGATATTGGTATCGGGGTCGAAGCCGGAAGCAACCTGGCCCTTATTGAAAACAACCGCATCTGTATCGGTGCTCCTGGTGAGTTTGGCGGCTCTGACAAGTACAGGTGCTACATCGGCAATATTTGGAATCAAGCCGGCGGCTCCCAAGCGCTGTATGTTAATGAAGACGGCAAACTGGGGTTCGAGGCATCTTCCCGGCGCTTCAAGGACGAGATAAAACCGATGGGGCGCGCCAGCGAGATCATCTATGAGCTTAAGCCGGTGAGTTTCCGATACAAAAAGGAGATCGAACCGGGTGGTCCGCTTGCTTTTGGGCTCATTGCGGAAGACGTAGAAAAGTTAAGTCCCGACCTGGTCACTCGCGGTAGTGACTGGAGGGTGGATTCGGTGCGTTACGACGCAGTAAACGCGATGCTGCTTAACGAGTTCCTGAAGGAACATAATAAAGTCGAGCGACAACAGGCCAAAATTCAAGAACAACAAGCAACGATTGCCGTATTAGGATCGGTAGTTGCGCGGCGCCGAAGGGAAATAGACACTTTCACCGCAAGGTTCAAAAAGCAGGCTGCGCAAATTGAGAAGGTGAGTGCAGAGATTAAGGGTCAGCAAGGCTACAACGCGGAAGCAGAACCGCTAATTCAGCCAAGATGAGATTCCGTTACCCAACTTGGTTCGCCCCAGTCGCCCTCTTTATTTCACTCGCATGCTGAAATGCTGATTTGGTAGGCAGTTTGCTGTCTATCCAACAAAATTGAACTTCCACACGTCGGCTGGACTACAACGTCTTGACCCGTTCGGCGATTCGAGACTATCCTCCGCTCGCGTTGGTCACGCGCAGAAGCGTGGCACGCGATTAAAGAAAATCAGAAGTCGTATCGTGAAAGCCAATCAAGAAACGCGCCCGAAGAGCCCCGCTGAACTCACTATACGCGGATTGATTATCGGCATCATCATCACAGTGGTGTTTACAGCAGCGAACGTGTACGCAGGATTAAAGGCAGCTTTAACTTTCTCTACCTCAATCCCCGCGGCGGTGATTTCGATGGCGATCTTGCGCCGCGCTCGCAACGCGACAATTCAGGAGAATAATATTGTCCAGACGGTCGCGTCTGCAGCGGGAACCCTCTCGGCGATCATTTTCGTACTGCCCGGTTTGATTATGATCGGTTATTGGAACGGCTTCCCTTTCTGGACCACTTTTTGGATCTGTGCGCTCGGCGGAATTCTCGGCGTAATGTATTCGATCCCGCTGAGGCGCGCGCTGGTGACGAACTCGGATCTGCCCTATCCCGAGGGCGTTGCGTGCGCGGAAGTGCTCAAAGTAGGCAGTCGCCCCGGCAACGATGTCGGGGAGACTGCTCATGACGTTGAGCATGGCCGCGCAGGTGTGCTCGCCGTTTTGTGGGGATCAATCGTGTCCGCGATCTTCTATGGGATTGCTCAAACGAAAATTTTCGCTGGCGACGTGGCGGAGTATTTCCGTGTCGGCCGCGGCGGTTCGGCGACTGGTTTCGATTTCAGCCTGTCCTTCATGTTGTTAGGAATCGGCCATTTGGTCGGGCTTGGGGTGGGGCTTGCAATGCTTGTAGGCGCATTGATTGGGTGGGGTTGGGGTGTCCCGCATTTTTCCGGTCTGTCTGGCGACATTACGACGGATGCGGCCGCGCTCGCGCAAAACACGTGGAGTACCAAGGTGCGTTTCATAGGCGCAGGCGCGATCGGCGTCTCGGCGATCTGGACGCTGCTCAAATTAGTAAAGCCGGTTGCGCGCGGATTAACGAGCGCGATGGCAGCATCCCGCGCGCGAAAAGCCGGCCAGGCTGATGCGCTGCCAATCACCGAGCGCGATATCCCGATCGGTATTGTTGGATTGGTTTCTTTGCTCTGCCTGATTCCAATTGGCTTTTTACTCTGGCATTTCGCGCTCACCAGCGGATTGGGTGATCACGCGTTGCTGCTGGTCCTCGGCGGCGTGCTGTTCATAGTGATCCTTAGCTTCTTAGTATCAGCGGTGGTTGGTTATATGGCAGGACTAATCGGTTCATCCAACAGCCCGCTCTCCGGCATCGGAATTCTTGTCGTGGTCATTGCCGCGCTGCTGCTCGTATTCGGGCTCCAATCTTCTCTCGCACCGGAAGCGGGCAAATCGCTGGTGGCATTCGCGCTGTTCGTTACCGCTATCGTGTTCGGGGTGGCTTCAATCGCCAATAACAACCTACAGGACCTTAAAACGGGCCAACTGGTAAACGCTACGCCCGCAAAACAGCAATGGGCGTTGGTAATCGGAGTGATCGCAGGCGCATTTGTTATCCCGCCGACGATGAATCTTTTGAATCAGGCCTATGGTTTCGTGGGCGCGCCGGGGGCGGAAGGGCGACCGAATCCGCTTCCTGCTCCGCAAGCTGGTCTTATTTCATCGCTCGCCAATGGCGTGATCACGCACAATATAGATTGGAGCCTCATTGCGACCGGTGTGGCGATTGGTGTCGGCATCATTGTGTTGGACGAAATTCTGCGTCGCGCGACGAAACACATGCATGTTCCGCCGTTGGCGGTTGGTTTGGGCATTTACCTACCCACCTCGACGACATTGATGGTCGTGGTCGGCGCGATCGTCGGTTGGTTCTTCGATCGCCGAGCTGAACGGACTCCGCGGCCGGATGCGACCAGGCAACTGGGCGTGCTGCTCGCGTCGGGATTGATAGTCGGCGAGAGTCTGCTGGCGGTGATCGTTGCGGGATTGGTTGCGTTTGCTGATAAACTCGGTTTTTCGAATCCGAATGCACCGCTGGCAGTCGTCGGCACTAGCTTTGAAACCGCAGGGAAAATCTTGGGCGGCATCGCGTTCGCGGCGATCACATTTCTGCTTTATCGCTGGATCTTGCGGTTGGGGACTCCAAAAGCCTGAACGCACGAACGCGCAAAGCTTCCGACATCAACATGAATGCGGGTCCGAAGCGAAGCTGGAACTGGTCACTCTGGTTCGGGTTTCTTTTTGTACTAGTCGGCTTTCTCAGCTACGCGTTTTTATTCGTGCACTTCCCGGTCACGCGGGATTCCCCCTGGGCTAATCTTCTCGTGTTTGGCGCTGGAGGGATCTTGCTCGTCGTGGGTCTGGTTCGTGCATTTGGAAATTCCAGGGCATATCGCGGAAAAATTTTTGGGCCCATTCTCGGGGTTGTCGGCGCACTCATGATTGCCCTTTTTTGCTACGGGTTTTTCTACGCGGCGCGGCAAGTGCCGGCTTCAACCGGAGCGCCGCGCGTCGGACAAAAAGCCCCGGAGTTCACTTTATACGACAAGGAGAACAAACCGGTTTCCCTGACGGATCTACTTTCCGGTTCGAAAGCGGTCGTGCTGATTTTTTATCGCGGCTTTTGGTGACCGTTCTGCAACTCCGAGTTGCGGAGTTTTCAACAACGGCTTTCGGAATTCGAGTCGCGCGGCATTCGCGTTGTCGGCATCAGCGTTGATCCGCCGAAGATCAATCAGCGCCAATCACAAAAACTCGGATATACGTTTCCATTGCTTTCGGATCCAAAAGCGAAGGTCATTCGCCGATACGATGTGTTGCATTCAGGGGCCGGCCCCAAAGGAGCGGACATTGCCAGGCCAGCCGAGTTTTTAGTCGATGGAACCGGCATAGTGCGTTGGGTCAATTTGACCGACAGCATTGCCGTGCGGGCGCGACCCGGGCAGGTGCTCAACGCCTTCGACGAATTTAAGGCTGCTGGCCGGTGATTGACGTCGCTCCGCCGAATCAATAGGTTGAGCGCGCTGTGCACCCGGAACTGGAACAACTGCTCGTTCTCCAAAATCGACAACAGAAGATCCGACAGATTCAATCTGAAATTAAAACGCTACCGTTGGAACGCAGCCATCTTGAATCGCAACTGGCAAAAAGTGCAGCGGACGTTGACGCGCTGAAACAAAAAACACGCCAACTGGAAGTGGGACGAAAAAATCTGGAGCTCGACGTGGGCACGCGCAACGAAAGCATCGCACGGCTCAAAACGCAGCAATATCAAACCCGGAAAAACGACGAGTTTCAGGCAATCGGTCACGAGATTGAGCGATACGAAAATGAAATCCGCAAGCTCGAGGATCAGGAGCTCGAATTGATGATCGAGGGCGACAAGCTAAAAAGCGAACTCGAAGCGGCGGAGAAAAGCGATGTAGCAACCAAAGATGCGATCTCGCGGCAACTGGTCGACCTCGAAAGCAAATCAAAAGCTCTGGAGTCGCAGCAGCGAGAACTCGAAAATGAGCGGGAAACGCTTGCGTCTAAAATCGATGCCGATTTGCTCGATCAGTTCGAGCGCCTGTTCAACAGTAAGGGCGACGCTGCGATCGTGGCCGTGGAGCACGGTGTTTGCACCGGTTGCCACATGAAAGTAACGACTGCGACCGCGGCGCGGGTCAAAGCGGGAAAGGAAATCGTCAGCTGCGAACAATGTGGTCGGATCTTATACCTCGGGCAGTGAAGTAGAATCCTTCCTCTGCCGCTTCCTCTTGATCTATTTTCGCCGAGGGAGATTAAGATTAAGAGGAAGAGTGCGTATTACACGTTAAAGCGAAAGAGAATCACATCACCATCGCGCACTTCGTATTCTTTTCCTTCCAGGCGCAGCTTGCCCGTTTCGCGCGCTTTTGCGAAAGAACCCGCCGCGACCAAATCATTGTAATGGATAGTTTCCGCCGCGATGAAGCCGCGCTCGAAATCGGAATGGATTGCTCCCGCCGCGGCTGGTGCTTTGTCGCCGGCGTGAATGGTCCATGCGCGCGTTTCCTTTTCGCCGCTGGTAAAATAAGTGCGCAGGCCGAGCAGATGATAGACCGCCCGAATTAGCTCGTGAACGCCGCTGTCGTCCACGCCAAGGCCGCGTAAATATTCCACTGCCTCCTGATCGGTGAGATCGACCAACTCGCTCTCGATTTGCGCGCTGATCACAATGGCTTCGGTGGCGAAATGGTGCTTGGCGTACTCTCGAACGGCGTCGACGTATTTCGCGGCGCTGTAGCCGGCGGCGTTGACCCCGGCAATATTGAGGATGCTTCGCTCGGTGTATCCACGGTCAGCGCCCGCGGCTACAGCTGCCAGATCAGATTCCGCCACATTGCAGGCAAAAATTGTCGGCTTTGACGTCAGCAGGAAGAAGCCTCGCGCGATCATCTTCTCTTCGGGAGTTAACTCAGCGGTGACCGCCGGCTTCCCCCGGTCGAGATGGGTGAGTAGTTTTTCGATGATCGCACTTTCAATGATTGCTGCTTTTTCGCCGGCGTGCAGTTGCTTCTGCATTCGATCACGTCGTTTCTGCAGCGAAGCGAGGTCTGCCAATACGAGTTCGGTGTTTATCACTTCAATGTCGCGAACCGGATCAATCGTGGCGCTTACGTGATGAACGTCGGGATTCTCAAAACAACGCACGACTTGGACGATCGCCTCGACTTCGCGGATATGATGGAGGAACTGATTCCCAAGGCCTTCACCTGCGCTCGCGCCTTTTACCAACCCTGCGATATCTACAAACTCGATGGCCGTCGGTGTGATCTTTTTCGAGCGAGAAATCTCGGCGATCCGTTCCAGGCGTGGATCGGGCACGATCACCACGCCGACATTCGGATCAATCGTGCAGAAGGGATAATTCTCCGCCGGCGCTTTGTGTGTGCGTGTAACCGCATTAAAAAGCGTCGATTTCCCGACGTTCGGTAATCCTACAATTCCGGCACTTAGCATCTACCAATGTAGCGTGAGCGTCTCGCTTGCGTCGTCGAAAATCGCAAGCGGGGACGCTTGCGCTACCATAGCTCCGCCGGATATCGGGCCGGAGGGATTCGAACCCACGACCTGTCGCCGCGGCGACCGTTCTACATAAACGTAAAACATTGTGACCGGATATTTTACAAAATCGGGCCGGCGGGATTCGAACCCACGACCTGTCGCCGCGGCGACCGTTCTACATAAACGTAAAACATTGTGACCGGATATTTTACAAAATCGGGCCGGCGGGATTCGAACCCACGACCTCTTGAACCCCATTCAAGCGTTCTACCAAGCTGAACTACGGCCCGATTTGAAGCTCCGAATATGCGCAAACTCGGGAGATTGGCCACAGATGAACGCAGATTCTTGCAGATCTCACAAAGTTAGGGTGTCTTCTCCCGGTTTTGTACGGGCCCTAGACCTGCCATGCGGTTAAAAACGCGTCGATCAATTCTGGCAGGTCATTGCTGTAGCCCCCTTCGAGGGCAACCGAGACGGGAATGTCAATCTTCTTTAACCACTCGCCGAACGTAGCGAAATCGTCGCGCTCAAGCGTTAACTGCAAAAGTGGATCTCGCGCGTATGCGTCGAAACCTGCTGAAACCAGGAGCAAATCAGGTTCGAAAGCCATCAACTTCTCGAGAGAACGCTGCGCAACTTCGAGAATTCGATCGCGCAGTGTGTAAGGTGCGATTGAATAATTATCGATATTCGCGAACGATTTCGCTCCAGTCCCGGGATAAGCAGGGAACTGATGAATCGAGGCGAACCGAATGCGCTCGTTTTGCGCTACGATCGCCTCGGTGCCATTCCCGTGATGGCCATCAAAATCCCAAATGGCAATCCGTTCGACATTTGCTGTGGCAGCGTGCGGCGACCCCGGTGGACCGGCATCAGCGATAGCGGCTACAGGAAGCGCGTTGAGCGCCCCGACAGCAACATTGCTGAAGTAACAGAAACCCATTGCGCGATCCCGCGTCGCGTGATGCCCCGGCGGCCGCATCAAGCTAAATGCGGGCTCGCCACGCATTGCAGACTGCACCACAGCCAGCGCGGCGCCAGCCGATCGCCGCGCGTACATTTCGATGTTTGGATAAAGTGGGGTGTCGGCATCGAAATCTTCATGTGTCGTGACGAGATGTTCGAGATGTTTACCAGAGTGTGCGCGCAACAATTGATCATCCGTAGCCGCGACCGGCTCACGCCATTCCCAGTCAGGGTGGCGATCCTTTAGCAGTGGAACAGTGCAAGCGATGCGTTCCGGCCGTTCCGGATGGCCCGGGCTGGAATATTCGAGGCAATGTGGATCGTAAAAAATCGTCATCGAGCTTGCAAGGTAGCCATTCAACGCATATTCGACGATTCAAGATGCTAAACAGCCGGAAGATTGTCGTGGTGATGCCCGCGTATAACGCCGCGCGTACGTTGCGCCAGACCTACGACGAAGTCATGGCGCATGGCATTGTCGATTTGGTCATTGTTGTGGATGACGCCAGCCGCGACGAAACGGTGGCAATCGCGCGCACGCTGCCGAACGTTCAGATAGAAGTGCATCCGGAGAATCGCGGTTACGGCGCGAATCAAAAGACCTGTTACCGGCTCGCGCTGGCGGCAGGCGCGGACATCGTCATCATGATCCATCCCGATTATCAGTACACGCCTCAACTGATTCCGGCGATGGCCGCGTTGGTGGCGAGCGGCCTGTATCCCTGCGTTCTCGCTTCACGCATCCTCGGCGGTGGCGCGCTGCGCGGCGGCATGCCCTGGTGGAAATATGTTTCCAATCGGTTTCTCACGCTGGTGGAGAATCTTCTGGTGGGCGCGAAACTGTCGGAGTACCACACCGGCTATCGCGCTTTTTCCCGGCAGTTGCTGGAGCGCCTGCCATTGCAAACAAACTCGAACGATTTCGTCTTCGATAATCAAATCCTCGTTCAAATTATCGCCCTTCACTCTTGTATCGGTGAAGTGACCTGCCCGGCTCGATACATGCCGGAGGCGTCATCGATTAATTTTCGCAGAAGCGTACGCTACGGTCTGGGCTGCCTCGCAACGGCGGTGCGTTTTCGCCTGGCCGTCTGGGGCCTGGCTCAACCGATCGTTTGACTGCCGTCCGGTCAACGGTATCTCCGGACGACGTAACGGCCGCGGATCCAAACTTTCTGGCTGTTACGCCAAACCCAGTGACCGGGCTTCCAAACATAATACGCGCCTCCCGACCAATATCCGGGCCCGCGATAGTACGGCCGATCGTAGACTGCGACAGCTACTGATCCTGGATACGCCCCATAGGCCGGAGCGGCCCCATAATAAGGTCCATTTCCCGGATACGTGGTGTAGTAGTCCGTGCAGCCACCGATAGTGAGTGCAGTGGAGAGCAGGACTAACAGGACAGAATATCTTGCCTTCATATTCATCCTGATGGGATTCGGATTCGAGAGACGACTTGCGTGGGCCGAGCGACGAGAAATTGATCTCAATGTTGTGTCGCAGAAATAACGGCGACCGAAGCAGAATCGGCGACATCCCGCCGGTTCGATCCGGTCCGATGATGAGATTCGTTGTATGCTCTCGCACGGCGGCCCGAAGTCCTAACGAGAAGACCTTTATTTGAAAGGTGCCTGTGAAAATCTGCTAACTAAACCACGCCCTGATCGAGCATGGCATCGGCGACTTTGACGAATCCCGCAATGTTTGCACCGACTACAAGATTTCCGGGTTGCCCGTAATCTTCAGCAGTGTCCCAGGCGTTTTTGAAGATCGTCGACATAATGTGGCGTAATCGCGAATCCACCTCTTCACGCGGCCATGGCAAGCGCATGGAGTTCTGGCTCATTTCCAAACCAGAGGTTGCCACGCCCCCGGCATTTGCCGCTTTTCCCGGTCCGAACAAAATCTTCTCTTCAAGGAACAGATCGACTGCTGCCGGCATGCTTGGCATGTTCGCCGCTTCAGAAACGAGGTAACAACCGTTGGTGAGCAATTTTTTTGCGTCTTCGCCGGTAATCTCGTTCTCGGTCGCGCATGGAAACGCGCAATCGCATTTTATACTCCAGGGCCGCTGACCAGCGACATATTTTGAGCCACGGAATTTTTTGGCGTACTCTCGGATGCGTCCACGGCGGACGTTCTTGATACTCTTGACCCAGGCAAGCTTTTCTTCATCGATGCCATTCTTGTCGTGAATAAAGCCGCTGGAGTCCGACATCGTGACCGGCTTTGCGCCGCATTGGATCAATTTCTCCACAGTAAACTGCGCGGCATTGCCGGCGCCGGAGACACTGCAAATTTTGCCTTCGATTGATTGATCGCGTGTTTTGAGCATTTCCTGCGCGAAATAAACAGCGCCGTAACCAGTTGCCTCCGGACGTATCAGCGAGCCGCCCCAGCTGAGACCTTTTCCGGTTAGCACACCGGTGAATTCGTTTGCCAGCCGTTTGTATTGGCCGAAGAGATACCCGATCTCGCGTCCTCCCACCCCAATGTCGCCGGCGGGCACATCGGTATTCGGACCGACGTGGCGAAACAGTTCGGTCATGAACGATTGGCAAAATCGCATGACTTCCCGGTCGGTTTTCCCTTTGGGATCGAAGTCCGAGCCGCCCTTGCCGCCGCCCATTGGCAGGCCGGTCAGCGAGTTCTTAAATACTTGTTCGAATGCCAGGAACTTGATGATGCTGGCACAAACAGTCGGGTGAAAACGCAGGCCGCCTTTGTAAGGGCCCAGCGCGCTATTCATCTGGACGCGGAACCCGCGGTTCACCTGGATCTGTCCTTTATCGTCGATCCACGGAACACGAAACTGGATCAAACGCTCCGGTTCTACCAGACGCTCAAGAATTCTGGCGTCGCGGCACTTCTTGCTGCGATCGATGACTGGACGGATCGATTCAAGCACCTCTGTCACAGCCTGAAGAAACTCAGGCTCACTGGGATTACGTTTTCTAACAATTTCGAGAACTTCCTGTATCAGAGCCATAAATTTTTGCGACCTTACTTGCCGTCCCGTGGACAGAAAAACCTGGTGCGCGATGCTGGTATCGAACCAGCGACCCCTTGCGTGTGAAGCAAGTGCTCTACCACTGAGCTAATCGCGCACGTTTTCAGAAGCGGACAAAATAAAGAGCGCGTCCTGTAACGCAAGCCTGCGACTTGTCGCCGCGGCGACCGCTCTACCGCTGAGCTAATCGCGCGGATTTTCAGAAGCCTAGAAAATAATTGGGGCCTCCCAGAACGCAAGCTGTCACTCCGAGCGGAGCGAAGCGGAGTCGAGGAATCCCGTTGCTAACTTTCAGGTAGTTCCGCGGGATCCTTCGACTTCGCTCAGGATGACAAGCGACTGAGGGCTTGCCCTGCGGCGTGTCGCGTTCTATCTAAACGCATGTCAGAACATAAAGTCACTCTCACTTGGAACCGCGGCGACAAGCCGTTCGAGTACCAGAAATACTCCCGCGATCACACCTGGAAATTTGAAGGGAAACACGAAATGGAGGCGTCGGCAGCTGCGGCCTATTTGGGTAATCCCAACCTTGTCGATCCGGAACAGGCCTTTGTGGCTTCGCTTTCGAGCTGTCACATGCTGACCTTTCTCGCCATGGCCTGCAAAAAGAAGTTTGTGCTCAACGAATATGTCGACGACGCCGTTGGAATCATGGAAAAAAACGCCGAAGGCAGACTTGCGATTACACGGGTCACACTACGGCAGCGACTAAAATTCTCCGGAGAGAATCAACCAACGTCCCAAGACATTGAGGAGATGAATCATGCCGCGCACGAGCAGTGCTTCATTGCTAACTCGGTGAAGACCGAAGTCAGAGTCGAACCGCAAATGTAAGTGACCTGGTTGTTGTAGCGGCGTTTGTGTCAAACGCCGGATCTTCAAGTGGCGCTCGCCGCGGCGAGCGCCTTTACAACATCTTTGGATCTGCGGAATCTGCGTTAATCTGTGGCCGAAAACTATGAGCGCGCCTTTAGACGCCCAACGCATGGAAAAAATCGTAAGCCTGTGCAAGCGGCGAGGTTTCATTTTTCAATCCAGCGAAATTTACGGCGGGCTCAATGGCGCCTGGGATTACGGACCGCTGGGAGTGGAATTAAAGCGTAATCTAAAAAACTACTGGTGGCGCGTCATGGTGCATGAGCGCGATGACGTACTCGGCATGGACGGCGCGATTTTGACACATCCCTCTATTCTCAAGGCGTCAGGGCACGTCGAGGGATTCTCCGATCCGATGATTGACTGCCGCACCTGCAAGGCCCATCTGCGCACCGATCAACTCCTAGAGAAAAAGGGCGTCAGGAAATGCCCAAATTGTGGCGGCAAAGACTTTACCGAAGCACGGCAATTTAACCTGATGTTCGAGACGCATGTTGGCGCGGCTGCGGACGAAAGCTCAATCGCATATCTTCGGCCCGAAACCGCGCAATCGATTTTCGTCCAGTTTAAGAACATCCTCGAAGTGTCGCGCAAGAAGTTGCCGTTCGGGATCGCGCAAATTGGGAAAGCTTTCCGGAATGAGATCAATCCCCGTAATTTTACATTTCGGTCACGCGAATTCGAGCAAATGGAGCTCGAATACTTCTGTCACGGGGAAGAGGGGATGAGATGGCTCGACTACTGGTTGGAAGAGCGGCTGAAGTTTTATGAAAACATCGGTATCCCACGCAGCAAACTTCACGTGCTGACGGTGCCTGACGAAGAGCGCGCTTTCTATTCCAAAGGGACCTATGATATCGAGTACGATTTTCCATTTGGGCTACAGGAGCTCGAGGGGGTCGCGTATCGAACAGACTACGATTTGCAACAGCACCAGAAAGGAAGCGGTAAATCGCTCGAGTATTTTGATGATGAAGCCAAGCAGCGATTCATTCCGCACGTGGTTGAGCCAAGCGCGGGTGTGGATCGCACCATACTGGCTTTGATCTGCAATGCTTACACGGAAGACCAGGCGCCTAACGACAAGGGCGACATGGAATCGCGCATAGTTTTACGCTTTCATCCACGGATCGCGCCAATCAAGTGTGCGGTTTTCCCGCTGCTCAAAAACAAGGAGCCCCTGGTCGCAAAAGCAAAGGAGATCGTCGGTCTCCTGCGCCCGCACATGACTGTTTTCTACGACGAGAGCGGCGCAATCGGCCGGCGGTACCGGCGGCAGGACGAAATCGGTACGCCTTTTGGTGTTACCGTCGATTTCGAGACCCTTGGAGAAAAGGACCACGCCTTGCGCGACACCGTTACGCTGCGGGAGCGTGATTCGATGAAACAGGAGCGTGTCGCCATTCGAGATTTGGCGGAACTGTTGCGCGACCGAATTGTCTGATGGATCTCGCGCAATTCCGCGAATACTGCCTTCGGAAACCTCGTGCAAGCGAGGGCACGCCGTTCGGACCCGATGTTCTGGTGTTCAAGGTTGCGGGTAAAATGTTTGCCCTGGCAGCTCTGGATGAAGTGCCGGCGACGGCGAACTTGAAGTGCGACCCGGATTTAGCGCTCGACCTCCGCGATCGATACGAACAGGTGACGCCGGGTTACCACATGAACAAGAAGCACTGGAATACCGTTGAGATTGAAACGGGCATTCCTGAATCCGAGCTGCGGAAAATGATCGATCACTCCTACGATCTCGTAGTCAAAAGTCTGCCAAAATCTAAGGCAAAGATTGCAGCTCGATCTCGCCGAACCGCAATTTCAGCGCGTCGCGAGCGACGTTCAGAAAACTATCGGCGGCGTCGGTAAGAGCGACATGGAGTTCGCCGCGGTTTGGCAGGCTCGCTCGAAGTGACTGTTGATCTAATGTTTCTTCCACCGCGCGGGCGCAATTCTGCGCCGAATCGACGAGCTCGATTTGTTGCTTTAGTAGTCGAGCGATTGCGCTCTTGAGCAGAGGATAATGCGTGCAACCAAGCACCAGTGTATCGATTTTGTCAGCCAGCAGCGGTTCGAGATAGCGAGTGATCACTTGATCGGTCACGTCGTCGTCGAGCAATCCTTCTTCGATTAACGGGACGAGCAACGGGCACGCGCGACTGCTTACCCGCACCTTGTCATCGGCTGCCTGCAGCGCCTTTTCGTACGCCCCGCTGCGAATCGTAGCACGGGTTCCAATCACTCCGATGTGCCGGTTGCGTGTGGCCTGCAGCGCGGCTTGCGCCCCCGGCTCGATTACTCCGATCACTGGCACGGAAAATTTCTGTGTTAGCAAAGGGAGCGCCACCGACGAAACCGTGTTGCAGGCAACAACCAGCGCCTTCGCGTTCTTTCGCATCAATATTTCCGCCAGTTCCACTGCATAGCGTCGCACGGTTTCGGGACTTTTCGGGCCATAGGGAACACGAGCTGTGTCGCCCAGATAGACGATGTTTTCATTCGGCAGCAAATCGCGCAATGCCTTCACGACCGTCAAGCCACCGATGCCGGAATCGAAAACACCAAGCGGACGCGGGTTACTCATGCAGGTGGGAAAGTGGCGGCGTAGTAGATGACCTGCAACTTGGATTGTCTTGTTGGAGCTGTTGGATGAAGCGGCCGCCTTTGGCTGGTGGCCGATAAAAGGGCTTGTCATCGCGCAATCCGCCAATGCATCCTTGGCACATGACTAGCGGGACAAATAGGTCCCTTATCTCGTGGAAACGGAAGGAGGTCCTATTTTCGGGGACTCCGTTTAACGAGTTCGTTGAAAGCAATGTACAGCCGCCGGAGCCTTGGTTGAAACGGCACTACTCAAATCTCCCTTTATTCCTTCTGGTCGGCTTCTGCGTCCTGACGGTGAGACTTTCGCTTGATGCAGTGAAAGCGGAGGAAGCGCCTTCGCCTTCGACCACGATTGCGCAACAAGTAGCCCCAAGCCCGACTCCGGCGGGTCCGAGTCCTTACGTGGGTTCGGTAGGTCTGCACACCTGGAAGGAAATAAGGGGCAAGCCTGAAGTCCACGTCGAACGTGGAGATGATATTTGGGTGGATATTTATAATTTTGAAAGATGGTGCGACGAATTGGAGAAAGAAAAGAAGCTACCTGAGCAACACGACATTAAGAATCTGATCCTTTATTTGGACCATCGTCCACTTAGCGGAGTTCCGCCGGTCTACTGGTACGAAACCCCGGCATGGACTGGTAAATCAAACGACCAGCCTCCGGTCGAATACAAGATCACCACCGTGTACTTTCCTCTGGTCCGCAACGATGCTTCAAAGACAACATGGTCCCATCTGCTTAACCAGCCGGTCCTGGATCGTCGCGTCGTCGTGTCCGTCGGATTCAACAACGGAGAGGAAGTACGATCGGAATTGCGACCGGACGCACAGGGTGAACACAAGCTCGATCAGCAATTCTTTTTGACGATCATTCCGAAGTTTCGCACCGCGCTCGGTTTTATCGTTATTTTCATTGCGTTGATTGCCTTTTTTATGCTGGCTCGCTACACGCATATCATTCGTGATGCGAACGCGCCATGCCGACCGGATGGTCAAAGGCCTTACAGTCTCGCCCGCGGTCAGATGGCCTTCTGGTTCTTTCTCGTGATCGCGTCCTATTTTTTCCTTTGGGTTGTCACCGGAGCGATGGATACGCTCAATACGTCTGTACTGGCATTGATCGGAATCAGCGCTGGTACTGCGCTTAGTTCTGCTTTTGTCGACGCGGGCAAACCGGTTCCAGCCGGTTCTACCGGCAATCAGCCAATTGTCGACGTGACGCGGCCATACCCCGAAGTCTTGGAGGAGTTGAAGGAATTGCAAAGTGCTACTCAGAAGGAATTGGAAGCTCTGCAGAAAGCGCGGGCTTCAATATCTCCGTCGGACAAGCAAGAGCTCGAGGACAATGAACAGAAACAAAATGAGATACGGGAACGGCTCGCAAATTATCGCTGGCAAAGCGCCTATTTCGCATGGCCGACCTGGAAGGGAGTCATGTACGACCTTCTCGCCGAAAATAACCTTATCAGTTTTCATCGGTTCCAGATTTTCGTCTGGACACTTGTTCTGGGGATAATGTTTGTGGCGAATGTGTACAATGAACTGGCGATGCCGGCGTTTAGTGCCACGCTGCTGGGATTGCTTGGGATCAGCGCAGGCACTTATGTTGGTTTCAAACTCCCGGAGACGAAAACTCAGTAGCAAAGTGAGATTGCTCGGAAAGCAGCAGAGGTTTCAAACGGGCAAGGTGTTGCTGATTCTCATTGAATAATAAAACCAGAATCGCTGACACGTTTTCCGCGGTTCTTGCAATTGCCGGTCGCTCTCCGATGCTTGCCGCATGGCAGAACTTCCCAAGCGTTACGATCCGAAAGCGGTTGAACCGAAATGGTATCAGCGCTGGATTGAGCATGGCGATTTCGTAGCGAATGCTTCGTCGCCGAAGCCGGCGTTTTCGATTGTAATGCCGCCGCCGAACATTACTGGCATGCTCACGCTCGGGCACGTTTTGAACCATACCATCCAGGATATCCTCGCGCGACGAGCGCGTATGCAGGGATTCGAAGTCCTCTGGCTGCCGGGAATGGATCATGCGGGAATCGGCACGCAAACGGCGGTGGAAAAATTTTTGCGCCGGACTGAAAACAAAACGCGCCACGACCTTGGACGGGAAGAATTTTTGCGGCGAGTCCTGAAATGGCAGGACAAACACGGCGGAATCATCATCGAGCAACTGAAGCGACTTGGTTGTTCATGCGATTGGTCGCGCCAGCGCTATACGCTTGATCCCGCCTATGCCGCGGCTGTTCAGAAGGTGTTTGTCGACCTCTACAATAAAGGCCTGATCTATCGCGGGCGCCGCATGATCAATTGGGATCCCGCGGCGCAAACTGCGCTTTCCGACGAAGAGGTAATTAGCAAGCCGCAGAAAGGATATTTGTATTTCGTTCGCTACGAAATTGAAAGTAGGGCAAGCGTCCCGCTTGCCGGGCCAGCCGGAGGCATGTCCTACATCGAAGTGGCGACGACCCGGCCGGAAACGATCATGGCCGACACCGCGATTGCTTTTCATCCGGGTGATAAACGATATGTCGATTTGTTAGGTAAACATGCCTGGCGTCCGCTGGCGCGCGAGAAAATTCCAATCATCGCCGATGAAGCAATCGATCCGGAGTTTGGAACCGGTGTGCTCAAGGTCACGCCAGCGCACGACGCTCTGGATTTTGAGATCGGCCAGCGTCATGACCTGCCGATCATCGACGTTCTAACTCCTAATGGCCGCATCAATTGCCCGGCAGAGCCGGAACTCAACGGACTGGATCGATTCGAAGGCCGGAAGAGAGCAGTGGAGTTATTGCAGGCGAGGGGAGCGCTGGCGAAAGCGGAGCCCTATGAAAACAATGTCGGCTTCAGTGACCGCAGCGATGTGCCTATCGAGCCGCGTATTAGCGAGCAGTGGTTCCTGCGCTATCCAAAAACCAAAGAAGCGCTGGCGGTTGTCCGTGATCATTTAATCCGTTTTTTTCCGGCTCACTGGGAGAAGGTTTACGAGCAATGGCTGGAAAACATCCGCGACTGGTGCATTAGCCGTCAGGTCTGGTGGGGACACCGAATTCCAGCCTGGTACAAAGTAACGCGACCGTCTCGGTTGCAAAAAGTAGCGCATGCGTCCCGCTTGCGAGATCAAGAACCACGCAAGCCGGAGGCTCGCGCTACTTTTATTGGCTACGACGAATTCGCGGACGTCGACATCACCCGTCGGAATCTGCCGCATTGGCAGCAGACCGGAAAAACATATTTCGTTACCTTCCGGCTCGCCGATTCAATTCCAACGACGAAACTCTCGCAGCTGGAGGACGAAAGGCGGGCGTGGTTGAAATGGAACCCGGAGCCCTGGACCGCCGAGCAACGCCAGACTTATTACGAACGTTTCTCGGCAAAGATTGAGGAATGGCTCGATGCCGGCAGCGGCTCCTGCGTATTCAAGGACGAACGCGCCGCGAAAGTTGTTGTCGAGGCGCTAGTCCGCTTTGATCGAGAACGCTACGATTTGGGTGCATGGGTCGTGATGCCGAATCACGTTCATGTCGTGGTCACCCCTCGCGATGGCCATGATCTCGGGGATATCCTCCATTCGTGGAAGTCGTTCACGGCACACAAAATCAACGAGTTGCTCGATCGAACAGGGCAGTTCTGGCAGCATGAGAGCTATGACCATATCGTTCGGAACGAGCGGGCGCTGTTCAAAATCGAAGAGTACATAAACCGCAATCCAGAGAAAGCCGGGATTGAGGTAGCGCATGGATCTCGCTTGCAAGATAAAAACGCACGCAAGCCGGAGGCTCGCGCTACTATCTACGTCAGCATCGAGCCGCCGTCTGATCCGGAGAATTGGATTCAGGATGACGACACGCTCGACACATGGTTTTCATCCTGGCTGTGGGCGTACGAGACGATGGACCCGGAGACGCGAAAGAAGTTTTATCCGACCAGCGTGCTGGTAACTGCAGCGGACATTATTTTCTTCTGGGTGGCGCGAATGATCATCGCCGGCCTCGAGTTCGAGCCTGGCAAATCAAGCAAGATTGAAGACAACATTCCGTTTCAACACGTTTTCTTCACCAGCATCGTCCGCGATGGACAAGGCCGAAAAATGTCCAAATCCCTCGGCAATTCGCCCGATCCCCTCGAACTGATCGACAAGTACGGCGCCGACGGTCTGCGTTTCGGGTTGATGCGCATCGCGCCGACGGGACAGGACATTCGGTTCGACGAACGGCAAATCGAGGAAGGCCGTAACTTTGCGACAAAACTCTGGAATGTCGCGCGATTTCGCCAGATGCAAGGTAGCGCGAGCGTCCCGCTTGCGAGCAAGCCGGAGGCTTGCGCTACTCTATCAATCTACGCCATCGAAGTACTCGCGCGGTTAAACGAGACAATCGACGCAATCGACGTCGCCTATCGCGAATATCAGTTCAACACGGTCGCGCAACGTCTGTATGATTTTGTTTGGAGCGATTATTGCGACTGGTTTGTTGAAGCCGCGAAAACTGAGATTTTCAGCGAGGAGCAAGACAGGAAAAAATCCGCACTGGCAGTGATGGATTTTGTGCTTTCGGCAGTGTTACGATTGTTGCATCCTTTTATGCCGCACCTTACCGAGGAACTCTGGTCCCTGTTGGGTTTGGGGGACACTTCGATTCAATTTACTGAGCCACCAAAAAAGTTCGCTTTGGACAACGTCAAAGACCTTGTGAACACACACAATTTTGTATCGGAGATCTACGGACTCACACAAGCCGGCCGGAACCTTCGTGTCACCGCTAACACGCCATCGAACAGAAAGATGCGATTTATTTTACGGTCTGACAGTAAATCGCTTTCCAACGAAATCCCAACGTTAACGCGGCTGTTGAACGCAGAGGAAGTGGTCCTTCAACCTGGATATCAGCCACCGATTGGAACTCCGGTCGCGGTTACGCCTCTCGGTGAAATTTTTTTGCAGGTCGCCGCTGCGGATCAGACACGCGAACGGGAACGATTGGAGAAGGAAATCACGAAGATTGAAGCCGAAGCCAGAAGCGTAGCGGCGAAGTTAAAGAACGACGCGTTCGTCGAACGCGCGCCAGCGAAAGTCGTGGAGGATCACCGGCAACGGTTGACCGCTCTTAACGCGCAGTTGGCGAAGTTGAAACAGGCGCGCGAAGCCCTGAATTAAAGACGACCTTGTGTTCGTCAATTTTGGCGCCGCGATTTTCCAAAAATTCCTTTAACTCGGGCGTGTAAAAGGTGCCGTCGTATTCCTGATTCAATTCGAGCCAGATCCGGCCCCGCGGCTTTAGATGCTTCGCCAGATCGTCGAGAAAGAAATCCCACTCCGGTACGCCCCAAAGTCCGGGCATCTTGTGATCGTTGAAGCAAACCATGAAAGCGGTAATAACATCGAACTTTTGTCCGAAGCTCGGCAGGGAACGGAAAGCCTGGATCCGCTGAACAACGCGCCGCACGTCGAGCAATCGCGTGATTTCCCGAAACATCGGCAGCCGATCCATGTCGAGCCCAAGTCCGGTATGACCAAGCAACTGCGCGATGTAGAGAAAATAACCCGCGCCACAGCCGAGATCGAGAATCCGCTTCGGACGCGACAGATCAAGTTCAATGGCCCGGATGCGGCGAATGTTAACCTCAATCCATCGCTTCAGATCGAGGTACTTTGGCCAGTCCGCTCCGGGATCTCCCACTGCATAACGGCTGCGAATCTGCTCGAATTTAACTGGATCGATTGTTTCGATTACGCGCTTCGTTTCCAACGGGAAGGTGTGCGCGCGCAGCAGCCTCAGCGTATGTTTTCTCGCGCTAGCCAGGCTGCGGCCGTCTACCAATTTTTGTATTTTGTGACCCAATCTCACAAGTCACACATTGTAGCGGAGCGCAACAATTTCAATTAAGCTTTCGGGGACGTGACCATCTGGAAGAAACTGTTGTGGTTGGGCGTGGCTGCGCTGGGCACGTGGGCTGTTGCCGTCCTTGCCCTCTCGCGCGGAGAACGAATCAGCGCGCTCTGGATCGTCATCGCCGGATTTTGCGCCTTATCGATCAGCTATCGTTTCTATAGCAAGTGGCTCGCGACAAAAGTGCTCGTGCTAAACGAGGAGCGCGCGACTCCGGCAGTTCTGCGTAATGACAATAAGGACTATGTGCCGACGAATCGGTGGATGGTGTTTGGACATCATTTTGCGGCGATTGCCGGACCGGGGCCGCTCGTTGGGCCAGTGCTCGCGGCGCAGTTTGGTTTTCTTCCCGGCACTCTTTGGATTTTGATCGGAGCCACGCTCGGGGGCGGAGTGCACGATATGATTGTTTTGTTCGCCTCGATCCGTCGCGGTGGAAAAACGCTGGGCCAAATGGTGAAGGAAGAAATCGGACCAGGTGTGGGTTTTCTCGCGCTGATCAGCGTGTTGGCGATCATGATCATTTTGCTGGCAGTCCTTGCGCTCGTTGTTGTCCAGGCCCTGGGACACAGTTCGTGGGGCGTTTTCACCATCGCAGTAACCATTCCACTGGCGTTGATTATGGGAATCGCGTTGCGCACAGGAAAAGTGAGTGTCATTGCGATAACAATTTTTGGCTTGTTCGGCCTGGCGTTTGGCGTGTGGGGCGGACAATTTCTCGGCCAATTTCCGGCCATTGAAGCGTGGTTTCATCACGACCAGAAATGGCTGGCATGGGCAATAATGATCTATGGGCTGGCAGCGTCGATTTTGCCGGTATGGATGTTGCTCACACCGCGCGATTATCTCAGCACGTTCTTGAAGCTTGGCACCGTTGCCATGCTTGCGGTCGCGGTGGTGTTAATTCATCCCACGTTGCAAATGCCATCGATTACAAAATTTGTCGACGGCAGCGGGCTTGTCTTTGCCGGACCGGTATTTCCTTTTGTTTGTATCACCATCGCGTGCGGCGCGGTCTCAGGCTTTCATTCTCTTATCGCTTCGGGCACCACGCCGAAAATGATCCGACGCGAGTCGCGAGTAAGAAGCATCGGCTACGGCGCGATGGTAACTGAAATGATGGTTGCCCTGATGGCGATGATCGCGGCGTGTGTGTTGGAACCGGGAGAATACTTCGCCATTAACATGAAAGGCACGCCCCACGAAGTGGTGGCAACAGTTTCCGCGGCCGGTTTTCCCGTGACCGAACACGAAATGCAAACGCTTGCCGCGGATCTTGGCGAGTCCACAATGTTCAACCGTGCAGGTGGCGCCCCGACGTTCGCTGTCGGGATGGCGCACATGTTTGCGCGAGTCACTGCGAATCCAACCGCCCTGGCGCTGTGGTATCACTTCGCCATCATGTTCGAAGCCTTGTTTATCCTCACAACGATCGATGCCGGAACACGGGTAGGGCGTTTTCTGCTTCAAGACCTTCTGGGCAATCTCTGGAGTCCACTCGGCAACACGCGTTCATGGAGCGCGAACTTCTTCACCAGCGTACTTCTGGTGGCGGCATGGGGATGGTTCTTGTATGAAGGTGTGATTGATCCTTTTGGCGGCATCAACTCACTCTGGCCGCTCTTTGGGCTGGCTAACCAATTACTGTCGGTCGTGGCTCTTTGCCTCGGCACCACACTCCTGATCAAAATGCGAAAAACGAAGTATGTCTTTGTCACAATTCTGCCGCTTTGCTTCATGTGCGCTGTCACGTTTTCGGCTGGCTATCTCAAAGTGTTTTCGGCCGACCCGAGACTTGGTTTCTTGAGCGGTGCTCGCTCGCTTTTGCGTGATGCCTCGGCAATGGGCGATCCAGCCAAAGCCGCTGAACTGGTAAGGCAGGCAAGCGTGTGGCGCCTCGATGCGCTGGTGGCCATTTTCTTTCTGACGCTTGTGTTGTTGATCGTGCTGGGCTCCGCCAGGCAATGGTGGCGACTATTGCGCGGAAAGAAACCGCTGATTCTCTACGAAAGCGAGTTTGTGCCTGTTAGTGCTGCGCGACTGGCACAGTTTTAGATACGAAGTGTAGCGCATGTGTGCCGCCCGGCGCGGCGGGCCGGAGGCTCGCGCTACATCACTGACACTGCCAGCTTGATATCGGTGCGTATATTTGTTTCGATAGCGGCGTGCCTGCCGATGATCCGGTGACTTCACAGACTGAGGTTGATCCAGGCGCGCGATATGGAAACGTCGCATTCACGACCACCCACTGGACCGTGGTGTTGCAGTCGCAAGGCGAATCGGACGCCGCACAAGAAGCACTCGAGAAACTTTGCAGCAGCTATTGGCGGCCGATCTACAGCTTCATTAGGCGAGAAGGCACCCGACACGAGGAGGCGGAAGATCTCACTCAGGCCTTTTTTGCTCTGTTGTTACAGCGGCGAAATTTTGATGATGTTCGCAAAGAGAAAGGACGCTTGCGCTCCTATCTGTTGACGTCGCTGAAACATTTCCTTGTTAGTGAGCACCGTCGTGCGGTGACAGCCAAGCGGGGGAAAGGACAACAGTTGGTGCGCTTGGAAGAACTGACCGCGGGCGAACGAAGCGAGATGGAACCCGCAAATCCTCTCACGGCGGACCGGCTTTATGAGCGTAGCTGGGCGTTGACGGGGGACACACTTTATTGCTTTGCGGTGATTTGCGCTGTGACCGGGGAGCGCGACCTTGCTTTTCAGCAACTCGAAGTTCTCGCGAAAATCCCTGCCGGCACAACGTACGGCGACCTACGTCTCAATCCCTACTGGGATTCGTTGCGCGGTGATCCCCGCTTCGAAAAAATTGTCGCCTCCCTCGCGCCAAAAGTGGTTTCAAAATAAAACTGCTGTTTAGAGTCTTTTCTTATCTGGATATACCAGAATCGGCCTTTGAATCGTGGCAAGTGATTCGTCATAGCCATTCTCGAAGTTGCCAGCCACGAACGGCGGATTCGCCATTTAATCCCGAAATACTGCGAGCAGGGCCTTAACGATTTGCAGACTTTTACGCGTAACAGGTCTGCCAAATTCGCGCAGTACATGGGCGAACGGCCAGAACTGACCCCGAAAGCCTTCGGGGTCAAAGAAGGGCAAAACAACAAGAAAAAATTAAAGATGAAAAAATTGAACATTACATTCGGAACAATTCTGCTCGTGCTTGGCTGCTTTGCGTTTTCGCCGGCGGCAAAAGCGGACCAGGCGATCGTTGGTTCGTTCCAGCTCTTCCACGTAGGATGGCTCCCCGGCGGCGGGCCTAACGGGAGTGTCCGGTTCGAGTTAAGGGAACTTAATACTGTCAGCGTTGACAAGAATAGCTTCGACGGAACCTACGATCAGAAGTTCTTCGATGCGACCGGGAACCTCGTCCTTGAGGACACTGGCACGCTTCATGGAACGCGCCTGTCTGTAGATCAATTCGCAGAACAACCAAACGCTGCCGCAAGGAAATAAGTAAGTTCCGAGGAGAGCCTCTTCGGTCGTGTGAAGAAGCACCGGAGAGGCTCTCGGTTTTCGACTAATGTGTCGCTGTGTGTGTCATGATGAAGTAGCGCCTGCGTGTCGCCCGCCGCGGCGAGCCAGAGGCTCGCGCTACATTATCCGTACAAATCCTCTCGCCGGTGAGCAAGTGACTCGACGCGGTTCCGGACCGAGGCGACGAGTTCCTGAGACACATCAGCCTGAATCAGTTCTTCGCGGTCTGCAGAGGCGGCTGCAATCACAACTCCGCGAGGGTCGATGATCGCGGAGCTGCCACAGAACCAGAGGTTATCGTCTTTGCCGACGCGGTTCGATGCGACAACGTAGCTTTGATTTTCAATCGCGCGCGCTTGGGCTAGCACGCGAAAATGTTCGACCCTTGGAAATGGCCACGCAGATGAGATAATGAAAGCGTCGACGTTCTGCTCGGTGACCAGTTTTCGATACAACTCCGGAAACCGGAGATCGTAGCAGATGCTGAAACCGTAACGCAAGTCGCCGAGCACAAAGCTCGTAAATGAATCCCCCGCCGCAAAGCAGGTTTGTTCTGCGACCGGCGCAACCGCATACAAATGGGTCTTACGATATTTCGCAATGATGTCGCCCTTGGCGTCTACAATTACCTGGGAATTGTAAATTGATGACCCATCTCGCTCCGAAACACCGCTGACGATCGCAATTGAATGTTCCGCCGCGATTTCTTGAAGTCCGGGGACAAATCCAGTTTTCCAATGCGCGGCATGCTTTTGGATCACTGGCATTGCGTAGCCGGTATCAGTCATTTCCGGAAACACGATCAGTTCCGCGCCTATGTCTTTGGCCCGCCGGGAAAAGTCGCCAACCTTGGACAGATTCGCATCAGGATCGCCGAGCGAACATGAAATCTGGGCCACGGCGATTTTCATTTAGCTTTAAATAGCGCTGTCATGTCGAGCGAAGTCGAGACATCCCGGTGCGGAACATTAAAGCTTTTTCCACGGGGTTCCTCGACTTCGCTCGGAATGACATTCGTGGAGGTCACCTACGCGGCGATTGGTCTGCGGTAACCGAAAAATTCGCGTTTCTTGATGATGTGAGCGACTTCCGGTGGAACCATTTGCTCCCATCTGTTGTCGCCGGACTGCAATTTTGTAAGCACGTCGGGCGGATGAATGCGCAAATACTCAGGATGATAATCGGAGATCTCCTGGATGTATTGGTTGTCAATCAAGTATTGAAACAACGAGCGCAAATTCGGCGCAACTTCGATTTGCGTCGCCGTGATGGTTCTTCCGTTGGCTTCGTCGAATCATCGGATAAACGTAAAGTTTTAGTCCTCCCTTAAACATCCGTCCTAACGCCTCGAGAATTCCACCTTCGAGATTTGTGTAATACTTTTCGTTCAGGATCTCGATCAGGCTTGGCACTCCCAGGACGAGCCCGATTGCTCTGTTCGTATAGCGAAACAGATAACCCGCGAGCCGATAATATTCGCGGAACCGCGAGATTAAGACTGTTCGTCCCAAGGCGCCGAGAATGTCCACGCGGGCCAGAAAATCGGCGTGATTCACCTGGCCGTCGGCGAGCAAATTTTCCAACGTCATTTCCATGAGCACCACGACCTCGTCTTCCGAGCAATCGCAGTGCTTCAGAAACACGCGCCGCGCACCATCCAGCATGTCGTTCGTGGCGTATGTAACGGGCCGAAAATTACCGCGCTCGACCAGGATCGCTTTTTTGTAGAAAACTTCGGCCGGCTGGACCGTTTCACCGTCGGCCTTAAACATCACCGCATCTGTTAAGCGCTGGCTGACCAGCTGCAAACTCATCAATCGGTTGTCCACATATTGAAAACTCGGTCCGGAAAATTTGATCATGTCCACCTCAATTCGTCCCGGTGCGAGATTTTCCGGAAGCGACGCGATCAATTCTTCCGGTTGCCGATGGTAGAACGCGCCGTACAGCAAATTGATACCGATCACGCCGAGCGCTTCCTGTTGTTCCACATGAGTCGCGTCCAGCAGACGAACGTGGATGATGATCTGGCTCGGCTGCGCTCGAGGTTCGGATTGAAATCGAACACCAAGCCAGCCGTGCGATTCATTTCGTTCCTTGAAACTGCGCGCCGCAACTGTGTCGGCAAAAACGAAGAACATCTTTTCGGCTCCGAACTTTTGGTCCAGCCGTTCGATGAGAAGATCGTATTCGTGATCGAGCATTGTCTTGAGACGACCACGGCTGACATAGCGTTGTGCCGGTCCGTAAATGGCATCGCTGAATATCATGTCGTAGGCGGACATGGTCTTGGCGATTGTGCCCGCGGCACCACCGACACGAAAGAATCTCCGCGCTACTTCCTGTCCGGCGCCGATCTCAGCGAAAGTCCCATACTTGGTCGGATCCAGATTCATTTCGAGCGCCTTCTCATCGGTGCCGATCTCCATCTCTGGATTCATATAATTTCTCTAGCGGCAATTTCTGACCCCTGCAAATCGTGATGCTCTGCAGTTGTAGGACGTCTGTGTCAGGCGCCTATCTGTTTGGTTGCTCGTACTCATGGCGTCTGACACACAGACGCCCTACAGAAACTGTTACAGCCGCACTTGCTCGGCGTTCTTCGCCTGAATCCAGCCGCGCAAGTCATTCGGAAGCGCGGCGTACATCCAATCACCGCGCGTACTCAGGATTTTGATCTCGCTGCCCGGCGGTAACGCGAGAACACTGTTCGCCGTGTCCGCGGTAGCGAGACGCGCCTGCACGTCGTTGCCCGTAACGATAGCCAACGCGGGTCCATTGCTGCCTCGCTCCAGTATGTAAGTGGCCCACACAGTCGCGGCGCATACCAGCAGGCAGGCAATCGATAAGACCGTTAACGCAGCGGAACGGCGGCGGGCAAAAATCAGCGCGATCAGTCCAAAAATTCCGAGCCAAAACCCAACGGCGGCAGCGACGCAGTACTCATTAGCGCTGGCAAATTGGAGGTAACGCTCGAGACGACTTGGTTGGAGCTCCAGCGCCCGCGCTTCGTCCCGTGCAATCTGCAAATTAGCCATCGCTTCCGGATGATGTCGGTCCAACGCAAGCGCGCGCTCGTAATTCAAAATCGCATGCCCAAAATCGCCGGTGCGAAAATAGGCGTTGCCGAGATCGTAGAACAGATTTGCGTTCCATTGCCCTTTGCGAACCACTGCCTCATAGCTGGCGACCGCTTCCTTGAAATTTCCCTGAGCGTACTGGTTGTTCGCTTTTGCAAAGTCAGCATCTGCTTGCGCGAAGGCTGAGGAAGTCATTCCGAAAGCCGAGCAGAACAAAAACACGAGCGCTAGTTTGCCCGTCATCCCGAGCGCAGTCGAGGGACCCCGTTGCATTATCGAAAATCGTTGCATGGCCGCAGGGCGTACATTTGCTCGAACAGGTCCCGCCATTCTGGATTTCGTCGGGCGATGAGCGCTTCCTTTTTCGCCCGACTCCAACGTTTAAGTTGCTTTTCTCTTTCGATCGCGCTCGTCGGATCTGGGTACGCTTCGAAATAAATCAGTTTATGGGCTTTGTATTGGCGAGCGAACGCGCTTCCCAGCCCAAGCGAGTGTTCGCTGGCGCGTCTCTCGAGACTGTTCGTGATCCCAATGTATAAGACCGTGTGACGATCAGCGTTGGTCAAAACGTAAACGAAATAGTTCTGATATTGCATTGGTAAAGTTCGGATTGCGCTACGGCACTCTACGATTTCGCGTACGACCCGCCATCAACCTGAACGAAGCGCAGCGGAGTCGAAGGATCCCGTGGAGTTGCTTTTCGGTTAGGCCACGGGATTCCTCGACTTCGCTCGGAATGACAGAAATGAAGTTCATTTCAAATTTTCAATTAACTCCAGCACGTCGCGCCGGCTTTCCGGTGAGATTTTTCCCGGGCCGTTATGCGTTCCGCTGTACTGCCACTCGTCATTTTGCTCGAACAACCGGCGGAGCTGGTCCCGCGAATCCGTATCCAGCTTGAAAGTGTTGGCCGCGGTCTCTACGTCCACCACGTTTGGATCGATCCCCCGGTTACCGGAAGCCAGCGCGGCCTTCAACCGGACAACTCGCGACGCTTCGGCGTAATATTCCCGCGGAGATACGTCATCACGGCGCAATTTGTGCATCAACTCAGCCGTCTCCGTGTTGCAGCGTGGCAATGCGCCGCGCCTGGCGATTGTCGAGTCTGGCTCGCCGAATCTTCCAGCCAGCGAAGATGAGCAGCGCCGCCAGGGGCAGTGATTGCGCCTCCCAAAAGATGCGACGCGTGTAAAACGGCTCGAACGATGCCACGGTGCGCGATGGCTCTGTTAATTGATAAAGAATATCCTGCGGCTTGGTGGCTGTTGAAACCGATGGGGCCGCAGGGGATGCGCCAGCCGGCGGGGATGACGGCGGCTGAGCGGCAACGTTCGACCCGCCTGAACCACCCTGCACCGTGATCGCCATCGGCTCACTATGCAGCGTCATGTATTGTTCCTTGGCCGGATCAAAATAGGAAAAGGCGAGCACTGGCAGAGTTTGCTTTTTCTCGTTAGGCGAAAGCACCATTTCAAAAGTCTTTGTGCCGCTAATGCCGACTTCATCGTCCTGCTTGAACTTTGAAGAGGGGGGATATTTATGCCAGCCGCGTTCATCCTCGATCAATGGCGCATTGACGCGATCGAAATTGCCGCGCCCTGAAATTGTAGTTGTGACAGTAATCGGATCGCCTACCTGAACGCTCTTCGGCTTCGCGTCCGTAGCCATGGTAAAGCTCCCGATAGCTCCTGAAAAACTCGGTGGCGCGTTCGGTGGCAACGGCTTCACCTCAAGCGATACAGGTTCGCTGCTGATATCTATGTCGCGACGCTCGCCGAGCTGGGCAAAAGGATTCGAGAAAAATGGATCTGAAAAAGGATCGTCCAAATCGAATAAATCGAATGGCGAACGGGAACGCGGCGCGTTTCGCCTTCGGGGAACGACAATCTGCGCTTTCGCCGTGACTGGCCCGAGTTCAAACTTTCCCGCGCGCGCAGCAGCAATCGCAGTTTTAAACGTGACCACTTCGTAAGGCCTGTTGTTGATGGTCTCCAGGTTTTGTCCGGACTGCTGCAATTTCTGCGACGTAAATCCTTGTCCCGTGATTTCTGGCGGCTCGACCAGTCTGGGACGGATACGCGCATCAAATCCCATGCGAATTTGAACCGGAACGATCTCACCTACATATGCTGTTTTCTTTGGTACGATTAATTCAGCGAAAACCAGATCCCGCGCACTGGTAGAGGGACGCTGCGCGCTGCGATTTTGCTGCGTGGTCGTCGGTCGTCCCGGGGAATCGACAACATTCAACACCAACTCTGGAGTCCGGAGGATCTTGCCGCCGGCCCGAACGGTCTGCGGCGGAATGGTAAATCGTCCGGCTCTGAACGGAAGAATCGTGTAACTATAAGTCACGCTCGAGTTGGTCGCGAAGTTATGGATTTCAAACTGCCGCGATGTTCCGGTGGAGTGAATCTCCAGACCATCGATTGAGATCTCTTCAGGCGGCTGCGCATCGCCGGGACCGGTTACCTTGATTTGCAGCTCGACCGTTTCACCGACAGCTTATCTCGGCATTGCTCAGGACGGCGGTGACACTCGGCGCATCGGCTAATGCAGCTTGCATGCACGCCATTGTCACGAAAATCGCGATTAAGATTCGTTGAAGCATTCTAAAACTCTTCATCGTCGTCATGTCCGAGCGAAGTCGAGGAATCCCGTAGGTAACCGAGGAATAAATTCACGGGATGTCTCGACTTCGCTCGACATGACAAATGCTCTTACCAATCGTTATAGACATGGCGCGTTACTTTGCGTTCATCAAGTCGGACTCGCGCTTCCTCGTCTTTCATCGATTCAAGAAGCGCCAGAGCCTGGCGTTCACTCATCTGGCCCTCTTTCTCCTGTTCAGCTTCGGCGACTTGCTCGTTTTTCCCGGGAGGCTTTTGTGACGTATCTCCTCCAGCGCCTTTTACTTCGCCCGCGAATTTCTTTTGCGGCGATTCGGCTGGAGTAGGGGAGGTGTTTTCCCCTTCACCTTTGCCCGGTGACGGCGAGGGTGTTCTCGTTTTCTCCTTCGCCAGGACTTGGGGACTGCTTAGGCCTGCTGCTCGCCTGGCGATGGCGAAGGCTGATTTTGCTGTTGGTTTTGGCCGCCGGGCGAAGGGGAGGGAGTCTGGCCGGGTTGTTGCTGCTGTTTCTTTTGAGGTTCGTTCTTTGCCTGAGCCTGATCTTATCCTTTTGCTGTTGTTCTTTTTGGTCTTTGTCTTTGTTGTTGCCCGACTTGTCTTGCGACTTCTGGTTTTGTGACTGCTGCTGTTGTTGTTGCTGCTGTTGGTCCTTTTGGTTTTGCTGCTGTTGCTGTTGCTGTTGCTGCTGATTCTTTTGTTGTTGCTGTTGATTCTGTTTTTGTGGTTCTTCTGATTCTGCTGGTTTTGCTGCTGATCTTTTTTGTTCTGTTTGTCTTTCTGCGGAGGAGTTGGAGAAGGAGAGGGCGATGGGACTGTTGTTGTTGCTTCTTGTTTTTTAACTCATCGATTTTCCTTTTGACGTATTCGTAGTTGTCCTTCGCCTCTTCGTTGTGGGGATTGAGTTTGAGGGTTTGCTCGTAGTGATCGAGGGCATTGGTCCAGTCGCTTAGTTTCTTGTCCTCGTTTTTCTCCATTTCGCCTCGCTGATACAGCGTGTTACCGAGATTGTAATGCCCCTTGCTCTGCAAACCTGTATCAGGCGTGAGCAGAGCCTGACTGAATGATTCCAGAGCTTTATTGTAATCCTTCAATTTGTAAGCCGCGGCCCCCGAATCGAACTGGAGCTCGTCTTCGGCGCGGGATTGCGGATGGGATTTCAAGGTTTCCTGAAATTCCTTGTAAGCGTCTTCAAATTTTCCCTGCTGATACGCGTCGACTCCCGGAGCAGTGGCAAAAGCGGATGCAGATAGCAGGAGCATGAGAGCTACGGCTGCGGTTGCTGTCTTCGCCGGCGCAGGAACATACGTTCGTTCACGCGCGCGTTTGCCACGGCGAATCCACCCGGTGGCCGATTTGCGCTCGGGAATCAAGATGGAGAAAGCGAGAACGATCAACGCCGCCCCGAGCGGCCACTCATAGCGCTCAATCGGCCGCCGTGACAACCGCACGTCCATCTCAGCGGCCTGCATTTTTGCCAAACCTTCATTTTGAATTTGCTGCATTGTGCGCGGGCCGTTTTCCAGATGAACGTAAAACCCACCTGTTGCCTCAGCGACCTCGCTCAGACGCTTGTCATCCAGCTTCGATTTGACGACCTGACCGGCTGAATCTTTTACGAAGCTGGTTTCACCGTTTTCTCCGGTGATAGGAATGAGAGAACCCTGGGGGGTGCCGACCCCGACCGTGAAGATTCGCACCCCGGCGTCAGCCGCAGCCTTGGCCGTTTTTAGCGCATCGCCGCTTAATTCCTCGCCGTCAGTGAAGATGATGAGCGCGCGATTTCCCGTTGCGCTTTTGCCAAAGCTCTGAGTCGCGAGCGTAATGGCGCTGGAGATGTTGGTGCCACCTTCGGGAATTGTCTTTGTGTCGAGATCATTGACCGCTTCGATGACGGCGTCGTAATCAATCGTCAGCGGTGCTTGCAAGAAAGCTCGTCCGGCAAAGGCAATCAGGCCGACGCGGTCGCCTTGGAGTTCGTTGATCAAATCCTGGATCGCCAGTTTGACCCGCTCGAGCCGGTCGGGCTGGACGTCATTGGACAGCATGCTTCGCGACGTGTCCACCGCGACGAGCAGATCGAATCCTTTACGCTTTACGTCTTGAAAGGTGTAACCCCAGCGCGGTTGCGCAAGACTGACGATCGCCAGCGCAAGCCCGAGCAACTGCAAGCCAAACCTTATGATGCGCCGCGGTCGATTGACCGTTCCCGCGAGCTGCGGGAGAAGGCGCGCGGAAACGAATTCCTGCAACCGCTTGAGTCCCCTGATGCTCCGCACGCAGAAATAGCGCGACCAAGAGCGGGATGATCAGCAATCCCCAAAGCCATTCTGGTGCACCAAACGTCATGGTAATTTTTTCCCGTCATTCCGAGCGAAGTCGAGGAATCCCGAGGCATTGCGGTAGGTTTTTACGCGGGGTCCCTCGACTGCGCTTCGCTTCGCTCTGGATAACACAGCATTCATGGCAATTTTTTCCAGACGGTCTGTGATAAGATCATCTTGCGCCAGCAGCAAGCCGCAGCCGCCCATGAGACACAGCGGAAATAGATCGCGATATTGCTGATATTTTTTCACGCTGACCGTCGATTTCTCCAGCTTGTCGATATCGTCGAAAATCTGTTCCAGCGATTCCGTATCGGTAGCCCGAAAAAATTTGCCGTCGGCGATTTTCGTGACTTCCCTCAGCCCGGCCTCGTTAAACTGCACCGGCTGATTTTCATAAAGGATGTTTCCCAATGCATCGGTCAACGGACCGCGACTGGTGAAAATGGGCGCAGGCGCAATTCCATTTATTCCAGCGCCGATGGAATAGAAATGAATCTTTAGCGCTTTCACTGCTTCGGCGGCAGTCTTGGGCGGAATTTTGCCGGCATTGTTTTCGCCGTCGGTTAACAAGACGAGCACGCGGCTTTTGGATTTTTTGTCGTTCAGGCGATTCGCTGCTGCAGCCATGGCCGACCCTATGGCGGTGCCATCTTCCACAAGGCCGATTTTCACCCGGTCCAGGTTTTGCAAAAGCCAATCATGATCCAACGTCATGGGACTAACGACATAAGGACGACCGGCGAATGCAATGATGCCGATGCGATCATTTGGCCTGGCTTCGATGAATTTCCGCGTGACTTCGCGAATCGCATCCACACGCGTAGCCTCCTGGCCGCCAATGGTAAAATCTTTCGTCAGCATCGAGCCGGAAACGTCGAGCACAAGAATGATGTCGATCCCGCTGGCCTCGATTTGAGTGAGACTCTTGCCGAGTTGCGGTCGCGCAAGAGCCACGACGAAGATGGCAAGCGAAGCGAGCAATAGCGTTCGTAAAAGTTTTCCGACGCGCGCTGCACTTTTTTTCCCGATCGTCCGCAGGCTTGCTGTCGACGAATAAGTCAGCGCCGCGGCCGGGCCACTTTTCCCGCGCAGCCATGCAAGCAAAGGGACCGCAAGCAGAAGCAGCAGCAGCCAGGGATGCGCAAACGTCAATGCGCTGTTTGACCACGAATCGAATAGATTTTTCATATCACTAGTCGTCATCCTGAGCGAAGTGAAGCAGAGTCGAAGGATCCCGCGAAATTACCCAACGATTTAGCCGCGGGATTCCTCCACTTCGGTCGGAATGACAGAAACAATTAAACAGTCGCAAGTTGCCCTCCTTTGACGAAGCGGATCGCTTCTTCCAGCAACAATTCGCTGTCGGACACGGTCGCTTCGTACTTTGCGAACTTGATCAGGTCGCAGCGGTTCAAGAAATCCTCGAGCAAGGACTTATCAGCCGCTGAAAATGAGGGCGCCTTTGCGGTCGCCGTCAAAAATTCTATGGAAGTTTGTCGCGTTGCCGGTAGACCGTACTGTTGCGTCACGTACCGGCGCAAAATGTCGGATACGCGAATGCTGAACTGATACGGGCTGACTTTTTCAATCTCCCAGCGAATTTGTTCGAGTTCGTCGAGCGCAATTTCCCGTGGCTGTTTGGGCGGCGCTTCCGGTTTCTTTCGGCGCACGAACCACCACACCACCAGGCCGACCAGTGACAGCACGCCGAATGCGATGACAAATACAAGCCAGGGAGGAATAAGGGAATAGTCCACGGGCGGGGTGATGTCGTGGAATTCTTCCGCGATAAAAAGCGACATTTTCATTTTAACCGTTTGTCATTCCGAGCGAAGTCGAGGAATCCCGTGATGAAACCATTAAGCTAATTCTGCGGGATCCGCTCAGGATGACCTTTCCGATCCAATTCATCGAACCCCAAGCCGACGCTCGCGTTGTTTGAAAAACGAACGCAACGCCGGCAGATAGTCCCTGCCGGTTTGCAGCGTAATGGCATCAATATTGTTCTTCCGGAGCGTGCGCGAAAGCTCTGTTTCGTGCTCACTGGCGGCGTCCGCGAACAGGGCGCGCGTTTTGCGGTCCGCGGTATTGATCTCGATCTGGTCTCCGGTCTCCGCGTCCTCCAGAGTAATGATGCCTACGTTTGGTAGCGTTCTTTCGCGTTCGTCCGTGATCTGGATCGCCACAAAATCATGCCGCCGTCCGCTCACCGCGAGCGTTCGCGAGAAGTCCGGCGCTTGAAAATCCGAAATGAAAAAAACGACCGCGCGACGCGTAACGATTTTATTCAGGTAATCGAGAGCCGGCCCGGGTTCGGTGCCGCGCCCCTCCGGTTCGAAAAACAAAATCTCGCGAATAATACGCAGCGTATGCGAGCGGCCTTTCTTGGGCGGGATGAAAAGCTCAACCCGATCCGTGAAAAGCAGCAGGCCTACTTTGTCGTTGTTCCTAATCGCGCTGAAAGCAAGCAGACAGGCCACTTCGGCAGCCAATTCGCGTTTCGATTGCGTCGTGCTGCCAAAACTGCCTGACGCGCTCACATCTACCACCAGCATCACCGTCAATTCGCGTTCTTCGGTAAATTTTTTCACGAACGCGTTCCCCATGCGCGCGGTGACGTTCCAATCGATCGCGCGAATTTCGTCGCCAGGCTGATATTCGCGCACTTCGTCGAAATTCATTCCGCGACCCTTGAAAACGCTGTGGTAATCGCCGGCGAACGCGGTCTCGACCAGGCCGCGTGTTTTGATCTCAAGGGTTCTGATCTTTTTGAGGATCTCGGTTGTTTTCTCAGCGCGGGCGTCATCCCGAGCGGAGCGGAGTGGAGTCGAGGGAGCCCGTTGCATTACCGAGAACCTCCCACTAGTCGTAAAGCGTACATCTCAGAAAACAAATCGCGCAATTCCGGATTTCTTCGCGTGATCAGAGCTTCTTTCTTAACACGACTCCAACGTTTGAGTTGTTTCTCTCTCGCGATTGCGCTCGTCGGATCTGCGTATGCTTCAAAATAAACTAACTTGTGGGCATTGTACTGCCGGGAAAATGCGCTCCCAAATCCGAGCGAATGTTGGTTCGCGCGTCGCTCGATACTGTTCGCGACGCCAATGTACAAAACAGTATGCCGATCTGCGTTCGTCAAAATGTAAACGAAGTAATTTTGATGTCGCATTCGTGAATCTTGGGTCGTGTTATCGAATTCTTCGACTCGGCCTGCCAACGATGGTCATCCTGAGCGGATCCCGCAGACGCGGGAGGAGTCGAAGGACCCCGTGGAATCGCTCTCTGGTTAAGCCACTGGATTCCTCGGCTTCGCTCGGAATGACGATCCCTTCCATCACGGCACAGGCAGCCCGGCAAAGATTCGTTCGATAATCGTCTCGCTGGTCACCGTTTCCGCCTCGGCTTCGTAGCTGACAATGATGCGATGCCGCAACACATCCGGACCGATGCTTTTTACGTCCTGCGGCGTGACATAACCGCGGCCGTTCAGGAATGCATGGGCGCGCGCTCCCAGCGCGAGGTAAATGGTCGCGCGTGGCGAAGCGCCGTACCGAATCAATCCTTCAAGCCGCAGGTTGTACGCGGAGGGTTCGCGGGTCGCCCAGACTACATCCACAATGTAGTCTTTCACGCGGTCGTCGATGTAGATGTTGTTGACGACGTCGCGCGCGGCGACGATTTGCTGCGGGTCTACAACGGGATTGATTCGCAAGTCAGGTGCCGAAGTCGCCATTAAATCGAGGATGCTTCGTTCCTCGCGTTTGTGCGGGTACCCGATGTTTAGCTTGAACATAAAACGATCGAGTTGCGCCTCCGGCAGTTGGTATGTGCCTTCCTGTTCGATGGGATTCTGGGTCGCGAGAACCAGGAACGGATCGGGCAGGGGATAAGTCTTTTCGCCCAGCGTGACCTGCCGTTCCTGCATCGCTTCCAATAAGGCGCTCTGAACTTTGGCCGGCGCGCGATTGATTTCGTCGGCGAGAATTAAATTAGAAAAGATCGGCCCGAGTTTGGTAGAGAATTCGCCGCTGCGGGGATTGTAAATGAGGGTTCCGATTAGGTCGGCGGGCAACAAATCGGGGGTGAACTGCAGCCGCTGGAAACCAGTCTGGATGCCTGCGGCCATTGTTTTTACTGTGAGCGTCTTGGCAAGACCCGGGACGCCTTCGAGCAGGAGATGACCGTTGGCCAAAAGTCCGAGCAAAAGACGATCCACCAGATACTTCTGCCCTATTACAACGTGACCGACCTCTTGCCGGAGCGTCGGAATCCACTGGCCTAGCTCTCGTACTTCTTGCGTAATTTCCTGCGTCGATTTCATACGGTCTGGTCAGACACGTTTGATAGGGAGAATGTTCGATCAAACTGCAGATCCGAGACAGTGTCGCGGAGCGTCGCAGAGCGGAAATGCGCTCAGTGTTCACTTCGAAATAGTTCATTTAGTTCCCGGTAGCGCGTTTTGCGCGTGGACGAACGCATACCGAGTAATCTTGTGTAAAAGATTTCAGAGGGTGTTTGTCCCAGTATTGGTTGATTCGATAAAAGACCTTAAACAAAATTCGTTCGCAGTTGCTACGGGTGGTGAAGGCGCACACGGTGCGGATGCGACGGGCGCACCTCGACAAAGAATCGTTCGATTAGTTGGTGGTGCCCAGGCGCCGACGATGCGAGAGCGGCAGTCGGAAGACGGAAAAGAGTTCCTCTAGGTCCGCTTCCAAGCATTGTTCCGCCCCGGGGGTCGCTCGGCCAGCAGAGTGCTTTTCACGACCCACCGCGCCCTTCGCAGTATTTTGCCGTTGCCTCGTGGAGAGCAAAGGAGGTAGACTACTCCGAGTAAAGTATCGGGAGAACATCGCTGAAAATTCAACTTGGAATTCACACTGCGCTTGTGAGAGGCGCGTGAATAGGGAATGAATGACGTAGATCGTTTAATCAGATGAAAAAGATGGCCGAGAAGATCGCGCTCATCACAGGCATTACTGGTCAGGACGGTTCATATTTATCCGAATTGCTTTTAAAGAAGGGTTACGTCGTGCACGGAATCGTGCGGCGCACCAGCAATCTTTTGCGATCGCGCATTGAGCATCTACAGCGGGACAAGAGGATTTACGGTCGACGACTATTTCTCCACTACTGCGATCTCTCCGACGGGACGACCTCGCGTCGCATTCTTGACGATGTGCGCCCCACAGAACTCTATCATCTCGCCGGGCAGAGCCACGTTGGCCTGAGTTTTCAAATTCCCGAATCGACATGCGAAGAAGTGGCAATGGCAACTCTGCGCTTGCTAGAACTTGCACGCTTTCGACCGCGACCAGTGAAATTTTATCACGCCTCGAGCTCCGAAATTTTCGGGAATGCGTCGGAGACTCCGCAAACAGAGAAGACGCCGATGCAGCCGACAAGCCCGTATGGCTGCGCCAAAGCATTTGCAACGCAGATGGCACGGATTTATCGAGAATCTTACGGACTTTTTGTTTGTAATGGGATTCTCTACAACCACGAGTCGCCGCGGCGCGGTGAAAATTTCGTGACGCGCAAGATCGCACGCGCCGTCGCCAGTATTGCGCGAGGCCTTCCTGTTGATCTTGTCCTCGGCAACCTGGAGAGCGAAAGGGACTGGGGACGGGCGCAAGATTACGTACTAGCGATGTGGTTGATGTTACAGCACGAAACGGCGGATGATTATGTAGTAGCGACTGGAGAGTCACATTCCGTGCGCGAATTTATCCAAATGGCCTTCACAGTTGTGGACCTGCCTTGGGAAAAATATGTAAAGCACGATTCTTCATTTGATCGTCCGCAAGAGCCCAGAAAGCTGCTTGGTGACGCTGACAAGATCCGCAAAACACTCGGCTGGAAACCAGCGGGAACATTCCCACAACTCGTGAGAGAAATGGTTGAAGCGGAACTTGCCGTGATCGATTCGTGCCGACAACGCGCGAGCGGTTGAGCATAAATTGGGACCGAAAGGGAGCAGATTGTTCACTAATATGATTTTGAGTGTTCTTAAGTTCCGAGAAGTCCGATACGCTTGACACGCTTTGCAGGCAGATTTTAGGATTCCTAGTGAATAGTTGTGGGAATTTTCCCATCTTGACGCGCACAGAAAAGATTAAACGCAATGTCTCTACCAGACGGGATGTCGACCAACGGAGCTCCGCCAAGTGGCAAGTTCTCGCCGCTAAAGACCCAAGTCCTGCCTTTCCCTAGTCTACCTAGGGAACACCGTCGGCAGTCACAGAACGCAGTTGCGACGTGGATCGCAGGCGAAGCCGGTCGGCGGTGGTTCTCTGTTACTGGTCCAGCTATGGCGCGTTATGCGGAATGTATTCGTGCGGACTTAGTGGTGCTCGAAGGCTATACGTGCCAACCTTATTCAATGGCGAACAAGTTTCGGGTAAAACAGCTCTTTGATGAGTATCATTACCAACGTGTTCTCTATATAGACGCTGACATTCTCGTAACCCCAGAGGCCGAGGATTTATTCGAATTGGTCCCCGAAGACAAGGTCGCGATTCTCGACGAGGGCGACATATACGACTATTGGATGCTTGCCCACTACCGACATGAAGCAATTGAACTGATGCGGTCACAAGGAATACCTTCCGACAATCTTGACATTCCAAGTCCGAAGAATGCAGGCCTCTATTTGATACCTAAGCCATATGCTGAAGCTCTCCAGCCACCTTCAGATCCATTTCCCTTGTGCTATAGGAACGGAGCGACTATAGAGCAGACTTGGTTCTGCCTGATGCTCGAAAAGCATGCAGCGCCGATTCATCCACTTAGGTTCCCAGACCAGCATTGGCTTTGGTATCTTGACCAGAATGAACGCTCTATTGAGAGAGGCCAGTTCCTCCATTTCTGCGGGCTGCAACATGCCGGAGACGTTCGTTTTGAACGGCTGATGGCGAGTGCGGTGAGACTCGCGTCTCGCCATCAGGGCAAAGTGAACCGCGACGGCAGGACATCGGCGCTGTTGGAATTTGACAAACAGATGATACTCGACCATCAAGCTCCTCCAGCGCTCCGAATCGAAGATCCGTTTGTGATCAGTTCCCACCAATATGGGTGGGCGGTGGCAATCAAGGCAATCAGTGTATTATCGAACCCGGATGGTGTTCTCTTCGACGGATTTATCGAGCGCACATTTCTCTGGCAACAGGAAGATAACCGACGCACTGCAAGAATCCCATATGAGCAGCCTTGGCTAGGGGTTGTTCACCACCCGCCAGATATCCCTACTTGGACATCGATCTCTCGACATCGCCCACAGGATCTAGCAGAAGTGCCGGAGTGGAGAGCGAGCTTAAACAAGTGCCTTGGTCTCTATGCGCTGACTAAGAATCTGGCTGAATGGGTACAGGGACAATGGGGCATTCCGTGCGAAGTCGTTCGATATCCAGCACTGAGGCCTCCGAGAATATTTTGCTACGACGAATTTGTAGGTAGCGCACCGAGGACAGTTGCGACGATCGGATTCTGGCTTCGGCGATACAGCACATTCATGCGCTTGGCGGCGCCTGGCTACTCCAAGATCAGGCCGCTCCTCGTTGAAGATCCGAACTCGTCCGGCCTTGAGCATATCAGGGCGTACGAGCGAGATGAGTTGACAGCGGCTGGACTTCCCGATTCGTTCGATAGTCGCGTCGAGATCATCCCAAGGTTGTCGAATGAGAACTACGATGAACTGCTTGCCACATCAGTGATCTTCTTAGACCTAATTGCGGCGGCGGGTGTTACGACTCTCGTTGAGTGCCTCGCACGAGGGACTCCTCTCTTAATAAACCCGCTGCCCGGAGTAAGAGAGTATTTAGGTGATAATTACCCTCTATACTATGCATCGATCCAGGAGGCAGAGTCAAAACTTCAGGACACGGCAGCGATCCGCGCTGCTCATGATCACATGTTGTCCAATCCTATTCGTGAGGTGTTACAGCCGCAGGAATTCCTGAACAGCATAGCAGCTAGCAATGGCTACGGGAAGGCTCTTTGGGCTATGTCGCCTAGTAACGGTCAGGTTCGCACCGCCTAGTGTCTGCCTTTGCAAATCGCCACTTCTATTCTGAACACTCAACGGCCGCTCCTTGGGCGTGCCCGTGAGTTTCTGAGAAACCAGCGGGTCGTGTCCAAGCAGACAGTCTCAAGACTACTCCAAACCCTTCCCGGTTCCTCGGCGACCTTCGGTCCTCCGCGGCGATTTATTGCTGACACACCAACCTGGGTCGCGCAGTGGAATTCCCGAGGCGCTGAGGCGAGGGCTACCTGCGAGATTGTCCATCCCAGCTTGAATATCGATCGCCGAGAACCGACGACTATCTATCCGCCCAACACCTGGCAACATTGTGCCTGGCAACAATCACGCGATAAGACATCCCCGTACTCTCACTCGCCTTCCACCTTTTTTGCGGTAATACCAGACGCGCGTGTCTTCGGCGCAGATGGGTGTGTAATAGCGCCGGACGATTCCGTACTTGGAGATGTGTCGCTTGATATCAATGTTGTAATCGACTCCGATGCGAGAAGCAATCGCGTGTTTCAGCGAGCCAAGTTGCCGGCAGTTACCTTCCTGGAAGGCGAAGCGGCGTTGTTAACGTCGCTTGGCGGACACAACTACTTCCACTGGATGTTTCACGTCCTACCCCGACTCGCCCTGATGGAACAAGTTGGTGTCGACCTTGCTCTAATTGAGAAATTCTTTGTGAATGAGATCTCGGCGGCGTTCCAGATCGAGACTCTTGGGAAGCTAGGTATCGAAATGGACCGGGTTATCGAGAGCCATTCTGATACGCACGTTCGGGTTGGTTGCCTACTTTTGCCCTCTCGTCCCAGTCATATGAGCGAGATGCCAAAGTGGGTGTGCGATTTTCTCAGAGATAAGTTCTTGCCAAATGAGGCCGCAATGGGCGGGCATTTTAACACTTATGAGCGATTATACATCAGCCGTGCGAACGCAGCACATCGCAAGGTTCTGAACGAGGTAGAGATAGAAGCTTACTTACATAGCCTAGGCTTTGAGTCCATATTACTTGAGGCACTGGCTGTTTCTGAGCAGGCTTCGGCCCTCCATTCGGCGAAGGTCGTGGTCGCTCCGCATGGCGCAGGTTTAACTAATCTAGTCTTTTGTCGGCCGGACACGATTGTCATTGAGATCTTCTCTCCCTCGTACATCAACTGCTGCTATTGGGCGCTGAGCAATTGGGTAGATGCTCGATACTACTTCCTTTTCGGTTCCGGTGAACGCGATCGCGAGGATCTCTTTGCGCTGGGAGAAGATATAGTTGTGGAAGTTGATGTTTTGGAGGAGCTCCTAAAGCTAGCGGGCCTTGGTAAGTGACAGCGCTTGAGGTCTTCCGCTGAGTGGAGCTTATGATTTCTCAAGAACAAGAAACGAAGTACTTGTCACCGACTTTTGTTGCTTCCGCTGGGCGCTGTTGCACGCAGTGGCTCGCAAAGGCATTCGAGACGCATTATTCAGACCTAATGGACACCAGGCATGAGCCACTGACATTCAAATACAGCCCTCGCACCCTTATGCGCTCTCCACTACCATTTAAGGAGCATCCGAATTTCTCGGTCATTGATACGCACGTTCACCAGATCAATGACACTCTCAGGTCTCGAGCCTATCTGGAGACAGGATGGCCGGTCATCGGTGCGCTTCCGCTGATGTATGATGTATTCGGCTCAGAGGTGAAGATCGTTCATTTGACTCGACATCCGGTTTACAGCGCATGCTCAATGGCTACGCATGGCTACTATCTTTCGGGTAGAAATGATGGGTACACCGCGTACGCGATTCTTCAGCCCTCCGATCCGGGTGTAATACATGCAAGATTTAATGATCGGTGGCCGCATATGAGTGTGTTCGAGAGATGTCTCTTTCACTGGACCGAGATCAATACGTATGCCCTTGACCTGAGGGCACAGCTCGCGCAGAACGTGCGCTGGTTTCATGCGCGGGTAGAGGATCTTTTCGATCCCAAGAGCGAGAGACTCCTTGAGTTGGTCAAGTTCTTCGGTTTGCCTGTCCGCTCGAACTTTTTGCGTTCAAGGGGTGAGCGTGTCGATCAGCATGCAACTGTTACTTCACTGTTTCTGAACGTGACTCATATTAACAAACACCCCGAGGCTATTGCGCTTGCGTCCCTGCTTGGATATGATGTCGAAGAAGTGCACGACGCGGAGATCGAAGCTCGTTATCGCCGCTCGTCCGGTGGAGAACGAAAAGAGGCAGATTCCGCCCCATAAGGCCGGCCATTGATTTTCAAAGGCGAACAATTCGTGTTGCTGACGCACATCGCAACGAGGGAAAGCGTTTCGTTGTTCGCACCGAAGAGAAGTTGACTGCTTTCCGGAACTCGAGGCACTAATTTTTACGGCGGATGATTGGGAAATGGGGCCAAATCTAAACCTTGTACACCGGCCTAGCGAGTGAATGTTCCCTCAACTCAGGTGCGCGCGTGCTCGCGCACGAGCGCGCAGAGTTAAAATGATCGGTAAGCCGGGATAGGGCTCCGCCTTGCGAATGCGAGCTTCAAGATAACGGCGATAGCCTTCATTGATCAAACCGGGATCGTTCACGAAGAGAACGAATTCCGGAGGTGAGAGGGGCGAGCTCTGGCGAGCCCGTGGCGAGGTTTGCAATGCACGCGCGAGCGCTGACGTCACAGGAGTTTCGCCCTCCATTGCGTCGGCGGCTGGAAAGCCGCCGCTCCTTGTTTGCGCCGCGTAAAATAATTTCAGCCGTTTTCCTTTGCTCAACGGAGGTGGATTCGCTTCGAATGCCTGGCGCAGTAAGCGGTTAAGGACGCCCGTACCGATGCGTCTTTGCGCCGCGCTTTGGATTCGTTCGATGAATCCAAATAGCTGATCGACATTTTCGCCGGTCGAGGCAGAAGTGATCAACACCGGCGCGTATTCGAGAAAGAAAATTCTGGCGCGTGTTTCATCGGCAAGTTGCCGTGTGACCTGCTTTTCTCTGCGCGCTGGTCCGCCCATCGGACGGACTCGTCCCGTGGCGAGCTTCACCAAGTCCCATTTGTTCAATACAACGATTGCCGCTTTTCGCGCTTTTTGGATCAATCCCGCGATCCGTTTATCCTGGGCAGTCACGCCCATGGTGAGATCGACAGTGAGAATGCAAAGATCAGCCCGGCGAATACTGCGTTCGGCGCGCATCACACTGAAGACCTCCGCGGAGCTTGAATGCCTGCCGCGCCGTCGAATTCCAGCGGTGTCAATGAAAACGTAGGTTCGGTCGTCGCGCTGATAAAGAACGTCGACGGCGTCTCGCGTTGTACCGGGCAACTCGCTTACAATCGCGCGTTCGCTGTGAACAATGGAATTGATCAGCGAAGATTTCCCCACGTTCGGCCGACCGACGATGGCAATCGCGGTTGGTTGTTCCCGCCGCGGCGGATGAACTGTGTTTGATCCGCCTTCGCCGAGGCTACGGCGGACAAGTGTTTGATGTTTGCCGTTGGCAGGCGAGGGGAGCAGTCGCTCGATCGCGCTTAGCAATTCTGAAATCCCGCGACCATGTTCTGCGCTGACCAAAATTGTTTGACCGAAGCCTAACGAATCGAACTCCGACGCCAATGGCTCGTGCTTGTCGGCATCAATCTTGTTAATCACGAGCACCACTGGTTTTCGCGCTTTGCGCAGCATTCGCCCCAGTTCCTCGTCGATCGGAGACAAGCCGTCCTTCGCGTCCACCAGAAAAAGGAGAACATCGCTTTGACGCAGCCCCTCATCCGCAGCGCGGCGCACTTGCTCTGTTAGTTCCGATTCGCCAGCGCCGACAATGCCGCCGGTATCCCACAAGGCGAACGGGCGTTTACCCCGTGTGCATATCGCCGAAAGCCGGTCACGTGTGATCCCCGGTTGATCGTGGACGATCGAAATCTTTCGGCCTACGAGGCGATTGAACAGCGCGGACTTGCCTACATTCGGCCGCCCTACGATTGCGACGCTTGGCCTGGGTGTCGGGTCACTCATACTGAATAATGAACGACATTATTGAATCCGCCTCTCCCCTTGATCAAGGGGAGAGGATTGAGGTGAGGGGATGCACAGTTAGAACGACAAAACGAACCCTCACCCTTGCCCTCTCCCTTGTGAAGGGAGAGGTGACGAGAATTGTGCACCGACATGCAACCTCTGCGATCGCAGTAAGTAAACTTAGTTTGCCGCACGCGGGTCGGTTTTGCCCCGGGCCGCATTTACGATTTCGTCGGATGCGCGTGCCCTGCGGCCTGCAACTGCCGCACGCCGTCGGCGACGTAAATGATCCCTGAGATCAAAGTGAAGATTCCGGCAGCAAGTACAATGTAAAACAGCGGAACGACATAGATCTGCAGCATCACCCATCCGATGGCGAACATCTGCAACACGGTGGCGATTTTTCCTGTCCAGTGTGGTTGCACCTCTACTTTTCCGTTGAGTAAATACAGGATGAGTGTCCCGACCAGCAGAATGGCATCCCGAGAAATCACGAGCACCGGGAACCAGACAGGGAATTTTCCAGCTTCCGGCCCGAACTCGCTCCAATTTGTCAGGCTCAAGGTGATGATGCCACTGAGCAACAATCCCTTATCGGCAACCGGATCAAGAATGACGCCGAGTGTGCTGCGCTGGTTGTACCGACGCGCCACGTAGCCATCCAGACCGTCGCTTACCGCAGCAACAACAAAGATCGCAATCGCAGCGAAGCGTTGCCATTCAAGGGGATGGCCGCGTTTGATGCTCTCGCCATAATAAATCGCCATTGTCACGAACGCAGGGATCATCAAGATCCGGACAACGGTGATTTTGTTGGCGGTCGTCATACAGCGCGGGCCCAATGATTGTAGGGCGTTTGATTCGCTCGCGCCAGCGAGCTTCACCCTCACGGACTGCCCGTCGATGTCGCTCGGCTCTCGCCGGGCTACATTCTTTGAACCCCGAAAGCGTTCGGGGCTGCCGCAGACGCCATACCATTGCCTTGCGCTCCCGCCCTTCAGCCGCCGCGTGTCCTAAATCAGCGCTACGCCGCCACTGCTGTCTTATGCCGGCCTTCGGCGAATTCTTCGATCATTTTTTTATTGAAGGCTGGAATGTCGTCGGGTTTACGGCTGGAGACCAATCCGTTGTCCACTACCACTTCCTCGTTGACCCAGCGCGCGCCCGCATTGCGCATGTCCACTTGGATGGCCGGCCAGGAGGTCATTCTTCTTCCGCGAACAACGTCTGCGTTGATCAAAACCTGTGGGCCGTGGCAGATAACCGCCACCGGCTTGCCCTCCCGAAAGAAGTGCCGCGCGAATCCCAACGCCTTCTCGTTTGTGCGCATCGCATCAGGATTATAAAGTCCGCCCGGTATCATCAACGCATCGAATTTTTCCGGACGCGCTTCGTCCAGCGTAAGATCGACATCGAATTTGTCGCCTTTCTCCGCGTGGTTCATCCCTTCAATCTTTCCGCCCTTCAAAGAAACGATTTGCGTTTCCGCACCCGCTTCCTTGAGCGCGTCGCGAGGTTTTGTCATTTCCACCTGCTCAAAGCCATCCGCTACAAGGATCGCCACTCTCTTCCCTTCGAGTTTTCGTGCCATAGAATCCCTTTCCGTTGATGTTTGATTTCGTTCGATCGTGAAGATCGACCGTACTTAAGTTACGAAGCGCAACGGAAAATTGGATGTAGTCGGGAAATCTTCAGGACTTGGCACCTGAAGCGGCGAGCATTTTTGCAGCCGGGATTTTGAAGCCTTCGATTTGGTTTTTGAGCTCGTTAGCGAAAGCGGCTGCGCCGGCGCCGTTTACGACTCGATGATCGAAGGTGAGCGAGAGCGTAATGACTTCTGCGCTCTGGTCGCCGTTTTTGTTTGGAATCAGTTCGCGGTGCGCCGTGCCCACAAATAACGTGCCTACTGATGGCGGCACGACAATCGGCGCGCCGGCTTTTACTCCGAACGCCCCGAGACTGGTGATCACAACCGGCGCGTTCATGGCATCCACGCGACCGGCGCGTGTCGCGGCGACTGTGTCGTCATAGGCTTTAACGAATTCCGGCCAGCTTTTTTGATTCGCGTTTGTGATCACGGCCGTAGCCAGGCGATCGCCTTCCAGTGCGACCGCAACGCCCAAATCGAAATCGTCATGCTGCACGATCTCGTCGTCCTCGAGAATCAACCGGCGAAACGGGGCATGCTTTTCCATCGCCCGCACCACTGACCACGCGATCATCACAGAAGGAGAGGGAGCATGCTCGGGATCTTTCTTTCTCGTCGCCGCGCGCGTTTGCCGGATCGCTTTCCACCGCGCGTCGATTTGTAAATTGGCGGGAATGACGCGATTCAGTTTGCGCGTAATCGTCGGCGAAAGAGCAGGCTCGATTACTTTCCCTGTAGCCGGGGGCGATGACCCCGGTCTTTTTACAGATGCTTCAGTTGCTGCACGGCCGCGGTCAACGCCCGCGGCTACAGCTACAGCTGCCGATTCTTTTGCTGCTGTTTCGAATTGTTGTGCGAACCCCGGTTCGCTGGTAACGATCGTGCCCAATTCCTCACCGATCTCAACAGTGTCGCCCACCTGGGTTTTCCATTCGCCCATCACTCCGGCGAATGACGATTGAATTGGATAAACAGCTTTATCGGTCTCGACTTCGCACAACTCGTCATCGAGCTGGACCGGTTCTCCAGGTTTTTTAAGAAGCGAAACAATTTTCGCGTTGCGAATGCCTTCTCCCATCACAGGAACGGTGATGTTTTGGACACGCCGTTCGTCCATGCTTCCTGTAGCTGGGGGCGCCGACCCCGGCTCGACGAACTGTGGTTCTGTTACATCATGCCCGCGGTCGACCCCCGCGGCTACAGCGGCGCGCTTATGCTTCGTTGAGACGGAGCATCTGATTGCAGAAACGATGCGCTCTACATCCGGCAAGGCCGCATACTCGTAGATCGGATTGTAACCGATCATTACGTTCGGCTTGCTGACGAGGATAGGCGGGGCGACCAATTCGTTCCAAAGATCGGACTCGCCGGTGACGTGCGAAATAATCATCTGCCCCACACTGCAATTCACCGTGTCCTCCTGGACCACAACGAGCCGGCCTGTCTTGCGCACGGATTCTTCGATGGTCGCCGTATCCCACGGTACGATTGAACGGAGATCAATCAGTTCGACGCTGATTTCGTTTCCGATCTGATCCAGCGCTTCCAGCGATTTCTCTGTCGTATTCCCCCAGGCCACGACTGTGACATCGGAGCCTTCGCGCAGCTTGCGCGCTTTGCCGAACGGAACGGCACGAATTGGCTCTTTATATTCGTGTTCTGCCCAAAGCAGATGTTTTGGAATCAGGAAAATCACCGGGTCCTCTGCATGCATGGCGGTCCAGAGCAATCCGGCGGCGTCGGCAGGTGTGCTGGGAATAACGACGCTTAATCCCGGGTAATGCGCGAGCGCAGATTCATTTGCCTGGCTGTGCCACAAACTACCGCCGGGCAGGTAGGCACCGTACGGGGCGTAAATCACAGCCGGACATTTCCAGTTGCCAAACGATCGCCAGCGCAGCGTCGAGATGTTGGTCACAAGCTGATTGAACCCCGGATAGATGAAATCGATGAATTGAATCTCAAACACAGGGCGCCTGCCGTATGCAGCCAGCCCGCAGGCGACACCGAGAATGGTCGATTCGGCGAGCGGCGAATTGAAAACCTGTTCCGGGAACTCACTTGAAAGCTTCTGCGTCAGACGGAACACACCGCCTTTTGGATCTTCTATGTCTTCGCCGAAGAGGATTCGCCGCGGATCTTCTTCGATGCCAGCACGCAGAGTCTTATTAACCGTGTCTCCGATGCGGTATTTGCCGGCGGGAAGAATTTCCTTCTCGATCTTTGGCGGCGGCTTCGTCACATTCGCAACCAACTCGTTAGGTGACGGATCGTCGGCTTTTTCCGCTTCCGCGTATTCGCGGCGAATGCGTTCCTTAATTTCGTTGTCCAGCTCCGCATATTGCTGCTGGCTGATCACGCCATCTTTAATCAGCCGGTCTTTCCAGCACGTTAACGGATCGGATTTTTCCAGCTCCTGCAATTCATCGACAGCGCGATAAAGTTTTTGATCGTCGGAACTGGTGTGACTCGAGAGACGCTCCATGCGGATCCAGAAAAAGAATGGTCCGCTGCCGGCGCGAATTTTGTCGAAGGCTTCCGCGGTAGCGTCGTAGATCTGCTGAACATCTTGTCCTTCGACTTTGCGCCAGTTTTCAGGCTCAAGGATTTTTAAAGCAAGCGGGTTCGTTTCGCGCGTAGGCATGCTGATGCCATAGGCATTGTCCTCGACCAGGAAAAGCATCGGCAGTTTCTTCTCCTTCGCGAAACAGATCGCCTCGAAAAAATCTCCCTGACGCGTTGCGGCGTCGCCGACCGTTGTGACGACAAGATTTTTCTTTTCATCGAGCTTGATGCCCCATGCCATGCCGCATGCGGGAAGAAGCTGTGCGCCAGTTGGCGTGGGCACACTCCAAATGTGGAGGTCTGCGTTGCCGTAATGGGAAGGCATCTGACGCCCGCCGCTGCCGGTGTTGCGCTTGGCAAAATATTCGAGGCCGAGCTGACGCGTGGTCATGCCGCGTCCAAGGACAAGGCCGCGGTCGCGATAGTACGAAACGATGTAATCATCCGGCTCCATCTGAATGGACACCGCGGCCAGCGCTTCATGGCCCATTCCCGAAACGTGAAAATGTCCCTTGCCCTGACGAATCAGATTCTGTTCGCGCAAATCCGCGTGCCGGCTCTCCAGAATGAGCGTCAGCAGCCGCAGCTTATCGGTTTTGCTAAGGGCAGGCATACGGTTGACTTTACATATCGCTTTCCGATCGACAATCGCGCGAACTTGCTTCGCATAAGAAAATTGGATGGATTCGACAACAACAAAATCGCAGTGGAGCAGGGGAGTGATCGAGCGCTACCGCGAATTTCTGCCAATCTCCGCTGCGACGCCGGTTATTTCGCTCGGCGAAGGGAACACTCCGCTGATTTATTGTCCACGACTCAGCGAACGCGTCGGCCGCAGCTGCGAGGTGTTCGCGAAGAACGAAGGGGCCAACCCCACAGGGTCGTTCAAGGACCGTGGGATGACGGTGGCGGTCTCGAAAGCTGTCGAACACGGCACCAAAGCGCTCATCTGCGCTTCGACGGGAAACACTTCAGCGTCGGCAGCGGCCTACGCTTCGCGAGCCGGAATTTCATGCGTAGTGATTTTGCCAGCGGGAAAAATCGCCACCGGCAAATTGCTCCAGGCTTACGCCTACGGGGCGAAGATCGTCGCGATCGACGGCAATTTCGATGACGCGCTGCGAATCGTGCGAGAGCTTGGCGAGACCGACGATTTTACGATTGTGAATTCGATTAATCCGGACCGGATCGCTGGCCAAAAGACCGCTGCGTTCGAAATTATCGATGAACTACGTAACGCGCCCGATTTCCATTTGCTGCCCGTCGGTAACGCAGGAAACATCACGGCTTATTGGGCGGGTTACCGGGAATTCTCCGCGCACGAGAAATCAACGAAATTACCGGTGATGATCGGGTTTCAGGCAGCCGGCGCGGCACCGATTTTTCATCAGCGGATAATCGACAAGCCTGAGACAATCGCGTCGGCGATTCGGATCGGAAATCCAGCCAGCTGGAAGCAGGCCAGGGCGGCCATCACGGAATCGCACGGCGCGATCGACGTGGTGAGCGATGAGGATATTCTGACAGCTCAGAGCTGGCTTGCGCAGAAGGAAGGAATTTTTGTCGAGCCGGCCAGCGCGGCGCCGATTGCGGGGCTGTTCAAATGCTGCGATTCGGGTGAGGCAGCATATTCGTTCCAGGAAATCCCGGAAGGCAGCCGTATCGTTTGCACGGTCACTGGACACGGATTGAAAGATCCTGATGTCATTCGTCAGCAGACGAACGAATTAAAGCCGGTCGCCGCAACGGTAACCGATGTGCGACGCGCAATTGGGCTGTAGCGTTCCAGTATTGCTACCTGTCATGTCGAGCGAAGTCGAGACATCCCGGTGAAGTTAGCTATCAGTCGGATTACGGGAGTTGATTCGCTCAATTCCCATTCGCTCAATCTACAGCCTGCCCGTCCATGTCGCGGCCTCCACGAGCCGCTCCGTTCTCGACTCCGCTCGGAATGACGGTTATGAGATGTTGTTTAATCTTCATCTGAACATGCGCCTGGTAGTCCAAAAATATGGTGGCACCTCGGTTGGCACACCGGAACGGATCCGTAACGTCGCCCAGCGAATTATTCAGACGCAACGCGAGGGGTGCCGGGTGGTGGCCGTAATTTCAGCCATGGTAGGTGTAACTGACGAACTCCTTAGGCTCGCAACCGCAGTTTCGCCAAACCCGACCAAGCGGGAGCTCGACCTTCTGCTTTCAACCGGCGAACGGGCCGCCGCAGCCTTGACCGCCATGGCGGTGAACGTGCTGGGCGGCACGGCAATCTCCCTGACCGGCGCCGAAGCCGGAATCTTGACCGACCGCAATCACACGCGGGCGCGAATCGCAAACATCAGCCCAAAGCGAATTCACGAGCTGCTCGCGGATGACTACATCGTCATCGTGGCTGGTTTTCAAGGCCAGACCCCGGAAGGCGAGGCCGCCACCCTTGGCCGCGGGGGCTCGGATCTGACCGCGATTGCGCTGGCTGGCGCATTGAACGCGGACGCCTGCCAGATTTTTACCGATGTAGACGGCGTCTTTACATGCGATCCGAGAATTGTTAAAGACGCGGAAAAACTCGACGAAGTGGCTTATGATGAGCTGCTTGAGATGGCTGGCAGTGGTGCGAAAGTGATGCAGTCGCGCGCGGTGGAGTTCGCCAAGAAATTCGGGGTCAAATTCGAGGTACGATCGAGCTTTACGCAGGCCGGCGGGACAGTCGCGCGGGAAGAGACTCCGAGCATGGAAGACATCGTCATTCGCGGCATCAGCCTCGACCGGCACCAGGCAAAGCTCAGCATAGCCGGTGCACGGGATCAGCCGGGAATTGTAGCCCGCATTTTCTCCGATATCGGCGCGGCGCACATTATTGTCGATATGATTGTGCAAAATGCGTCGATCGACGGAACGACCGACATTTCGTTTACGATCCACGAAGACGAGCTGGAGAACGCTCGTACCATCCTGATGCCGGTGCTGGGCAAGTTGGGGGCAAAACGGTTAAACACTGCGAGTGGCGTAGCCAAGCTAAGCGTGGTCGGTATCGGAATGCGATCCCATTCAGGCGTCGCAGCGCGAATGTTCGAATGCCTGGGACGCGCCGGAATCAATATTCAGATGGTTTCGACCTCGGAGATTAAGATCGCCGTCATTATCGACGAAAAGGAAGCAGAACGCGCAGCGCGGCTCATCCACGCTGAGTTCGGTCTCGGACGGGTGCTTTCCACACCGGCTGCGACGCAGCCGCTTGCTTGAATCAAGGAGCGGCGGCGCCGCTCGCGAAAACTTTCGGAGTCTCTAGTCCGCCGTCCGGGAAAGGATGAATTGGAAAACGCCTTTGCTCGCTCAGCTACGGCCGACGCACCGGATCGACGTAAAATTCCTGGGTGCCTTCAATCTGCATCTTGTAGCCGAAGATGCCGTGAATGACCGCGGCTGCCGGGTGGTCCGTATTTTTCGACCGATACCGGTCATCCGCGTTTGCCTGTTTCCACACCGTGCCGTCCTCCAAACGGATAATCGTCCTGCCTGTGAGCCCGTTAAAGCTTCCATCAACCCGGCTCACGATCAGGTCCATCTTCGTGCGTGAAGCGCGCGCCGTGGCTTTCTTTTCGGCCGCTTGTTCAGTGACCTGACGGTAGCCCTGAAGCCAGGCGTTTAGCTTCGCCAGTTCATCGGGCGAGAGCTTGCCCAAACCTGCAGCTTTGAATTCCTGAGGGGTCATCATCTGCTGAATGTCACCGGAAACCGGTTCTCGCGCAGCGCGCGCCGGTTCCAGAGAGCCAAAAGTCACGCAAAAACCGAGCGCCAGGCAGTAGGTCAACAAAGTTCGAGGAATCTTCATGGTAAAGGTGAGTTGCAAACTCGGCGACGCTATCCGCCGAGGGGGACGCCGTCAAGGGCAGGGAGTAGCGGCGAAGGGTCCCACTTAGAGTTTGCATTCAAACAGTCCCTGCAGCTTTCAATAACATCAGACAATATATGTCATATAAAATTGGTTAGATGAACTTCTATCATTCCTCAGCATCATTTTTTATCGGACGAAGCATAACGACCGAGTTTTTGTCCCCCACTTCCCGCTCGTAGACCTTCCAGCCGTTCTTTTCGTAAACCGGCGCGGTTACGCCGAGGCAATCGATATACAAGCCTTTCACGTGAGCCCTTCTGGCGATGGCTGCCGCCTCCTGGAGCATGGCTGAAGCGATGCCACGGTGACGCATCTCCGGTTTAACAAACACCGCGGCTACCCATGGTGAATATTGCGGTCGGTGCACACAGTCGTTCTGGATGACGGAGCAGCTACCCACAGGAATCCCCTCGACAAGTGCAACTACTGTATACGGAACCTTGTCCTTTTGCGTGTGGGTGCGCAGCCAGGCGAACACTACTTCAGCGGAGTCACAGCGCCGACTCCACCACTGATGGAAGATCCAGTTCCCAACTGTTTCCAGGTGCTGCAGGCACTCCGAGAGTTGTTGCACTTGGCATGTCATCGCCGGTTGCTCTAGTTTGCCGAACTAGAATTAGACCGCAAAATTGTCATCAAAAAGCTAGCTTCCGCAGTTTGCGATAGGGCAAAGGGTATCGAGCTCCTGCAAACACGACCAGCAACGTCACCAGACACCCGACCACGGCGACCCGGTCCCTGCTCGTTGTCGCGACGAGAGGCCCGTACGTTTCATGTGACGCATTAGAGACAGCGCGCTCCCGGAGCCAGGCTGCGGCCACTGAAAACGCGAGCAGCCCAAGTATGCCAATGAGCAAGGGGTTCATATCCGTCTTAACGAGAATTAAACCGCAACTTGCAATCTATTTGCCCAAGCAGCTTGCCGGAAAACACTGCACGAGGTCAACCACCGATTCCTTGGCAAAACCCAAGCCCTACAAAATTCCGTAAAAAACTATATGTCAGACTAAGAACTGGCACCCGATCAGAACTTGCCCTTGAAGACTGCTACTGGTTCAAGCGTTGTCATTATTAATAGAAGGAGAATCTGATTATGCCAAACAAGGCACCAACGATCGCAAACGTTGCAACTGAATGCATAAGACGTCCCGGGCAACCCTCGCTCTGGCTTGAATCGGAGGGGCGTTATGTATGTCCCGACGAAGCTGAGGCGTATGCTAGAGCCCAGAAAACTCACGCAAGAGCCGAGACGCCGCCGCGGCCCCGACTGGATCCAAGGTTCAAACTCGTGTTCCTGACCGCGATGGGAGGAACGATCCTCTTCACGCTCATATGTGTTGTACTGCATTTGGCTAAAACTGGAAAACCTCCCGAGGAGGGGAAAGAGCTCATTGAAGGCATGCTCACAATGGCGAAGGTTGGCTTCGGAGCAATTGTCGGCCTTCTTGGCGGTAAAGCTCTCTAGCGGTGCGCTTACCGTTTTCGGTAAGAGCTATATGTCAGACAAAATCGGGGGCGGCCGACTCGGGCTAAGAAACGGATGGCTATCTTCTCGGCTCATACCGCATCGCCACCGCCCCCGAGCCGAGCTCCAGCCGGCTCACAAGCTTCAAGTCGATACGCTTCGATAACCCCGCAAACAACGTCGGCCCATGGCCCGCTACCCTGGGATGCACCACGAACTCATATTCGTCGATCAATCCCAGCTCCGCCAACGCCAGCGGGAGCTTCACGCCTCCCACGAACAGTCCCCTACCCGATTCCTGCTTGAGCTGCTGAACGGCCTTCCCCACATCCCCGCGCACGAGCTCCGCGTTCCAATCGACTCGATCCAGAGTGCTCGACACGACGTACTTCTTTGCCGCGTCGATCGTCCGGGCGAAGGGTTCCATCCAATCAGTCATCCAATCAGGCCTCGCTCCCGGCCGCGGCCGCCACGCTGCCTCCATCATTTCGTAAGTCACCCGGCCAAAGAGGAGAGCATCGGCCTGGGCGAGGTTCTGCGCGTGGTGACGATGCAAGTCTTCGTCCGCCGAGATTTCACGATGATCGCAGCAGCCGTCCAATGTGACGTTGATAGAATATCGAAGGGGTCGCATTACGTAAGAGTACCGATAGCCATAAGGCGGGCAGCCTAACTAGAATTAGACTGCAACGTGCAATCTATTTTTGCCTCATAAGGGCAGTTTGCCGGAAAAAACTGCAAGACGTCAATCCCGATTCGGAGGCAAAAATCCGTCGCCAAGAATTTCTGTAAAAAATAAGTCGTATAAATACTGACTGTGACCTGACAACCTGTCGGGGTAAATTTGAACACAATTCTTCAACGTCTCCCGTCGTACACGATTACGCCAGCGCCATCAGGCGTGACCACGACTCCCGGCCTCGTAAATATGATAGGCAGGTCGATCTCCTTCCATTTACCCGGCTTCCATTGCCATTGGTGGAACCCTTCCATCGCGCTCTTGTCTAGCGCCGGGACTCCGGTTGATCGAACCAATGCCGCCTTAGTCACATTACCTGTGCTCAGCTCGAGTCTAACTCGAACTACGCCGATTCCGCCAATATTCCGAGCCCTCTGTTCGTAAGGATATTTTGGTGGCAGCTTTTTAATCGCGTCATTAATCCACGGCGGCTTCTCAGCGTAATCTGTTGCGCGATGATGTACTCCTTTGGCATCGACTGCGCTCGACTCTGCCTCAATAAACGATTTGGCAGTAAGCTTGCGTGGGCGATCACCATGTGGCTGTGCATTTAGCGCCGGGAAAATCGCGAAGCTCAGCAATCCGGCAATTAGCAGCGATGGCACACGGAGTCTCATCTAATAAGATCGTAGTTTGTTATCTATTTCTACAGAGATGCCGGCAATTTGCCGACAACGACGGAGGAACGTCAACGCAATTCTGGGGCAGAGATCCGTGCCAGAGATTTCGGTAAAAAACTATATGTCGGACAAGAAATCGAGGGCCCGGAGCCTTTAGAGTGCTCCCGCGTCTCTTGCGACCCGCAGCGTATCGAGGTATTGCTGGAACTTAACAGCCCGACCGTCGCGGATCGTCCACACGTGGGCGACCTGTGCTTTGCGTTCCTCAGTTTGCCCGTGAAACCTGAAGTAATAGTAGCCGAGAGCTACAATTCTCTCGCCGCCTTTGCATTCAAAGATTTCGTCCGCGTCAAAGACAAGTTTGTCGAAACCCGCCCTTAGACGTTCGAAAACGCCTGAGCGCACTTCATCTATGCCGTTATAAGGGCTGCGGTCCGCCAACGGCGAATTGTCAGCCACCATCCAGACAATGTCGTCCGCCAAATAGGACATCACTGCTTCGTAGTCGCGTTCGCCCAAACGTGCGTAAAGTGTTTCAACATCTGCGATAGTATTCATGCTCGATAGCATAACTTGAAGTTTTCCGCGGCAGGCGTGACGCCTAACGAGAAATGGATGAAAGTTTCCCGTAAAATTTTACGGACTTTTCCCGTCTAATTCGCTCCCTCATCTCGGAACGCTCCGATAAAAGCGGAATCACGCAACCTCTGACGTAACCCCGACAAAACCCGGACCCTAAAAAATTCCGTAAAAACTATATGTCATCTGAAGAAATCAGCCAGGAGGCACCGGCGACGACGCAAACGAGAAACACGTAAAGAATTTGTGTAGGGCAGCGGTTTGCCTAGGTTCGGTGACTAAATCCCTGAATACGAATTCGAAATCAACATTCAAAGCTCTCAATGGTGCTGTTTAGTAAACGTTTGAACTCAGTGGTAGCTGCGGTCTTTGGTCTTGCCCTGTGCGCGCATGGTGCGCAGGCTCCGCAGCACGTCAATATTAACCAATTTTCCACGACTATAGAAGATGTCGTGGTGCCGTTACCGAACGAACTTTTCGGGGCGCTGAACAAGCTGGGTGCGGTAAACTGGAAGGAACATGTCCGCAGCGATGAAGAACCCAATTTCACCGAGCGACCGCGTATCGCTCTCTTGCTTGGGACAGTGATTGCCGATGGCTTTATCGCGGTGCAAGCGGAGGATGCGCCTGCCGTAAGAGATATTGGCCAGCGCGTCCTGGCACTGGGCAAGGGAATCGGCGTGGGGAATTCAATCACGCCACACGCCAAGGCGATCATCGATGCGGCAGACAAGCGCAATTGGGCAAATGTGCGGCAGGAACTGGATCGCACTCAAAACAGCGTTCAACAGGCAATGAACGAAGTGCACGATGAAAAGCTGTCGCAGCTCGTTAGTCTGGGCGGGTGGCTCAGGGGCACGGAAGTATTGACCTCTGTGGTGAAACAGCATTTCTCCGAGGACGGCGCTGAGCTTCTGCATCAGCCGGATCTGCTGACCTATTTTCAAACCAGACTGCAGACGATGTCCGAGTTTAATCTTCCGATCGTTCATCAAATTCAGGACGCCTTGGTGGAGGTAAAGCCTCTAATCAATACCGGCAACGCTCGCATTTCTGCCGAATCAATTAAGAAGGTCAACGAGATCACTACGCGGCTCGACGACGACATTATCAAGAAGGACTGAGGAATCTCGGGTGAACCCTTTCGCAAACCTCATTCTCTGCGCGACCTCCCTGTTGGCGGCCTTCGTTGTGCTACCGTCTGCGACTTTCGCCTCGGTGGACCCCACCACAGTCTACGCGCGGGCATATGCTCTTCTGGCGGCAGAACCCTATGTAAAACAAGGATTTCAGGTGCGCGAGGATTACTGGGCAGGCGACCTCGCTTCGGGTGAAAGGAAAGTGGTGCGACAACAATTGTTTAAAGGGAATGAGTATTGGTTCTGGCTGGGAACAGAAGTCGACCGAGCAAAGGTGTCTGTCCATATTTATGATTCGCATGGAGAACTCGCGGAACAACCAGACAGTTGGGCGAAAGACCACTTTGCGGCTGCGCACATTATTCCGAAAACCACAGGCAGTTACTTTATCATCGTTAGGGTTGAGGCATCGCCAGCAGCCCGCACGCATTGGGCGCTGGCGTATGGTTTCCGATAAAGGCGGTAACTGTCTGGGCGGGTTGGTTGCATGCCTGCTTAGGCCCGGAGCAGACTCATAAACCGGCAAAGAATGCTGCGATATCGCGAGCGAGCAGCTCAGGCTCTTCGGCTGCCGCGAAGTGACCGCCTCTAGGCATCGGCGTCCACCGGCGAATGTTATATAGACGTTCGGCCCATTCGCGGGGAGGTGTGCCCTCATCGACAAAATTATTGGCGAAAACGGCGATACCAGTTGGCACGTCGACAAACTCCTGTTGTCCAAGCGTGATTCGGAACCGCTTGTTGTCGTTGTCGAAGTAATCCCGCATGGAAGATGTGATCGTCTGCGTTACCCAATAAAGCGTCACTATGGTCAACAAGAAATCGCGGGAGATCCGCTCATCGAGATTACCGCGGGAATCTGCCCAGGAGCGCCACTTTTCCAGAATCCAGGCGGCGAGCCCAGCGGGCGAGTCGTTTAGCGCGTATCCGAGCGTCTGAGGCTTCGTAGACTGGATTGCCTTGTAACCGTATTCCTCCTGCCAGAATGCCTCGTTGCGCTCGCGATAGGCTCTCTCTGCTGCGGACAGTGGCCGCGACCCTGGTCCAGTGTAAGGAGCAATCTCCAGATTGCTCAGGTGGACACCAATCATTGGCTTGGGATTGTTCAATGCCATAAAGGTGGCAATCCCGGCCCCGAAATCTCCGCCTTGAGCACCGTAGCGCTCGTAACCCAAGCCACGCATAAGGCGGTGCCACAGCCCGGCGACGTACTGATAGTTTACGCCGGTCCGAAGGGGCCGTTCGGAGAACCCGTAACCAGGAAGAGAAGGGATGACGACGTCAAAGGCGGGACCGTCGATGCCCTGAGCTTGTGGATCGGTCAGGAACGGTACGAGCGGAAGCAGCTCGACGAACGTACTCGGCCAGCCGTGGGACAAAATCAGCGGAACACCGTGCCCGTGTCGGGCGCGCTCATGGACGAAGTGGATGTGCACGCCGTCGAGGTCGGCGCGGAACTGAGTGACCGCGTTCAGCTTGCGCTCTTGTGCCTGCCAATCGAATTCGCCGGCCCAATACTCAAGCAACTGCCTGAGATGTTGAAGGTCAGTCCCCTGCTCCCAAGGACCGCCTGGTGCCTGATCAGGCCAGCGCGTCTTACGAATGCGCTCCCGGAGGTCAGACAAGATCTCTGCCTCGATGTGGATCGAGAACGGAGTGATATGTAATGGCGCTTCCATTGTAGGTCTTACCGGCTGGCTAGCATTCTCGACAAAGGCCTAACGAGAATTAGACTGCAAGCTGCAATCTATTTCTCCCTCCATTAGCGGCAGTTGCGGGAAAACCTGGCAAGAGGTCAACCGCGATCCCAGGCTAAGGCCAGCCCGTAAAAATTCCGTAAGAACCATATGTCATCGAAAGTGCAACCGCACGTCGTCGATCGATTGGCGACGCCGTGTGGTTAGGCAACGGTTTCATTCTTCACCATCAAAATAGTCCAGCGGCTGTGAACGGACATACCTGCGCTCGGGGATCGGCACACCCCATTTATTACTGTCGGGTTGATACCATGAATCGCCAATTGGATTGTCCGCCACCACGTAAAGGATCATGTCTTCTGTCGTGTCATTGGTGATCTGGTGTGGCTCACCTGGTTTGAAAATAAATGCGTCGCCGGCCTCAATCGGAGTAGTCCCATCTTTATGGCGGACTACGCCGCTGCCTGAAATCACATGATAGAACTCCCACTGTGCGCTGTGCGAATGATACGAATAGGGAGCCTTCCCCGGCGGAATACGCAAAATCTCGACATCAAAGGGATGCCGCTCGTTGAGGTCGGTGGACTCCGGCTTGCGTCCCAACGCCTCCGAAATCTCTTTGCCCGCACCGCTGAACTTTCCCTTCGGTGAGGACCATGTGAGTTCTGCCATTTTTGTTGTATTGACCTTTTGCACAAGCGAAGTTGTCCAACTGGAATCAGACTGCAACTTCCAATCCATTTCTGCTTCCATAGTTAACTTTTACGCCTATCGGCAGGAAAAGCGCCGGAAGCGATTCAAAAAGGCGAGCGAGCGCTATTGTAAAACGATTCACTGGCGTCGCAGGATGCCGTCATCGTGGTATTCTTACCTGCGCCGATGGTAACCTGCTTGTTTGCCTCGTTCATAGGTTTTGGTGCCGATGCCTGAACTTTCACAACATGTGCTGGCTGGCAACGAGGTAGAGTAAGCAACGCCGCGCTGCAATTGACTGACACGCTTTCCATCAAGATAGACATGGAGGATCATTTTTTTACCGAACTTGGCGTTCCGCTTAACTGTCAGCTTGCCAGTGTCCGCTGCAGTGCGGGCTCGGAATAAGAACGCAAGTAAACGCAGTTACAATATAGTAAAGCCCTTAGGTGCTTACCTATTCATCACGCTGAGCTTCGTGAACTTTTCAAACGAGATGAAGACAAGCCACGGCCTTGTTTAGGCGTGGAGACATTGGATTCATCGGTTATTTAGATCTGTAAGTCTTCTGCTCCGGATCAAAAAGGCCCAGATGCTGGAGGCGAGGTCGAGCGTCCTGCATATACCGCTACCAGGAGTAAAGCGTATGTGACAGCGCGCAGCCCTGACCAAACGAACGAAACGCCGGCCATTACCCACGCACCCTGGAGCGTCGTGTGGCCGCTGTGTCTGACCCACTGTTGCACCATAGTCTGCGCGACCGGAACGGCTAAACAGAGAACCGCGGCAAGGCCGAATCCAAGAAGCGCCCACATCGAGCCCTTGGAACCCTGTTTCCATTTGGCGAGAATAACAACGCCAGCCACAAAACAAACGAGTAACGTAGGCAACTGGATCGCGAACATTGCAAGAGACAGTTCAATCTGATCGGAATTATTCATAAATGTTCGATGTGCACTCTGGCAGGCCAAACGAGATATCTATGGAATTCTGCCGTAATATTTTCCGGAGTTTGTTCCGTCTAATCAGCCCCCTCACCTAACAACGCTCCGATAAAAGCGGAATCACGCAACCGCCGGAGCTCGTGCTTAAAGATTCCCGTAGGAAACCATATGCCGTGCGCACTAGCCCGTTTACGGTAGCGAGGCTAGACGCCGCATGGGAAGAAACGAAATGCCATGGACGCTCTGCGTTGAACCAGCTGGAACAAACCCGAACCTCCGATAGACCGGGATCGCGGAAAGGCTTGAGTTCACCGTGAAAACGCCTTCGCTATTCGGAATGCACAGTTCTCGTAAAGCCTGCTGCCACAAACGTCGTCCAAGACCAAGGCGTTGATGTGCGCGCCCGACGAACAAGTGAAATAGATGGGAACCGTCTCGTATGGCGATGAAGCCGGCGAGCTCAGGGCCAGCAAAAGCCAGAAGGTACCGATAGCGGGCTGAAGCGAGGTATTCGCGCTCGGCACGCACTGAAACGGAGGCAAGATAGCGCTCAGCACCGGCGCCGGACGGATCGTCGGTGAGCTCGCTCTGGAAGCTGGCAATCAAGGGCCGCGACTGCTTCTGCGTCAGACGGCGAACCAGCGCGAATCTCCATGTGAGGCCTAACGAGATTTAATGCAATTTTTGAGTAATGTTTGCGGATTTGCTCCGTCTAAATGTAGTCCCATCGCCCGGGAACGCGCCGATAAAAACTCGAATCACGCAATCCCGACGATACCTGTGTGCAGAAATTTCAAAAAACCATTCATACAAACCCAAACAGCGACCGTTCCACTAGGAGCAATTGTTGCAGGCATTACCCCTCAACGCTTCGATTCCCTCGCGCGTGATAATCGGAACCATCAGAATGGCGGCTATTGAATCCGCCCACCACCAGCCAAAAAGCGCGTTGAGAGCAAGTCCGACAAACAGGATGCCTGACAGATAAGCGCAAAGATCGGTCTGGCGTGAATCCGCCACAAGCGCACGGCTACGTAATCGTACAGCTACCCGGCGCTTGGCACGAGCGAGAAGAGGCATAACGACAATCGACACGGCAGCAAGGCAAACCCCCACCATGCTCGCGTGGGGTGGTTCTCGCTGAATCAGCGTTGTGGCGGCGTCGATCGCGACATAGGCCGCTAGTACGAAAAAACTTATGCCGACGAGCTTAAGAGCGCGCTGCTCACGTTTTTCGTCAGCCTCGTGAGATTGCAAACGCCACAGCAAGCTAGCCCCGGAAAAACTCTCGATAATTGAATCCACGCCGAAACCAACCAGCGCGATGCTGCCGGCGATGACCCCCGCTCCAATACCAACAACTGCTTCAATGAGATTCCAGCCGAGCGTAAAATACTCCAATCGGCGACCTCTGCGCGTGTCTGCCTCGCGCGACGCGAGATGGGCAAAATCACTCACGAATCATACTGTTATTTGCAGTTGCCTTCGGCGCCAATACGCAGACGCACGACATCGCAATTCGTGATCCGACGGGAAAGGAAAAGCTTTTAGCGTGGTGCTACGCCAATTTGTCTCGGGCCGACCCAGGCGGTTGTGTCACTTTGTCCTCTATCCAAGCGACGCATCCGGGGACTTCAGACACAAAGCGAACTCAATCTCAAGAGCTTACGCAATAGAAGTACCAGAATAACCTCTCAGCATACCTCTTGCTAGTCGCTAAATTAATAGGTTACGCAACGGCGCGACCTGGGTCGCGCCCTGACTTTGGACCGAAAGGAGGTGCAGAGTTTTGAAAGAGCTTGCGCGACAAATCGCAAAAGAATTGGAGACGGCCAATCACTGGGCGGTATACGAGCCTGAATTGACGCGCGTTTGGCCTGAGAAGGAGAGGCAACGGGAGATGCAAATCGCGTTATTTGCCAAAAGGCACGGCTTTCGACTTCGCCATTACGCGAAGGGCTTGTGCGCAATCTTTGATAAAGAGCCGAGTCGCTGAAGTCAGTGCCACGTGGCGCTTGCTCCAAGAGTGCCGGCTTTCCGGGTCACGCTCTTTCAACCAACTGCTCGTGCAGTCGATCCCGCCTACGTAGTCAAGGCGACGCGTCAATTCTCACTGTGCATTTACCGGCGAGGTATGCCCATACCCGCCGTGCGCCTTCGCCTTGTTTTAGCCTGACAACCGAGCCGATTCCTCCCTCCGCTCCAGTATCGAAATGCAGAGCCAGGTATTCGCCGGCGCGTTCGGCGTAAGCGAGGTGTTCGAGGTTGATGATGCGGCCGTCGGGTAAACCTAACAAATTCATGACAAAGCTGATTATCAGATCTGGTAAAAACGCACAAAGAAAAAAGAATCCATCGTATTTCACGGTTCAAAACCATCCAGCACTGAATATCGGAAGCTGAACGGGACATCATTTTTCTATTCGAAATTCGACGTTCGATGTTTGCCTGCGATGGGAGCCAGACCAATCATTGCCAGATCGCACCCATCGCGGCGACGCCTGGGCCTTCAAACGTTGCTGCCACTCCATTTTAGCTTTTGCCGGACGACGCTGAAGAATGACGTATCGGGCAAGGACGCCAGTGGAAGAGTTTTTTTGGCCTTACGCACCGTAACGAGCGAGCCGCGCTCAACATGAATCGGCCTGCGGCCATCCAGGGTCAGGTACACCGGATAATCTGGATCGCTCGCTTCGATCTCAATGATCGAGCTATTTGCTACGATAATAGAGCGATTCGTAAGGACGTGCGGACAAATTGGCGTGATTACAAAGACGCCTGACTCCGGATCGAGAATCGGGCCTCCGGCCGACAATGAGTAAGCGGTGGAGCCTGTCGGCGTCGCCACCACCAATCCGTCGGCGTTGAACTCGGTGAGCGGTTCGCCATTGACTCGCGTGCACAGCAGCACCAGTCGCGAAAGTTCGCCACGGCTCAACACGGCATCATTCAGGGCGAGCATCTTGCTCGTCCTCTTGTCGCCGAGGCTCACCCTGGCCTCGAGCAGCGCGCGATGGCTGAAATTAATTCGATCTTTTGCGATGCACTCCACGGCTTCGCGATAATTTGCCGAACTCGCGCAAGTGAGAAAACCAAGCGATCCAACGTTGATGCCGAATATCGGCTTGATCATCTCCCCGAGCTGGCCAATCACGCGCAAGATCGAGCCGTCGCCGCCGGCTACAACCAATAGATCAGTGACAGCTCCCAGTTCCGCCACGGGATAGCCTGATTGTTTCCCGGCGAGGCGCGCCGTTTCCTTTTCGAACAAAGTGGAAATCGAGAACCGTTCGAATTCCCCGGCAATGGCGTTGATCAACTCCGCGACGCCTCGCTTTCCGGTATGAGCTATTAACCCGATCGTTTTCGTATGCATGCGAAGAATTCCTGGTTGCCGTCCGCGCCCTGGATCGCGGCTGGGGCGATTCCCGCCACAACATGACCCAGATCGTCCACAAACGCGACGATCTTGTCTTGGGCTTTCCGGTGCAACGCAGGATCGCGAACAATTCCGCCTTTCCCCACATCGGAGCGTTGCAGCTCAAACTGCGGTTTGATCAGTGCCAGAATCACGCCAGCCGGTTTCAGCAACGCGAATGCGTTCGGCAGAATCAGCGTGAGAGAAATGAAAGACACATCGATCACACAAATATCGACAAGCTCGGGAACGTGCTCGTCCGTGAGAAACCGCGCATTGATCTTCTCGCGAACAATTACCCTTCGATCCGTCCGAAGTTTCCAGTCCAGTTGGCCGTAACCGACATCAACCGCGTAAACCTTCTCGGCGCCGCGCTGCAAGAGGCAGTCGGTAAAACCTCCGGTTGAGGCGCCGATGTCCAGCGCAGTCTTTCCCTGCACATTGATTTGAAAATAGTCGAGCGCCGGTTCCAGCTTCAGCGCGCCGCGGCCGACGTATTTTCGGATGGGTTTAATCTCAATCGCTGTTCCTTCTTCCAGCAGTTCCGAGGGCTTCCCGGCGGTTCGGGTGCCAACCTTGATCTCACCGGCCAAAATGGCGCGCCGCGCCTGCTCCCGACTGGGAAACAAACCCCTGCCCACGAGAAGCTGATCGAGCCTTAGCTTTTTCGGCATGTTTTACTCGCAGGATGATCTGACGGGCGGGCAAAGATCAGTAATTAAACACCAGAATATTTTGTCGTTTATTACAGTAATATCGATGATATAGCATTTATTCATATCACTTTAGCTACACAATAGAGAACGAATAATCTTTTTTTGTGTTCACTTCAGAAACACCCGTAGTGCACGTCGCTTGCGTTCACTTTGGACCTTCGGTCTCATCGACCTTATGTTGTGGCATCGCCGCTTCTGCCTGCTGAGCAATGAGTTTCTCCACCGATGCCACATCCTCTCTCGAAGCACGCCGGCGCTGATATTTCCGCGCGAGGATTTCCTTTAGAGTCAGCAAATCCTCCGGCAATGGGCGTTTGTAATAGGTCCAGTCAAGATCACCACTCGTTTTCGCCTGTAAGCGCCACGCGCCGCCGAATTTTACCGCGCGCACTTCACGTTTGCGTCCATCGCCGGTTCGTTCCGTCCATATATGTTGACTCGGCATTGCGGTAACGCCTTACATTAGCAGGCCTTGAAAGACGCAGCTAGATTGACGGCCTATTTTGCCGGAACCATCGTTCTGGGAGCGCTTGTCGCTCCAGTACTTTTCTGGTCAGCCCAATGGCTCGCAGCGCATGGCGTGTTTCCGTTTCTGGCGAAATACGATTTCGACACGTTTTTTCACCGCGCCGTCCTCATTGCTGCGGTGGTCTTACTTTGGCCGTTTCTATCTTCGAGTCGCGTGCGACGGATGCGCGATCTCGGCCTGGTGCCCAATCCGCTTTGGGCTCGTGATTCCGGCATGGGACTTCTCCTCTCGGTCACTCCCCTGCTCGTTTGCGGCGCTGTGCTTGTAGCATACCACACTTACTCATTTCGACACGTCGTTGTCTTGTCGCGCTTTGGGAAGGTATTGCTCGCTATGATCGCCGTTCCCTTAATCGAGGAAACGTTCTTCCGCGGAATTATTTTAGGCGTTTTACTACGGAAAGGTCGAAAAGTTTTGCCGATCATTGCCGTCTCCGCGTTGTTCGCAGCCATCCACTTTTTGAAAGGATCGGACCGCGAACCCGCGATTGTAACGTGGACTTCCGGTTTCCAGTCGATTGCCCAGGCGGTCGCCGGTTTTGGAGATCCGGTCATGGTGCTGTCTGCCTTTGCCACATTATTTTTGATTGGGTGTATCCTCGCTGATGCGCGTGTCCTTACGAATTCGCTCTGGCTACCGATTGGTCTTCATGCGGGATGGATTTTCGCGAGCGGCACATTCAATTGGCTGGCGCGGCGGCAAATTGTCGTTTTTCCGTGGCTGGGTAAAAACCTGCTTGTCGGGATTGTCCCGCTGTGTCTGGCGGCAGTAACATGGATGCTGATGCGGCTCTGGCTGAAACATGATCGCGCTTCACAAGTCTGAACTCTTCCAGGCAACAGTATCGCTGCTGTATCCGGCGACCTGCGCCATATGCGGAAAAAGCCTCCGAGCGGGTAAGTATCTCTGCGACCTATGCGATACGAAGGTACCACGCATTGTGGCGCCGTTTTGTGGGAGATGCTCTGAGCCGTTTGAGGGCTCGATCACCGGCGCTTTTACCTGTGCAAACTGCGCGCATCGCACCATTTACTTTGAAGCTGCGGTGGCTGCATATCGCGGGCGGGGTATTGTTCGCGAAATCATTCACGAATTTAAATACGCCCGGCAGATGCACCTTCGTCACCTCGTTGCCCGGTGGCTACGCGCTGCACTCGATGACGAACGGGTGCGCGACGTTTCCTTCGACCTGATTGTGCCGGTCCCATTGCATCCTGCGCGACAACGCGAACGCGGCTTTAACCAGGCGACGCTGCTTGCCGAATTGCTTGGCGCGGACATTTCGCTGCCTTCCAAGCCAGTGCTCGAACGGATTCGCTACACCACTACCCAAACCGCGCTTGATCGTTCCGAGCGCATGGAAAATTTGCACAACGCATTTCGTTTACGAAAAAACGCGAACGTGCGAGGTTTGCGCGTGTTGTTAATCGATGATGTGCTCACAACCGGTTCTACCTTGAGCGAGTGCGCGCGGGTCTTAAAACGTGCTGGCGCAATCTCGGTTCATGCCGCGACCGCAGCCCGCGCATAAGCCATGGCGATTTTCAAAAAACCGGCGATCAAAGCCGAAGGCAAAAAGCGTGAGATGCCACGAGGCGTCTTTCAGAAATGCCCCGGCTGCGGCCAGGTGGTGCCCGAAATTGAGCTCGCGCAAAACGAACGCGTCTGTCCGCGTTGCGACTATTACCACGCGCAGCCTGGCCTGGAACGGATACGGAGTCTGCTCGATAGGGAGACCTTTGTAGAGATGGACGCCGACCTGAGGTCAGTGGATGTGCTGCGATTTCAAGGCATGGCGACGTACAAGGATCGCCTCAAAAAGTATCAGGAGAGCACGGGCCTGGTCGATGCAGTGATCAGCGGACATGGCATTCTCGACGGCTACAAGGTCGCGATCGCAGTGATGGACTTCGGTTTTCTGGCTGCCACCATGGGTTCAGTAGTCGGCGAGAAAATTACGCGCACCATTGAATACGCCACCGCGCAGCGCTGCGCAGTCATCATCGTCGCTGCATCCGGCGGCGCGCGCATGTACGAGGGAATGTTGAGCCTGATGCAGATGGCAAAAACCAGCGGGGCTCTGGCACGTCATGCAGAAGAGAAGCTGCCTTACATTTCGGTTCTTACGAACCCCACCACCGCCGGTGTGATGGCCAGCTTTGCTTCGTTAGGCGACGTGATCATAGCCGAACCCAAAAGCATGATCGGCTTCGCCGGACCACGCGTGATCAAGGAAACCACGCACCAGGACTTGCCGGAAAGATTTCAAACCGCTGAATTTCTCCAGGAACACGGCTTGATCGATATGATTGTGCCGCGGAAAAAACTGCGCGACGAAATCAGTCAGTTACTCAGCTATTTTTCCGTGACCTCGTGAATTTGGGCTAAAGGCGTCCGTTCTTGCTGGTAGCGACAGCACGCCGGGGCGTTCGAATGGCGCAGCGCGCCGTCCCTACGCGATTAAAAGCCGCGAGATTCTAGAAAAGTGCCGCAACTTTCAATGACATACAAAGAAGCGCTCGCGTGGCTATACAGCCTCCAGCGCTTCGGCATCAAGCTTGGCCTGGAAAACATTCGGCGATTGCTGAATGAACTCGGTCTGGGGAGCGCACGCGGCTCGCGTGTTGTTTCCGGCGGCTCGCCGGAAATCGTTAGGAAAATCATCCACGTCGCCGGCACGAATGGGAAAGGCTCTGTGTGCGCCATGATCGATTCCATCTGTCGCGCGCAAGGATATCGCACCGGTCTGTTCACATCCCCTCACCTTGTCAGCTTTCGCGAACGCATTCGCGTAAATGGTGAAATGATTTCCGAAGAGGCGGTCACTGATGGTGTGATTGCTATCCGCGATCTTGTTAGCGGTTGGGATCCGCACCCGACTTTTTTTGAAGTCATCACCGCGCTCGCGCTAAAACATTTCACCGATCTGGCAGGACACAGAGCCAAATCTGACAGCGGTTCGCTCCCCTCACCCTCCCCTCTCCCCTCGAGTCGACGGGAGAGGAGTAAGGTGAGGGGTGTCAGACGTCATCGCCATAAGCTCGATGTTATTGTTCTTGAGACGGGCCTTGGCGGCAGGCTCGACGCAACCAACGCAATTCAATCCGATGTATCTGTCATTACGCCAGTAGATTTCGACCACGAAAAATGGCTGGGAAAGACGTTGACTGCAATCGCCGGTGAGAAGGCGGGAATTGTCAAGCCGCATGTCCCGGTCGTTTCTGCTCCTCAGCGCGTGGAAGCCGAAGAAGTCATCTGCGCGCGAGCCGCGGAATGCGATGCCCCGTTGCGTTTCGTGACAGACATTTATCGTGAGTCGCCTGTTGCGTTGCGCGGCGAGTATCAAAAACAAAATGCCGCGGTAGCAATTGCCGCGATTCAGGCCGCAAATATCGACGTGGATGAAAAGGCGATTGTTCGCGGCCTCGCCGCCACGGAATGGCCAGCGCGCTTTCAAAAATGGGACGAGCGCATCATCATCGATGGTGCGCACAATCCGGGCGCCGCTCGAAGTCTGGCAGAAACCTGGCGCCAGGTTTTTGGCAATCAAAAGGCGACGCTGATCCTGGCGGTGCTTTCCGATAAAGATTTTCCCGGAATATGCCAAGCGCTCGTTCCGATTGCTGACTCGATCTTGCTTCCGAAAATTTGCACCGAACGCGCGGCTCCGCCGGAAGAATTAGCGCGAGTTCTTCGGCTCGTTTGTAGGGCAGGCGCTTCGCCTGCCGGCAACCCCGAAAGCGTTCGGGGTTGCCCTACAATTTCCATCGCTCGATCGGTAGCTGAAGCGCTCGAGCTTGCCCGAGCGACGCCAAGTCCGATTCTGATCACTGGCTCACTCCATTTCGCCGGCGAAATTCTTGCCCATCTGCGAGGCGAACCTGCCGCTTTTGAAGAATGCGCGCAGTAGATCGCCGTTTCACAGGATGGAGCCGCGGGGACGCGAGCGACATGGACGGACAGCCCGTTCGGGCGAGAGAGCGGGAGCGAACAAGTCAAACGTCCCACAAGATCCGGTTCACATTGTAGGGCGTTTGTGTCAAACGCCTTCAGACCTCGATCCGCGGGAAGAGCGGCGTTGGCTTGCCGAGGTGATGGCTGTCGGGCAAACCGCCCCAACTTGCATCGGATCTTTGACGTTCTTCGCGAACATTAAGCTGGTAGAAAATCTCGCGCGCGGCAGTGGGTACAATCGGAGAGAGCAAAACGCCAATAATCCGCAGAGACTCGGCAAGCACGAACAAGACATGGTCGAGCGTTTCGGAACGTGCCGGGTCTTTCGAAAGTTTCCATGGTGCGCTCATTTCGATGTAGGTATTACAGGCCGCGGAAAACTCCATCAAACGGCTTATTGCGGCGTGCACCTCGAACCGCGCAAACGCGCTCTCATAATCTCGCAACAACTCCGCGCCTTGCACAGCCAAGGGCGAATTGCCGCCGGTTTTTGTGATGACGCCCTCGCGATATCGATGAGCCATATTCAGTGTTCGATTAAGCAGGTTGCCTAGCGAATTAGCCAGATCGGCATTGTAACGTTCTATGAGACGCTCTTCCGAAAAATCTGCGTCTTTTCCAGTCGCAATATCACCCATCAAGTAATAACGAAGCGCATCGGAGCCGTATTTATCGGAAAGCACAAACGGGTCGACGATGTTGCCTTCGCTCTTGCTCATTTTTGCGCCGCCGAGATTCCACCAGCCGTGCACTAATAATTGCGGCATTTGATCATCTGGAAAGCCCATCGCATGCAGCATGATCAGCCAGTAAATCCCATGCGCAGGCACAAGAATGTCTTTGCCGATTATTTGAAGTGCAGGCCATTTGTCGCGGAAAGTTGATGGTTGAGAGCGTAAAGCTCCGTGGGAGCCACGCTCCTTTACGGAGTTGAAAGCTGATTCAGACGGATCATATCCTGCGAAGCTGATGTAGTTCGTTAGGGCGTCGAACCAGACGTAAGTGACGAAATCTTTGTCGAATGGTAGCTCGATTCCCCAATCGAGCCGGGATTTCGGACGCGAAATGCAGAGGTCGCCGGTGATTTTCTCCACCGCGTTGCGCAGTTCTGTCTGGCGGAAATCGGGAATGACTGCGTCGTTGCGACTGTGGAGGTACGAAAGTAACCACTCTTTGTGCTGGCTCAGCCTGAAGTAGTAATTTTCTTCCTCGCGAAACTCGATCTCGCCCCAGTCCGGGCCGAATTGACCGTCGGGGCCGCGCTCCTTGTCGGTTAGGAATTGTTCCTGGCGAACTGAGTAATAACCTGATTGCTTGTCCTTGTAGATTTGACCTTCTTCGAATAAGCGCTGCAAAATTCCTTGAACGACTTTCTTGTGGCGATCGCTGGTCGTCTCCGCCCAGTCGTCGTATTGGATATCGAGTTTTTTCCAGAGATCGATGAACTTTTGCGTGATGCCTTTAACGAATTCAGCCGGAGGAACGCCTGCTTTCGCTGCGGACTGCTGGACTTTCTGTCCATGTTGATCAACGCCGGTAAGAAAAAAGACTTTTTCACCTTTGAGGCGGTGATAGCGCGCAATTACGTCGGCCAGAACCTTTTCGTAGGCGTGACCCACATGCGGGGGCGAGTTGGTGTAATCGATCGCCGTGGTGATGAAAAATGTCTTCGGCATGGCGTGCGACAAACTGGTAGACGAATCGTTGTAGGGCAAGCGCCTCGCTTGCCAAATCGAAAGGGCGCTGTAGCGCAAGCGCTCCCGCTTGCCAATTTCGGTTCGTCCGTCGGTGCCGTCGCGCGAGAATTAATCGTCTAGGCCAAGCCGATATGGCCAATCGGCCCAGCGTTTAACGAGGCCGGCTCGAACTGGGTTATCCTGCACGTAAATCCACTTCTCATGCAGCGATTCGTCTGATCGTAATAGTCGGTCAAAACAACCCGGCTGCCATTTCCACGTTGCGTCTAGCTCTCGGCGAATCCAACGTTTCAGTGCTGCCGAAAAGTTACCAAGCTTCGCATCGCGAACATCTATCGGCGAGACGATGAGATGCACGTGGTCTGGCATCAAAACAGCAGCGAGAACCCTCCAGTGCTGAAGCTTCGCCACTGCGGTTTTGAAAGCTCTAAAAACACGCTGGTTTGCCAAAACCGGCTCGCGATTGGCGACGCAAATGGTAACGAAATAGATAACCGGTTGTTCCCAGCGCAGCCAAACAGGAACCCGCATAGGATGACCCATAGCGAGAATTTGCAAGCCGCAGCATCGGTCCGGCAAGATTTTTTCGTCGCCAGCTAGGAGCCGGCAGGCGGAGCGCCTGCCCTACAATCTAGGGTTGCGCCCCAACTCGTTATTCCCAAAACTGCGCTTGCAACTACGAAGCCGGCACTTTTTTCCAAACGCCGCCCTGCTGCTTCCAGTTGTAGAGCGGTTTGCCGTTGATCTTGTGAACGGAAGTGTCGGTGACGGTTAGCTTGCTGCCCGCCACCGTCATGAAAAAATCGATGTCGTACATTTTGCCGTCGGTTCCTTTCATATCAACACAGGCGAAATATTTGTTACCGCCGAGATTCGCGAACCGGTCGTCGTGAACTTTGACCAAATCCAAGGCGAGATTCTTGCGCTGATACGGGACAGGAAACTTCTTGTCGGGGGATTTTGCTGCGTAACCGCTAATAAAGTCCTGCAGCCCGGCCGAAACGGCTGACATGGTGGCTTCCGTCATCGCAGCTTGAGGAGCGCCGGTTCTTGTCTGGGGGAGTTGTTGGCCCTGGGATTGTTGCGGTGCCCGTGGGTGGTCTTGCGCGTTAAGAAGCGGCAGAACCGATCCACAAAGCAAGCCAACGGATACGCGGATGAGAAGTAGTCTGGTCATATGCAACAAACTGCTAGACGAATCGTTGTAGGGCAAGCCATCGCTTGCCTGTAGCCGCCGCCCTGCGGGCCGGGTTCGTCACTGAGATGCGCTTCGCACAGCGAAGCGGCTACAGTTTCACTGATCGCAGCCGTAATGCGTTCGCAATCACCGAAACCGAGCTGAAACTCATGGCGGCACCGGCGATCATCGGACTGAGCAGGATGCCGAAAAACGGATACAACACGCCCGCCGCAATCGGAATCCCTAACGAGTTGTAAACAAACGCAAAAAACAGATTCTGCCGAATATTGCGCATCATCGCCCGACTAAGACGAATCGCTTTCTCGATTCCGCGCAGGTCGCCCTTCATCAACGTGATGCCGGCACTTTCCATGGCGACATCGGTCCCGGTTCCCATGGCGATTCCCACATCGGCCTCGGCAAGCGCCGGGGCGTCGTTGATTCCATCGCCTGCCATGGCAACAATGTCGCCCCGCTGGCGCAAGGCGCGGACACGCTCGCTTTTGTGCTGCGGTTCGACTCCCGCTTCGACGTCATCAATTCCAAGCTTCTGCCCAACAGCCCGTGCGGTGCGTTCGTTGTCGCCCGTGAGCATGATGACCTTTAGTCCGAGCTTGTGTAAATGGTCGATTGCTGCCGGAGTTGCTTCCTTAATTGGATCAGCGACAGCGAGGATGCCGGCAGGATGGTCATCCACCGCCACGAAAATTACAGTTTGGCCTTGCTGCTGAAGTTCGGTGGCTTTGGTCTCGAGCGCATCGAGATTACCGATGCCTTCATGGCGCAGATATCGCGCTTTACCGACAAGCACGCGATGCCCGTTCACGCGACCGATCACTCCGCCGCCGGTGGTTGATTGGAAATCTTTTACCACAGAGGGTTGCACTCCTCGTTCTTTCGCGCCGTTTACGATCGCGGCGGCAAGCGGATGTTCGCTGTTTTGTTCGACCGCTGCAGCGGCAGCGAGCAACTCCTCTTCAGATACGGAATCGGTGGGTAAAATACCGGTCAGGCGCGGGTGACCTTCCGTGAGCGTGCCGGTTTTATCGACGACCAACGTGCGAACCTTCTCCATTAGTTCGATCGCTTCAGCTTTCTTGACCAACACACCGGCTTGCGCGCCGCGCCCGACACCAACCATCACGGACATCGGAGTCGCAAGACCCAGTGCGCATGGACAGGCGATAATCAGCACCGCAACGGCGTTAACGATTGCATACGCCAGGCGCGGTTCGGGTCCAAAAAACGCCCACGCGATAAAAGTAACGATTGCTACGGCAATCACGGTTGGAACGAACCAACCAGCGACTTTGTCGGCCAGTCCCTGAATGGGCGCGCGACTGCGCTGCGCTTGCGCGACCATCTCGACGATTTGCGACAGGACGGTTTCGCTGCCCACGCGCTCCGCCTCGATGACAATACTGCCAGTTTGATTGACGGTGCCGCCGGTCACGGGATCGCCGGTTGCTTTCTCTACTGGAATTGGCTCGCCGGTTATCATCGATTCATCGACGCTCGTGCGTCCGTCGAGTACGCGTCCGTCTACGGGGATTTTCTCGCCAGGGCGGACGCGCAGGTGATCGCCCTTTTGAACTTCATCCAGGGGCATATCACGTTCCTCACCATTGCGCACGATACGCGCTGTGTCAGGTGCGAGCCCAAGCAACGCGCGAATGGCACTCCCGGTGCGACTTCGCGCACGCAACTCCATCACCTGGCCTAACAAAACCAGCACCGTGATGATCGCCGCCGATTCGAAATAAATGCCGATCTTGCCGTGCGCAGCGAAGGACGCTGGAAAAATCTGGGGTAATAACATCACGACAGCGCTGTAGAAATACGCCGCGCCCACACCTATGGCGATAAGAGTGAACATGTTTAGGGAGCGGTTCACGACCGATTGCCAGCCGCGCTGAAAGAACGGCCATCCACACCAGAGCACGACGGGAGTGCTAAGGATGAATTGAGCCCATCGCGAGAGATCGCCCTGCACCCAGTCAGGCGCAGACGGCAGAATATGCCACATCGCGAGAGCGAACACCGGCAGGCTTAGCGCCGCACCGATCCACAACCTACGCGTCATGTCGCTTAATTCCGCGTTCTCTTCTTCGCCACCGGCGATAACGTTTTTCGGCTCCAACGTCATCCCGCAAATAGGGCAATTCCCGGGATGATCCTGCTCGATCTGCGGGTGCATCGGACAGGTGTAGATAACTTTCTTCGGTTCGTGGAAGGTAGGATTCCGTTCCAGCGCCATACCGCAGTGCGGACAACTGCCCGGCATATCGCTCTCTATCCCTTCGCACATGGGGCAAAAATATTTTTTAGCTTTCTTATGCGACGCCGCGGTCGCAACAGGTGTTTCGGGATCGTGATGCTGGCCGCCGCAACAGGAATGCGCGGCGCGATCAAGAGGAGCATCACTTTTCATGCAAATACTGTACGCCGTCAGATAGTTCGTCGCCAATGCGACTGCAACCGCAGCAAAGCTCGGTGGCCAAGCCCGACTTACTGGCTTTTGGTTGGTTTGCCGGTCTCGACAAACCGCTTCAGTCGATCGAACTGTTCGCGAAGAACACTTTCTACAGCTGGCGCCACCTTATCAAAACCGCCATCGATGAATCCACCAACACTGTACGAGACTTGGACACGCGTGTTATCACCGGTGCCGGTCAGTTTCCACGTCATGCTTCCGGCAACACCGGATGCCTGGAGCGGTCCAAGCGCCCCAGCAAGGCGCACGGCTTCACGCGGAGCGACATAGATAACCCGCAGGTGCTCGATCGCGCCACCATTGAGCAGTTTTTCACAAAAGCAGCCTCCCGGCCGCGCGTCGATCGAGAGATTTTTCGCGTCCCCCGAATACGTATGCGCCGGATTCCACCACGAGCCGACTTGTCCAACCAGTGCATCGTACACCTTCGCCGGAGGCGCGTTTACGCTGACCTCGAATTTTACAAGAAAACCGTTCGCCGTAACCACTGGCGCCGAGTACCCCGATGTCCCTGCAAGCATCAGCAGGGATAGTGCGCCTAACAAAGATCGGCGCATGGTTCCTGCGTCACACATTATGCGGCTTTAGCGGTTTCCATCTCTTCGGTGTACTTACCGGACCGCGCCTTGCTGTTGCACCACGCGCGATGATGGAACGCCGTTTGCGCGGCAGCTACATTTGTTGCATCGCCTTTCCAGGCTTTAAGCACCGGAGCTTGCAAAGCCCGCCCGTACGAAAAGCTCAGCTGCCACGGAAGATCCTGAATCCGATTCATGGCATTGAGATGTTCGGTGGCCTGCTGATCGGTCTGACCCCCCGAGAGAAACACCAGACCGGGCACGGCTGCGGGCACAACGCTTTTCATGCAACTCACTGTGGCTTCAGCGACTTCCTGCACGGACGCTTGCTTTGAACATTCCTTCCCCGAAAGCACCATGTTCGGCTTCAACAATATCCCTTCAAGCACAACGCGGTGGTGGGCCAGGCAATTAAAGACGCTGCGCAGTGTTTGCTCGGTGACCTCGTAATGCCGTTCGATCGTGTGCGTACCGTCCATGAGAACTTCCGGTTCGACGATTGGCACGAGATCGCCTTCCTGGCAGAGCGCCGCATAACGCGCCAACGCCTCGGCGTTTGAGTCAATGCATGCGCGGGTTGGAATTCCCTCCCCAATCGTGATGACAGCGCGCCACTTGGCAAACCGCGCTCCGAGTTTCCGGTATTCGGCCAGCCGCTCGCGTAATCCATCAAGTCCTTCCGTAATTTTCTCTCCGGGGAAATTGGCCATCGCCTTTGCGCCTTTGTCCACTTTAATCCCGGGAACGATCCCCTGCTGCTCGAGCACTTCGACAAAACTGCGACCGTCATGGGTCTTCTGGCGAATTGTTTCGTCAAAGAGAATCACGCCGCTGATAAATTCGCCCGCGCCTTTTGTGGTAAAAAGAAGTTCGCGGTACGCGCGGCGGTTCTCCTCTGTGGAAGGCAGATTGATGCTTTTTAATCGCTTCTCGATTGTCCCAGAACTTTCATCGGCTGCGAGGATCCCCTTCCCCGGCGCGACGAGCTTTCTTGCTATAGATTCCAAATTTTCGTTTTTCATATTTCTCTCCTCAAGTTTGCGCATGAGATCATAATCTTCTTCCTCGCAAAATGCTTAGAGAAAAGCAAATGAAAACCGGAGGCTGTAGCGTCCGCTGTCTCAGCGGAAAATGTAGGGCGCGCCACCTGATGCGCTGAGGACAGCGCACGCTACAACGCACCAGAAAACGCATGGGCATAAACATGAGCCGGAGCAGGAACAGAGCATACTCAAAGACTGGTCTCGACGCGCGGTCTAACTTGTGTTATACGAACCTCGATGCGGAGCAGGATCATGATTTCAGTGGCAACGGTTTTCGCCCTGATGGCGGGCCCCATGGGGTCTGGCGCGCGATCGTGCATCCTCGTTAACGCGCCAAGTCAAAAGGCCTGCCAACCGCGTTGCTGCGCCAACATGACTTGTTGTGTCACGTCGTCGAAAAATACAGCTCCTTCGTCGCAGCCGCTCGCCAAGAGTGGTTCGACATCTGAGACGAATACGATAATCGCGCCGACGGAGTTTGCGGTTCTGCTGCATCAATTCTCCGAGGATCGGTCGTTAGTCAGAATCGACTTCGCACCGGTGGGACTTTCGCCGCCGCGGCTGGCGTTGCTCTGCAGGTTGCTGATCTGATTCGGGAGCGCTGACAGGCGCAGTGTGCCGTTCGCGCGGCACTGAATGTTCGAGCTCCATCAGTTCGAATCCCGAATCTATGAAAAAAATTCATGTTTTATTTGTTGGCACCATATTAATCACAACATCGCTTGGCGCCGAGCCGCTCGATCAGCTCGTGCGCGAAGTGCTACGTAAAAATCCGTCGCTGGCCGCCGCGCGACTGAAGTGGGAAGCGTCACGCGAGCGTCCCAAGATTGTCGGATCGCTGCCCGATCCGAGGCTGACCTACGGATACTTTTTTCAGAGTGTTGAGACCCGCGTCGGCGCGATGAATCAGCGGGTCGGCGCATCGCAGAAGATTCCGTTTCCGGGCAAGCTTTCGCTCGCCTCGAAGAAAGCCAGACAGGAAGCAGTCATTGCCGCTTGGGAATATCAGACGCTCGCGCGCGAGCTCATTCTGCGAACGAAGATCGCTTACTACGATTTTTACCAGGTCGAGCGTGCGCGCGACATTCTCGACTCAGAGTTATCGCTTCTGGGCACGATCACGAAGACGAGTCAGGCGCGCTACGAAGCGGGTGAAGCGCAGCAGCCCGACGTGCTGAGGGCGCAACTAGCAACCTCAGATATTCAAAAACGGCTGCTGGATTTCACGCAGCAACGCGAAGCTGTTCTGGCCCGACTGAATGCGCTGCGAAGCGCGCCGCAAAACGCCCATGTTGCTGTGGCTGCGGAGTTGCTGACTCCGCCGTTGCCCGATCGCTCGCGTGCCACGGCAATTGCGCTGCAATATCGTCAGGAATTGCAGCAGGCGGGCGTGGCCATTGATCGCGATCAAACCGCGCTCTCACTCGCCCGAATGGATCGGCTGCCGGATTTCACTTTCGGCGTCGATTACACGCAGGTGAATCGAAACGTTTTTTCAAACCCGCCTGACAACGGACAGGACGCAGTCATGGGCGCGGTAAGCGTGAACGTGCCGATCTGGTTTGGCAAATTGAAGGCGGAAGAGCGCGAAGCAATGAAGCGCCTCGATCAAAGTCGCGCGACCGCCGCCGATGTTCAGAACAGCGTGCAGGCTGATGTGCAATCGGCGTGGTTTCGCGCGGAGGTGTCGCACGATCAACTCCTTCTCTACCGCCAAACACTGCTGCCGCAGGCGGAGCAGAGTTTCGATGCGACGCGCGCAGGATACGAGTCGGCCAAAAGTAATTTTATCGATTTACTCGACAGCGAGCGGGCACTACTGGCGCTTCGCCTCGGTGAAGTCATGAGCGAAGCCGATCTGGCTCGCGCCCTGGCGCAACTCGAACGCGCGATCGGCGTCGATTTATCCGAGATCGCGCGTTGGAGAGGAGGCGAAGCGAAATGAAGAAATTGCCAATGATCCTGCTCGTCTCGGCCATCACGATTTTCGCTGCCAGCTGTTCCAGGAAATCGAGCGCGCCGCCGATACAAACAACTTCTAACGCGAACGCAAAGCCATCAACTGGAAAGCAACTCTATCAATGCTCGATGCATCCGAACGTCATTTCAGATCGTCCGGGAAAATGCCCGATCTGTGGAATGGATCTACAGCCGGTCAAGCAGGTAAAAGAGAAGGGAATTGCCGGACGCGCGCCGGTGCAACTGACTGATGTACAGCAACAGCTCATCAATATTCGGGTCGCACCGGTGGAACGTGCAGAAGCGGCGAGAACGATTCGTGCCGTTGGCTTCATCACGTACGACGAGACAAAAGTCGCCGATCTCAACAGCAAAGTTAAGGGATGGGTTCAGAACCTGTATGTCGATAAACCGGGCCAGGCGGTGAAGGCCGGCGATCCCTTGATGGCGCTCTACAGCCCGGATCTTTACACCGCGCAGAAAGAATACTTGCTCGCCTATCAAAAAAGACGCGGCTCCGGGAAAACCACAGGTTTGAGCGCCCAAATGCGGAGGTTCTCCTCGCAGAACAACCAGGCTGAGAATTCCCTCCTCCAGGCGGCCCGAAAACGACTCGAGCTTTGGGATATTAGCGAGGCGCAAATCAAGGCGCTTGAAGAAGCCGGCACACCGAAGGACACCCTCGAGTTGACCGCACCCATCACCGGAGTGGTCATAGAAAAAAATGTTCTGCTCGCGCAGATGATCAGTCCGGGAATGCTGCTCTATCGCATCGCGGATTTGTCCGACGTCTGGCTGGACGCAGAGGTTTACGAGTACGAGCTGCCGCTCATCAAGATCGGGCAAAGAGCGATCATCAATGTCGATGCGTATCCCGGCAAGACTTTCGAAGGTGAGATTTCGTTCGTCTATCCGTATCTGCAAAACAAAACCCGTACTGCCAGGGTCCGCCTGGTTTTGCACAATCCGGATGAACTGCTCAAGCCTGGCATGTACGGCAATGTGACGATTGAGTCAGGCCTGGGCGATCAGCTTCTGATTCCGGCGAGCGCAATTTTTGATACGGGAAATCGTCAGTACGTGTTTGTGCAAGTGGAGCCAGGCATTTTTGTCCCGAAGGAGATCAAGCTTGGTCCCAGGAGCGATGATCGGGTCGTTGTCGCCAGGGGCTTAGAGGGAGACGAACAGGTCGTCGTTGACGGCAACTTTCTCCTGGACAGCGAGAGCCAGCTCAAAGCGGCCGCGGGCGGTAGCATGCACATGCCAATGCCGAAGACGGAGGGTCATCAACATTGAATTTCTCGCCAGCGACCTCGGAATCTTCAGCACCGGCCAAGGCTTCGTTCATCGAACGTCTCATCGCCTGGTGCGCCAACAATCGCTTCCTGGTTCTTGTTGGAGTTATTTTTGCGATCGCTGCCGGAGTATTCGCGCTTCGCAATATCCCGCTCGACGCCATCCCGGACCTTTCTGATGTGCAGGTGATCGTTTTTACCGAATGGCCGGGCCGCGCCCCTACCATCGTCGAAGATCAGGTCACCTACCCGATTGTCAGCACGCTTGCTGCCGCGCCGAAGGTGAAATATGCCCGTGGCCAAAGCTTTTTCGGTCTTTCATTCGTTAGCGTCATTTTCGAAGACGGCGCCGACATCTATTGGGCGCGCTCGCGCGTCCTGGAGTACCTCAATCAAGTTCGCAATCAGTTACCGGAAAACGTAAACCCGGTGCTCGGCCCCGACGCCACTGGTGTCGGCTGGATTTATGAATATGCGCTGGTGGACGACACGGGGAAACACAGTTTGGCCGAGCTGCGTTCGTTCCAGGATTGGACGTTGCGCTACTATCTGCAAAATACGCCGGGAGTCGCGGAAGTCGCCTCGTTAGGCGGATTCGTCAATCAGTATCAGGTCGAAGTTGATCCGAACAAGCTTCTTGCCTTTCACATCCCGATCAACCGCGTGATCGCGGCGATTCGCGACTCGAACAATGACGTCGGTGGGCGCGTGATCGAGCTCGGCGAAACTGAATACATGGTGCGCGGCGAGGGTTACATCAAGAACCTCGCCGATATTGAGAAGGTCGTTGTCGGCACAGGCGAAAACGGTGTGCCGGTTACTGTCGCGGATGTCGCCAATGTGCATCGCGGACCAGATATCCGGCGGGGCCTGCTCGATCTCAACGGCAAAGGTGAAGCGGTCGGCGGCATTGTGGTCATGCGGTACGGCGAGAATGCACTCAGGACCATCAATGCCGTGAAGAAAAAGCTCGAGGAATTTAAATCTTCGCTTCCGCCCGGCGTGCGGATCGTGACGGGCTACGATCGCTCTGACCTGATCAAACGCGCGATTGCCACGCTGCGCGAAAAGCTGGTCGAAGAAAGCGTGATCGTTAGTCTGGTTTGTCTTCTCTTTCTTTTTCATTTTCGCAGCGCGCTCGTCGCAATCCTGACACTGCCGATCGCCATTCTGCTCTCCTTCATTCCAATGAGCATGCTGGGATTGTCTTCCAACATCATGTCGTTAGGCGGAATCGCCATCGCCATCGGCGCCATGGTCGATGCCGCCATCGTAATGGTCGAGAACGCTCACAAATGGATCGAGCGCCGCGAACATGCGCGCGCCAAACGCAAAAGCGATGGCGAGGCAGCGCTTACTCCGGAAGAGCATGAAGTCGTCGATCTGAGCCGGACACGCGTGATTGTAAAAGCTGCTCAGCAAGTGGGTCGTCCGCTCTTCTTTTCTCTGCTCATCATCACGGTTTCGTTCCTGCCCGTCTTCTCGCTGCAAGCACAATCCGGCCGGCTTTTCAAACCGCTCGCGTATACCAAAACCTTTGCGATGTTTTTCGCCGCGCTTCTTTCGGTAACCCTCGCGCCGATCCTGATGGTCTGGTTCATTCGGGGAAAAATCCCGGATGAGAGTAGAAACCCGATCAGCCGGTCTCTGATTTGGATTTATCAACCACTCGTCAGATTCGTTTTGCGCTACCGCTGGGCCACCTTGGTCATCGCCGCGATCGTGCTGGCGCTTACCTTGATTCCGAACAGTCGGATCGGTTCCGAATTCATGCCGCCGCTCAACGAAGGGTCGCTTCTTTACATGCCCACCGCCGTCCCCGGCGTGGCGATTAGCGAGGCGAAGAAAATCCTCCAGAAACAGGATCAAATCATTGCCAGGTTTCCGGAGGTTGAACGCGTCTACGGCAAGGTGGGGCGCTCGCGCTCCGCGACCGATCCGGCGCCGCTCTCGATGGTTGAGACGGTGATCACGCTCAAGCCGGAAAACCAATGGCGTTCAGGAATGACGTTCGACAAAATCAAACAGGAGCTTACGCAACAGCTCCCCTTCCCCGGCATGCCGGCAATCTGGTGGATGCCAATCCAGACCCGCATCGAAATGATGGCGACCGGCATTCGCAGCCAGATTGGCATCAAAGTCCTCGGCACCGATCTGGGAAAGATCGAACAGATCGCGACGCAGATCGAAAGTCTGCTAAAAAATGCGCCGCATACTGCCTCTGCGTTCGCCGAGCGTGTCACCGGCGGTTATTACGTCGATTTCAAAATCAGGCGCGACGCGATCGCGCGTTACGGTCTCCGCGTGGCCGATGTTGAGGAGGTGATCGAAAGTGCAATCGGCGGGAAGAACATTTCGATGACGATAGAAGGCCGCGAGCGATTTCCGATTAACGTTCGTTATGCGCGCGATTTTCGCACCGATCTTGCCGCGTTGCGGCGCGTGTTAGTGGCCACCCCGAGCGGCGCGCAGATTCCGCTGGAGCAACTGGCTGAAATCGAGCTAAGCACCGGACCACCCTCGATTCGCGATGAGAACGGCGTGCTCGCCGGTTTCGTTTTCGTCGATACTGCAGGCATCGATCTTGGGAGTTACGTCGAGAACGCCAGGAAACTAATCGCCGACAATGTCAGGTTGCCGCCCGGTTATTATATACAATGGGGTGGTCAGTATCAGTATTTGCTTAAGGTGCGCGAGAATTTGCGCATCGCCATTCCCCTCACGGCCCTGATCATTTTTCTGCTGCTTTATCTGAACTTTCGTAACGTCATCGAATCTCTCATCGTGTTACTCAGTGTGCCATTTGCCTTCGTGGGGGGGATCTGGTTCCTCTATTTGCTAGGTTACAACTACAGCGCCGCGGTTGCGGTCGGCTTTATCGCCCTCGCTGGAGTCGCTGCTGAGACCGGCATAGTCATGATTGTTTATCTCGACGAAGCCTGGAAAAATCTAAAACAGCGTATCCCGCGACCTAAGGTGAACGATCTCTATGATGCGGTCATGTTCGGCGCCGTCCAGCGGGTCCGGCCCAAGATGATGACAGTTGCAGCGATCATTGCCGGTTTGCTCCCGATCATGTGGAGTCACGGTACCGGCGCCGACACCATGAAACGCATCGCCGCGCCGATGGTCGGCGGAATGGTTAGCTCAAGTATTCTAACTCTGCTCATTATCCCGGCGATTTACTTCTTGTGGCGCCAGCGCGAGTTGCCGGACAAAACCGACGGTCTCGCAGCAACCTCGTCGACTTTCAGGTAGATCGCGCTAACCGCTGAAATTTCTATTGATGACTCGAAACACGGCTAAGCCACTGCTCGGTCAAGATTAAATGGTGAATCAGACGAATGATCGGCAGCGCGAATTTCGAGCGGGGCGACGGCTGGAGTATTTTACTCTCGGTTGGAATGTTATTGAGGCGGCAGTGTCCATCGGCGCCGGTGTATTTGCCGGTAGCATCGCACTGATCGGGTTCGGCGTGGATTCTCTCATCGAAAGTTCGTCAGGCGGAATTTTGCTGTGGCGTTTGCGCATAAGCCAGGCAGATCAGAGCCGCGAGCGGTTTGCGCACAAACTGGTTGGCATCAGTTTTTTCCTGCTCGGTGCCTACATCATATTCGAAGCTGGCAAGTCACTCCTTCGCCATGAAGAACCGGACACAAGCATTGTTGGTATTGTTCTTTCCATCATGTCACTGATCGTTATGCCGCTGCTCGCCCGGGCGAAACGGCGCGTTGCCGCGAGGATCGACAGCCGAGCGTTGCATGCCGATTCACGACAGACAGATATCTGCGCCTATTTATCGGCGATTCTCCTCGGTGGCCTTTTGCTGAACGCGCTTTTCGGCTGGTGGTGGGCCGATCCAATCGCCGCATTATGTATGTTACCAATTATTTTCCGCGAAGGATTCGAAGCCGTCAGCGACCGATCATCTTGCCGTTGCTCGTAGGTTTTCAAGTTTGATACTCGGGAAAACGCCCTCAATGATGGCGATCGCGCCAACGGTGTGTGGGCAATTGACAATCGGGCCACGTTGGCGAGTCGGGCGCGTTCAGCGGGCTCATCGGCGCGGGGACAGGAGCAGTCGGATCGAGCACGCCGATGCGCTTGTTCACCCAGAGCACCTGATATGCCCACGCGGGAAGCGGCGCCGCCTTCGGCGTGCACGACCAGTTGTTGAAATGAAGGTTCACCAGATAAAAGTTTCGCTTCAATTTGCGGAGTACCTCGACAATCTTCGGATCGTCGAAGCCGTGCATCTCCATTGCAAGCTGCGGAATCGAGGCCAACAACTCGTCAGGCGCCGCCAGTAGCGAATCCCATTCTGCGCCTTCAATGTCCATTTTGATAATGACACGCCGGCCTATGTCGTTATTCCTCCTGATCTGGCTTTCCAGCGTGTCGAATAGACGCGAATCTCTATACCCGGCCCGATTGCCGACGCACTCGTTATGAAACACAAACGTGCCACCGTGGCAGGTTGGCCGCGCAGGATCGAAGCAATCATACTCATACACTGGCACGTGATACAGACGCGATACGTCGCATCCCCAATCGTCGTTTCTACCGACGCCGTACGAATAGGCTGAGTCGAGCGGCTCAATCAGGTTCTCGCACATCAGATATCCGCCGTCGTTGGCACTTCCGAAGCGTTTCAATGTGCAATTTTTCAAGGCCACCGGCTGAAGTTCCGCAAGAATCGCCTGGCAGAGCTTGCGCCTGGTCGCCCGGCGCACAAGCTCACCAGTCACGACCGTGGCGGCGGCTGCAAGAGCGATGATAGCAAAAGTGGTGCGCATCCATGGTCGTTTCATGAAGCGTTATACTACGTCGCGGTCGATTAAGACCATTCTCATGCCGGCGGTCATTGTTAGGCTTCGGCGGTTCCTCTTGTCTTAGCATCATGGATGCCTCGCAGGCGGCGTCACGCCTAAACACGCGACAATTATGACCACTGCAGCGCCGAGGCATATCTCCAAAATCACGTTGCGGCGCAGTTGAGCCAGTAAGTCCGAAATTGCTGGAACCTTTTGCAAATTCGTTTTGACGAGCAATCGATTGCGCGCGCCAAAACTGAGCAGGATGCCGAAAAGTGCGAGCTTAAAAACTAGCAACCAACCATAAACTGTTGTCAAAAGCGCATGAATAGAGCCGACTAACAACCAGCTGTTTGAAATACCGCTGGCAATCAGAACCCCTACACAACATAAGCTGAGTGTGGAAAATCGACCGAGGACCTGGGGGACGATTCTAGCCATTGCGGATGATACTCGGATCCGAGTCAGCAAAATTGCCAGCGGGAGCAACCCACCGATCCACGCGCCGGCAGCACAAAGATGGAGTGCGTCACCAATCAAACCGATTGGCTGCACTCCGGCAGCCGCGGCGTGGCTGATCCAGGCAACCGACACGAGAAGAACAACGCTCAGGAGCCAGAGTATCAGAAACACTGGACGCCATTGTGCTTCATTTCCAGCCAACGGTGAAATGGTCAACAACAGAGCTGCTGCAATAACGCCAAGGCGAAACTGCCAGACACGACCGAATACAGTCTCGAACAGGATGGTTTTCCAGGTGCTGGTAGAGAATGAATTCTCAAATGACGAGCCGCTCATGCTAATAACTTCCAGCCAAAACCAAAACACAGCGGAGACAAACGCTGCAACCAGAGTCCAAACAGCCAATCGGTGCAGACTCCTTTCGACCTCACGCAAACCGGCGCTCTCCGGCCGGCGAATCGACCCCAACGCGACGACCTGGAAGGCGAAGGTTCCCGCAATAAGAATTGACGCAGCAATATGAACACCGCGAGCAACAATGAGCAGCGCGACGAGCATCAATTCCTTAGCTGCCCGCGATGACTAACGAACAACGCGAAAGCTGAACCTTCCCTTCGTCACGTGTGTATCAACAGAAACCACGCGCCAGACGACCTTGTAGGTTCCGGCTTCAAGTCGGGGCAGAGAAACGTGCAGCAGTGCGTGGTTCGAGCGATCCAGATGCGCATCGTGTTTATCCACTTCTTTGCCTGACGCGTCGAAGACTTGGATCGTACTCAAGGCGGGTTCGATCTTTTCAGTAAACAAAACCCGAACTTCGCCAGGCGATCCTTGCACCGTGCTGCCCACGGCAGGCTCCGCGCGTTCAAGAAACGCATGCGCTTCAAGCCTTGTTAAGCCGGCCGCAACAACTAGCAGAAGGCTGAGGATGGCACGTCTCATTTCTTTCCTCCAAAAAGTGGGCGGCCCAAGCTGTGCGGGAAAAGATCGTCCAGGTAAAAGTGGAGCTGGGCGATGAAGCCGACATCGTTGCCCGTGCGTGAGTTAACCGGGATCATCGCTTCCGCGCCGACTTGGAAATATTTACCGGACCAGATGACGCCGGGGTTGATCGTGCCGGTTGTTTGCCCTTCCTCGCCACGGTTAAGCGGTGTTTCAAAAGCGAATTCGACCAGCGGGATTAGTCGATCGAATGGCGCACGCAATCCGATGTCCTTCACCTGCTCTTCAAGATAAATCATGCTGTATTCAAGCGCGAAACCCCACTCAAGAACGTCGGGGTGCCGCTCGATTTCGATTTCCCGTTCTCCTGTCGTTTCGTCCAGCGTTACGGTCCGCGTGCTGGCACTCGTTGGAATCGCGACGCCGACTTGCCCGGTGACCGCGAACGGTCTTAGGAATGAAACCGCATTCGGTAAATCGCCAAATCCTTTGCCGAAAAAAAACCCCGGGGCCCATGTCGTGAATGAGTCGGCGTCAACATCCTTGCTGCCTGTCCCGCCGATTTCCACGCCGCCGCCTACCGAGAGAATCGTTTCGTGTTCGTCGCTTTCGAAGAACTCGTATTTTGCACCGAGTTCGAGGTTGCCGAATCCGGTTTGTGACGACTCGTTGGGTGGCCTGAGATTGATAACGCTTTCGCCCATCTCGACACCAAAGTTGGGCGTGATGCGCTTAGCGATATCCACCGCAATTTCAGTTTCGCGGGTGCCGCCTTCATCGGGTGTGATAATGCTCGAGACGGTTGGCAATGAAAGCTCGTCATTCACGAATGGATCGTCCGTCGTAAGCGTGGCTGGAAAAAATCTGCTTCCGGCGAAGCCATGCGCCGAAGCGCTTTGGGGTATCACAAAGAAAGCAGTCAGGCAGGCGGCGATCGCCGCCGCTGTCGCATTCAGAGACTTGTAAGAAAAAATGTGTTTCAATTCAGAACTCCTTGTTTGTGGCAAGGAACACGCCAATAGGGCGCGACGTTTTCCTCACCGGTTTGGCAGATGAACCGACTGCGGTCCGCGCATTCGCACGGCGCAGTATTAATGCTGGTGCCCTACTTCGCGGTCAGGCGACAAAGGAGTTCCGCGGCGGCGGAACCGGAGGAGACTGGCGGATTTTGGAAACGGAAAAATCGCTCGTCGGGTACTTGAAACGGACAAACGGCTGGACCAAAGCCGTTGTGCGTTTTGTGAAGATGATGTCGATCTTTGGCGTCAGAAGTTGGAGGTCCGATTTCTTTTGAGCCGTTTTCCCTTTGTTAACGATATGACAGAGAGAACATGGATGCGCGCCGTCGAACGTTTGCGCAATCGCCACGCAAAACGAGCCGCCGCGTTTTGAATAATCCACAATCATCGTTGTCCACGCGATGGATTGGAGTGCAACCCACTGCAGACCGATTGCGCAACAGAGCGCGCAAATCGTCACGGCGCGAGCAAGGCAGCGAAGCACGCTAATGAGCCTAGTGCTGCATCGGCATACGTCAATCACCTCGACCTGCGCCCGACCATTCAATGGCGCCAAGGCAATCTCCCTTCAATTTCGAGTTGAAGCGACAAACTCAGAAACGTGCGAATGAGCACAATCAAACCCAAGACGAGCACGTTTTGGATGGTGGGCGCGACCACAACGGTCCGAATAATGTCGCCGGCAATCAGAAATTCCAGCCCGAGCAAAATCGCACGGCCGATATCCTGTCGATAAGAGGAGTAGTAGCTGCCTTTATTGTGGACTCGATGAACCAGGAGACGCGCGGTGGCCACGAGCGCACCGCCAGCCACGATAAGGACGCCCACACCATCCATGGCGGTGCCCACGATTTCCATGAGTTGACGAAAATGTTCCATTCAATCCTCTAATTGCCGGAAAGCGCGCCGCGTTTCAACTCGCGAAAGCTTTCGGAGTCAATACTGTTCCTGGTGGCACGACCGCTAAGACAAGGAGCGGCGGTTTCCAAACCGCCGAAGGAGGCGCTTAAGAAAGCGCCCCTCCTTGAGGCGCCTCCAGAACGACGCAGGCGACCGCGTGATGCTCGGTGTGACTGAGAGTGATTAAGGCCAACGTAACGCGGCGTTTTTCAGCCAGCGTCTGCGCCGGTCCCGAAAAGACCAGAAACGGTTCGCCGCTGGATTTTTTTTGGATATCGATGTCACGCCATCCCATTGCTTTGCCAATGCCGGTGCCGAATGCTTTCGAAACAGCCTCTTTTGCCGCGAAACGCGCTGCCAGATGGCGCTCCGGGAATTTCATCGACATGGAATATTCGATCTCGCCGTCGGTAAAAACACGATGCAGGAAACGATCTCCGAAGCGCTTCATGGAACGTTGTATCCGCGCACATTCGATGACATCGACTCCGATACCGATTACGCTCATGAATGTGAATCCAGCGCATTCATATGCCGTTTTGGATGCCTACCCGCGTCAGTCCGGAACATAGGCTTATAGCCTGTGTGCCCAGCGCGAGATTTTCTCCGCTGCGAACAAGGCTAGCAGACTCCAAGTCTGCTGGGCGCACAGACCGAAGGTCTATGTTCCAGTGCCCACTCATTCGGGATAGCCCGCGATTGCGGCGAGCATTTCCTTCACCGCGGTTTCTAATCCGACCCACATCGCGCGCGAGATGATGGCGTGACCGATATTGAGTTCGCTCAAACATGGAATCTGATTGATGAGCGCGATGTTTTTGTAATTGATGCCGTGACCCGCGTTCACCTGCATATGAGATTCCGATGCAGCGCGGGCAGCCGCTCTCAGCTGTTCCAGTTCTTCTTTTTGGATCTTTTCCGTAAATGCGTTCGCAAGGCTGCCAGTGTGCAACTCGACCATTTCCACCCCGAGCTCGGCCGCGGCATCCACCTGTTCCAGTGTGGGATCGATGAACAGACTCACGCGAATCCCGGCAACTTGCAGCCGCTTGATAGTCGGCTCGAGTTCCTTGCGTTGTGCAATGACATCAAGGCCACCCTCGGTGGTAATTTCTTCGCGTTTTTCCGGGACCAGGCAGACCTCATCGGGCACAATCCGTAGCGCTACATCGATAATTTCTTCGGTGTTGCCCATTTCAAGATTCAATTTCGTCATGATGTTCTGACGAAGCCGCTCGATGTCGTAGTCCTGAATGTGGCGACGATCAGTGCGAAGATGCGCAACGATGCCGCTTGCGCCCGCCCGTTCGCAAACGCGCGCGGCAACGAGCGTATCAGGCTCTGTATTTTTGGATTCCGGCATCGTGGCATATCGCGCCTGCCGCAGTGTCGCCACGTGGTCGATGTTTACTCCAAGACCCAAACTGCTCATCGCGCCCAAATAGGACTCACTCGATCAATCTGAGCAAGTTAGAAGGATCAAAATCTTGCGATATTATTATTGGTCAGCGACTACCGGGGCTCGGTGCTGGCGTATTCGCCCCCGGATTTACCGGCTGGTTTTCTGTGCTTTGAGCCTTGGCTTTGCTGGGGGTGCTTCTGAACTTGCGGTGACTTTTCTGTGTAGTCTCCTGCGCTTGTTCACCCGTGCCTTCGACGGTTTCCTTTGTTTTTCTAGCGACCGTCTGGCCGGTCTCCTTCGTCTTCTCGCCTACGGTCTGGGCCGTTTCCTTTGTTTTCTTCCCGACTGTTTTGGCGGTGTCCTTTGTTTTCTCACGTGCCGTTTCCAATCCATCCTTGATTGTTTCTCCTGCTTTCTTTGCGCCGTGCTTAACGTCTTGCAGAACACCGTCCTGGCCAAACGAGGTCAATGCGGCGGCCATCACCAAGGCGACAGTCAAACTCGTGATCTTCATGTTCTCTTCCTCTGGTAATTACGTTTCCGTTATGGGTTCGGATCAGGCGCCGCTCTCGCGCGCACGAACAGCCGGCGCCGTTTCAGTTTACCGCGCGTGTCCCGGTTACTGGTTCGGGGTGCCCGCGCGCAGCACAACATGTGTTTTGATAAAGTCCGGCAAGCGTAGACAAAGAGACTCCGAAAAAATAGAGCGTCGCGATCAATCCGTAGGCAAATGTCAGGCGCACGCGCCCGACTGCTTCGTACCGACGCGGGCTTATCACGAGGCGCTTGCGGCTATGCACCACGCGCCCGCCACGGCGAAGCCGACGAAAAAATTCCACATCTTCCATCAGCGGAACGTCTGGAAATCCACCGGCGTTAACGAAAGCTGTTCGCCTGCAGAAAATTCCATGATCACCACATCGAATCCCGAGCAGAAGTCCTGCATAATGGGCAAAGCTGTCGGTCAATCGATAAACGATGGGTTCCGGCAGACGGATCCGGAAATAACCGCCAGATACTGTCGGCTCGCGCATTATGGTGCCAATCTCATTCAAACAGTCCCACGGCACTTCGGCGTCTACGTGAAGGAACCACAGGATGTGGCCGCTTGCTTTGCTGGCGCCGGCGTTCATTTGAATCGCCCGGCTGCGTTCGCCGCTCCTGACGAGTTGATCGCAGAATCCTGTTGCGAGCTGATCAGTACCGTCGGTGCTTGCACCGTCGGCCACAATGATTTCGGCAGCAGGCGCCCGCTGCCGCAGATGGGCGAGAAATGGCTGTATCAACGCCGCCTCATTAAAAACCGGAACAATAATTGAAACCTGCATTTAAGAAGAGTTGGGGCGACGCCTGTTGATTTTTTCCGCTCGTGGATGAATCGACCACAAATTTGTTAAAATAAAGGGTTTGCTCGATGCTTCTATTCGTCGAATAAGGTTTAACACGTCTGAACAGAGGAACTCATATGATTAAAAAAATCACCGTGGCAGCAAGCATTGCATTATTCATGTCGCCGGTAACGGCTGTTCTTGCACAGGAACACCCGGAGCATCCCGAGCATCCGAAGGCAGGCGGCGCTACAAAGCAGGTCAGCACCGCTGACATTTCGGCCGGAATAAACAAGCATATCAAGGCCGAAACGAATAAGAGCGACGGAAAATTTCATGTCAGTTACGAGGGCCAGAATCTCGCCCTCACTTTGATCAAGGTTCATGACGATCGATTGCAGGACCTCGGTAACGGGAAATATTTCGCCTGCGTCGACATGAAGGGGACTGATGGAAAAACGTACGATATCGATTTTTTCCTGACCGGGCAGCCTCACCAAATGAAGGTCACTGACACCTCCGTTCATAAAATCGATGGCAAGCCGCTTTACAATTGGAAAGAAGAAAACGGCAAGTGGAACAAAGTGCCGGTGAGTTAAGAAAAGAATGCTCAAATTAAGAGTTTGCCTGGCCTTTGCTCTTGTGTTGTGCCCGGGCGGCGCTGTCATGCTGCATGCCAGTGGGGAGCCCGTCGTCATTAAGGGCGCCGATCAATTTGAGTTCGTCTATCGCGTCAAACTTCCCGAAATCACCGGCACAGCTCGCATCTGGATCCCATTGGCAAAGACGGACGCATTTCAGACCGTAACCGTGGAAGAGCGGAACATTCCCATGCAATGGGAAGAGGTTCAGGACCGCGATTACGGCAATGAAATTTGTGTCATTAATGCGCAGCCACAGGACAGCGGCAAGAACATCGAAGTGCGATATCGCGTAGTGCGCAAAGAGAAGGCCGCTTATCCCGCAAGCAATGCGGAAACGGCGCGGTATCTGCGTCCGGAGAAATTGGTGCCGGTCAATCAAACTTTCAAAACACTTGCCGCGAAGGCGACAGCGGGAAAGACCAACGACCTCGAGCGGGGAAAAGCGCTATATGATCATGTGATCAGCCGGATGCGCTACGATAAATCGGGTACCGGCTGGGGTCGCGGAGATGCGGTATACGCGTGCGACGCGCACACCGGAAACTGTACTGATTTCCATGCGTATTTCATCGCACTGGCCCGAAGCATCAACATACCGGCGCGTTTCGCCATCGGCGCGACGATTCCGGCCGATAAAAATGAAGGCAAAATCGAAGGCTACCATTGCTGGGCCGAATTTCTCGCGGACGGAAAATGGGTGCCGGTGGACATCAGCGAAGCGTGGAAGAACCCGAAGCTGGCGGATTACTACTTTGGCCATAATCCGGCCAATCGGTTTGAGCTGACAAAGGGCCGCGATTTGGTCGTCCACCCGGAGCCCGAAAGCGGGCCGATCAATTTTCTCGTTTATCCGCTGATGGAGAGGGACGGCGAGGTCATAAAGCCCGAGACAACGTTCGAGTTCCGGCGGATCGGCGCCTGACGACTGCCGGTTGGCAGAAAGCGACCCGAGGGCGCGTCCGCACTCCCAAAGCTTCGCGAAATTACAATAGGAGCGCCTCGGCAAATTTCGCACGAAGTGCTTTGGAGTGCGATGCGTCTTCGCATCGCTTTCAGTTTCGCCTTGATCTTATATTGTGCAGGTCTCGATAGTTTTTTTCGAAACTCCGTCACGCCATCCATGCCCAGGATTCCCTTAATGGACTACATTGGCAGGCCTTTATTGGCTTGCTTGTTTCTGGTCCTGCTCTGGCTGCAATGGCAATATCCGTTACGCCGCCAGCATTTCAGTGTGCTCCATCGGCTGGTCCGGAATTTTGTGCTGTCGATCCCCGGCTTCGCCATCGCTCGCCTGGCGATGTTACCCGTTCCCATAGCGATCGCGATCCGGGCACAAGAGCGACACATCGGCTTGTTGAACTGGGTTCAGGTGCCGGCGTGGCTAGTCGTGATCGTGACGTTTCTTCTGATGGATTACGCCTATTGGTGGTGGCATTGGGCCATGCACATGGTCCCGTTTTTCTGGCGATTTCATAATGTTCATCACACCGACCTCGATCTCGATGTGAGCACCGCCGCTCGATTTCACTTCGGTGAACTAATTCTTTCAACCGGTTTTCTCTCATTGGCCGTGATTCTCTTCGGCATTGGCCCCATCATGCTGCTCGTATTCTTCATAAGTTTTGAGGCGGCGACGCTCTTCCATCACTCAAACTGGCGTCTGCCAATCTCGATCGAGCGCATTTTAAACCTGCTCGTCGTCACGCCGCGGATGCACGGCATCCATCATTCGATTGTGCAGCGCGAGACCAATTCGAACTGGGGCACGATGTTCTGCTGGTGGGACAGACTGCATCGCACGTTACGTTGCGATATTCCGCAGGCTGAAATCACCATCGGCGTCGCTGCTTATCGGGAGGAAAATGAGCTTACGCTGGGCAAACTCTTTGCGTTGCCATTTCGAGGACAGCGCGAGTGGCGGTTGCCAAACGGCGAGATCCCCGATCGCCAGCCGCAGCCCGCGGAAAAGCTGGCCGAATAGTTGAACCGGGCAAGCCTGCCTGGCTGGCGCAGCGCGCCGTTTTTAAAGGACTAAATGGCATCGCGAGTGCGATCTAAAGATGGTGGCCAACGCGAAAAGCAAGTCTGTTGCAATTGTCGCCGGCGTGGGATTGGGCTTGGGTGCTGCGCTGGTACGGAAACTTGCCAGCGAAGGCTGCTCCATCGGAATGTTGGCCCGGTCGCCGGAATTTATCGGCAAACTGGCCGCCGAGATCGGAAGCAGCGCGTTGGCGATTCCTACGGATATTTCCAATTCTAAGCAGGTCGCGGCCGCTTTTCACCACGTCCGGCAACAACTTGGCCCGGTGGAGATCCTGATCGCAAACGCAAGTGGATCCGTTGGCGAAGGGTTAATGGAGACCATGCCGGAGCAATTCGAACAATCATGGCGGATCGGTGTTTACGGCGCGTATTTGTGCACACGCGAGGCGGTGCTCGATATGCTCGAGGGCGGCGGGGGCGCTATCATTTTTACAGGCGCAACTTCTTCAGTACGAGGACGCGGCGGCGCAATCGCATTCAGTAGCGCGAAGTTTGCGGTGCGCGGTCTGGCCCAATCGCTCGCAGTCGAGCTATGGCCCAAAGGCATTCACGTTGCGCACGTCATTATTGATGGGGTGATCGAAACTTCAGAAGTACGCAAGAGGCACAAAACAGCCGCCAACGAGCCGCTGCTGAAACCGAATGCGATTGCCGACGCCTACTGGAATCTCATTCAGCAGGATCGCAGTGCCTGGAGTCTCGAAATCGATCTCCGGCCTAACAAGGAAGCGTTTTTTGAATGATGCGGTCGTTCGCGACGGGCTGCAGGCCAAGCCGCATTCCCCGCAAAAGAAATCCAGAGACAAAAGCAGTACCGGCCAAATCTGGTACAACAATGTCTCTTGCAACCGATTTACCCTATCGGCGCGAATCGAGTGTGGAGGACAACATTATGCCAAAACAATTACTCATCGCTTTGCTGCTTCCGGCGTTTGCCTGCGCAACTCTGAATGCGCAAGAAACGCCGCTGATTCATCAACCTACCATAACTCCGCAAGATAGCGGAACCACGAACGGCCTCATCGCGGTCTGGCCGGTAAATCCACGGGTAGTCTGGGCTAGCGGTCGCAACGGCACATACACTGTGACCACTGACGGTGGACAGACCTGGAATGCCAACGTGGTGCCAGGCGCCGAGATGCTGCAATTCCGCGATGTGCAGGCTTTCAGCGCCAGCGTCGCGTATTTAATGTCCATCGGAACTTCAGGCGATCCAACGGATTTTCGGATCTATAAAACCGCGGACGGCGGCGCAACATGGACAATACAATTCGTGAATCAAAATCCCGATGCATTCTACGACGGAATTGCGTTTTGGACGCCCCTTCGGGGGATTGCTCATAGCGACTCGGTTAATGGTGTTTTTCCCGACATTCGCACCACTGATGGGATGACATGGCAGGACATCAGCAACAACATGCCACCAGCATTACCCGGAGAATTCTCTTTTGCGGCGAGTGGGACCTGCGTCACAACTCAGGGCGGCAGAAATGCCTGGATCGCCACAGGCGGCGCAACGATCGCACGAATTCTGGCCACTACAGATCAGGGGAATACCTGGAACGCTTACGGTACACCCTTGCTTAGCTCGCCCAGCGCGGGCGCGTTCACCGTCGATTTTCGCGATCCGTTTCATGGAATTGTGGGCGGCGGAGATTTGGATCCCGCTGATCCCAACAACGCACGCACTGCCGTTTCCAGTGACGGCGGTCGAACATGGGCGTTGACTAATCCTCCTCCGGTAACGGGTGCGATTTTTGGCCTGAGTTACGTGGGGCAAACTGGTCGCGGAGCCGGAAACAATCTCGGACGAGCAGTGGTAATCACTGCCAACGATGGAGGCGCCGCATGGACTCCTGATGAAGGGAATACATGGTACGCGTTGCAGGATGTGAGCGGGTTCTGGGCGGTAGCTTTCGCGAGTCCCCACGCTGGCTGGCTGGTCGGAACAGACGGACGCATTCTGAAGATCAGCTTTTAGCCATCGCTGCTTTCTTCTGCCGGGGCATCTCGGTGAAAGCAACCTTCGGTCTTACAACTCGCGACCGGTGAGATGGTCGGAGCGACGAGCAACTGGCGCAGAAGTGACGCAGGATAGCGTTGACGAAAATCATTTAAATATGTTGTCCAAGATCAGCTGCAGCCGGCTGTAATCGCGGCCGTGAGGACCCTGGTCGTTTAAGCCCCAATTATACGGCAGGTATTTGATTTCGTAGTTTCCGCTCGCGGCAAATTCACGCACCGGCTGCGGGGCATAGCGTCCCAGGATTTTCGGGATGCCCCCCGCTCTTTCAAAATCCTGTTTAAACCATTTAAAGATGCTCGAGATTTCGACCTTCTTGTCGCCGGGCAAGAATTTATTGAGATCTTCGCGTGCCAGCCAGGCGCGGAAAGCCTGATCGTCTTGTTCTTCAAATTTAGCTGCGGTGTAGGCAAATCTCTGCAAAGGTGGGCAGCTGCGAGCAGCGCAAACGAGGACAGCGTGCGCGCGATAGCCGATCAGTGGCCGCAGCGCGCCATGTTCTATGTCATCGAGTGAAACTTTGCGGCCACCGATCTGATTGCGTTTGCCGGAAAAAGAACCTTTCAGCTGCCAGATGCTCTCCGTTGGATAATTCGACAAAATCCAGCGCAGAACAAACGCGTTGTATGCGTTAACAAGTGAAGCCGCTTTTTCGTTGCCGGTGGCGGGGTTTTCTGGCTTTGGCGCAAACTGGTTTAAGTAGCCGTCGAGTGCGGATAGGTCCGCTGCATTTTGTTTCCAAGCGCCGTAATTCACCAGACCCCGATCGTTCACGTAGCTTTTCAGAAGGCGATCGAACTCATCGTGTCGAATTCCGGCGCGCACAGCGACGTTTTCGCCAGTCTGGCCCCTGGCACGGGCTGCAATACCCATGCACGCGAGAACTAAAATGACGAAAAGAATCCAGAGATTCATTTTATTCTTCGTTGCAGCGTTAAGGACTGGCACGAGAAAAGAGCAGGTGATCGATACTAAACCAGCCGGGGCCCGACAGAAAAATCCACAACAGGATCACGAGATAGAGCACTTCGGGCAGATACAAAAACTCTGACAGCCAGCCGAGGACGGAGTTTGATTTGATTTGTTTAAGCCGGGCGGTGGCAATCGCCACAATCATCACGCAACAAAGCATGGCGCACGCCAGAGGCGTTAGCGCTCCAAGGACAAGCAGTAAACCGCAGACAAACTCGACGGTTGAAACAAAAAAAGCGTTAAGCTTCGGAAATGGAACATGCGCTTCGATCAATGTCTGACGCATCTGTTCCCGCTGCTCGCGGAGAAAAAGTTTGCCTCGCCCCGAAAGAAAAAACAACAAACCGACTGCGAGCCGAGCGACGAAAACTCCAAGCCACTGCCATGCATGCAACTCGGTCAGAAATATTCTCGCCCACAACATCGCATTTATTAGATGGATCGCTGTTCTCCTTTATTCCTTTTAACTGCCTCTCCGCAACGGATAGTTCAATCGGGTCGTGCGGCAAAAGCTGCGCAGCATTTCGATGAAAAAAGGTGAAGGCATTTACAATGTCATCGTAATTGGCGCCGGCACAGCGGGTCTGGTGACAGCCGCGGGAACAGCTGGCCTGGGCGGGCGCGTGGCACTGATCGAGCGCAACTTGATGGGCGGCGATTGCCTGAACTTTGGCTGCGTCCCAAGCAAGGCGCTTATTTCCTCCGCCCGGTTAATCCGGCAAATTCGTGAATCTGAAAAGTGGGGTTTGGATCGGCAGGAACCGCAATTTGTCTTCGAGAAAGTTTTTGAGCGGATGCGCGCGCGCCGCGCAAAGCTCGCACCGAACGATTCGCAGGAACGCTTCGAATCGTTGGGCGTGGACGTTTTTCGCGGAGAAGCAAGTTTCGTTTCGCCGCATGAAGTTGAGGTGAACGGCGAAAGGGTGCTGGCCAAAAATTTCGTGATCGCTTCTGGCAGTCATCCCGCCATCCCCGAAATCCAGGGCATCAACAGCATTCCATATTTCACCAATGAAACTATTTTCGACGGGCTAAAGAAAAAACCTGAAAACATGATTGTGCTCGGTGGCGGACCGATCGGGTGCGAACTCACGCAAGCATTTTGCCGCCTTGGCACGCAGGTCACGCTGATTCAGCGCGGTGATCAGCTTCTGCCAAAAGAAGATCGAGATGTGGCAGAATTCATTGAGCGTCGCCTGAGTAACGAAGGTGTACGCATCATAAAAAATGCCAATGTGCGCGCCGTAGCGACCACGGACGAAGGAAAGATCGCAGTTGAATTCCTGGATCGACCATCCCTACCGCCGGCCGAACACACTCTCTTTGCAGACGCGTTGCTTGTCGCCGCCGGGCGAAGCCCAAACTTACATGGCCTCGATCTGAAATCTGCGGGGGTTGAGGTCAACGAAAGCGGCGTACGCGTTAACGACTATTTACAAACATCTCGAGGGCATATTTACGCGGTGGGCGATGTCACCGGACCATTCTTGTTCACACACATGGCCGATGCGCAGGCGCGCGTGGTTGTCCGGAACATTCTCATGCCCTTCCAATTGCTGAGACAGAAAATGGATTACTCTGTCGTGCCGTGGTGCACTTACACCGATCCTGAAGCCGCGCACGTCGGTCTCAGTGAGAAGGAAGCGCAGCAGAAAAATGTCGATTACGATTTGTTTGTTGTACCGCTTGAAGATGTCGATCGCGCAGTCGTCGAAAGCGAAGAATCAGGCTTCGCCAAAATCCTGACTACCAAGGGCTCCGACAAGATCCTCGGCGCTACAATTGTCGCTCCCCACGCTGGCGACCTGCTTCACGAATTTGTGCTTGCGATGAAAGTGCGAATTGGTCTGGGCACGATCGCGTCAACAATTCATGCTTATCCCACGTTCGCGGAGCTGGCGCGTAAAGCCGGTGACAAATACAACAAGACCCGGCTGACGCCGCTGGCGAAAAAAATCTTCATCTGGCTCTACGAGCGCGCGCGAAGATGAACAGAAACGCTCCCAATTGTTTTGTCATCTCGAGCGAAGTCGAGAGATCCCGCCAAATTAGCCATGGGTTCCACCACGGGATTCCTCGACTCCGCTCGGAATGACATGCTCATATGCCATTTAGTGAAAGAAGAAGCACAATGGCGTGGCTGATCACACTTGTCGGCATCGTTATTGCGCTCTTTTTGACAATGAAATTCCTGCCGGTCCAGCAATGGCTGAGAGATTTCAACGAATGGGTCGGCCAGATGGGCGTGGTTGGGATTCTGATTTTCATCATCGTTTATGCAGTAGCCACGGTATTGCTCGCGCCGGGATCGATCCTGACAATCGGCGCAGGGTTCGCATTCGGGCTTTGGACAGGATTTGTTGCCGTTTCTGCCGGCTCGACTCTCGGCGCTGCGTTGGCTTTCCTCGTCGCGCGATTTGTTGCGCGCGATAAAATTGAACGAATGGCACAGCCTAACGAGAAATTCCGCAGGATCGACAACGCTATCGGCAAACAGGGCGCGAAGTTGATTTTGCTGCTCCGGCTTAGCCCGATCATTCCCTTCAATCTGAGCAATTACTTTTACGGTCTCACCGCCGTGAAATTCTGGCCGTACGTGGTGGCCAGCTGGATTGGCATGATACCCGGCACATTCCTTTACGTTTATATCGGCACGGCCGGCAAAGCTGCTGCATCAGCGGCCGCCGGTGGCCAGGCGATGCAACACAGCTGGCAGTACTGGATATTCGTGGGTGTGGGTCTTGCCGCGACAATTGTCGTGACGATCTGGATAGCCAGGATCGCGCGCAACGCGCTGAAGACCGAACTGCCGTAGAATTGTTGGCTTTTGAGGAATCAAGCGTTCTGTTTAAGCTTGGGATTACGATGATGGAACTCAAAAGCAAAGAAACGATCGTTCGGCAACGTTATGCCGCCGGAGCAAAAGAACGCGCGGAGAAACTTTGTTGTCCGGTTAATTACGAACAATCATATCTGAGCGTTATTCCGCAGGAAGTAATCGAGCGCGACTACGGCTGCGGCGATCCGTCGCGCTATCTGCGCCCGGGAGAAACGGTCCTCGATCTGGGTAGTGGCACCGGCAAAATCTGTTTCATCGCTGCCCAGATTGTCGGCTCAGCCGGGAAAGTGATCGGTGTCGATATGACCGAGGAAATGCTCGAAGTTGCGCGCCGCAACGCACCGATCGTCGCCGAACGCCTGGGCTATGCGAACATCGAATTCCGGAAGGGTCGCATCCAGGATCTGGCACTCGATCTCGAACTGCTAGATCGACACTTGAAAGAAAGCCCCATCACAAACGCGGCTTCATTTCTTGCTGCAGACGAACTGGCCGGAGAATTGCGGGTCAAATATCCACTGATTGCCAGCGACTCGATTGACGTGGTCGTTTCCAATTGTGTTCTGAATCTGGTCGCGTCTGAATCAAAGAGGCAGCTTTTCGACGAAATATTCCGTGTCCTGAAAAAAGGCGGCCGGGCTGTTATCTGCGATATCACAAGCGACGAGGAAGTACCAGAAGCAATGCAGACCGATCCGGAGCTATGGAGCGGCTGCATTTCCGGGGCGCTGACCGAAGAGAGATTTCTCCAGGCTTTCGAACAAGCTGGATTTTACGGAATCCAAATTTTGAAGCGAGACGCACAACCATGGCGCACGGTGCAAGGGATCGAGTTTCGTTCCGTCACCCTCGAAGCATACAAAGGAAAACAGGGCCAGTGTTTCGAACGGAATCAGGCGGTGATTTATCGCGGTCCCTTCAAGGAAGTGCTCGACGACGACAATCACCGTATGGAGCGCGGAAAGCGGTACGCGGTGTGCGACAAAACCTACAGCCTTTACAAAAAAGCACCGTATAGTGAGTCGTTCGAGTTTGTCGACCCGGTTGTGGATGTCCCCTCTGACAAGGCAAAGCTTTTCGACTGCTCGCGCAATGCCACGCGTCATCCCAGAGAAACCAAGGGCCAAAATTATAGTCTAACCACAGAAGCAAGCAGTAAATGCTGCGATGCCGGTGGTTGCTGCTGATTCCGGCATGAATCGGTTCGCGCAAAAGCTGGCGGAACAATCAATCTCGCTCTGTCGCGGGCGCCCGGAAATTCTCCAGGTGAACGTAGGCAAGCTTTGCAATCTCACCTGCGTGCACTGCCACGTGAACGCCGGACCAAAGCGCAAGGAAATCATGACGCGGGAGACAGTCGACCGGATCGTCGATTGGCTGGCGCAGACGGACATTCCGACCGTTGATCTCACCGGGGGCGCGCCGGAAATGATTCCTGATTTTCGCTATTTCATCGAACAGGTAAAAGGGCTTCAGCCGACACGTCACGTAATCGATCGTTGCAATCTCACTATTTTAATCGAAGACGGTTACGAGGGTCTTGCCGGATTTCTGGCGAACAAAGAGGTGGAAATTATCGCCTCTATGCCGTGCTACTCACCCCAAAATGTGGATGCGCAACGGGGCGAAGGCGTTTTTGATGGCAGCATCGCCGCTCTGCAACTACTTAATTCGTTAGGCTATGGGATGGATTCAGCGTTGCCCTTGCATCTTGTATATAATCCCGTAGGCGCGCTTTTACCCCCCGCACAAGACGAGCTTGAAGCCGATTACAGGCGAGAGCTGCTCGAGCACTTCGGAATCGTGTTCAACAGACTCTACGCGCTAACAAACCTTCCGATTGGTCGGTTTGCCGCTTACCTGCGACGCAGTAATAAGCTTGAGGACTACATGAAGCTTCTGATCGAGGCGTTCAATCCAGCCACGATCGAAGGTCTCATGTGTCGCAACACCATCAGCGTCGGTTGGCGCGGGGAAGTTTACGACTGCGACTTCAACCAACAGCTGGGAATGCAATGGACAAATGGGGATCCCATTTTTTTGTGGGACGTTGTGCCTGACTCACTCGAAGATCGCCAAATCATGACGGGCGATCACTGTTTCGGTTGCGCCGCCGGATCGGGTTCCACCTGCGGCGGCGCCATTGTGGGAACATAGGCCTTCGGCCTGTGCGCCCAGCGGAGATGTTCTCCGTTGCATGTTCAGCAGGTTTCAAACCTGCTGGCCACACAGACTGCAAGTCTATGTTCCGCTGCGGCGGCTCGATTGTTTACTTCGATACGACAATCACGTGCACCGCCATCGGTAAAACGAAGTGGTTTCCTCGGGCAAATTGTTTGATTCCTTTTTCAAGCGCGCTGCGAATTTTTTTCTAATGCTTCGGGCGATTGGCGCGCCAGGATGCCCCGCGGTGCGGACGCCGGCGTTCCGTTCGGCATTGAAAAGGTACCCAGGCGTTTGGAAGCCGGGGCGGTCACGATTGCGATTGGGTGTGGCGTTGTCACAGCCAAATTCGCTTCGCGCAGCGAAGCAGTCACAGCTATTCCAGGGGCAATTCGATGCGTTCTTCTTCTTCGCGCTGGACAAGTTTATTTCGCTCGATGATGCGGGCACACGTATTCCAACGCAGTATTGCATCATCGTGACCGGGCGGTTTCAGAGATTCCGCTCTTTCAAACCAATGCATTGCTTCGCGCAAAAGATCGTATGCCTGGAATCTGCACCCCGGCGTGTGCTGGCGCAGTTTCATCTTCGCCCGGCGTTCGGCCACGATACCGGAATAATACGCGCGGTCGTAGTCTGACCTCACGCGGGTGAGTAACTCTTTGGTTTGCGTTTCGCTGACGCCGTATCCTTTGTCGAAGCGGTCAGTCAATGCGAGCAAAAGCATGATGATGGCGCGTTGGCTGTCCGGATCGACTGCGAGAATATCGAGGCAAATGCTCTCCGCTTCGCCGGGTTCGTTTAGCAAACGGTAGCGTTCCGCCTTTTCCAGCGCAGCAGGAATGGCGTCCTTATGAAGTTTCTTTAACTCGGGCACGGCGAGCCTCGTAATATATTACATCGTAAATCGTTACATCGACGAAGACAACCCATTCAGGATTCGGGCTTCTCGTTTCTCGAGTCGCTTTTCCGCTTTTGCCGTCGCCAAAACCACCCAAGCGGATCATAAAACTCGTCCACGACGCGTTCTTTCAGTGGAATGATTCCGTTGTCTGTAATCTGAATGCTTTCAGGGCAAACCTTCGTGCAACACTTGGTGATGTTACAGTAACCGATCCCGTAGGCATTCCGCAGTTCCTCGGTCCGATCCTCGGTGTCCAGCGGATGCATCTCCAGCGCGGCGACGTGAATCAGAAAGCGCGGTCCAATGAACTTTTCGTGCATGCTGTGATCGCGCAGCACGTGACACACATCCTGGCAAAGAAAACATTCGATGCATTTTCGAAATTCCTGGACGCGATCTATGTCCTCCTGCCGCATGCGCCAGCTGCCGTCGGGCGCATCCGGCGCGCGCGGCTTAAATTTCTTGATTCTTTTCTTTACTCGAAAATTCCACGAAACGTCGGTTATCAGATCCTTCACTGGCGGAAAGGTCTTCAACGGCTGAACTGTCACCGGTTTTTCCAGCGGCAGATCGCTCAGGCGCGTCATGCACATCAATTTGGGCATGCCGTTGATCTCGGCCGAACACGAGCCACACTTCCCGGCTTTGCAATTCCAGCGGTACGCAAGGTCGTTCGCTTGTGTCGCCTGAATGTGATTGACCGCATCGAGCACAACCATGCCCTCGGAAACACCTGTGCTGTAATCGCGGAACTCGCCGCCGTCTGAATTGCCCCGCCAGATTTTAAAAGTGGCTGTTTTCAAGAAGTTGAAAGGTTAAATGGTTGAATCGTTAAAACGTAAATCGAGCGCACTGAGAAATTCCTCTTCGTCGGCAGTTTCATTAACCCTCAATGATGAACCGAACTTACGACCCCGCAGATAGCGCGCGTATCCGCTAATTAGCCGCTGCGCTTCCTTCGCTTGGCTCTTCAAGTCGATGACTTCTGACTTGGTCAAATACTGTTCGTCTTCGCAGACATTTAGATCATCGATCAGTTCTCGAAGGGAGCCGCGCGCCTGGAACAAAAACTTTAGCTGTTCCAAATAATGATAGCGACCATAGCCCTCTGCAATATTGTTCGTCAGAGAAACGGAGGCACGGCGAATTTGGCTCGCGAGTTCATATTTTTCGAAGTCGGGCAATTTTCTTGTAACGCCGTACATGCTCCTTCGAAATTGGCGGGCCTTCTTGTAAACATCGAGATCCTCGAACGTTCGAAACGGCTGCTCATTTTCTTGATGCTCCTCATAAGTCCTTTTCAACTTTTTAACCTTTCAACTTTTCAACTGTTTGCTCATCGATTCTCTTCAATCACTTCTTTCAGATAATCGGGCATTTCCGGCAACGGTGCCAATCCAACTTCCATGCTGCCGTCCCCGGTCTTTCGAATGACGGTACTAACTTTTGCAAAGCGTTCGTCTTTCTCGGGGTAATCCTCGCGAAATTGTGCACCCCGGCTTTCTTTTCGCTCGAGCGCTGCGAGCGCGATTGCTTCTGCAACGGTGAGCAGATTTTTTAGATCAAGCGCGGTGTGCCAACCGGGGTTGAAATCGCGGTTGCCAGTAACGCCAACGTGCCGCGCCCGTTCCGAAAAGGTATTCAGGTGATCGAGCGCAGAGCGCATTTCACTCTCATCCCTTACGATACCGACGTTGTGCTGCATCACTTCCTGCAAATCGCGCTGGACCGAGTATGGATTTTGGCCGTGACTGTTCTCGAAAGGTTTTAACGCTTCGCGCGCGTTTCTTTCGACCTCATGCTTGTCGATGCTGCCAAGCGGATTCTCTTGCGCGAATTTTGCGGCGTATTCCCCTGCCCGTTTTCCAAAAACCAAAAGGTCGGAGAGCGAATTACCGCCAAGCCGGTTGGCGCCATTAATCCCGGCAGCGCATTCGCCTGCAGCGAATAAACCCGGCACATCGGACATTTGTGTATCAGCATCCACATGCACCCCGCCCATGATGTAATGGGTAGTCGGTCCGACCTCCATTGGCTCCTTGGTAATATCCACGTCGCCAAGCGCCTTAAACTGGTGGTGCATGCTGGGCAGCTTGCGTTTGATGTGCTCCTCGGCGTTTGCGAGTTTTTGCTTGATCCAGGAGATGTCGAGATACACGCCGCCGTGTGGTGTTCCCCGCCCTTCCTTGATCTCGCGCACGATGCAGCGCGCCACGTGGTCGCGAGTCAATAGCTCCGGTGGACGCCGCGCGTTCTTGTCACCCTGAGTGTAACGCCAGCCTTCTTCTTCGTTGTCGGCCGTCTGAGCTTTGTAATTGTCCGGGATGAAATCGAACATGAAACGTTTGCCGTCGGCGTTGGTGAGAATCCCGCCTTCGCCGCGAACTCCCTCGGTCACAAGCATTCCCGCGACGCTTGGCGGCCATACCATGCCGGTGGGATGAAACTGGATATACTCCATGTCGATCAGCGCGGCGCCGGCATGATATGCAAGCGAATGTCCGTCGCCGGTACAATCCCAGCTGTTACTGGTAATTTTGTAGGCCTTGCCAATTCCACCAGTGGCGAGCACGACTGCCTTGGCGCGAAAGATTTTGAAGTGACCCCGCTCGCGATCATAGCCGAAAGCGCCCACCACCCGGTCCCCAGCCTTGAGTAACGCGGTAATGCAAATCTCCATGTGCACATCTATCCCCTGATGGATCCCGTGATCCTGCAGCGTCCGAATCATTTCGAGGCCGGTGCGATCGCCCACATGCGCCAGGCGGGGATATTTGTGGCCGCCGAAGTTTCTCTGCAGAATGCGCCCGTCCCTGGTGCGATCGAACACTGCGCCCCACGCCTCGAGCTCACGCACACGAGCCGGCGCTTCCTTTGCGTGCAGCTCCGCCATGCGCCAATTATTCACATATTGGCCGCCGCGCATCGTATCTGCGAAATGCACTTTCCAGTTGTCGCGTTCATCGACATTGGCCAGCGCAGCGGCGATGCCACCTTCGGCCATCACTGTGTGCGCCTTGCCAAGAAGACATTTGCAGACCATCCCGACCGAAACGCCAGCCGCAGATGCTTCAATCGCTGCGCGTAATCCAGCGCCGCCGGAACCGATGATCAAAACGTCGTGCTGAAAGGTATCGTACTCGGGCATGCTCAATTGCGATAGATTGCGTGATCGCCAATATCAAGGCTGATGACAAGATCTGCAGTCACATAGAAAATGACGCGTAAATCGGATTCCACATACACAGAATAGATTGTTCGGCCAAGCTTTGCGGACAGACCATGGATTTTGTGTGTCCGCAAGCGCGGATCAAATGGATTATCTTTAAAGATGTGAAAAGCGTCTCGCGCTGCAGCTTTCTGACGAGGCGTCAGTTTCCTCAATGGCCTTCGAAACGCAGGTGTGGTCTTAAAAAGGTATTTACGTGGCATCGAGCTCGCGCAGCGCCTCATCCAAGTCGATCAGCTCGCCACGTTCTGCCTCAGCAATGCTTTGGCGCAACGATTCAGGAATATCCGCCTCTGTGAGTTGACTCAGCTTCTCCCACAGCCAAAGCCTTTCCTGCTTCGGGAGCGATTCGATTTCATGCAGAAGTTCGCTCGCACTCATTCCTAAATCTTACAGGATTCGCCAATCTGTCCAGATCCCCATTGAGCAAAGGCGCACATAAAGATCGGTAAAGCCGACCCAGAACAGACTCATCCAGGCCCAAAGCATGTGCCGGCGATTCAAACAGCTCACGCAGGCGTAGGCGCGATAGCGGGTTGGCGAGTTCGCAAGTTGATCGCGGAATCCGCCGATCAAATGCCGCAGGGAATGGCACCCAAACGTATAGCCGCTCAGCAAATACACGTTAATCGCAAGCACAATCGTGCCAACCCCAATGCCGAATGAACTTTTGCTGGTCGTCGGGTCGACAAACCAAAGGCCTTTCCAAGCGTCGTACGCAAGGATCAAAATGATCAAGAGCGCCAGATAAAGAAAATAACGATGAACATTTTGCATGATGAGCGGGAACGACCGCTCGCCCCAATAGCTCTTGCGCGGTTCCCCAACGGTGCAGGCCGGGGGATCCGCCCAGAACGCCTTGTAGTACGCGCCACGGTAGTAATAACAGGTGAGCCGAAACCCGCCCGGCGCCCAAAGAATTAGGAACGCAGGGGAAAAGATGAGCCAGGCCGGCCACCATGGCGGCTTCGGTCCAAACCAGCTGTGGGGTGAATCGCCAAACAGTTCCGGCGAATAAAATGGCGAGACGTAATTGCCAAAGAAATAATTTTGCCCCTGAAATGCCGCCCAGGTGGAATAAACGATGAAAGTCGATAATCCGACAAACACCAGCAGCGGCTGGATCCACCAAACGTCCGCGCGCATCGTCTCGCCAAAGGAGCGGCGTGTAAGTGCTGTAGATGTCGATCCGTTCATGAACACAGTGTCATCCTGAGCGTAGCGAAGCGGAGTCGAAGGACCCCGTGGAGCCCAGGGAAAACTTTAGCAACGAGATCCCTCGACTTCGCTCGGGATGACAGCAGATGTTTTTACTCGGCTTCATTTACCGTCCGCCCCTTCCACAGGCAGTTTGGCTTTTTTCCACGCTTCCCAACTACCGGGAACGTTCCACAGATCATCGAACCCTGCCGGTTTCAAAATGCTGGTGGCAATGCTGGCGCGGTAACCGCTGCCGCAATAAATCGCAGTGGGTTTTTGGCGGTCGAGCTCGTTCATTCGCTTGCGCAATTCCGGAACAAAAATGTGCTGCGCCCCGGGGACATGCCCTTTTTTCCATTCACCGGGCGACCGCACATCGATAACCTGCAGCGACGCCTTGCGCTCATTGAGCTCGTGCACAGTCATCTGCCCGATTCTTTCCAGCGGAAACCCCGCTGCGTCCCACGCTTTCATTCCACCGATCAAATAACCTGCAAACCTGGTGTACCCGGTCCGAACGAATAAACGGAGGATGCCTTCAAGATCGCTATCCTCGTCGAGTACGAGAAGAATTGGTCGTTCCGGGTCGAGCATCCACCCCGCCCAGATGGAGAGGATAGGTGTGCCGGCTATATTAAGGGCACCTGGAATATGGCCGCCGCCAAATGCGAGCATGTTGCGCACATCAACAAGAACGCCAGCCTTTTTCTCGATCGCATCTTTGAACGCTTTGGGAGAAAGACCGAAAACGCGTGGAAGACTCCCGAGTACTTTGGGACCTTCCGCGTTTACTTTTTTCATCACGGGATAGTAATGCGGAACCGGCGGCGCGGTCTTGATTGCGAAATCAGTGAAACTTTTTGCGTCAGTAAACTGTAGAAAATTGTTAAATTTTCGTTCGTAACCGATCGTGCTGCTCAATCTCGCGCCAATATCTGCGCCGCACGGTGAACCGGCGCCGTGATTGGGATAAATCATTACATGATCAGGGAGGTTGAGGTAGAAATCGTGAAGCGTATGGAATTGTTGTTCTGCCAGTTGCCTGGTGAACTTCTCACCTAACAAGTCAGGCCGGCCCGCGGAAGAGACGAAGAGCGAGTCCCCGGTGAGTACCGCCCACGGCTCCTCAGGGTGATCGGCCTCGGACAGCATATAAGACACATGCTCCGGCGTGTGCCCCGGGGTATGCCGGGCTGTCACAATGACTTCGCCAAACGTGAATCGGTCTCCATCTTTGATCTTCTCGGGGTCGAACCCGTACTCCGCGCCCCCTTCTCCGCTGGCGTAGATTTTTGCCGTTTCCAAGCGCGCGCACAGCTCGCGAGAGCCACTGACCAGATCGGCATGAATGTGCGTTTCAAAAATGTGCGTGATCGCGACCCCGGCCTCCCGTGCGGCCTCGATATAAACGTCGCAATCGGCTCGCGGATCAAAGACGGCAGCCACACCCTCGTCGTCGTCGCCCACGAGATAAGAAAGCTCAGCGATTCCTTCGGTCTGAATGGTTTTAAAAACGAGTGACATTGTGGAGACTTAACGCGAAGCCAACCCGAAGTTCAACTCGCCATAGCGAGTCCGTGTCGCAGCGCCGCGACCGAACAAGATCACATGTTTATGCTGCCCATTCGGCGCAGAGGAGTTCGGCTTGTGCAAGGACAAGTTTTGTTGCTTCGTCTTGGAGATCGGGCGGGTAGCCGTGTTTGCGGAGAATCCGCTTAACCAGCACTTTTATCTTGGCTCTCGCGCTTTCGCGAAGCGTCCAATCGATGGTGACGCTTTTGCGGACTCGGGTGACAAGTTCAGTCGCGATTACCTTTAGTTTGTCGTCGCCCATCACTTGTTTAGCGCTGTTGTTGTTGGCGAGCGCGTCGTAGAAAACAACCTCTTCATTGTTCAGACCGAGATCGACTCCTCGCTGATCGGCTTCTGTTAATTGTTTCGCGAGCTTGATCAGTTCTTCGACGACTTCCTGCGTCGCGATCGCGCGATTGTGATAGGCGTTGAGCGTTTTCTTCAGCATCTCGGAGAACTCGCGGCTTTGAACGATGTTTCGTTTTGAGCGCACTTTGATTTCATCGCCCAACAATTTCGCGAGTAGTTCAGCGGCGACATTCTTATATTTGAGCCCGCGAACTTCGGCGAGGAACTGATCGGAGAGGATGCTGATGTCGGGTTGTTTGAGTCCCGCAGCTTGGAAGACATCGATGATTTCGCCTTCGGGTGCGATCGCCTTTGCGACTAGCTGCCTGACGGCGTGGTCTAGGTCCTCCGTTGATTTTCGTTCGCCGCGCTTCTTTGCGAGCGCCGCTTTGACGGCTTGAAAGAAGCCAATGTCATCGCGAATCTCGATGGCTTCGTCTGTTCCAGCGCAAAGGGCGAACGCTTGCGATAGCTCAGTCACAACTTGAACGAAGCGTTCTTTGCCGTTCTCCTGTTTTAGGATGTGCTCTTGCGCGCCTGGGAGGAGCGCCATCTTCTCGGCTGGTGTGCCGTCGCGCCACCTTGACCAATCGAAGCCGTGCATCATGTCGCAGGCGATCTCATGCTTCTCGAGCATGACTGCGATAGCTTTCGTCGTGTCGATGCTCGGATCGCCTTTGCCGCCACTCTGGGTGTACACCGCGAGCGCATATTTGAGCTGATCGGCAAGGCCGAGATAATCGACGACCAAGCCGCCCGGCTTGTCGCGGAAGACGCGGTTCACACGAGCGATTGCCTGCATGAGCGCGTGACCACGCATCGGCTTATCGACATACATCGTGCTGAGCGATGGAGCGTCGAAGCCCGTCAGCCACATGTCGCGCACGATGACAATTTTGAAGGGATCTTTCGGAGCTTTGAAACGCGCAGCCAGTTTGCGCCGTTTTTCTTTATTACGTATGTGCTGTTGCCAATCAGGCCCGTCTTCTGCGCTCCCAGTCATCACGATCTTCGCAACGCATGACTTGGCATTGTCATCGTCGTTAGGCTCGCTCGCCCATTCGGGACGCAGTTTGATAATTGCGTTGTAAAGATCGACGCAAATGCGGCGGCTCATGCAGACGATCATCGCCTTGCCTTCCATCGCTTCGAGCCGTCGCTCGTAATGCTTCACAAGGTCGGCAGCGATGAGATCGATGCGTTTTGGATTTCCGACGAGCGCTTCGAGCGCAGCCCATTTCGTTTTCAGCTTCTCCTTCCGCGTTAGCTCCTCGCCTTCGGTGATCTCTTCAAACTCCTTGTCGATTTTTGGCAGTTCGCTTGCGTTGAGTTCGAGCTTGACGACACGGCTCTCATAATAGATGGGCACTGTCGCTTTATCAGCGACGGCACGTTGGATATCGTAGATACTGATGTAATCACCAAAGACGGCGCGCGTGTTCGCGTCCGTTTTCTCGATTGGTGTCCCGGTGAAGCCGATGAACGACGCGCTCGGCAGCGAATCACGAACATTACGTGCGAGGCCGTCGATCAAATCGTATTGGCTACGGTGAGCTTCATCGGCAATTACAAGGATGTTGCGGCGATCTGAGAGCAGCGGTGCTCTGCCGGTTCCATCATCCGGCATGAACTTTTGCATTGTCGTGAACACGACACCGCCGCTTGCAACGTTGAGAAGCTGGCGAAGATGCTCGACTGATTCCGCTTGAATCGGCGTCTGCCTCACAATTTCGTAGCAACGCTGGAATTGGCCGAAGAGTTGGTCATCCAGATCGTTTCGGTCGGTGAGGAAAACCAGCGTCGGATTTTCCATCGCCGGATGTTCGATGACACAGCCGGCATAGAAGAGCATTGAAAGGCTCTTGCCTGAACCTTGAGTGTGCCAGACAACTCCGATGCGGCGATCGCCTTGTTTGCCCCCTTCCATTTTCCCGGCCCAGTACGTTCCCTCAGCTTCTGCCGCTCGGTCTTTCGCAGTAGCGCGGAGCGTTTCCTCGACCGCTACTTTAACCGCGAAGAACTGATGATAACCGGCGATTATTTTGTTCGTTGTGCCGCGATCCGGATCGTCTTCAAAGGCGATAAAGTTGCGGATCAGATCGAGAAATCGGTGTTTCTCAAAAACACCGCGCACCAGCGTTTCTAGCTCAAGCGCTGTTGCCGGCGCATCGAATTCGCCTTCAATCGTGCGCCAGACTTTGAACCATTCCTGGTTCCCAGTGAGTGAGCCGATACGCGCTTCGAGTCCGTCGGAGACAACCATCACTTCGTTGTAGTGCATCAACGAAGGAATCTCCTGCTTGTAGGTTTGAATCTGGTTGTAAGCGGCGGCGAACCATTTGTCGGTGTCTTCCGGAATCTTTAGCTCGATCATCCCGAGTGGTAGCCCGTTGACGAAGACGACGATGTCAGGTCGACGATTGTTCTGGCCTTCGATGACGGTGAACTGGTTCACCGCCAGCCAGTCGTTCGCGTTGGGATTATCAAGGTCGATTAGTCTGACGTGATCGCCTGCGATGCTTCCATCATCGCGGCGGTATTCGACAGGAACGCCGTCCCGCAGCATGCGGTGAAATGCGCGATTGTTCCCGACGAGCGATGGCGCATCGTGTCGGAGAACCTTGCGCAGTGCTTCTTCGCGCGCGTCGCTCGGAATTACGGAGTTCAGCCGGGCGATGGCGTCACGCAGTCGGCCGATGAGCACAACATCCGCAAAGGAGCTACGCTCCGAGGCAATCTCGCCGGGCGCCAGATGCGGCGCGCTCGCGACGGTATACCCGAGTTCCCTAAACCAGCTTAGCCCGGCTTCTTCGACAACCGATTCGTTAACCTGCATGCGTAGTTACAGCAGTTTCGCTGTGCCTACGGCCCTATATCGCACAGGCTTCTTGAGCTTTTCAACGGCGCCGTGTTCTACCAATTGTTGAAGCCATTTTTTGGTCTGCGCTTTCGATACCCCTAATATTTTCATCACTTGAGTTTCGCTGTGAGGCACCACGAGCTCGCTAGTTAGAATGCTTTCCACCGTTTGATACAACCTATCAGCCGGTGACAAGGATTGTTCGTGTTTTGGTGGCGGCCGCTGTGTTGGCGGTGCTTCCTCTTTGACGCTAAAGGAAAGCTTTTCTTGTTTTGGCTCGGCCAGCATCGCATCAGACGCGTCGGTCAACACTTTATCGAGTTCGGCACTTGTGTCCGGTTCTGGCCATAGCTGGGCTCCGCGCTGTAGTAGTGCAGAATTCCCAGGGCCGGCGCGGTTGCCGTTGCGAACGAATACCGGGACGAAGCGAAGACGTTCGAGCTGTTCAATCGCACCCGTCCAGGTCCCCCCTTTCTGAAAGTCAGAAGTCACCACCAAGGCTGCGTCAGCAAGTGCGTATATGACCTTATTGCGCTGCATCGCGTGGCCAACGTTGAATCCTGCCGCAGGATCATATGCCGAGATGAATACGAGACGCCGGTCCATCAGCGGCTCACGGTTATCCCGCGCCAAAGCCGCGCGCTCCAGGCTATCCGCCATTACTCCGATAACGCTGCCTCCAGCGCGCAACGCGCCATGCATCGCCGCCCTGTCAATGCCCTTTGCAGCCCCAGAAATCAGTGTCCGCTTCGCTCCCGCAACAATTCGACCAACCTCTTCGGTATACGAGGTGAGAGCTTCATCGACATGCCGCGAACCCACCACAGCGAGGCCTCCGTTTTCGAGCAAGGCGATATCTCCACATCCATATAGAATTGGTGGTGCCTCTTCTCGCAGCCGCGATTTGAGACGCCGAGGGTAACCGGGATCAGCTCGGCTGACTATCCAGATCGCGCGAGCGGACCATCGCTCCATTGCCTGGCTTAAAAGAAATCCTCTGGCGAGCAACGATTCGATCCGTGCACGGCCAAATTTTGATTCGATGACACTAATAGCGCCCGAACTATTTGAAACTATCAGATCCGCAGGTTGGAGTTGTTTTTCTCTGAGAAGGCGGGCGGCGCGATTGTATTCGCTGAAGCTCAGCAACTCGACAGCCTCTTCTTTACGACCAGCAACAAGAGGAGCGGTAAGTAATAGAATTGCCTGCGAGTTTTGGGAAAGAGTCGAGTTCATTCAGCTTTTCCGGTGAGAGCCAGCGCAAGAGGAAATACGGGACCTGCTCCATGAGTCGTTAGCAGGTATGCAGCAACAGTAAGTGTCCATCGCGAATCGACCATATCATCAATCAGCAACACTGGCGCGCCGAGCAGCGTGCTGCGATCGATTGCCAATGATCCGTCAACGTTGCGTGCTTGTTGTATGCTGTTCGCCATCGTCTTTTGCGCGGGCCGATCATCAGTTTTAACGAGCGCTGCCCGAAACGGAAGGCGTAACTTGTTTGCGAGTCGCTCGGCGAAATCTCGAACGAGCTTTGGATGGCGCTTGGAGGGAATGCAGGTCACCCATTCCGGAGCAGGCTGCAGTGACCAGTTGCGAATCAACTCCACGCATGCGTCTACGAGTTCATCCGAGAACCGCCCGTCGTGGTATTTCCCTTCTCGAACTGCGCGGCCCCAACCGGCATCGCCCCAGACAGACAAAACCTTTCCAGGTTGGAATTGATGCTCTGCAGCAATGCGGCCTTTCACTGCCAGCTTCGGCAGACCACCTGTGGGCCACACCTTTCGCGGCTCGAGGGGAAGACTTGTTCGCCGCAAGAAAGCCACTGCCGCGCGGACCAAGTCAGCGTCGGCCATTGGCGGGAGCGGCGCGAGAGCCGGTGGATCATACGCGGCAGGATCGCCATCCAACGCGCGAATAAGGAATTCCATGTGACCGCTCGTGAGACTGACGTACTCTTGCATTTGCTGCTGCTCGGCGCGTCGAAGCGCCGTCAGGCGATCTGCGCGTTCCCAGAAGCTGTTGTCCAACGTCGCTGCTGTGAGTTGCCAATTCGTCTTCTGCTTCACGATAGGCGCAGGCGATTCGAGTGAGAGGAGGAGCAGCGTTTTATCGATCCGCCCACGACTCAGGTTCACGCGCGACATCAGTTCGTTCACCGTCAGGCCCGTTGCCGAGTGTGAGAGCGCATCGATGACCTTCTGCACTTCTTCAGGCGTCGGGAAGGCGCTCTCGATAAAGTAGTCAGTGATCTCGGTCTCCTCCTCGCCGCTTAGCAGGATGCCGTATGCGCCAGCGATTCGACGACCAGCGCGCCCAACCTGTTGGTAATAGCCGACGACGGAGCCCGGCGTCTGATAGTGAATTACGAAAGCGAGATCTGGTTTGTCGAATCCCATACCGAGAGATGTCGTCGCGACGAGCGCTTTCACGCGATTGTCGAGCAACGCATTCTCAAGTTCCACCCGCCGCTCGCCGCTTTCGCTGCTGTACGCTTCCGCATTGATGCCGCGAGTTCGCAGCCATTCCGCGACTTGTTCGGCATCGCGCACCGTGAGGGTGTAAACGATCCCGGTGCCATTGATCATGGGCAGATACGTTGCCACCCATGCCATCCTTTCCGCCTGACTCGGCATTCGCATCGTTTGGAGCAACAACGACGAACGGCTCAGGTCACCACGCGAAACGGTGAGATTTGGCCCGAGTACATTCTGTAGGTCTTCCAATACGCGATTGTTGGCAGTCGCCGTTGTCGCGAGCAATCGCAGGTTCGGCGGCAAGAGACGAACGATGCGTTCAATGAACCGATAGTGCGGACGAAAATCATGGCCCCAATCGGAGATGCAATGCGCTTCATCGACCACAAGGAGCGAGATGCGGCCGGCAATTGGCGCCAGCACGTCCGAACGAAAATGTTCGTTCGCCAGTCGCTCGGGAGAGATCAGCAGGATATCGACTTCGTTCGTGCGCAGCTTCGCCTCGACTTCGTCCCATTCCTCTTTGTTCTCCGAGTTGATGGTCAGGGCGCGCACACCCATGCGTTCCGCTGCGGCAATCTGGTTCCGCATCAACGCCAGCAGCGGCGAGATCAGAAGTGCAGGGCCTCGATTTTGTTCCCGAAGCAGCTTCGCCCCGATGAAGTAAACGAAACTTTTGCCCCAACCAGTCTTCTGTACCACGAGCAACCGCCCGCGGGCCTCGACAATGTGCCGGATCGCTTGTTCCTGGTCATCGCGAAACTCAGCCGCGGAGTCGCCGGTGCCGACGTGCAACAACGCTAACGCACGTGATGCGTGGTACGGCATTCAGCGGTATTTCCTAATTGGCGTAAGCGGCGGCGAACCATTTGTCAGTATCTTCCGGAATCTTTAGCTCAATGATTCCCACCCGGAGTCCGTTAACGAACACGACAATATCAGGGCGGCGATTGTTCTGGGCTTCAATGACGGTAAACTGGTTCACAGCCAGCCAGTCGCTCGCGTCGGGATTGTCGAAGTGGATCAGCCGGACGTGATCGCCCGCGATGCTCCCGTCATCGCGCCAATATTCGACACGAACACCGTCGCGTAGCATGCGATGAAACGCGCGATTATTACCGACAAGCGAGGGCGCATCGTGACGCAGCACTTTGCGCAGTGCATCGTCCCTCGCATCGCTTGGAATTCGAGCATTTAGCCGCGCGATCGCATCGCGCCCGCGGGCAACAAGCACGACATCGGCAAACGACTTGCGCTCTGTTGCAATTTCTTCGGGTGCGAGGTGCGGCGCATGCGCGACCGCGTAATTGAGATCGGCGAACCAGCTAAGCGCAGCCGTTTCGACTGTCGACTCGTCGAGCGAATTCACCGGCGACTCAATCGCTCCAGAATTCTACCAGAGTGGTAATGGTCCGCATCGAGCGCTAATCCAGCTTGTGCGTATTCGCGCGCCTTGTTTTCTTGTCCTAAATGAATTGCCAGCCACGCCATGCTCGAATAATCGTCTGCACCGGCTTCCGATCGGCGACTATCGAGTACCGTAAGAATGCGTTGCGCAAGCGCCCGCTTTTCGTCGCGATCAATCTCCAGTTGTCGAGAGTGAAGCAGTTCGTTCAGTCGGTTCGCGGTGTTGGATACGTCGTAAAACGGGACAGAAGTTATTTGTGCACGTTCGGTAAACGCATGAATCTCACCAAGCGCATCCCCGGTGCGAAAGCATGCTTCGGCGAGCATACGCCAGGCTTCTGCGGCTTCGTCTGACGAAGGTTCATTTTCAAGAAACCTCTTTAGCTCGTCTTTTGCTTTCGCGTATCCGTCTTCCGTTCGAGTCTCCATATGCCACCTTGCCAACAGCAGCCAACCCGGATTGTATGCACGACAGATCATTTCCAGAATCGGAGAATAGCTCTCAAAGGAAGCTCCCGTCTCTACTCGACGAGAAATGTTAGCGATGAAGCTCTCGAGTCGTTTCGCTAGGCTGAGATGGATGTCCGTAAAGCGTGTTGGGCCCAACATTCGAAGAATCTCCACATCGGATTGAACCGCGACCTTGAACGGGCTGATGTTTAGCTTCTTCTTACCAAAAACACTGGCAACTAGTGGTAGGCTAATAAACTCCTGATTATCCGCGATGGCAATTTGCACTTCTGCCATTGAGAACTGCAAAAGTGAGTCAATGCCCTTTTCGACTTCATTTCGTTCTTGTGTCGAACGCAAGAGCACTGCCTCGAGCGCTAGACGCGGAACCGCCGAGTTCCAGGCGGAAAGCGTAAGGAACGCTCGTTGAGCGCACGGCGTAATTGCCGCGTACGTTCGTTCGAACAACGCGGTAAGAATGTCTTCGCTGCCGGCAACCAGTCTTGGAACATTCGCTGCGCGCCCAGCTTTTGAAACTTCGCCGAGAAGGATTTTGATCACGTATGGATGACCTTCAGATTGGCGAATGAGTTCATCGACGTATTCGGGCGTCAACAGATGTGTAATCTCAAGATGGGCCGCTGTTTGCTTAACAAGATTGCGCGCTTCGAGATCATCCATTCCGCTAACTTCAACCGGGTAATCTCCTTTAAAATCGCGAAGACGCGTCGTGATTAGAGCTTTGTTTGGCAGCCGTAGAAACGAGTCGACCCAGTTAAACATCTCGACGGGATTCTGTGTCGTCTCGAAATTGTCAAAGACGAAGAGAGTCGCGCCGACCGTACAGTTTTGAAGTTGTTTCTCAAAAAATTCGCGCGCGTTAAAGTCTTTCGCTTTGATCTCGTCGCTGCCGAGCACGAGTGATGCATATAGCCGTCCCATATCGTTTGGTGATACAACGACAGGTCGAACCGGTTTAGGACCGCTAAGCTGAAGATCGACATCACGTGCGCTGAGCCAGATGATCGCTTCATAGCGTTCTTTATCGTAAACACTCTGAATTACTTTCAGAGCTAGAACCGTTTTTTCGATGCCACCCCGACCGACAAGCGTGATGATCGGTCGCTTATCATCGAGCAGTAACTGCAGTAATTCTTGCTCGAGTTTAGGGCGCGCGACGTAATCGCGAATGAGGTCTGGCGCGTTTGAAAAGCAGTTTCCTCGAGCCAGCAGTTCGCCGTGACCTTCTGTTTCGCTGGCAGGTAATGTACCAGGTGGTGTCGTATAATCCGCAGCATCACCTGATAACTTGTTCCCCGTGAAATACGACAGGAGCTCGAAGCTCCTTCCCGACAAGCCGCCGTTAGGGAAAAAGAAGTCTTGCAGTTCCGGATCGCTCTGGATTAACGGGACACGACGCGGGGCTGACCAAGCGAGATAAACGCCATTTGGTAGCGATTGGGTGTTGTCTGCTTTTAGATATTCAAAGGGGGCGCACGAATCGGCGATCGGCGAAACCCTGTACTTACCGGAGAGATTCCGGTGAAGGTAAGCCCAAGGCTTCGTGAACAACCCAAAGTTCCGGTAGAAAAGATCAATACTGTAAACTAGATACTTCGCAGCCTTCGCGGCTTCTGCTGGTTTTGTCGCACCGTGCCCCCGTGTGCTATTGCGTAACGTCGCGAACAGCCGAAACCATCGTTTCATGTCGGTTTTTACCGGAACGCCTTCGGACTCGGTGCCGAGGTGGTCGAGTGCGGTCTTAAGAGCGGCGACAGCCCCGTGTTGCCATTGATCCTCCTTGCAAGGTTTTGTGAGCTGCCCCTGCTCGGACCGTGCTTCGATGAGGAGGTATTGCGAGGCCGGACCCGTAAGCGCGTCGTCGAGGACCCGTCCCCAATCGCCAAGTCCGTCCGCGTGTATTAATGCATGTTCGAGCCGATAGCGGTTGCGGTCCTTTTCGTCACTAATTGCAGCGACCATTCCGAGAATCACTGTCTTTGCTAGCGCTTCCGCGGCTAGCAACAGAGAAAAGAAGTACGTGAAATCAGAGTCTCCCTTCGCAGCTTCCGCTCGTCCAAGCACTTGGTCTATCGCCTTGTGTTTCATAATTCTATCCGAAGTTCGCCGCTGAGCAGCCTTGGCAGCAGTGTGTCACGCAAAAGAGCAAGAATGCGAGATTCAATACAATCCGTAATGATTTTGTCGATCAGAGGAGACATGTAATTTGTCAGGTTTTCGAGCAGCGGACGCGGCGGGACTAGCACCTTCGCGGCAGTGATATGCTTGCGCTGGATATGTCCCATCGTCGTTGCTTTATCGGCGGCGATTAGACGGAAGTCGTCGAGGTGATAGCAAGTCCAGAAGTAGTAGAACCATTTAGGGAAGTCAGTCGACATGACCTTGAATAGATGCTGATTCAATGCGCCATCTCCACCACACCAAAGTTCTACTTCGAGAGTACCCGACCATGAGAAGAGTACGTCGCCATCTTGGATGACGTATTCGTACGGGACTTTTGTGTTGCAGCGATCAGCGCCGACGCTGTTGCCTTGTCGGAGCTGCGCGATTTTGATGACGGGCAGAGTTTTACCGTCGCCGGGTGGGAACCTTTGAAGAGCTAAGCCGTTTAAGTAAGTCGCGATTTGGTCCAGGCTCTTTATTTCCCAGCCTTTCGGGATCGGGCCGAGATCTGAATCTTCAAACTCATTAGGGAAGAGAGCGGCGGTAGCGGGGTCGAGGCCGGTGGGCTGGCGGCCGTCGAGTTTGGCGCGGACGGGGTCGAAATCGACGAACCAGCTCTGGAAGAGCGCCCGCGCCATCGCATCCAGCGTCGTGTTCATCCGCCGGTTTAGCTCGATCTTGTCGTCCAGCGCTCCTAATACCGAAGCGATAGCGCGCTGCTCCTTAATTGGTGGAATAGGTAATCGAAAATTAGGAATTTCAGCGCAAGTCAAGCTGTCGAACACAGCACCAACATTCAGAAATTTTCCGATCTGCTCCCACCAGTCTCGTCCGCGAACAAGCCATCTCAGAAAGGGCGGAAACATTTTCGCTTCATCCGCGCGAAGTAAAACGAGATTCTGCCCGAGCGCACAGTCCAAACCTTCCGGGACAACTGCGGTTTCTCCGGGATTGCAACGACGAGAAAGAATCACGTCGTTGGCTTGGGGCTTTGCCTTGCGTGTCCACTCGACGAAATGCTCGCGCGAAATGCGTCGGGCCTCTGATAGATCGAGCCGTCCTTCTTTTAGTTGAGGAATCGCAACGTATGGATAGCCAGCGCCGTTGCTCGATGCAGGCGGCGTCCGATGCTCGCAGTCGATTAGCGAAACACCAGCTTCACGAAGCTTCATTTCTCGCGACTCGCTCACCTGACAGTTCCTTTGGCTACCAATTTGATGGGCTCCAATTCCACCGAAAGCTCTGCCTGGATCTGTTTAACGGTCGGCAGGCGAGATTGAAGTTTCTTTGGTAACGATTCGACCAACCGGGTGCGCCACTCGGCGACGCCGATTGGTTTTTTCACGTCGCGCAACGCGTATTCAACGATGAGCCGATCCTTTTCTTTGCAGAGAAGCAGGCCAATGCTCGGCTGGTCGTCCTTGTGGCGCAGTTGATCGTCCACGGCTGAAAGGTAAAAATTCATTTTGCCGGCGAATTCGGGTTTGAACCCTTCCATCTTCAGGTCCACGACCACGAAACAACGCAAGCCGAGATGGTAGAACAGGAGGTCGAGAAAGAATTCTTCGCCGGAAACTTTCAGCGGGTATTGCCGTCCAACGAAGGCAAAGCCGACCCGAAGCTCGACGAGAAATTTCTGAATGTGATTCAGCAGGCCCAATTCGAGATCGCGTTCGCGGGCGTCGGCGTCCATGGTGAGGAAATCAAAAACATATGGGTCTTTGAGCGTCTGATGCGCGAGATCGGATTGCGGCGCTGGCAAGGTGGCGGTGAAGTTAGTGATTGCGCTTCCCTTGCGACGATGCAGTTGCGTTTCGATCTGATGCGTCAGCACCGCACGCGACCAGCCATGTTCAAGCGCGGCGCGGGCGTACCAGAAGCGGTCGGCAGGCGTATCGAGCTTGTGCAAAAGAACGAGATTGTGTCCCCACGGCAGCGAAGCAATCGGCTCAGGGATGGCAACGGCCAATCGTCCAGCAGAGTGTTGGACAATTTCGCCGGAAGATTCCGTCACCGGCTGTGAGAGATTTCCGGCGGGTAATTTTGCAACAGGCTGTTGCAAAATTGCGCTGCTGGACCACGCCTCGACAAAAGCAAGCATGTAATCAAGGTTCCGCGCGGAGAATCCCTTCATCTCCGGGAAGTCGCGGCGCAAATCCGCAGCCAGCCGGGGGACAACTTTTGCGCCCCAACCTCGCTCGGTTTGGGCACGCAAGATTGCGCGGCCAATGTCCCAATAAAGCGCAATCAATTCGCGATTGGCTGAAAGCGCGGCCTTGATTTGCGCCGCCTGAACACGCGCCTTCACCTGCGCTAGAAAATCAGCGTAGCCTGTGGGCGAAATTGCAACAGCCTGTTGCAATTTCTTTTTCGCTGTCCCCATTACGCGTTCAACTTTCACATCCTAACGCCTTCAAGTTGGCGCGGATCGCTTCTTCCAGCTTCGCCGATTCGGCGAACTGGTCGTCCAGCTTGGCCGTGAGGCGTTTCATCTTTTCTTCAAACGGTTCGCCGTCGTCTTCGGCTTGTTTAGCACCAACGTAGCGGCCCGGCGTTAGCACGTAACCGTGCTGGGCGATCTCATCCGTAGTTGCTGACTTACAAAAGCCGCGGATGTCGGAATAGTTGGGAGCTGATTGTTGAGAGTTTAGAGATGTCTTGTCGCCGCGCCAAACGTGATAGGTGTCGGCAATTCTTGAAATATCGGAGTCATTAAATTCACGATGAACGCGATCAATCAGGGTTCCCATTTTTCGAGCATCGATGAACAGCGTTTCTCGCTTTCGATCACGAAAGCAGATGGGCAAGTCCTCGGCGTGTTCAAGCACTCTGCGGCTCTTGTTTTTCGAAAAAAACCAAAGACAGACCGGGATCTGAGTTGAATAGAAGAGCTGGCCGGGAAGGGCAACCATGCAGTCGACGAGGTCGGCTTCGATGATGGCGCGGCGGATTTCGCCTTCGCCGCTTTGATTTGCGGACATGCTTCCATTGGCGAGGACGAAGCCGGCCATGCCGGTGGGCGCGAGGTGATAGATGAAGTGCTGCACCCAGGCGAAGTTGGCGTTGCCGCGCGGGGGAAGGCCGAACTGCCAGCGCGCGTCGTCGTCTTTGCGGAACCAATCGGAGTCGTTGAAGGGCGGATTGGCGAGGACGAAGTCGGCGCGCAGATCGGGATGGAGATCGCGCCGGAAGGTGTCGGCCTGCTCTTCGCCGAGATCGGCTTCGATGCCGCGGATGGCGAGGTTCATCATGGCGAGGCGGCGGGTGGTGGCGTTGCTCTCCTGACCGTAGATGCTGATGTCGCCGAGCCGGCCGCCGTGGGCTTCGACAAATTTTTCCGATTGCACGAACATGCCGCCGGAACCGCAGCAAGGATCGTAAACGCGGCCTTTGTAGGGAGCGAGCATCTCGACGAGAAGGCGCACGACGCTTTGCGGGGTGTAGAACTGGCCGCCTTTCTTGCCCTCGGCACTCGCAAATCGGCTAAGAAAATATTCGTAAACGCGGCCGAGAATGTCTTTCGAGCGATGGCGGCTCATTTTCGCGCCGTACGGGGCGGATGGAGTTTCTGCGGCCAGAGGCAGATCGGCGGGGGCGCCGATCTGTGCGGGCGAGGCGCCCGCGCTCCCCGGAATTAATTCGATTGTGCCGATGAGATCGATCAGCTCGCCGAGACGGTTCTTATCGAGAGCGGGGCGCGCGTAGTCTTTTGGCAGAATGCCCTTCAGTCGCGGGTTGTCGCGCTCGATCGCGACCATCGCGTCGTCGATGATTTTGCCGATCGCCGGCTGCTTGGCGCTATTCTGAAGATACGTCCAGCGCGCGGCGGGCGGAACCCAGAAAATGTTTTCGGCGCGGTATTCGTCGGGATCCTCTGGATTTGCGCCCGCGTATTCGCCTTCACCGGCTAGAAGCTTCGCGTGGTGTTCTTCGAAACGGTCGGAGATGTACTTTAAGAAGATTAGCCCGAGGACGACGTGCTTGTATTCCGCCGCGTCCATATTTGAGCGCAGCTTGTCGGCGGCGAGCCAGAGCTTGGCTTCGAAGCCGATATTGGCTGAATTGTTTGACGAAGCCTTCGATTTCACGCGCGCCATTTTTCGGGCCGCGATCCTAACTCAGACGCTTATTGGTGAGAAGGGCAAAATCAGAGGGCGCAAAATCCGGACTCCGATACCCGCTGATTGCCTACCTCCCAAGGCGCCGCTTGCGCGTGGCAGCGGCTTTGCGTGCCGCGGTGCGCCTCATTCGTGTCTTCGCTGCTTTTCGGCCCGCGGCGCGGCGCTTGCGCGTAATCGCGGCCTTCCGTCCGGCCGCTCTGAGTCGCCGGGTTCTCGCTGCTTTCTGACCTGGAGTTAATGCCATGGTGATTTTCGGTCGCTTATAAGGGAAAGCGCTCGGCGACGCGAGCTAAAATTCACCGCCGCACTTCGACTTGTATCGGCAGAAGATGATTGATCATGTAACTACCGCGATCTTGATCGCGCAGCACCGGTTGTGTTCGGCCGAGCGAATCGGTGGCGCGCGCGATCAGGGTGTGTTTGCCCGGTTGCGGCGGCGTTTGCCAGTTGAACTCCCAAAATCGCCACGCGTTCGAGTTCGATTCGCCAATCAATTTTGCGTCGTTCCATGTTGCGCCGCCGTCTGTGCTGAGCTCGACTTTGGTGATTTTCGCATCGCATGCCCATGCGCCTCCGCGAACGCGCACGCTACTATTCGCAGGCAGGATTTCGCCTTCAGTTGGTCGTGCAATCTGCGCTTTGACTTGCATCTCGGTCAGCGGCTTCAATTCCGCTATCTGATCTCGCCTCTCCCAATACGCGTAGTCCAGCGTTTGATAATACCCGGTAAACGGCCGGTCCGTGACGATGATGCGCTGGAGCCATTTAACAGACGCCATCGCATACCAGCCGGGCACGATGGCGCGTACCGGAAACCCATGTTGCGGGGGCAATTCGTCTCCATTCATTTTATAGGCCAACAAGACGTCGCGACGCGCTTTCTCCAGCGGAATGCTGCGGGCGAACGTTAATTCACCCTGCGGCCCCTTTGCTTCCTCGATCATGCCGCAATCGGCTCCCTCCAGAATCACTTCACAGGCATTTGGTTTCAGACCCGCGCGATCGAGCAAAGTCGAAACTCGCACTCCGGTCCATTCTGCGGTGCTTACGGCACCGAGGTGCCATTGCACGCCGTTCACTTTCGGCTTGAGGAAACTTCTGTTGTTCCCCGCGCATTCCAGAGTCACGGGAGCCGTCGCTGACTCCAGTTTGATGAGTTGTTCGTAATTTATGGTGAATGCTTTTTTAACTTCGCCCTCTACGTGTAACCACCACGCATTGCGATCAATTGACGGGATTGGAAAATGGCTTCGAACGTAGAACGATTTCGTCGGGGTAAGAAAGCTGTCCAGATTCGAGAACGGCATCTCCAGATTAAGCGGGCTTTCGCTGCGCACGATTCTTCCGTCGCGAAGTTTTGTTTCCGGTTCGGACATGGCTCAAAAAGCGGTTATTTGGCAGCACGGAGATACGCGGAAAGCTTATCGTACAAACTGATCTGAACCTGGCGATCTTCCTCTGTGATCTCGTTCAATTTAAGTTGGTCCGGCGACATTTTGGTTAGTGCATTACGTAATGCTTCGACCCGCTCCAGCAACTCTTCGCGGCTGCCCTGCGCAAGATATCCCGGTGGAATCGTTGCTTTAAAGGAATCGGAAAAAACAATCACTGTGGCCCCGGGTTGTAGTTGATATTGCGGACCGCCTGCCAGCATGGGTGTTTTGTCGTCGAAACTGGAATACTCGATGACAGCTTCACGAGGATTGCTTCCGGGCGCCCGCATCACTGCCAGAATGTCGACAACTGCCTTTGCCTTGATGTCGAACTTTGTCCGCTGCAGAAAATGGACCTCTTTGACAGAGCCAACGTAAACAACCTGCGCTTTCCTTCGAACCGATTCGATAAAGCTGCGCATGTTAGCTGCCAGCAGGTACGCAGCGTCACCGGACATTAAAACAAACACGAATAGCAACGCATATCGTCCCGGGCACTTTGTTTTCACACGTAACCTTTGCATCCGAACGTTTCGCATGTCGTCCTTATGGACTGTTATTGATTCGGCGAGATGAAAACGTCCTTGCGCGGGAACTTCTCGAACAAGGATGCCGGCTTATTGAAATTCGTTGCCAGAACGTCCAATGGATTTCCGGCGATCCACGCGGAAAGATCGATCGATTGATAAATTCCGCTGTTGAATCCGATCAGGATCCGGCTCGGGCTGCTGCCAACGTTTTCGATCGAGTGCCCGTAACCCTGCGGAATGTAGCCGGCATCGCCGGCGTGCAGCACTTCCGTTCGGAACCGGCCGCCAGAAGCGAACATGGTCACGCTGACGTCGCCGCCAATAATGTACTGCCATTCGTCTGCGTTGGGATGCCAGTGCAACTCGCGGAGAGCGCCCGGCTCCAAATCGAGAATCACTCCCGTGATCGTAGTTGAAATTGGAAATCGTGTTGAATCCACGCGCCATTCGCGGCCACCTTTGAACACGCCGTGAGGCGCCTCGGAAAGCATCCGAAACTTGTGGGTCTGGGGCGGAGCAATCCGCGGGCCCTGCAGATTCTCGGGTGTTTTCTCCGGCGGAACCGCACCTTTGGCGAAATAAACTTCGCCGGATGGAAAACCATCAAACGCCGATTTAGGAAGGCCGAAATTTTTCGCCAGCAACGATTTGGGTACATGATCGATCCAATCGGTAATGCTGAACGTGCCGAACTCGGAGAAATAGCCGTTATCAAAAATCAGAATGAAATGCGTCGGCTCATTGCCGAGACACTCGAGCACGTGAGCGTGGCCGCGTGGAAAATACCAGATGTCGCCCGGATCGAAGTCGTTCGTCTCTGTTTGCCCGGCTGGGTTAATCACCGTGGTGCGGGCGCGACCTTTCAGGATAAACGCCCATTCCGCAGCGGTCGCATGCCAGTGAAGTTCCCGCATCACGCCAGGTTCAAGTTGCATCGACACGCCGGCGATCCCCTTGGAAATCGGTAATTGTTCGACAGTCACTTCCTTGCCGAAACTGTTCCCGAGAACTTTTCCCTTCGATTTCTCTAATTCGAACTTGAACGTTGGCAACTCTTTGCCTGCCAGCAAAGGATCCAGGACATTATTCTGAAAACTGAGATCGCCCATCACGTGATCTTAACGGCCAATGCGACCTGGTGGCCAGCCCTTACTCCAGACATGAAAAGTGTATGTGAAGACTATGTAACCGAACAGATCGTGGTTCGGACCATTGTTGACATAAAGCGCGGGATTGAACTGGAAGTCTGGCGTGACGTTGCACGTGAAACCGATTGTCGAGGAGTTTTCAGAGCCGCTTTGCCAATCGACCTGCAAGCGCCACCTCTCATTGAAGTCGTAGGCATAACCGAGGATTGCTTCGTTTTTGTAGCCGGCGTGAATAGCTCCGGCGATGAGCTTGTGATGCTCTGTGTAATAACCAGCTTCGATGAAGGATTGAGGGTCTACATCCAGGTGAGGCGACCAATTGACGAAGCCCACAGAAAGAAGAAAAGGCTCTTTTGTTAACAATCCGATCTCCGTGCCGAAAATCCATTCGTCGGGTTGAAATCCGCGAAACACCGCCACCTCAGCCCACCTCGTTAAGCCCATCTCCGCTTGCAATTGATACGGGTTCGCGATTCGCTTGTCCTGAATCTGGAAACTTAAGGAAAGATCTCCCGTCGGTTGCAAATCCGGCGTCACGATTTGGCTCAAACCTTTGGTTGTAGCGAAAGATGAACGAGCGCTCAAAAGAAGAAGGATCATCATCACTATGATCGTGACGAAGCTGATTGGCTCCTCTCTCAGCGCGGATTTTTGCAAATCATTCAATATATTGCCGAGTAAAACGGCTGCTCAGGCATTTGTCCATTTCGTGTTGAACCCGAAAGCCATCCGAGTCGCGCCGGATTTGGGGCAGCCTTCGAACGAGAGTCGCGAGCGGAGGCATCACATTTGACGCGCAATATGTGGCCAGGTTTAAGGCAATCTGAACGGACGGCGAAAGCACTGGAACATTCGGTCTGTCGCCCGCAGGCCGATTTTGATTAAGATATTTTGCCCTGACGAGCACTAACCTGAGGCGTCGAAAGTTTCGCTGTCAAACTTGCGGCACCGTCCAGCTTAACGCGACGCGATACCGAGAGCTTTCTCGATCGCTGTCGGGTCATAAACCTTGCCCCCCTTAATCACGGTCGTGATCTTATTGATGTCGCGAATGTTCTGCGTCGGATCACCATCAATGAGAATCATGTCGGCGAGTTTACCCGGAGCAATTACGCCTCGATCCTTGTTGACGCCCATTACCAGCGCCGGGGTTAACGTGGCCATGCGCAAAACTTCCGCTGGCGCGATGCCGGCGCGGACATAAAGCTCAAGTTCATGGTGCAGCATGTAGCCGGCCAGGCTGTCGGTACCGGGAATAATCGTAATCCCGGCGTCGTAGAGCGCTTTTAGCAAGCGCGACATCGCAGGGAACGCTTCGTGATAGGCAGCCTCCTTGCCCTTGGGAACCTCAAGCGCACCGCTCAACAGCTGGCGTCGGACCTGTGGCGGGAAGCGCGGGGCGATCTCATCGAGCCCGGGTGTGATCACTGTCGGGTCACCGCAAAATAGGGCCTCAAAGATACCCACCGTTGGATCAAGCACGGTTTGATGTTGCTTGAGGAACTGGATGAACTCACGCACTTCCGGTTTGTCCGGCGTAAATTCCCGTGCGTGCTCGGCGACTTTGATGAAGCGGTCGCGATTGCGTGTTTCCTTGACCTCCGGAAACAGAAAATTCAACTCGATGAAGTTAAGGTGTTGGATTTCATCGGCGCCACCTTCGACGAATTGGCGGGCTGACATAAAGGCTGGTACGTGACCGCTCACGCGTAAACCGCGCGCATGAGCTTCGTCAGCGATAGTTGGAACCAGTTCGGGTTTGACGGAGGAATAGATCTTGATCTGCGCGTACCCGTGATCGGCATACCAATCGACATCTCGAATCGCCTGCTCGGATGTATCGACACGCATCTTGGTAGGACCAGCAAACTCTCCGGTGCCGTCGATGATGCCGGCTTTCAGCACGCGCGGTCCTAGTTCGGTGCCATTGTCGAAACGCGCAACGCGTTTCAGGAAATTATCCGTGTCGTTAGCCATGTCGCGCGCACTTGTCACACCGTTGGCGAGATCGAGCGGGCCATCGATGTCACTAAAATGTTGATGGTTATCCCATAACCCCGGCATCAGGAAGCGGCCATGCGCATCGATGATCTCGGCGTCCGCGGATGATTTTATGTCGGCGTTTGGGGCCACACGCACGATGCGATCGCCGCGCACAAGAACACTCCTACCCGGGGTGACACTCAGGTCGCGCGGATCGAACAAGCGTGCGTTGCGAATCACGAGTTCGCCTTTCGGAGCGTGCGCAAGATCGTGCGCCAGACGCGCAGACCAGGCGTTCTCGGCTGTCTGTTGCGCTTCCTGCAACTGCGGGACCGCGTGTTGGTACTGAGCCGGGACAACTGAGAACCAACTTGATACTGACGCCGCTGTATCGCCGTTGGGTTCGAGCCAAATCGCCTGTGGCGTGAAGCCAAGACCAATAACTCGATACTGGATTAGATCACCTTTGCCGGGTCCTCTCTTAACGGCGAGTTTGCCGGTTTCTTCGATGCTCGCCTCGCCAGCAGGCAGAAGTTGCAGCTTGTGACCAGGCGCTTTGAGTAAAGCACGCGCCAGCACACCGAAAAATTCGGGAGGCGGATTGACCGGGACATAAAACGCCTCGCTACTGATTTTCTGTTCTCCCTTTTCGGAACGATTTTTCCAACTGGCCTTTCCGTCCTTGATTTCGAATTGTTCCTCGACCGGCGCTTTCATGTAATCGTTGCCATGCGCCTCGTATTTGGTTGGCACACCAGCAGCATTGAGTTTCCAAGTCGCGGTAATGTGATCCCCACGGCCCCGATCGTTGTAGGAATATTCGACGTGGGTGATTCCCGCAGAATCAGTCTTTACCGTCTGACTCCCGGCCGGATTGCCTTGAATCAGAATCGTATCGCTACGTTGCTCGGCGGAAACCTGCGCGATTGCGGCGAACGCGAAGGCAAAGCTAATGAATGTGCGCATACCTATCTTTAATGATGCGTTGCGGATCGCAATCGGATTCAAATTCGTGCAGCGAAAGGACCAATTCAGGAAGAACACGCCGTTTGCCGACGCAATCAAAACGTCAGCACGGTCGGGGGAAGTGTCGGAGCATGGCGCAAAACATTCGATCGCCGCAATGCCCGTTAGCGTCCGATGTGGTCGATCTGGAGTGCCTTGTGTCCGCTACAGGGCAGCCTCGAATTAGTAACCTTCGTTCGTCTGAAAATCATTTGCGCCAGCATCGAACAGGCCCAGCGCCTCGACGGTCGGTTCGTCGATTGCTCCCGTAACCTCCAACCCGTAATCGCGCTGGAAATTTGCGAGCGCCGCTCGCGTGTCAACGCTCAGGGAGCCTGTTATTGCTCCAAGATAATAACCTGCGTCTTGCAACGCGGTCTGGACGTTCGCGATCACATCGTCCGGAAGCAGATTGCCGTAAGTGTAGATCGGCCCGTCGTAATCGTAGTAGCTCTGCAATGGATCGTAGCCATAGGCTGGATACCAGTAGCTTCCGTCCAGAAAATAATATCCGGTGGTGACGTAAACGATCGTGTCACAATGATCGTGCCACCAATTTCGGTCATGGAACTCGTGCCAGTGCCGCCGGAAAGCGTCGTTGTAACCGATGCGATCATGTTTGTTACGCCATTCTTTGGGCTGCCCGTCTTTGATTGATTCACGGGTCTTTGGCTGAAGTCCGGTCACCGGACCATGAGTTTTGACGCGTCGTTGAGCGTTTATCGCAGCGAGTGTTTGGTCGTTAGTCCCAAAGCCGCGCCGTTCATGCATTGCCGTGAATGTACGCATTTCCGTTTCCTGGGTGGCTAGATCCAGCCTTCTGGGTCGGGTGACGAGGCCACGCCGTTCACGCATTTCCGCCAAGGTTCGCAGTTCGGTTTGGCGTATCACCGGATCAAGCGTGATTGCTTGCTGCTGCGCTACGCCGCGCTGCTTTTTTACTACGGCTAAATTAGGATTCGAAAGCCGCACAGGGGGCGAATAAGTGTGCCGCGAAATAACTGCCGGCTGTGCGATGATGGGACGCGCCGACGGATTGATAATACGAGGGTTCGTAATCGCAGGTCTTGGAGCGACACGCGGTGCAACTGGGGCGCGAACGATCGGCCTGGATGCCGGGGCGCTGCGCGTCGTTACCACGCGCGGCGAGATATTTTGCGTGGTTGCTTTGGCAACTTGCCCGGAGACACTGTGGATGCCTGGCAGAACCGCTGCGATAAAAGGGAGAATAAAAAACTGGATTTTTTTCATAAACGGCTCCGCCGATTGAACATTGCCACTACTGCTTGGTTGCAACCTTTCGCTGAAAACATTGCCCGAGGCAAACGAGTGTCCGGGCACAGGAGATGTTGCAATCTGAAATCTAATTCCTTCGTTGCGCTCACATCAGAATTGCGGAACTGATTCGCGGGCTTTTTGTTCCTTCTCCGCTTTCAGTTTCATTTCGTATTCGTGTGCGGCAGGAAGCTCAAGGCGAACGACGAGTGTGCTGCGCAGCCATAAGAGCGCGCCGTCGCTGCGTTGCCACGTCTTTTCACCAGTTAATCCTGCAAAATAGCTTTCGAAAATTTTGTTCAGACCATTGTTTGGCGAATTAGGGTTGTTATACGTGATTTGTTTCCATGTTGTTCGCGGTGGTGTATTCGCAGTCATTATCGCCCGCAATTCGTAATCCTGTATCGTCGGCTTAACACCGGCCTGGATTCTTTTTGGTACTCCATTCGAACGGCAGGACCGTCGGGTGGGAGAAATGCAACGCGGATTCGCCATCCTTTATAGTCATAAGTGTGATGAATTGCTCCCTCCAACAGCGGGAAATTCTTGTCGAGACCGGGTGAATCTTGTGGCGTGCCATACCAGGCAACAAATTGATCAGCAGCTCCGCCAAGACGATCCTCTGCAAACGCTGCATTTTGCTGTGCCGCCGTTGTCTCTTTGTCGGCGGTGACCCGTGCATCTTGCACGGCCTGATAATGAAAGCGTTCCTGAACGTCTTTAGGCAGTTCGGTGAAATAGACCTTTGAAACACCCCACGCAGTCCTAATTACAATTCCATCAACTTCGACACGGCTGACCGTCGCGTTTTTGTATTCTTTGCCCCGGATCGTCTTGAAGTCGTCGCACAGAGCGCGTGATACGAAGAGCGCCGCCAAAATTGCGAATGCGGCTTTCCAGTACTTCACGGCGGGCTGCAGTTTGCCTTGTTTGCTCTCCACAAGGCAAACTTTTTTCGTGATCGCGACGCACGAGCGCGAGTTCCAAGAGTAGTGAGAGAAGCGAGACAAAAAGCCGCCATGCGGTGACGCCTGCCGGCTCGTTGTTTGAAAATGGGTCTCGTTTAAGGATTGTTGACTACTTGCGTCGCAGGTCTGCTCGCCTCGAGCTGGGCGCTCACTTTCTGTAGGCCAGCAGTAAGAGCTTCAATTTGCTTTTGCTGTTTCGCGACCGTGGCCTGCAAGTTCTGAACTTTGAGATTGACCATGGCTTGGCGGCCATCTTCCGAATAGCGCTGGGGAACGGCTTGGAGTTGGCCTTGAGGAGCGGGTTGGAGCTGGTTCTGCGGAATAGGTGCGGTCATCCTGTTTCCGTTGGCATCGACGAGCACGGTACCTAACTTCCCACTCGAACTATCGACGAATACGAAACTGGCGCTGGCGGTAGGAATACTCGACCCGGCGATGCCTTGTATGTAACAGGTGTTGCTTTCGCCGGCCACACCGGCACTTCCCTGGCCGATGTAGATATTATTATGCCCCGTCGTTTGATTGAAGCCGGCTGCCGCACCAATAGCGGTGTTGAAGAAACCGGTAGTCACGTTTTCGAGTGTTCGATCGCCAAATGCTGCGTTCGCGTTAGCGGTTGCGTTCAGGAGTGCTTGAAAACCGACGGCGGTGTTGAACGGGCCGCCGGCGTTAAAGACGAGCGTGTCTGTTCCAACGGCCGTGTTGCTTGAGCCGGTCGTGTTGAGCAACAACGCTGCCGCGCCCACCGCGGTATTTGAATCGCCGTTGTTGAGGGCCAGCGCTCCACCGCCAACACCGGTGTTGAAGCTCCCGGTGGTATTCGAAAAGAGTGAATACCAACCGAGCCCTGTATTTCCAGCGCCCGTGGTGAGGAAGTTAAGCGCATTGCATCCTTCGGCTGTCGTGTAATTTGGATAGCAACCGTCCGGCATCGGACTGACCGCTTGCACTTGCGGCAAAAGCCCAAAGCACGCGAGTCCTAATGTGACGAAAAATCTCGGGGTTGTCGGTTTTACTTGAATCAGTGGATTCATGTGGCTCTTCCTTTCTTTCCCACGCTAAGTTGATTGGAATTGCGGGCTCTGGAAGAGGCGAAGAACCTAGCGGGGAAAGCCCTCCGCCTGATTCAGATCCATTTAATGTAGAGACCTTTTCTAACAGGAACCGTGCGATTGTGTCTATCAGGCCTCGCCTGATTTTCATGCAGGACCCCGTCTGACAGGCGGCTATCGGCTCTATTCTCTGCACTGTTGAATGCCCCGCGATCCGCGATTAGCGGATCGAGTTCCAGAGAATCATCTGCAACGCCCAACGAAACGTTGACAGTCGCCGCGATGTGCGCCGGGAATTCCGATCGTTCGCGCTTCGCAACTCAGAGCTCGCCTTGCTAAGATTATCATCGGTTCGACGCGCAATTTTGATTGCAAACCATCCGGCAGGTTGCAATCCATATTCCGAAACTTAGAATCTACGAATCTTCGTCGGGGTCTTAGCTCAGTTGGTAGAGCGCCTCAATGGCATTGAGGAGGTCACGGGTTCGAATCCCGTAGGCTCCAGCCTTCGCTTGGAGCGCAGCGTAAAGCGAGGCTGTCACGCCGGAGTAAACGCAGGCGGGCGGCGAACATTGCGTTTGTTGATAGATGCTCCAAGACTACGGCGGCAGGCCACATTGTATGCAACGCTTCTTTTACGTTTATATTTTGAGGAGCACATCCGATCCTTTAATTCATTACACTGCTATTACGGACGATTTGTCTGCGCGCTTGAGGGACCACAACAGAGGACATTGCTTGCACAGCGCCAAACACAAACCGTGGAAAATAGAAACGGCCATCGCGTTCACATCCGCAAGGAAAGTGCATGCCTTCGAAAAATATTTGAAGGGGGGATCTGGACGTGAGTTCGCTCGTCGTCACTTCTGAAGAATTTCTTCTGAGCCAACCGTAGCGTGTTATGAAGAATCCGAGATACGTCGATCCCGGAGTCCGCGACGGTAACGAGGCTGTAACTTTGCGGCGAGGTTTTTCCTCTTTCGCCTTCACCGTTTTCGAGGAAGGGTGCTGTGTAGCTCTGTATCGCGCAATAACTGCAGGCGGCGCGGTTTGAATTTCGTCAAAAATCGCAGGCCAATGCACAAAACCAATTCCATTCTCATGCACGCACCGAAGATGGCGATCTTTGAGACGGCGGCCAATCTGGAGCTATGGCCAAAAATCCTGCCGCATTATCGCTACATTCATTATCTGGAGCGCAGGACTAATCGAAATGTCGTGGTGATGGCGGCGCGGCGTTCCGGGATTCCGATCTCGTGGACATCCGAGCAAATAATCGACCGCGAACGGCTGGAGATTCGTTTCCTGCATATGAAGGCGTGGACAAAGGGAATGCATGTGATCTGGACGTTCTCCGATAAGGAAAACGGCGTTCTGGTGGCGATTTCGCACGAGCTGCGATTTCGGATTTCAGCTCTGTCGCCCATCATCAGTCCGATTATCGGCGATTTCTTCATTCATAACATTGCCAACAAAACCTTGCGCTACATGAAAGCGTACGTGGAAACGAGGGCGGACAAGGTAACGGCATGACCCGAAGACGCGCAGTCATAACCGGAATTGGTCCGATCACCTGCATCGGCACCGGTGTCGAAAATTTTTGGAACGCGATCCTGACAGAGAAAAGCGGCATTCAGAGTATATCCAGTTTTGATCCCAGCGTGTTCCGTGTGCGTTGCGCAGGGGAGATTCGCGATTGGAATGGCGAAGAACATTTTTCACCACACCGCTTAAAACGGCTGGATCGTTACGCACAGTTCGCGGTTGTATCGGCAAAGCTCGCCTTGGAAGACGCGCGGGTTGAGTATTCGCGGGAAACACCGCAAGACCGCGTGGGCGTAAGTTTCGGCACCGCGCTGGGTGGCGTCTGCAAAGCCGAGGAGCAGTATATCCGATATTTGAAAAAGGGTGCGCGCGGCGTTCAACCTACGCTTGCCGTCCAGGTCTTCGGTGGTTCGGCCCATTCGAATATTGCAATTGAATTCGGCTTTCGCGGTGCTGGTACCACAAATTCGAACAGCTGCGCCAGTGGCACTGTCTCTGTGGGCGAAGCATTGCGCTACATTCGCGACGATTTTGCAGACGTCGTTGTAGCAGGTGGTGCGGAAGCACCGCTAACGGCCATTACTATCGGCGCCTTCGACATTATCAAGACGATGAGCAGGTGGACGGGCGACCCGGCCCTGGCTTGTCGTCCATTCGATGCCTTGCGAGACGGATTTGTTATGGGCGAAGGCGGCGCTTCGCTCATCATCGAGGAACTGGAGCACGCTCGTGCCCGTGGTGCTCACATCTACGGGGAGGTGCTCGGATACAGCATCAACAACGACGCTTTTCATATGACCACACCGCTTCCCAGTGGCGAATCATCCATTCGCGCCATGCGCGAAGCGCTCGCAGACTCAGAACTCGCGCCTGAGCGGATCGATTACATCAATGCCCATGCAAGCTCGACTCAGCTCAACGACAGCGCAGAAACAGCGTCGGTCAAGCAAGTCTTTGGCGAGCACGCACGACGAATCGCCGTAAGCGGGACAAAGGGTTATTACGCACATCCACTTGGCGCGACCGGCGCGATCGAGGCAGCGCTTTGTGCCCTCGCCGTCGATCGACAATGGATTCCGCCAACGATCAATTACCAGAATCCTGACCCTGCATGCGATCTCGACGTTGTGCCAAATCATGGTCGGTCCGCCGAGCTAAATTACGTCATGAGCAATTCCTTCGGGTTCGGCGGCATCAATGCGTGCGTCGTGTTGGGCCGCGTGAGGTAGCGCATGCGTCCCGCTTGCAATTGAGGGAGAGCAAGCTGGAAGCTCGCTCTACTTTAACAAATCGGGGCGATTTTCGTGGGTGCGCTGTATCGCCTGTTCTTTACGCCACCTGGCGATCTCTGTATGATTTCCCGAAAGCAAAACCTCCGGGACTTTCCAGCCGCGAAACTCGGCAGGACGCGTGTACTGCGGCGCTTCCAGGAGTTGGTTACTGAAACTGTCATCGGCAGCCGATTGTTCATGACCAAGTGTTCCTGGCAGTAAGCGCGCAATTGCGTCAACCAGGACCGCCGCAGCGATTGCGCCGTTGGTGAGCACGTAATCGCCGATCGAAACCTCGTAATCGATCAAATGTTCGATCACGCGATGATCGACTCCTTCGTAATGGCCGGAAATAATGATGAGATGCGGTTCGTGTGAAAACTCCTTCGCGAGTGTTTGATCGAACCGCCGTCCTGCAGGTGACATCAAAACGATTTGCGATTTGCGATTGGCGATTGGCGATTTCAGATCTTCCACCGCTGCAAAAAGCGGCTCCGGTTTCATCACCATCCCCTGCCCTCCGCCAAATGGCGCATCGTCGACCACGTGGTGCTTGTCAGTCGTCCAGTCCCGCAAATTATGAATGTGCAGGTCGATAATACCCTTTTCCTGCGCGCGCTTCATCATGCTTTCGCTTAAGGGAGCACGGCAGATTTCGGGGAACAATGTGACGATGTCGATTCTCATTCCGGAAGACCATCGAACGTCGAACGGCTAAGGTCCAATGTTGAGAACCTCGGCGTCTGACACAGACGCCCTGCAAGGTCATTCGATTATTTCGAGTAATGCACGCTGGCCGTGACGCGCGGCAGAACTGGCCAGCAGAGCGCGAATCGCGTGAATGGTCTGACCGGAACGTCCAATCACCCGGCCCACGTCTCCGCGTCGAAGCTGCAGCTTAAAGATCACGGTTCTGCCGTTCGGGATTTCCGTAAGCACCATGTCGTCAGGAAACTCGATCAGTTGGCGAAGAACAAACTCGAGAAACTCTCGCATTCGCCAAAACTAACCGCGAATGAACAAGGATAAACACGAATTTTGTAGGGCGTCTGTGGCAGACGCCAGTCCGAGGCGTTTCACAGAAACGCCCTACAGCTCGAGAGACCTCAGCTAGCTCGAGGTCTCGGCAGTCGGCGACGCAGCCGTTTCAGCCGGTTCCGGACTTTCTTCTGTGGCCTCAGATTCTGGCTCGGCCGCGCGCATCTTCTTTTGCTTCTTAAGCAAGCTGCGCACGGTATCCGATGGCTGAGCGCCTCTGCCGATCCAGTACTCCGCGCGTTCTACATCGAACGAACTGTTCTGATCGATTTGCTTGGGATCGTAGGTACCAATGATTTCGATAAATTTCCCGTCGCGCGGGCTGCGGCTATCGGTCACCACTATTCTGTAGTAGGGCCGGTTCTTCGCACCTTCTCTGCGTAATCTAATTGAAACTGACATCGTAATTACATCCTCATTCGCGCCATTTGCGCCATCATTTTTTTCATCTTACCCGTGTTCTTCATCAGTTTCCGCATCTGATCAAAACGCCGGAGCAAGTCGTTTACTTCCGTGACGGTGGAACCGCTGCCGCGCGCGATGCGTTGACGCCGCCGCGCATTCAGAATGTCGGGCCGCGTTCGCTCTTCCTTTGTCATCGAAAGCACGATCGCTTCCGTGCGCTTAAGCTGCTTCTCGTCAATGGAAAGGCTTTGCACATTACCCACACCCGGTAACATGCCAAGAATATTCTCCAGTGGACCCATGCGGCGCATCATCTTGAACTGCGCCAGGAAGTCGTTGAAATCGAATGAAGCGGTCCGCAATTTGCGCTCGAGTTGGGCTGCGTCCTCGGCTTCAACGGCTTCTGCGGCTTTCTCGACGAGACCGATAACGTCGCCCATACCGAGAATCCGTCCGGCGAGCCGCTCCGGAACCAGAAGTTCAAACTGATCGAGCTTTTCACCCGTGCCCGCGAATTTAATTGGACGGTTCGTGACCTCGCGCATCGACAAAGCCGCGCCACCGCGAGCGTCGCCATCCAGCTTTGTCAGGATAATTCCGGTGATCGACAAGGCAGCGTCAAATCCGCTCGCAACACTGACCGCCTGCTGTCCGGTTGCAGCGTCCACAACAAGCAGAACCTCTTGCGGCTGCAAAAATTCTTTCAGCTCCCTGAGTTCACTCATCAGAGCTTCGTCGATCTCCTGTCGTCCTGCCGTATCGAAGATCTGAACGCTTGCGCCATCGCCCGCTGCCGCATCAATAGCGGCGGCAGCGACACGTTGGACATTCGTCTCGCCCGTTTTGGGAACATGAACCTGGACGTCGATCCCTTTTCCAAGAGTCGCCAGTTGTTCAATAGCTGCCGGCCGATGCAAATCGCACGCGACGAGCTCAGGGATTCGACCTTGTTTCTTTAGAAGCAGAGCCAGCTTCGCCGCCGAAGTTGTTTTGCCGGAGCCATTGAGCCCGACAATCAAAATCCGCATCTTATTCTCGATGCGAAGCGGCTCTGTATCGCCGCCTAGCAGCGCGGTCAGTTCATCGTGAAAAACTTTTACGATTTGCTGACCCGGCGTAATGCTCCGAAGCACCGCTTCACCGAGTGCTTTCTCCTTTACGCTAGCAATGAACTTTTTGGCGACCTGAAAATCGACGTCGGCCTCAAGGAGCGCCATGCGCACCTGGCGCAATGCAGCGTCGATATTCGACTCGCTGATAACGCCGTGGCCACGGAGATCCTTAAAAATCTCCTGAAGTTTGTCGCTAAGTTGTGGAAACATGACTCTGTCCGGGGTGGATCGGCTTCTTCTCCGAAGACGATCTCATATTTCGCGTTAAAGGCGCAGTATCCACGTGTTGAGGACAACACGTTCCACCGTCCCATCAAGTGATTATCTCTTGATGGCTGGTCCCGGCGACGCTGCACCTACCGTTGCGCCTTCTTCAATCCCGAAAGTCCAATGCGTTTCGACCTTCTTACCCTCGGATTTTGCGCTCACGATTACGGTGCAAGTTTTGTCACGGAGCTTTTGTGGAACCTGATAAGAGACGATGCCTGTTTTAGGATCGTATTTGGCCGGGACCAGGCCAAGTCCACTCACCCGCATCTGCACACTGCCGGGTTCTATCTGGCCTATGCCGGTGAGGTTCGCTTTGATAAGCGGCAATGCCGTCCGCACAGTCTCGCCATCGGCCGGTTGCGTATTCAAATCTTTCGGGCCGACTTCGGCGACTGCTGTCCCTCCTCCTGCGGAGGCTCCGATCATATTGACTGCGTCTGCAAAAACCTTCGGCTTGTTTGCTTCAATGGCGTAGCGCCCAAGAGCATCCATCGGTGAAGTGAAAGTGATTGGCTGGCCGTACACAGTAAACATCGCTTCGTAACCGGCATTTCGCGCCAGTTCCTTGACATGTTCGTTGTAATTTCCGAACGGCACGGCAAAACAGTTCACCTTGATCCCGAGCCGCTGTTCCAGTAGCTCTTTGGAACCGACGACTTCGTTTCGGACCCATTTTTCATAATCCTCCCCCGTCAGTTTCTTCCTGCTTCGTTTGCCGCCGGGCTCGATCACCGTAATGGTATGACCTTCGCGCAAGTCCTGGTGCGTCGCCGAGTGGGCCTGAATATCCACGCCATTGTCGCGCATATCGGCGAGTTGTTCCCAGGTAATCGCTCCTCCGCCGCCTAACGAGCCGCCTCGCACGCCTTCCGTGTAAATGAACAGCGTGACGGGATAACCGAATTTTTTCAGGATCGGCCAGGCCACTTCATATTGCGTTTCCCAGCCGTCATCGAATGTAATCACGGCGCAACGCGGAGGAATGTTCTTTTCGCCCCTCTTCCAGGCAAGCAAATCCTGCATCGAAATGACAGTGATGCCCTTGTCCTTCAATTCTTTCATCTGCGCTTCAAATGCAGCGGGGGTGATTTCGGTTCCGGGATACCGAACTTTGTCGACGAGTCGATGGTAACAGAAAATAAGGACCTGAGCCGTCTGATCGACGACTGGTTTAGTGATCTTGGGGGATGCCGCTGGCGCGGCCGGCGCGGCAGCCGCCGTGGCGGGCGTTGTGCCACTCGCAGGTTTCGGCTTTTCGGCAACAGTTTCATGCTTTTTACACATCGAAAAGTTCAGTGCCAACAGTAATGGAATGATTGCGAATCGGATCATCATAGGAGTGCTAACGGATTAGGCGCAGTGGCGCAAAACACAAGCGCATTTTATACGCATTACCGAAAATATGCGAATCGTTGACAGGAATTCGGGCCGGTCTGTTCGAGTTTAATTGAAAATTTTTTGCTGTAGCGCCCTTTTTTTGCTATTACATCAGAATGCCGCGTTTGTTCAGTGTTACGATCACAATCGCATTTGTTGTTTCGTTCGCCGGTTGTAGCTCGCTTCAAACTTCCTCTGTTAAGAACACGACGAAAACGTTTAGCACAGTGGTGGTAGATGCCGGGCACGGAGGGAAGGACAGCGGTGCGTATCGCCGCTACGGGCCACCAGAAAAGTTGGTTGCTCTCGATGTCGCCGAACGTCTCAACCGCAAGTTGCGCGAATCGCAGTTGAAAACAGTAATGACCCGCTCCTCTGATGTCTTTATTCCATTGAACGACCGCGTAGCTATCGAAAACGCGCAGAAGAACGCTATCTTCGTCAGCATTCATTTCAACGATTCGCGCCGGCGCGGGATTCACGGATTCGAAACCTACTATCATTCGCCCGCGTCATTCGACCTGGCGAAGGGTATTCAAGCGAAACTGACGGAAATTCCCCGGTCTAAAAATGGCGGAGTTCACACGGCCAATTTTCGCGTGCTGCGCTTCGCGAAATGTCCAGCAGTTCTGGTGGAATGTGGGTACTTGAGTAATCGGAATGATGGGAGTCAGGCACGTGATTCGGAATATCGTGAATTCCTCGCAGACCAAATCGCGGAGGCAATTGTCGACCAGCGTTTTGGAGCGGGCGTTTACCGGCCATCAGGCCGGCTTGCGTTGCAATTGCAATCCACCAGCGCTGGCTCGATATTTCCACATTAGAATTCTTTCCCTTTCCAGGATTCCAATCGGCCGTCGGCCAAGGAATCGCCGTTAGAACGAACAGATAGGGAGCTTTCTCGGCGCATGGAGATCTCAAGCTGCCACCTGAATTCTAACTGCCCATGATTTCCCGCGCAAACGTCAAGCGAAGGCCGCGACAAAGCACGCCATTGCCTTGATGTCACGCCTTGTCGCTTGCGCAGCTAATACGGGAAATCCTATGTACGCGCACTATGAAAACAACTACAACCAAAACAAAAACAACCAACCAACCACCAAAATAAGAAAGGAACCAAGCAATATGAAAAAGGAAAATCGAAACCATCTTCGCTCACATCTGCGCACAGGTTTTTGTGCGCTCGCAATTATCGGCGTGTCGTTGGTGTTTCCAAGCGCTGGAACAGGGCAAGGCCTGCACCCTTGTGCTCATCGTGGAGACCGGGGGATTTCTGAGATCGTCGTGTTCGGTGACAGCCTTTCGGACCAGGGGAACGCGTTTGCGTTTGACATTGGCGCCGCGCTGCCGCCTTACTACGAAGGTCGATTTTCGAACGGCGAGATCTGGACCGACGTGCTCGCAGATACGCTCCTCGTCGAGCGGCCGACAGCGAGCGCGACCGGTGGGAAGAACTATGCGGTTGGCGGCGCGGAGACTGGTCCGGGGTTCGCCACGATCTTCGCGTTCGTACCCAACATATCAGAGCAAGTGAGGGCGTTCATCTCGGCCAATAATACACTTGATCCCCGAGCCCTGGTGGTCATTCGCGGCGGGGCCAATGATATGATCGTACGGGCCCTTCAAGCCGAGCCGCCGAACGAACCGCTCCGGACTCCGGAGCGCGCGGCCCAGAACATCGCGAACGACATCAGGTCGCTCGCCGCGGTCGGTGGTGAGCTCTTCCTGGTACCGAACTCGGGTGGATTCGCGGATATCCCATTCTTCAGGATTTATGGCGTGACAGCCGACGCCGAGGCCTGGCAGGCGGAGTTCAGCGCTCTTCTCCGAGCGAACGTGGCAGCACTCGATGACGAGCTCCGAATCAGCGTGATGTTCCTGGATGCCGATGCGGTTGCGAGAGAGATCACCGCTTCTCCGGCGGACTTCGGACTCACGAACGTGACGGATCCCGCCTGTCCTGACTGCGGCATAGGCTTACCCGAACCGAATGCTGGCGATACTGTTGTTCCGAATCCGGACGAATACTTCCACTGGGACCTCGTCCACCCCACTCGGACGGTCCATCGAGTCATCGGCCTGCGAGCTGCTGAACTAGTGGATGCTGAGCTGAACTGCCGCCGGCCACCACAGAACTAGGGCGATGCCGACGCGATCTGCCGTCTCATGAAAACAATTAACCTCAACCGCAATCTGAAAGGGAACCTCATGAAAACTAAACAATTCATCCTCTCACATCTGCGCACGATTTTTTGTGCGCTAGCAATTACCGGCGTGTCGTTGGTGTCAACATCGATGCCGGCCTCCGCCGCCACCTTTGTTGAGAACGTCTCAGACTTCTGCCCGTTTTTCGGGCCCGATCGCGGCGAGCACAATCAGCATTAAGAAGATGACCAGAGCGAAAAGGCTAAGCGCTTTCGCGTAATCGGGATGTCCGTTTACATCGCGGAAATGATTAGCCAACTGCGCTTCCACGACAGCTGTATTTGCGGCTAACAGGTTCCCCAATTGATAGGCAAAGCCCGGGAAAGTTCCGCGGAGAGTATTAGGCGACAGCTCATTGAGGTGCACCGGCACAATTCCCCACGCGCCTTGTACCATGAATTGCATGGCGAATCCGCCGATTACCAGTAGCGCGTATCCTGGCGAAAACGCCCATATCGGAATCAGCAAGATCCCAAGCGCGGCGCATAAAATGATCGCGCGTCGCCGACCCCATTTTTGCGAAAAATGACCGACCACTGTTCCACCGCAGATAGCACCGAAGGCGTAAATAACGCCCGTCGCCGCTTTTTGCGTGACACCGTAGTGACGTTGTTCTCCGAGGAACGTTTGATACATGTCCTGGGTTCCGTGCGACATGGCGTTGAACGCCGTCATCAGAAATACCACATAAAGAAATAGCGCCCAGTGTTCTTTGAGCACAACGAGCAGCTGACTCCCAAAATCACCTATCGTGTGCTGCTGGCGCAGCCAGACTGGCGATTCAGGTACGCGCGCCCGAATGAAGAAAACGAGAACCGCCGGTAGCGCACCCGCAATAAAGAGACCCCGCCATCCGAAGAACGGAAAAACAATCCAATACACAACTGCGGCAAGCAGATAACCGAACGCGTAACCCTGCTGCAAGATTCCTGAAAACAATCCCCGTGCTTGTGTCGGCAGCGTTTCCATGGCTAGCGAGGCGCCGAGTCCCCATTCGCCGCCCATGCCGATGCCGTAAAGCGCGCGGAATACCAGCAGCACTGTGTAATTTGGCGAAAACGCCGTGAGCACCTCCATCGCTGAATAGAAAACGATGTTGACCATGAGCGGGATCCGCCGTCCAAAGCGGTCGCCGAGCAAACCGAATATGAACGCGCCCACCGGACGCATCGCCAGCGTGATGGTAATCGCGTAGCCGAGATCGGTGACGGTCGTGCCGAAGTCGTGTGCCATCGGAACGATCACGAACGTTAGCAAGAAAAAATCGAATGCGTCGAGCGCCCAGCCGAGAAAGCAGGCGACAAACGTGTTGCGCTGATTGCGGTCGAGCAGCTTAAAAAGACGGATCGCTTCCACGGCAGATTCAACTAATTCGAGTAAACTCGAATTTGGCTTTTATAACGCGAACAACTGCAACCCAAAGTGTTTTTAACATCCAAATAAGGCTGCCACGTCGAACTGGCGCCGTAGTGTCGAAACGCTGAAGCCACTCGCCACGGGGACGACGCTTCTACAATTTTGCCGGGCCATTCACCTTGGTTTTGCGACCTTGTACCATGTCTTCAAACGGCCTGTAGAAATTGGCATAAAACGGATAAGGCCGGTCGGGATTTCCGGGGCGATAACGCCAGTGTTTGTACATCCAGAGCCATGGAGCCGGGTTTTTTCGAACGTAAGGCTCGAATGAATTCCAGCATGCCTGCGCAATTTGCTGATGAGTCATCTCAGCGGTGCCTTCGATTTTCGGGTGGAAGATGAGCCGGTAACGTCCCGCCGGAAGCGGTTCGCAGTGCGCGGGAATAATCGGCACCCCGGTTCGCTCGTGGAGCCAGGCGTGCGCGGAAGTAACGCTGGTCTTTAATCCAAAACACTCGATCGCCACGGCACCTTGTGTCGGAGGCACGGTGAGATCAACGAGAAGTGCGGTACGGCCTTTTCTCCGAAGTATTTTGTAAAGCCGCATGATGCCCCGCTCCCGTGGAATCAGCTCGTGTCCAGACCGCTCGCGTAATTTTTTAAAAATTGGGTCGAGCAACGAGTTCTTAAATTCCTGCGAAATGATTGTGCCTTTCAGGTCGAGAAAACCACAGGCCAGACTGAGCCATTCGAAGTTGCCGTAGTGATAGCAGGCAATCATCACGCTTCGTTCGGGGCCTGTCCCACGAGCGGTTTCCTCAAAGTTTTCGCATTCGATATATTTGGAAAAATTTTCCGAGGTAAGCCGTGGGCTCCACAGAAGGTCGACCATGGTTTGCGCGAAATGTTGAAATGACTCGCGCACAATTTTTCGGCGCTCCTCAAGCGAGAAGCTATTGCCAAAAGCGACTTCGAGATTGCTCAGTGCGACATCGTAGCGATCCCGATCAAGAGAACTGAGCAGCGCCCCGGCTGCGCAGGCGAGCCGATGGCAAAGCCGCCGCGAACACAACGGTATCACTTTTGTGGCAACAAGAAGCCCCAACCACTCCAGGCGGTACCGGATTCGCTTCCAGCGCGAACGCATCTCACGTTGAATGACGAAGCACGAATGAGGAATGACGAATCACATGTCGGTCCACCCGAACAAAATCGAGGAACCCCGTGGCGAGAGCTTTAGGGTGGTTTCGCGGGATCCTTCGACTTCGCTCAGGATGACGGTTCGTCATTTGGAATTCCTGATTGCTTTGTCATTTGGCATTCTGATTTCGTCATTTTCGGGTTGTAGGCTCCGCTTACCATCCCTGCCCGGGATTGCTCACCGGAGGCAAGCCCTTGCGGAACTCCGCCTGCTGCCGTTCGGCTTCCTTTTGCTGCTCCGCGTCACGCACCTGCTGTTCAGGGCTCGGACCTCCGCCGGCACAGCCTAGCAATGAAAGGAGCGTCAAAATCAAAAGGGTTGTGGGTAAGAGCTTCTTCATAGGAGTTGAAAGCGTTACGATAATCCGCGCTCTCATTGCGGCAAGCTTGCCCGGAGATGATGCGCAATTGCCGCAGCTTGATTATTCCACTTTTCTGACCCCGTATTCGCCCGATTCCTGCTCGCGATAATTGCGCTCAAGTTTCTTCAGGCGTTCAAGAATTTCATTCAATGCGAGCTCGTTCTTTAGATTAACCTGGTAATCGATTTCAGCGCGCAACCGGTCCTTGTGGGATTGCCGATTCTGCGACATCAGAATGATCGGTGCTTGTAGGATGGAAAGCACATTAATCGCGGTACTCAGCAATAAAAATGGATATGGATCGAAGTTGATCTTGCCCATCCACGCCAACCACATGTTTATCCACACCCAGACGTTGACGAAAAACACCGCAGCAAGAATAAATTTCCAACTGCCGCCGAATTCGGCGATGAGGTCTGCCGCGCGATCGGCAAGTGTCAACTGAGCCGCTTCTTCGACATTAACGTTACGTGTAGCGCTATGGCGCAAGAGCTCATCGGTATGGCGCAACCGGTTAGCGAGCGCGGAGAGCAGCTCCAGCGCGACATCTGGGTGGCTCCGCACAAAGGAGAGGAAATGCTCACGCGAAAGCACAGCCAGGCGCGCATCCACGGTGACCCGCGCATCCGCCGAGCGCGGCTTATCCTCTAGCAGCGCCATTTCTCCAAAGAAATCGCCGCGGCCCAATTCGGTTAGCGTGATCTCAAGTCCTTCCTTCGTCCGCACGTTAATGCGGACTCTCCCCTCTTCGATCACATACATTGCATCGCCCTCGTCGCCGGCGCGGAACAGCACCGCCCCGGATTTCTGGTCGATGCTCTCGAGCAGTTCGCACAATTCATGTGCTGCCTCGTGATCGAGCGACTCAAACAAAGGCACGTGACGCAGCGTCTCAACGTTCATTTGAAACAGACCAATGCAACGGCAGTCACATTACCTGCAATGTACGCCGCCGAGAAGCGTCAATTATGCGCTGTTGTCGTCAAGGTAGCGGTGGCAGAAATCGCCTGAAAAAACAATCTTTTGGTCGACCAAAATTGACTTGATGAGGTTCGCTTTTACGTTGGAACAACACGCTCGCTGCGCGCTCTGAACCGTGAAAAACGTCCTCTTTGTCTGCACCGGAAACATTTGTCGCAGCCCGATCGCAGAAGGGCTGTTCCGCCGAATGATTGGGAACCGGAAAGACATCGAAGTGGCTTCCGCTGGCGTGCACGCCGTTTCTGGCCAACCCCCAAGTCTCTACGCCGTCCAGGTGTGCGCGGAAGAAGGCACCGACATCACCGCTCTGCGGAGCCAGCCCTTGACACCGGCTTTGGTTGAGCGTGCCACGCACATTTTTGCAATGACTGGAGCACACATTGAGACCATCCAAACATTGTTTCCTCAAACTGCGGAAAAAACGTTCTTAATACGTGAATTTGAGGATCCTGGCAGTACGGTGTGGCGCGATGTGCCCGACCCGATTGGCTTGGGCCGCGAGGTCTACGAAGAGTGCGCCCGAATTATCAAAAATGCTTTGCCAGGTGTGCTCGCGTTTGTGGAACAGGGTCAACTGGTCCGGCCTCGTGCGATCCGCTCGCCGGAGCTATCGTCCGATCCCATGAACGATGTTTCTCGCCACTTTGAGCCGGGATCGGTCGCTTCCAACCCCGCACCGCATTGCGGCGAAGCATTGCGCAAGGTGGATCCGGAAATCTTCAATGCCATCGCGGCCGAAGAAAAACGCCAACGGGACAACATCGAGTTGATCGCGTCGGAAAACTTTACGAGCCGTGCGGTAATGGAAGCGCAGGGCAGCGTTCTCACCAACAAATACGCCGAGGGCTATCCGCGCAAACGCTGGTATGGCGGCTGCGAAAACGTTGATACCGCCGAGCAACTGGCCATCGATCGCGCGAAACGGCTATTCGGGTGTGAGCACGTGAACGTGCAGCCTCACAGCGGCGCGCAGGCGAATATGGCCGTCTATTTCGCGATGTTAAAACCGGGCGACAAAATCCTCGCTATGAACCTGGCTCACGGCGGCCATTTGACGCACGGCCATCCTGCAAATTTTTCCGGTAAGTTTTACAATGTCTCGCAGTACGGGGTCAGCGAGAAAACAGAGCAGATCGATTACGACTCTCTGCAGAAGCAAGCCGAGGAAGTTCGGCCGGCGATGATCACGGCAGGCGCATCGGCTTATCCGCGCATTATCGATTTTCCCCGGTTACGTCAAATTGCGGATTCAGTGGGCGCGCTTTTGTTCGTCGACATGGCTCACATCGCCGGGCTTGTTGCGGCAGGTGAGCATCCCAGTCCGATACCGCATGCGCAATTCGTCACCACCACGACCCACAAGAGTCTGCGCGGTCCACGTGGCGGAATTGTCATGTGCAAAGAAGAGTTCGCCAAACAAATCGACGCCACCGTTTTTCCAGGTGTACAAGGCGGGCCGCTAATGCACGTGATCGCCGCGAAGGCGGTTTGTTTTCACGAAGCGCTTCAGCCGCAATTCCGTGAGTACCAGCGGCAGGTAGTGGTCAACGCCAAAGCACTCGCTGCTGGTTTGGCCAAGCACGGTTACCGGATCGTTTCAGGTGGGACCGACAATCATTTAATGCTGGTCGATCTGCGTCCCAAGAACCTGAACGGCAAAGAGGCGCAGGAAGTTCTGGACCGTGCCGGCATCACCGTGAACAAGAACGCAATTCCATTCGATACCAGTTCGCCTTTCAAACCCGGCGGCATTCGCGTCGGCACACCTGCAGTCACCACACGCAGTATGAAAGAGGAGGATATGCTGGAAATCGCCGACCTCGTTGCTGAAGCACTCGAAAAACGCAACGATGCGAACGCGCTTGAAAACGTGCACAAAAGAGTGCTCGATCTGACCCAAAGATTTCCGCTGCCGTTTTAGGAATAGATGAAGGCCCTCAAGATTGTCGGAAAGAGAAAGCCTCCACGAACACCGGAGGAATTTCATGCGCTTGGGGCACGCTTGGATCGTGAGCTGTCGGTCGTAAAACCATTCAGCCGTAAGCGTGGTTTCGTTTTCAAGGCGCGCACATGGGATGAACTGGCACGCTGGGAGGCGCAGCGGGTTGTCGAAGAGCATCATCAGCGGGCTCAATGAGCGAACAGGCACCGCTCTTGCGAGTTTGCTCGCTGCTAAACAAACATGATGCGCAATATTTAATCGTTGGGGCCCGTGCTTGCTGGCTGCACGGGTACGTTCGGGCGACAGCAGATGTTGACATCCTCATACCCGAAGAGGTCGAAAATCATGCGCGCGTAATCGCAGCACTTTCGGAACTTGAGGACCATGCAGCAGCGGAACTAACACCAGACGACTTCGTCGAAAATATTGTTGTTAAGATCGCTGACGATGTCGAAGTGGATGTGAGCACTCGCGCGTGGAAAGTGAGTTACATCGATGCGATTGGCACATCGCTAAATGCAACGATCGAAGGTGTAAGAATTCCGTACGTCGACTTGCAGACCTTAATCAAGAGTAAGAGCACCGAGCGCGAACAAGACAAAGTTGATGTGCAACGATTGCGTTCACTAAGTCGATGAGCATAGCTGACGTTCGCTAATTTCTTCCTATCTCGCTGAGAGGAAACTGAGTAGTTTCTCCAGATCATGAATCGAGCCGCTGATCAACCAGAACCGAATCCACTTCGGGAAGGACTGGCTGCGCGCCCTGTGCCGCAGCCATGCAGCATTGTGATATTCGGCGCCACCGGCGATCTCACGCACCGCAAGCTGGTTCCGGCGCTGTATAACCTCGCCGCTGACGGAGAGCTGCCGCCCTCTGTGTCTATCGTTGGCTTCGCGCGCCGCCCGAAAAGTGACGACGAATTTCGACAGGATCTCGAAGCATCCACGCGCAAGTTTTCGCGCCAGACTGTACGCGACGAAATTTGGAAAACGTTTTCCCAGTCGATTTTTTACCATCAAGGCAATTTCGACGATGAAGCTGGTTACAAGACGTTAGCCAAACGCCTTGATGAAATTGACAAAAATCATGGCACCCGCGGTAACCGCCTTTTTTACCTTGCCGCCGGCCCCGAACAGTTCGAACCGATTCTGAAACACTTGAAAGCCGCCGGTTTGAACGACACGTGCAAGGGAAGCTGGGCTCGCGTGATCATCGAAAAACCGTTTGGAACCGATCTTGCCTCAGCGCGTGACCTCAATCGCGTCGTCCGTAACTCGTTTAGAGAGGAACAGACCTACCGGATCGACCATTTTCTAGGAAAAGAAACCGCGCAGAACATCCTGGTGCTCCGATTTGCCAACGCGATTTTCGCGCCGCTCTGGAATACGCATTACATCGATCACGTGCAAATCACTGCGGCAGAAACTCTCGGTGTCGGGACCCGGGCTGGTTTTTACGAGACCGCCGGCGCCTTGCGCGACATGGTCCAGAACCATTTGCTCCAGCTCCTTTGTCTCATCGCGATGGAGCCACCCACCGATCTGAGCGCCGACAGCATTCGCGACGAAAAAGTCAAAGTGCTGCGATCGCTGCGGCGCTGGTTGCAGGGTGACATCGGAACCCATGTCGTGCGCGCTCAATACACAAAGGGCGCCATAGATGGCGACCCGGTCATCGGGTACCGTCAGGAACAAAATGTAAAGCCCGATTCAGGAACGGAGACTTTTGTCGCATTGCGCTTATTCATCGACAACTGGCGTTGGGCCGACGTCCCTATTTACATGCGCGTAGGCAAACGGTTACCGAAATCGGCGACGGAAATTTCCATTCACTTCAAAAAAGCACCGGCGGTGTTGTTTAATAAAGATCTGCACGACCTCAACGTGCTGGTCATTCGCATACAGCCTGATGAAGGAATTTCCCTCCGGATTCATGCCAAGGTGCCCGGCACGAGCTTTCGTATCGAACCGGTTAAGATGGATTTTCATTACGGAACGTCCTTCGGCAAACCGAGTCCGGAAGCGTATGAACGTCTGCTGCTCGATGCGATGAGTGGCGACGCCACGCTCTTCGCGCGCAGCGACGAGGTTGAGCAAGCGTGGGCTTTCGTCGATCCAATCGAGGAAGCGTGGCACGGCAAGAAGGATGTTCCGGAATTATGTTTTTATCCGGCAGGATCGTGGGGACCCGAGACGGCTGAAGATCTGCTCGCCCGTGACCGGCGAGTATGGAGGAGACTATAAGGTGCCATGCCTGCTGTAGCTCAAACGTATTCGTTAGGCGCGTCGGTCCCACCGGGAAAGATTGAGCAGGAGCTGAAACGACTCTGGCACGACGGAGAAGCGGTGATGACGCGCGCTTCGCTTATGAACCTTGCCGTTTACAGCGAAAGGCGGGGCTCACTGCAGAGCAACACGCAACTAATGGCGAGAATTACTGAGAATCACGCCTGCCGCGGTATTGTCATCGAAGCCGACTGCACTGCGAAACAGGACGGCGTGAGCGCCTGGATTAGCGCTCATTGCCACGTGAGTGGGGCTGAAAGCAAGCAGGTCTGCTCCGAACAAATTTCATTTCTGCTTAGCGGTGGGTGCACTACGCAGTTGCCCAGCATCGTTCTCTCACATCTCGACTCGGATCTCCCTTTGTATTTTTGGTGGCAGGAAGAATTTCATGAACCAATGGACCCGCAAATTTGGACATGGGTCGATCGAGTTATTTACGACAGCCAAAGCTGGAAAGATTTCCGCGCACAAATGCGATTAGTGGAGGCCGCGCAACAGGAAGCAAAGCAGCGCATCGTTCTTTGCGACTTGAACTGGACGCGGCTCGACAGTCTTCGTTTCGCTCTCGCGCAATTCTTCGATCACCCCGCCTCGCACCATCGCCTCGCCAATATCAGCAAGCTGCGCATCGACTTCGCGCCGGGATTTCGATCGACCGCCCTTTTGTTTGCCGGTTGGCTAGGAGCGCAACTGGGTTGGTGCATCCAGCAGGCGAAATCATCGCACGACTTGTGCTTTATCGGGACCTCCCGTCGTCAGATCAATGTCGAGCTGCGCGAGCGCGACGGCCACCCGGTTCACGAAATCGCGTTGACCAGCGGGGAAGTGGAATTTTCCCTTGCCTACGCGAAATGCGGTGACCTTCTGGAAGTCTCGCGGGGTAAGCCTGACGAAAGACGTACTTCACAGCTGATGCCTGCTGTAAAAAGCGATCCGGTGAGTTTGATGAGCGAAGAGTTAATGCGCGGAGGCCCGCATCGTGTTTACCTGCACGCGTTCGATTGCGTTCGGGATTTGTTATAACGCAAGTCGCTCGTTCGGTGCGGGAATCAATTCCACCACAGCTTGTACAGAATTACGGCATTAGCGCGCATAGTTTTCGCACATTTTTCTGGATCGAGAAAAGTCCTTGCGCACGTTCATAGCCGCACTTACCAAGTCGGTTTGCCAGTGAATGATCGCTGATCAGCTTTTCGATTGCGTCAGCCATCGCGAGTGTGTCGCCCGGCGGCACCAGGAAGCCGGTCTCGTTTTGAATCACCATTTCCGGAATTCCGCCGAGATCTGTTGATACCACAGGCAGTCCCGTCGCCATCGCTTCCATGATAACTGTGGGCAGATTGTCCATGCCGCCGTCGGAATCGACCACGCTCGGTAACACAAAGACGTTCGCTGCCTCAAGGCGCTGACGGAGTTGCGACTGCGGTTTTGCACCTGCGAGTACGACACACCGCTGCAAACCAAGTCTTTCTATCAAGCTGCGCAATTCGCTTTCGAGCGGCCCTTCGCCAACAATTTCGCATCGGAATGATCTCCCACGTTCTGCGAGCAAAGCGCAGGCACGAACCAAATCGCTAAAGCCTTTCTTCGCGATCAAACGGCCCACCGCGATGATTACCGGCGGAGTCGACGAAAATTCTGCACGAGGGAATTCGGCTGGATTGAGCCCATTGTAGATACGATGAACGCGATCAGCTCGGCCGGGAAATCGCTCGCATAGAAATTTCGCGGCGTAATCCGTTTCGGTGACGATCGCACGCGCCGCATCGACAAGTTGGTTCAGGCCAATCTCGAAGTTCCGCGGGGCGAAAATGTCGTTCGCATGGGCAGTGAAACTGAACGTGATGGGAAAGAACCTGTTGATCCAGAAAGCAGTCCTGGCGGCCATGCCGGCAAAATGCGCATGTACATGGCCAATGCCCATCTCTCGGAGACGCACTCCGATGTAAGCAGCCTGGTAAAGTCGAAGGAAATCAGTGCGGCGTCCCCATTCGTCGAGTGCGACAAGGATTTCTGATGTGAGCTTTCCTTTTTTTGATGCGCGTCCAACGTCATCGAGTAGCTCTTTTTCGTCAGGCAGATAATGCACGCGTTCGGCAACGTGGATGTCCCAATCCTGCGGTGGTTCGTCTTTCGGATTCCGGATTGAAAAAATCGGCGGCGTCACGCCCTGACGCTGAAGCTCCGCCACTTCGCGATAGCAAAAAGTTTGCCCGAATGAAGGGAACCGCTCGAACAGGTAAGCGAAACGCGCCATCGACTCCAGGACATGCATTACAGATCACGCATTCCCGCGTTTGACCGGAATCGGTTTTCCCGACCCATCGACCGCAACCAGTGTAAACACGCCGTGCGTGACGCGAAGTTCTTCTCCGGTCATGTAGCGTGTTACCCAAACCTCGACGGGGATGGTCATCGAACTCCGACCGATCTTTTCCACGTGCGCATAACACCTGACGGTGTCCCCTACTCTCACCGGCTGCAGAAAGGACATTCCTTCCATCGCCGCCGTCACCACGCGCGCCTGCGCCGTCTTCGCTGCGAGAATCCCGCTGCCAAGGTCCATTTGTGAGGTCACCCAACCGCCGAAGATGTCGCCATTCGGATTTGTGTCCTGAGGCATGGCGATGGTTTGAATTACCAGCTCTCCCCTGGGTTTGTCGCTCATAAGGTCAATCTAGTCCGTCATTCCGAGCGAAGTCGAGGAATCCCGATGAAGAACACGACGGTCTTGCCACGGGATCCCTTCGACTCCGCTGCGCTTCGCTCAGGATGACCACGCTCACAAAATCAGCATGCAATCGCCGTAGCTGAAAAACCGATAGCGTTCACGGACCGCTTCTTCGTACGCGCGTAGGATGAATTCGCGCCCTGCGAACGCGCTCACCAGCATTACTAATGTTGAGCGCGGCAAGTGGAAATTCGTGAGTAAAACATCGACCACGCGGAAGTGATAAGGTGGAAAAATGAAGAGGTCGGTCTCACCTGACTGTGTTTCAATGTGACTCGGTTCGGGTTCTTGTAGGGCAGGCGCTCCGCCTGCCGATGGCAAGCGATGCCCTTGCCCTACAATTTTTCCAAGCAGCCGATTTTGAAGCGCTGCGGTTTCCAACACGCGCACAACGGTAGTGCCGACGGCCACAACCCGCTGCGCTTTGTTGATCCTGCCTGCGGCTTCGGGCGAAATGTGGAACCGCTCTGCATGCATACGATGCTCCTCGATGTTTTCAGAGCGCACCGGAAGAAATGTTCCCGGTCCAACATGCAGCGTAACGGAGGTGTGGTGAATTTTACTCAGAATGTCCGGGGTGAAATGCAGCCCTGCCGTGGGCGCGGCGATTGCTCCGGCCGAATGAGCGAAGACCGTCTGGTAACGAGCTGTGTCCATCTCGTCAGTAGGGCGATTGATGTACGGCGGTAACGGCATTGAACCACCGGCATAAACATCAACATCTCTTTCGAAGGCGACGATCCGCTCGCCGTCTTCCGCGATTTCCTCGACGCGCAAAAGCGTGTCATTAATTTTTGCCGTCGCTCCCACGCGCATTTTGCGCCCCGGCTTGATCATACATTTCCAACGTGTGGCACTGAGACGTTCCAGAAACAAGAATTCAACTGCTCCGTCATCGGAGAACTGCCGCGCCGGGAGCACTCGTGTATCGTTTAACACGAGCAGATCGTCCGGCTCCAAAAATATTTTTAGCTCGCGAAACTGGCGATGCTCAATCTTCTCCCCGCTGCGGTGCAACACCATCATCCTCGAATCGTCGCGGCGCTCCGGCGGGCGCTGTGCAATCAATTCCCGCGGCAGAACGTAATCGTAATCGCTCAGCTGCATGCTCATCGGTGATTTGACTCTAACTGTAAAGACAAGCCGCGCGTGTGAGCCAGCACGGCTTCGCTGTTCAACAGAAAGTGATATTCAGCCGAACAGGCTTAACTGGGTAGCTGATCGGCGAAATGATTTACAGGAAAGCGTCGGCCGCTTGCCAATGCCGGCGTGACGGCAACCGACCTTGAATAGCGACGCGATTTGCTCCGCGAAAATTCCTTCTCCTGTCATGCGAGTGTGCCACTGTGAATTATTCAGCCGGTTTCGCCGCATATCCCGAATGCGCCCTAGCACCTTCTCTTTCCGGTCCGGAAAGTGTTCCTCCAGCCAATGTTCGAACAACGGCGCCACCGCCCATGGCAGACGAACAATAGTGTACCCGGCAAACTGCGCGCCCGCTTTCGCGCAGGCGTACAGGATCTTTGGAACTTCGTGGTCGGTCAGTCCGGGAATAATGGGGGCAACCATTACGCCAACTGGAATGTTCGCCGTGCGAAGTTGCCTGATCGCATCAAGGCGTCCTTCAGGCGACGTGGTGCGTGGTTCGAGCACTCGCTGCAAGTTCGGATCAAGCGATGTAACTGAAACGTTTACCGCGGCAGCGTTACAAGCGGCCAGTTCGCGCAAAACATCGATGTCGCGCGTAACGAGACGGTTTTTGGTGATGATCGCCACAGGGTTCCGAAAGTGCGCCAGCACTTCGAGGCAGCCGCGCGTGATCTTTAATTTTCTCTCGATCGGCTGATACGGATCTGTCACACCGCTCAACAGGAGCATCTGCGACTGCCAGCGCGCCGATTCCAGCTCCGCGCGCAACAACTCTGCCGCGTTGGTTTTCACCATGATTTTGCTCTCGAAATCGAGGCCGGCGGAAAATCCCAGATACTCGTGAGTCGGGCGCGCATAGCAATAAATGCAGCCGTGCTCGCAACCTCGATACGGATTGAGGCTCGTCTCAAAACCGACATCCGGACTGCTATTGCGCGTGATAATGGATTTCGTTCCATCCCGGAAATATTGTGTTGCCACACGGGGCGGCTTTTCGGCCTCACCGTGAGTGTCGACAATGTCTAAGTCAGTCCGATCGACATGAAGTTTCTCGAACCGGTTCGCCGGGCTCCACGACGCCCCGCGGCCGCGGATTGCCTCGCGGCTCTGTGGCAGTTCCTTAACAGTTGGGACGAATTTCCGGCCTGCCATGGGGTTATGTTCGGTTGAACATATTCTGTTGTCTAGCTCTTTTCGAAGCAGCAAACGCTGAACGACCAACGATGAACCCTCAATATTTTTCTGCATTCAGTGTTGGACGTTGGACGTTGGACGTTGGACGTTTTCCAACGCTTTGCAGGAGGGGTGGCAGAGTGGTTGATCGCGCCGGTCTTGAAAACCGGAAGGCCGAAAGGTCTCGTGAGTTCGAATCTCACCCCCTCCGCCACAGCTATGTCCGATGCTCGATGTCTGACGTTTGATGTTTGATCGGCAAAAGCACGCGGTAAACAACAGCCGCGCAGAGCAGTCCCAGGATCGCCGCGCAGACAACGTCGGACAGATAATGCGCACCAACATACATCCGCGAAAATCCGATCAGGATCGGAATTGAGAGACATGCCAGACCGACGCGTCGCCGGGCGAAGATTAGGACGCCAAAGAATGCTGTCGAAGCGCCGACGTGTCCGGATGGAAACGAGTGAAATTTACTACTGAAGCGCGGGCCGCCCCAGCGTGTGTCGGTGTGCACCGACGGGCGCGCCCGTGGTACGGTGCGTTTAATCACGGTTCCCGCCACACCGGCCAGGGCCATTGCGATGAGCATTGCCAGGAAGACGCGTGACCATTTCCTGCTTCCGCGAATCCATGCGGTTCCCAATAGCAGAAGACCAAGGATGACATGCGATGGCCAGTCGCCAAAGCGGCTGACATTTCGCATGAAATGGTACACGTCGCGGTTTCGGTGCTGCCTGAGGAAAGTCCATACGGTTTCGTCAAAATAGAACGCGGCGCTTACTGCAGCCGCGGCGACGACGATACCAATCAGCCAATACAAAATGGCGGAATGCTTCACAAATATGTTCCCGTCAGAAAAGCTTTTGTCATGTCGAGCGAAGTCGAGACATCCCGTAGCCTGACCTCTTAGTTGTGCCGCGGGATTCCTCGACTTCGCTCGGAATGACGTTTATGAGATGCAGGCACGACATTGAAATCTGTCTTCGCAAAATACGCGACACTATTTTGTGCCTGCGTCTTCTTTCACACGGCCGGGACATGGGTCCTTCCCTTGATCGACCGCGATGAGCCGCGCTTCGCAGAAGCGTCGCGGGAAATGATCCAGCGTAGCGATTACGTTGTTCCCTACTTCAATAATCACCTTCGGCTGGACAAGCCTCCCCTCACGTACTGGGCACAGGTTGCCAGCTATCACATTTTCGGTGAAACCGATTTTGCGGCCCGGTTCCCCTCGGCGGTTGCGGCGGCGCTCGTTGCGGTATCGCTTTTGATTCGCGGGTCGCGGGTTGGCGGAGAACGCGTTGGATGGCGAGCAGCAATCGTTTTTACCATTTGCTTGCAAACCTTTGTTCATGCGAAAGCCGCAGTCGCTGATATGTGGCTGGTGCTTTTCGTTAGCACTGCGCATTGGAGCGGACTGGAGTTACTTCGCGATGGCCTGATGAACGCTGCCCAACGTTCGACCTCCGAAAACTTTCGCGAACGTGAAGCCAAATATCCGGTTTCCTGGTGGTGGTTCTTTTTTTACATCTCCCTGGCGCTAGGCTTTCTGGCCAAAGGTCCCATCGCATGGGTGCCTCTGTTGACAGTTGGCTCAACAATTTTCTACGCGCGAAATTTGCAGCTGGGCCGTCGATTCAAATTTGTTCGCGGCATTCTGCTCATGCTGGCGATTGTCGCCCTTTGGGGAATTCCAGCGTTGATTCGCACGCATGGCGAGTTTTTCACAATCGGAATCGGCCGTCATGTGATTGGTCGGTCATTCACGACCATGGAGGGTCACGGCGGAAGCTCCTTCTGGATGTACCTGCTGCTACTGCCGTTTTATTTTGTGACTGTCTTTGGCAGTTTCTTTCCGTGGTCGGTAAAACTGCCGTCACTCATGAAACGGCTATGGCGCGACCGTGACAACATTGACAATTATCTGCTCTCCGGCACTGCAATCATCTTCATCATTTTCTCCCTTATTAAAACGAAGCTGCCGCATTACACCCTGCCGGCATTTAGTCTGCTGGCGCTTTTGGTTGCTCGCCACTGGCCGAAAATATCGGCTAACAGCCGGCGGTCTTTATTCGAAACGATCGCTGTCATCACTGCCTGTACCTTAATCGCGATTGCACTGATCGTACCACCGATGGTGGCACGGTTTTTCCCCAGCTATCAACTGTTTCAGCTATCGCGAGCGTCTCTGCAACCGGCCATGCAATTTGCTTCCGTTCAGTTCAAAGAACCTAGTTTGGTCTGGTATTTTCGGTCTCGTATAAGGGGATTTCTGACGCCTGTAAACAAACATCATGCCGCGGAGTTTTTGAGCGAGTCTGGTCCGCGGTTTTTGGTGCTCCCGACGCCCGTTGCCGCCACAACCGTCGCGAACCCTCCGCAAGATTGGCAATTTTTCACCACCAGCGGGTTTAATATACCTAAAGGGAAACGCCTGGACCTCACGCTCGTGCTGAAACCGGAGTGATTGGTTGAAGTGTTAAAGCGTTGAAGCGGAGAGCGAGTCATCCTGAGCCCCGAAAGCTTTCGGGGTCCAAGGATCCTGTGGCGTCACCATAAAGTAATTCAACGGGATTCCTCGACTTCGCTCGGAATGACAGAATAATCAGACATTCTTCTCCCGCGACTGCGGGATCGGAATGACAAAAACGCCGGAACCCTTTTAACACTTCAAGGCTCTAATCTTCTAAACGAACCCATGATCACTTTTCTCGACGGCAAACTAGTCGGCGCCCTGCCCACACAGGCGATTGTCGACGTCGGCGGCGTCGGCTACGAAGTATTCATTCCGCTGTCCAGCTACGATAAACTGCCAGCGGTTGGACAACCCATTCGCATCCTGACTCACCTTGCCGTCCGCGAAGACGCACACGTGCTTTACGGTTTCATGACGCCGGCTGAGCGAGATCTCTTTCGGTTGCTGGTGAACAATGTCAGCGGCATCGGGCCGAAGCTGGCGCTGGCGGTGTTGAGCGGAATGAGCGTTAACAACTTCAAAGCGGCGGTGGTAAATTCGGATGTCGGAGCGATTTCGAAAATTAGTGGGCTGGGAAAAAAAACGGCTGAGCGAATTGTCCTCGAACTAAAAGACAAGGTAGGCGTGGCCGCGGCATGGGAGGCGGCCAGCGCCATGCATGCACCTACGCCCGAGCAGGAACAGGCGAACGAAGCGCTACTCGCCTTGATCGCGCTCGGGTACAAGCAAGCTGACGCGCACAAGGCCGTGCACGATTTACAGCAGAAAGGCGAAGCGAAATCCGCGGAGGAACTGGTTAAGCTTGTTTTGAAGCGCATGGCGGCCGGAAGGTAAGAAACGCCGAACGCTCAACGTCCAACGCCCAATGTCGAATTCAGATTCTGTATTCGGTGTTGGACGTTGGACGTTGGACGTTGGACGTTTGCTTCATAATGGAAAAGCAGGTTCAGGACGAAAGATTTTCCGCAATTCGAGCTGCGTTTCCTAAAGAAGGCCTTTTTGCCGAAAAGGAGTGGTTGCTTTCGCCTGACGCATTTCCGGTCGACAGAAAATTTCTAGCTGATCTGGAGCAACTTGGGCATCGCCTCTTTGTTTTTCAGCGCGCCTGCAACCAGCTCTACCAACTCAGTATCAAGGGTAAGCAACCCGGATGGGTCGCACAGTACCTCGATGCCGGTAAACCGAGAGAGGTCATTGAATTTTCACGACGCAAGGAGATCCGCGACGATTTGCCGCGAGTAATTCGTCCGGACCTCATTCTCACTGACAACGGTTACATCATTGCGGAGATCGACTCTGTTCCCGGCGGAATCGGTCTAACGGGTTGGCTGAACCAAACGTATTCCACGTTCGATAGCGAGATCATCGGCGGCCCAAACGGAATGCTGGAAGGATTTCATGCCGTTCTGCCAAACGGCGGCGATATTGTCATCTCCCAGGAATCGACGACGTACCGGCCGGAGATGCAATGGCTTGTCGCGCGATTGAATCAACGTGCTGTAGCCGGAGGCGATGACTCCTGCTCTGTTAGCACACTCGGGTCTGCCGGGGTCAACGCCCCCGGCTACAATTGGCGCGTTGTTGCGGCGGAAAACTATGAGCCACACGACGGGCGCGCGGTGTATCGTTTTTTCGAATTGTTCGATCTCCCGAATATTCCGGGAATCGAGAACACTCTGCGCGCAAATGCAGAAGGCCGAATCACTATTACGCCGCCGGTCAAACCTTATCTCGAAGAGAAAATGTGGTTCGCGCTATTTTGGCTTCAGCCGTTGCGCGAATTTTGGCGACGCGAACTGGGAGAGAAATATTTCATCAAGTTACAGGAAGTGATTCCCTACTCATGGCTCCTTGATCCAACTCCCCTTCCCCAACACGGGGTCATTCCCCGGCTGGAGATCCATAACTGGCGCCAGGCTGCAAAGTTCAGTCAAAAAGATCGCGATCTTCTCTTAAAGGTAAGCGGTTTTTCCCCGTTAGGCTGGGGCAGCCGCGGCATCGCGCTCGGGAGCGACCTGCCTCACGCCGATTGGGAGAAGCGAATCGACCATGCGCTCACAACATTTGAGTCGAGTCCGACGATCCTTCAAAAATTTCACAAGGGCGCGCTGTTTGAGCATCACTATTGGGATCGGGATTCCGGGGAGCCAAGAGCAATGAAAGGCCGCGTGCGGCTTTGCCCATATTATTTCGTTGAAAGTGATCGCGTGAAATTGCGCGGTGCGCTGGCGACAATCGTTCCGGCAGACAAGAAATTTCTGCACGGCATGAGCGATGCGATTTTGGTTCCGTCGAAGACCGAGTGAAACGAGCCAAAATAAGGCGCAAATGCAGCTCGATTATCAGTCATCGAATGGCGCCAGGACGCTCAGGATTCAACGGAAACCACGGAGAGGGGCATACTGATCGGCCTTCGCTCGAGGGCGTGGCCGAGACGGGAATGCTGAAGGTGGAAAGCCTTCACCCCGGTGGTTTAGAGCTAACCGAAGAGCTGGCCCGGTTATGCAGCATTGAGGAGGGCACCAAAGTGCTCGACGTTGCCTGTGGAACGGGGGAAACCGCTTGTTTCATTAGCGAGAAATTCGGAGCACAACTTCACGGAATTGATCGGTCTGACCAGATGATTCGGCGGGCAGAAGCGAAGGCGCAGTCGAGAAATCTGAGAATCGTGTTTAGAAAGGCGGATGCAGCCAGCCTGCCGTTCGCTGACAGTGCGTTTGATGTCGCTATTTGTGAATGCACGCTGTGCTTTTTGGAAAAAGAGCGCGTCTTGGGCGAGATGGCACGGGTGGTCCGTCCCGGAGGGCGCATTGGAATTCACGATTTGTGCTGGAAGGAGGGCACTCCGGATGAGCTGAAACGTACCCTCGCAGAAATCGAGCGTGAAAAACCGGAAACGCTTGAAGGCTGGGAGTGGCTGTTTCGCCATGCCGGTCTAACTGACATCAAGGCCGTTGATAAATCTGCACTGATCTCGCAATGGACGCGGGAAGCGAGGAAACAGCTTAAGCTAACGGGACTATTGATCCTCGCGTTTAAGATTTGCCGTCGGTGGGGACTTCGCGGCCTCTCAAGAGCTCTTCAATCAGAACGGATATTCTCCAGCGAATCTACCGGCTACGGGATCGTGATCGGCACAAAACCGTGAGGCGCGGTCTCATGCGTTTGCGCGCTTTAAATTGGGCAGCGCACCCGCGATCCATTCCACGAATATTCAATCGAGCGAATCCAGATCAATCACAAAGCTTCGCCGCATTGGTTCGTCATCTGTTGAAGAGTGGAAGCGAACAACATGGCGGCTCGATCGAAGCTATTTGCGCTTCAACGTTCTAGCAGCACGCAGTTTAAGCGTGCAATGGCAAACCGTTTGCCTCAGAAAACGCGCATGACAAAAAACATCGGAATGCTGCTGCTCGCTATCTACTTGATTCTTGTTGGAATCACTACCCTCTTTCACATTGCGATCGGCGCAATCGTAGTGGGAGTTCTGGCTCTCGTGACAGGTATTTTGATCCTGGTCGGCAAGTAGTTAATCGCGATTTCAATTTCTCCGTAGCCACCGCCCTACGGGGGCCAGGGAACAGGAGCGGAAAGGGAAAACATCACATCGCCCAGGGCCGCGGCGTCAGGTCTCGAATCGTTGATCAATTCACAGTCCCCCGACGGCAGCAGAGATGAGCAAGATGACGATGCTCAGCGAAATGAAGATCTGGATCATCGCCAGGATTTTCGCCCACCGCGCGAGTATCGGCGCGTCAGTCGGCCCGAAGGTCGAACTCTGCGTAAAAGCGACGAACAGATAATCGACAAAGCGCGGACGCCAGCGCGCACATGCAAATTGATCACGCTCATCGTGCGGAATTTGCATTTGTGGGAAAAGGAAACTGATGCTCCCGAATTTTTTTAGCTCCTGCCGCAGCGTTGGTCCGCCGCCGTCCAGTCGCCAGTACCAGAGGGCGAAAACGATCACATTTGTCAGCCAAAGGAGGCCACCTGAACGCAGTAACTGCAATGGCGACTCACGGTGCGTAGGCAACAGGCGCACGAGCAAAAGCACCGAGCCGATCAACGCCATTGTCGTAATTCCATTAATGACGAAACCCAAAAGCCGATTGAGCGATTGTTTTCCCACGCGATGCGTCACCACCGTTGGCACGAGCAAAACGACAATTACAGTCGGCAGCAGCCAAATGGGGCCGACAACGACGTTGCGTGGCAGTGCCAGGTAAATCGCGCCGATCGATAAAAATGCGGCGATCGCCTGCCCTCGTGGTTCCGGCTTATCAATGTGCTGTGACGAGCGGCTCATTGCGGTTCTCGGCATAAACGAAATTTGCCATGTAATCAATCATTGTGCTGATCATCCAGACTGATCGCCAGGCATCGCGCGCGCTAGCCACAAAAGCTGAATGATGTCGCGCTTGCATTGCTTGAGCCCGTCAGCAACTGTGAGGTCGCCCCGTTTTCCGAAGTTAAAGCATGACTAAGCGCGTCTGCTACATCCATGTTGGACCACACAAGTCGGGAACGACTTCGATCCAGTGGTTTCTGCAGGAAAATCGCGCGGAGTTGTTGGAGCTTGGCTATTTCGTGCCTGAGAGCGAAACGAAACGCGGCGCGCATCATTTGCTCGCTGAGGGCCTGGCGGGGTTGGAGGTGGGCGAGCATCGTGAGCCACTGCTAAACCGCTCAATCTGCGCAATTGGGGAAACGCCGGCGGAAGCAATCATAATTTCCTCCGAAGCTTTAGAGGGTCTCATGCGAAACCGATGGCATACGGAAACATTCTTTAACCGAATTGCAGAACTGAACCTGGAACCAAAACTCATTTTGTTCCCGCGAAACCAGGTGCAATGGATTAACTCGAGCTATGCCAGCTCAGTCAAAAGTTTTCGCCGATCCGATTCGTTCCAATCAGGTGTACTCGGGTTTGCTGAATCTCCTGACGCCCGGTTCTCTCGGTGGATCGAGCTGGCCGAGACGCATGACGCCGAACTGATTGCCCGGCCCTTTAGCAGAGAAATTATCGCGCGCGGTGTCATACCTGAATTTCTCCAGAGCATCGGAATTGTTTCATCGCACTTTCGGGATGCGGCAATCCGGCGCAATGAAGCGGTCGGGCCCTTCTCAGTATATGTAGCCCGCGAGATATTACGTTCGCTCGGAAAGCCGCTGACGTGGCTTCAGGCCCGACGCTGCAAGGTGGAACTCGCGAAGTATGTTCAGCAGAACCGCTTGTCCGATGCCAGCTACTGTGGCCTGACCACCGCGATTGCGCGGCACGTTGAAGAAGAATTGCGCCCTGATAATGACGTCTTCGCGCAGCGAGTCTGGGGGAAATCATGGGCCGATATTTTTGCTTCGGATGTGGGCGCACAGTTCACGCCTAACGATTTTGAGATATGCCAGCCGGATCGATTCATGGCGCGACACCTTCGGCGGGCGATAAAACACGTGGCAGCCTTTGCGCGCAACATCGTTCAGGATCCTGATCTGGCTGTGAATGCGCCCTGGAACGATGTGGCGCATCGGAGCGGATTGGTGCCGCGAGCCTAGTTCGACAACGGACGCCCCTTAAAATTTGGGGAGCGCCGATTTGCCACACACTTTAAGCCGTTGAAACGGCTTTAATTTGCCACGCTATGAAACGCCGGGCGAAAACACAGTCTTCATGAGATCCCAAAACGCTCGGAGTCGTTCCTTGAGTATCACGCGCTTCGTTGCATCATTTTCCAGTGCGACTTTCGCGTAAATTCCAAAAACTCTTTACCCGCGATGCGGCCGAGAGTCTATGGGAGCATGCCTGCCGCTGGACGCACCCTGTTAGCGCTAGTCGAATTCTTGCGACGATTGATCGGCCGGCGTTGGCAAAGCTGCGCGAGGATTATCCGTATCGCCCTAACGCGCGAAAGATCAATGCCTATGAAGACGCTGACTATTGGGTCGGTGTAAACGTGAAACGCGTGCAGGACCTATGGCTGGACAGGTCGCCCCCTCTCCAGATTCTGGATCTCGGCTGCGGACCGGGTTATTTTCTTTATCTCTGCCGGCTGTTTGGACATGAAGGTCTGGGCCTCGATCCCGACGACGAACCCTTCTTTCGTGGCACGACCAAGTTCTTCGGTGTTAGTCGCGTCGTAGCCCGAATCAATGCGCAGAGGCCTCTGCTCGATTTCGGCAAAACATTCGACCTGGTCACCGCGCATCGCGTTTGTTTTCACCGAATCGAACGGCGCGAAAACGGTGAATGGCTGGAATGGACAGATGCTGACTGGGAATTTTTCATCAACGACGTGCGGGCGCGACTTCTAAAGCCCGATGGACGGCTCCTTTTGGAATTCAATCGTCGACAGGATGGCTCTTCCTTCTTTACTCCTAAGTGGCGCGAATTTTTTGAATCGCAAGGTGCAAGGATCGTTCGTTGGAAAGCGCTGCTTGCGGCCGACCCGGGAGAGTGTCCACATTTCAAACAAATCAGATAGAGACATCGCCCGCTGTTGGTAGTGACTGCGTGTCACCGCCGGTCCCTTTATTAACACCTCGCTTTAGCGAGGTGACAGCAAAACGACCAGCGCACTGAACCGCTTCAGCGGTTTGTCCTAAAGCGGTGAACTAAACCGCTGAACCGGTTCTGCGTGCTGGCATAGTGTTAGCCACCCAGCTAAAGCAGGGTTTTGATATGGTTCATGATAGTGGAAACGCTGAACACAGACCACCGGGGATAAAGATCCGGACGCGGCGGCAAAAATCGTCGAAGCAGTCACAGTTTCCAATCCGAGCAATTCCAGCCCAACAGTTGCTCAACTTTGGCGATGTCTTCTGCGAAAAGATTGTAAAGAAAAACGCGTTCTTCCCAGTTCATGGCGCGCTCATACGGCACGATGTTTCTGTCTTTGTTCCGGATCGAACGCAGAGGTTTACGACCAAGAAATGACAAAATGGACGTGACCGTTTCACGCTGGTTCACTTGGAAATTCTCAAACTTTACGGCCTTCACTTGCTCACGTGGAAAGAATTTGAAAATGCGTTCGAGCTGTCGTCCGTAAAGCCCTCGGTCAACATAGGCGAAACGGCGCGCTTCAGCTGTCGGCGCGCCGGCGATACGGGTTTGCTCTTCGCGGACAGCGTCGAAGAAATCCAGCGGCTCGCGGTTTCTGAATCGTTGCATGTTCCATTGTGCAAAAGCGCGATCGACCGGGTTGCGCAAGAGCACCAGTAATTTGATCTTCGGATTGTATTCAAAAATCCGTTCAGCGGCCCTCGCGTGATATAGGTAACTAGGGGTGCAATCACCGGCGATCGTTGAAGGGGAAACTGGCGGATAGTGTTTGTGTAGTTGCTCGTAATCGGGTTCGGCAACGAACAACGCATCGTTATCAAAGAAGTGAATCTCCTGTTGGTCGCCCATCACAATGTCCGGACGTCTGCTCAAAAAGTAATGCAACGCTGTTGTCCCGGATTTTTGAGCGCCGGCCAGAATGAAATCGAGCCGGTCAATCTTGCGACGTTTGGTCCGAAACATCAGAACAAAATTATTCAAACCAACGCGATTGGCGAGAGCGCGAGCGGATTATCTACGTAACCTGCTGTGCCTTTTCTTCATAAAGCGCCAGAACGGTGGCGCGCTTCATCACGTGACCGTGATCACTAGCTTAGATTTCTCTTTTGAGTTTTGGACTGCCGCGGTGCTCTCAGCTTTCAATTTGTCGCCTTAAACGCCGCCCTTTATGATTCGCGCATGTACAAGTGGTTTCGCCTGCAATTTCATTGGTCAATTTTGATCTTCGTGATGGGAATGATTACTCCTGCGAAAGCTGATGAAGGAATGTGGCTGTTCAATGCGCCACCTCTGAAACAGCTCAAAGAGAAATACCATTTCGAGCCCACGCCGCAGTGGCTTGAGCATCTGCAAAAAACCAGCGTCCGATTCAACTCCGGCGGGAGCGGTTCGTTCGTTTCGGCAAATGGGCTAGTGATCACAAACCACCATGTCGGAGCTGACACATTGCAGAAGATAGGCGACGCGCAGCACAATTATCTGAGAGACGGTTTTTATGCCAAAACATCAGCCGAGGAAATCAAATCGACCGACCTCGAGCTCAACGTCCTGATGTCTATTGAAGACGTGACCGCGCGTGTAACCGGCGCGGTGAAACCAGGTATGACGGGCGACCAGGCTTCAAAGGCACGCAACGCCGCCATTGCTGCGATTGAAAAGGAAAGCAAAGCTAAGACCGGGCTGAGATCGGACGTCGTCACGCTGTATCAGGGCGGGGTGTATCAGCTTTACCGATACAAACGGTACGACGACGTGCGCCTGGTTTTCGCACCTGAGCAGCAGATGGCTTTCTTCGGCGGCGACCCCGACAACTTCGAGTATCCAAGATATGACCTCGATATCTGTGTGTTCCGCGTTTACGAGAACGGCCAGCCGGCGAAGATCGAGCATTTTCTTAAATTCAATCCCAGCGGGCCGAGTGACGGAGAATTGATTTTTGTAAGCGGCAGTCCCGGAAAAACCGATCGGCAACTGACCCTCGATGAACTGGCCGACATGCGGGATCGATATCTCCCGTACGCGCTGAGCATGTTTTACCGGCGGGAGGTGCTGGAATCGGCCTACAGCGCGCGTTCGTTCGAGAACGCCCGTAAAGCACGCGACGATCTGTTCGGCGATCAAAACAACCGTAAACGTTACAATGGTTATCTGGCCGGGCTCCTTGACCCGCAAATCTGGTCGACACTGGAGACGCGCGAAAGCAAACTGCGCGACGCCATCGGGCGAAATTCAAAATTTAAATCAACACTTTCCGCCTACGACCGAATCAAACGTGCCCAGGCGGAGATTGCAAAAAACGCGCCAGTGTACAACTACCTCGAGCAGGAACGTCCGGTCACCATCGGTTATCGTGAACCGCGAGCGTTTGCCGGGAATCTTTTCAAGTACGCACGCCTTTTATTGCGCGCTGCCGACGAACGCGCCAAACCAAACGGCGAAAGAATCCCGGCTTTTCGCGACAGCGGGCGTGAATCGTTGGAACTGGATCTATTTTCCAGCGAACCGGTTCACGATGATTACGAAATCCTTCGACTCACCGATTCGCTAACCGACTTCGTCTCGAAATTCGGGGCGGAAAATCCGCTGGTGAAAAAAGTGCTGGCTGGAAAATCACCTCACGGTCGCGCCGTGGAACTCGTGACGGGGACAAAACTCAAGGACACGACTGTGCGCAAAGATCTGTACGGTAAAGACGCCGCTGGGTTGCAGGCTGCACACGATCCCATGATCGATCTTGCCCGTATGATCGATGCCCCGGCCAGAGACGCGCGGAAAATTTACAGCGCGCAGGATGAAATAAAGAAACAAGCGTATTCAGAAATCGCGAAGGCGCGTTTTGCAATCGAGGGTACGAGCAGCTATCCAGATGCTACATTCACATTGCGGCTCTCGTACGGCACGGTTCGCGGCTATGAGCAAGACGGAAAACAAATTCCAGCGTTCACCGATTTCGCAGGGCTGTATCAGCGGGCAGCCGAACACGACAACCGGCCGCCGTTCGATTTGCCAAAGCGTTGGATTGACGCAAAAGCGAATCTTAATTTGTCGACCAAATTCGATTTCGTTTCTGACGCTGACATTATTGGCGGCAACAGCGGCAGCCCGGTCGTGAACAAGGCAAACGAATTCGTCGGCATCATTTTCGACGGCAACATTCAATCACTGGTGCTCGATGCGATTTACGAGGACAAACAAGCACGCGCCGTCTCGGTTGATTCCGCTGCCATTATCGAGGCGCTTCGAAAGGTCTACAATGCGGGCGCACTCGCAGACGAGTTGCAAGGCGTAAGGTAGCGCCGGGCGTCCGGACAGCGGAGCGCTGTCCTACCCATTTACAAGCGCTGGAGCAATTTTTTCCAGCGCGCCCAGGCTTCGTCGCGCGCTTTACGGTCGGCTTCGCGCATGGCCGGATTGCTCGGTTCTCCGGAGCGCATAAAACCGTGACCGGCGCCTTTGTAAATAACCGGCTCATATGTTTTACCCGCCGCCTTCATCAGCTCTTCGGCTTTGGGAATGGTCGCATCCACGCGCTCGTCGTTCTCGCCATAAAATCCGTACACCGGGCATGAAATATTCGCGACCTTCGAAGCTTCATCGGGGGCGGTTCCGTAAAACGAATACGCCGCCTTCAGTTTTGGATTCTCGTTTGCGTAGGCAAACGTGACTCCCCCGCCCCAACAGAATCCGGAGACTGCGAGCGTTCCGTTGCAGGATGGAATTTTCGTCAGCACGTAATCGGCGGTCGCATCCAGATCGCTTTTCACCTGCTCCTTCGGCAATTCCGATGTCGCCTTGCGCGCGGCGTCGAGATCCTCAAACTTTTTGCCGTGCAAGTCGGGCGCGATGGCGATCACGCCATTTTCAGCAAGCTCATCGCACATACTACGGACCCAATCTGTAAGCCCAAAAATCTCGCTGATTACCAGCACTGCCGGCGCTTTCTCTTTGCGCTCTGGATAAACAACAAAGGCTTTGATTGTTCGGTCGCCCGATTTGATGTCGACCCAATCCGCGTGGCGCGGCGAGCTGTTCAAGCGATCGCGGCCAAAATCCTTAATTTCTTCAGCAAAACACGACGCATCGCACATAAGCAAAGCAGTCAGAGTTCCAATCGAGAATCGAACCAGACGAAGTTTTACTTTCATGAAAATCATTTCCTCCAGCCTTCACATAAGGATACGGCTCAGCAAGCGACTTTGCTCGTCACAACAAGCTAGGCAGTGGAGGCAGTCGCAGCCGCGGCTTTTCCTCGGCCGATCAGCCCGTCGATGCTCCATCGTCCCGGCCCATAAAAGACTATGAAGAAAAACACCCAGCACAGGACAACAGCCAGTTCGCCTTTATTTAAAATTGGAAAAAATTGCTCGGTCGGCGTCGGCGCATGACCAATCGCTTTACCCGCAGCGTGCACCATAAAATAAGCCACTGCCATTTCACCCGCTGAGATAAACGCGGCAAGGCGTGTCAGAAAACCAAACGCGATCATAAGGCCGCCGACGAGTTCAATGACTCCGCCAAGCAGCATCAGCCCGTGGGCACCATGCCCGCCCCCGGGAAACCCGAGAAGTTTTTGGCCGCCATGGCAGGCGAAAATAAGACCAACGATAAATCGCATGATGCAATACACAGGATCCGCAAATCGATTGAGCGCGTTCATGGCTGTTCAGGCTGAACAAGATCGAACTCTTGTGTCAAGCCTGATCACGGAATGACGGCTTCGCAGCTGTCATTTTAAGCTCGACGGCTGCCCCAATCCGTCGCTCCTTGTTACCTACGCTGCTTTCTTTGCGGAATGTGTTCTCTTCGAGCGCGACCTGCCTTTCGACTTCTGCTTCGCGCCAGTTTCCTCCAGACTTTTTTGTAAAACAGAAACCAGATCAATGACTTTGGTCGGCTTGGGCGCTTTTCGTGGTTTCTCTTCGATTTCCTTGCCGCCGGCTTCAACTTTTTCCTCGATCACGTCCATGAGCGCATCACGATAGTCGTCCTTATACTTCTCCGGGTCCCATTTTGAGGTCATCGAATCGATAAGTGACCTCGCCATGTTCATTTCGCGTTTGCCGACTTCCATTTTCTTCGGGACATGGAGCTTCGCCGGGTCGGCCAATTCATCAGCGAAATGCATCAATTCAAGAACGAGCGCGCCGTCCGCCGCTTTAACGCCCCCGAGATATTGCCGTGTTTTGATCACCACCTTGGCGATGCCGACCTTGTTCGTATCCTTGAGCGCGTCACGCAAAAGCGCATAAGCTTTGTCGCCGCCCTTCTGTGGCTCCAGATAGTATGGCTTGTAAAAAAACATCGGATCGATTTCCTCCTGATCGACGAAATCCTTTATGTCCACAGTCTGAGTGGCTTCGAGATCGACACGCTGGAAATCTTCTTCCTTGAGCACGACATATCTCCCCTTCTCGTACTCGTAGCCCTTCACGATCTGATCCCATGGCACTTCCTTTCCGTCCTTTTCTGCAACCCGTTTGTAATTCACGGGGCTGAGGTCACCCTTGCGCAGGAGGCGAAACTTCAATTCTTCCCGACGAGTCGCTGTGTAGAGAGCGATGGGGATATTAACCAGTCCGAAGCTGATACTGCCTTTCCAAATCGCGCGTGCCATATAAGTGTATTTCGTCTCGCGCTCACAGATCGCGTGCGTAAACGCCTGATTCTGTAGCGTCCGCTGTACACAGCGGATTACACCGGGCTGAATTCGCAATGATTGATGCGCTGAGGAAAGCGCACACTACAGAAAGCCTGCGTTATGCCGCGAGCTCAAGATCGCCCCGCGGGATGCCGCGCAATTCAAAGAGTCGAATCAGCGTTTCTTCGATCAAATTATTAGGACAGGACGCTCCGGCAGTAATCCCAATAACGGCTGGTCCGTTTGGTAACCAGAAGTGCGAAACAACTTCGCGTTTCTCGTGCAAATTGTAGTGCTTAATCTCGGTTGCCGATACGAGCCGTGAAGCGTTGAGAACGAAATACGTCGGCAATTTCTCTTCGCCCATCTCTGCGAGATGCGATGTATTCGAGCTGTTATAACCGCCGACGACGAGCAGCAGGTCCATCGGAACGTTCAGTAATTCGCGTAGCGCATCCTGCCGCTCCTGAGTCGCGCCGCAGATGGTGTCGAAGAAGCGGAAATTTTGCCCGGCAAGCTCGGGTCCATCTCGATCGATGATGGCTTGTCGAATTCGGCGTTGAACTTCCTCGGTCTCGCCACGCAGCATGGTGGTTTGATTAGCCACGCCTACCGTTTGCAAATGCACATCGGGATCAAAGCCCGGTGAATGCGCGCCCTGAAATTTTTCCAGGAACGCCTTTTTATCGCCGCCGTGCCGTATGTAATTACAAACGTAATCGGTGTCCGCCAGGGTCAGGACCACCACATAATGCCCGCTGCCATCGCCCAGCGCGCGCGAACTCGTGGCTTTGGTCTCTTCATGTTCGGCCTTGCCATGAATGATGGAAGTGGCCGATTCGCTGGCGTATTTGCGCACCCGTTTCCACACGCTCATGACGTCCCCGCAAGTCGTATCGACAATCTGGCATCCCCGATCCTTGATCTGTTGCTGAAGCGACAATTCCGTTCCGAACGCCGGCACGATCACTACGTCCTCCGGTCCGAGATCCGAAATCTCAGCCTCTTTATTGTTGCCTGTAAGATTTTTGATGCCTAACGAGGCGATCTGATGATTCACCTCGGGGTTGTGAATGATTTCTCCGACGATGAATAGCCGGCGATCCTTGAAAACCTTACGCGCGGCATAGGCCAGATCGATGGCCCGCTCGACGCCGTAGCAGAAGCCAAACTGTTTTGCCAGACGCACCGTGGTATCGCCGACCGAAAGGATGCCGCCGGCACGCCGGATTTTTTCAATAATATCGCTGCGGTAATGGGACTCGACCTGTTGCTGCACCGCCGCCATCACATCTGGCGTGCGCAGGTTCACTTTCTGGCGGGCAGTTGTGCCGCTGGAAATCAGGTTCGTGCTCATTGCTTTTGGCTAAGGTAACCTTAACCGGCCGTTTTCCAATTGCCGGCCACCGGGCAAAATCTTCTTATCGGCAGAAGATCACTGGTCGACCAGCAGTGGACCGGGAGGATCGGTGAACCAACTCGGAGACATCATTACCGAACGCGGCGGATCCGGGTCGCGGCTTTGATCAAGCCGGACAACCTGGCTGCCATATTTCGCATCTTCGGGAAGCGAGGTTTCGATGTCCACAGGCGTACCGATCTGAACCAGCGCAAAGAGTCGGGCAGCCGCTTGCTTGTGGAGACGAACACAACCATGGGTATGCGGCACAGCCCAGACAAATCCTTCGTGAAATCCATAGGCCGGCGCAAATTCACACCAGTAAGCCATCGGATAGCCTCGATCCGGCTCGCTCTGTCGGCGGCGCTCTTTTTGTTTGCTGTAAATCCTGAAGTGGCCATGCGGAGTCGCGGTACCAGGTTTGCCCACATTCGATTGAACAGCCATTAACAGCCGGTCGCCTTCCATGACATACAGGTTCTGTGTCGAGGTGGAGAGTTTTACTTTTACCTTGGACGGATCGTGCGGTCGATAAGCCGTCACGTGGTAAGAGCTTGCGGAGGCCACCTTTCCTGTCGCGCAACCGGTAAATAGTAGCAGCGAACCGCCAACAGCCAGCAGAATTAGTCGGTAAACATGTCGCATACGGGGGTACTGGATAGGTTCGCGAAGGATTTTGTCAACCTCCAGTCCGCTGAAGCTAGTTTGAAATTTGCTCTGAATAAACACCTCTCACCCATATCAAGACGTAAAAATTGTCAGGAACGCCACTTCAATCGCAAGGCCTTCGTGGACATTTCGGCCGAGATGGTCCCGCAATCCTTCAAGCGAACGAATACGCCTTAAAATTTCGATACTGCCGAAGCGCCGTGCAAGCGCTGCAGTTTCTTGTTTTCCGGCCGGAATATCGCGTTGTTCCACTCCGTTGCTCGCCCGAAGAATGTCGGTCCACCACGCAAACAATGTTTCGACCAATGCGGCCCGTCGTTGCAAGTAAAGACTTTCGGCGAGCGCCTTGTAGTAATCTTCACGTTCTTCCAGCCAGGCCCCGTCGGTTGCATCCTTGTACCGCGTCTGTTCCCGTTTCAAAGACTCCTCCGTTTCAAGTTTTACTTCCTCCCGGACCCTTCGAAGGAGGTGTTGAAATTCCTGAGCAAGTCGATAGGCAAACTGAGTACTCCAGGTTGCCTCGCGGGCTGCTTGCTGCAGTGATTTAACCAGTTTCTCTTCTTCTGGTTTAGTTCGGATTTTCGCGTCCGGGGCGAGAGGAATGCCGATGCACCGGGAGAGAATTGTTTCCGGCAATGCCTCGGGCAGAGCGCTCAACAGAAGGAGGAGAGAATCCTTGGGCGGTTCCTCCAGTGTCTTGAGGAAGGCGTTGGCCGCCTCGTTTTGAAGTCGGTCGGCATCGAAAATGATTGCTACTTTGCGGCGGCCGTTTACCGCTCGCATCTGCAGCGCGTGCTCCAACGCCCGAATTTGCGCGGTTACGATCCGTCGAGATTTTGATTCAGGTCGGGCAATGAAAATTTCGCGGGCCCTGGATGAGAAAACATCATTGGCCGGTGTTCCATTTACGATGCTGGCCAGCTCGGCTGCCAGCAGTTCCTTCCCGCTGCCCGGTGATCCGGTAATTAAATAAGCGTGAGCGAGTCGGTTCTGTTCGTGAGCGCGTTTCAGATGTCCAAACGCTGCGATGCGGGAAAAAGCCATTTTAAGTATTCGATCTTTTGTTTAACGCTGGGAAACGCGAGCAAAGCGTTTGCCAAATTTCCTCTTCGATAGCGCTTGGCTCTCGAACACCGTCGATCAGCACAACGCGTTTTGCATCACGCGCAGCCAGTTCCCGATATCCTTCACGAACCCGCTCGTGAAATTCGCCGGGCTGTTGCTCGATCCGATCCGCTTTGCGGGACTCGCGCCGCATCCGCGACTCCGCCGTTGCAGCATCGACATCGAGCACGATCGTCATGTCTGGAATACAACCACTGACGGCAAACGCATTGAAACACTCAATTATCTCTTGGTCCAATTTCCGTGCTGCTCCCTGATAAGCGGTAGTGGAATCAAAGAAGCGATCGGCGATTACGCACATGCCTTGCTCGAGCGCAGGCTGGATTACCTCGCGCACCAGTTGGCTGCGGCTCGCTTCAAACAGGAGGAGCTCTGTTTCCGGCATCATATTAGAGTTGTGCGGCGCGAATTGCAGAAGCTCTCGAATGGTTTCCCCGATTGGCGTGCCCCCTGGTTCCCGAGTTATCAAGTGTGGAACATGCAAACGGTTCAACCGCGCCGCGAGTCTTTGCACCTGGGTGGTTTTCCCGCATGCCTCCGATCCTTCAAATGTGATAAAGGGCAGGCGCGACATTTAACCGATTGTGAAACAAGCAGGCGCAATTGTCGAATAAGGAGCTACGGTAACGCGTGAAGAACTTCTGGCTGGTGAAACAGGAACCGAGTTCCTATTCGTGGTCCGATTTTGTCGCTGACGGGGAAACCAGCTGGACCGGCGTTCGCAACTTTGCTGCCCGCAATAATCTTCGCAAAATGCAAAAGGGCGAAGAAGTCCTTTTCTACCATAGTGGCGAGGAAAAAGCTGTAATCGGAATCGCCAAAGTGGCGCGGATCGCCTATCCGGATCCAACCGCGAAGGAGGGCGACTGGTCGACAGTGGATCTTGTGGCGGTTAAACCGCTGCACCGGCCGGTCACACTTCGCCAGATCAAGGGAAATTCACGGCTGAAAGGAATTCCGTTGGTTCGGCAATCGCGTCTCTCGGTGATGCCTCTGAGCGAAGCGGAGTTTCGCGAAATTAGGGGCATGGCCGCAGATTAGGGATTTTGCCGAATCGAAGCGCGCCTGCGTGATCAAACATTGCCAACTCAAGGACAGCCCCTCACGCGATTACTATCCGGCAGCATAAACGGCGCGGGAAGAACTACACTTTTTCACGTTTTGCTTGTTCAAATCTGCTTCGAGAACGAAAATTTTAGAAAATGAGTACCATTGCGGCAACCGAGTTTCTTCCGCTCGTCGCGGCCGCTGGCCACGCAACGGATTCGATCATTGTGTCCCTGCACGATGTAGCTCCGTGTACTCAACAGATCGCAAGCACAATCGTTTCCGAACTACGACTCCACGGTATCCCTGTTTGCTCCCTGCTTGTGGTGCCGGATTATCACCACGAAGGCCTCTTCGCGAACCACGCAACGTTCGTGAACTGGCTGCGCGACCTGGAAGCTGATGGACACGAAATCGTCATCCACGGCTATTTCCACGAACGTCCCAGCCGGACCAAAGAAACCTTGCGGGACAAATTCATGACCAGGTTCTATACCCAGAACGAGGGCGAGTTTTACGATTTGCCCTATGAAGAAGCTCTGCGACGTGTCACAAACGCACGTGATGAGTTTCGTGCGCATGGACTTAAGCCCCACGGATTTATTGCTCCGGCATGGCTACTCGGAGATGAAGCGGAACGCGCAGTCCGCGATGCGCAGTTGGAATACACGACACGTTTGCGTAGCATATGCGATCTCCGTTCGGGAGATATATTTCCTGCGAGAGCCCTCGTTTATAGTGTTCACAACAGTTGGCGTCGCGCACTGAGTCGAGGTTGGAACGATGCGCTATTTCGTTTGCTTCGACCGAAACCGCTCTTGCGAATCAGCATTCATCCGCCTGACTATTCTCAGCCCGCTATTTGGAAACAGATCCTCGGCTTTATCGCGGCGACAAAAACTGCGCGTAGCGCTACGACGTATCAGGATTGGATCGCGCAACAACGTTTGGGGAACGTAGGATGAGCCGGTGCGATTTACATATTCACTCGCGCCACAGCGCTCGCTCGGAAGAATGGCTTTTCCGGCGGTTCGATTTTCCCGACAGCTACTCCGATCCAAAGCAGTTGCACGAGCAGTTGCTAAAACGCGGAATGGACTTCGTCACCATCACCGATCACGACTCGATCGATGGCTGCCTGGAAATTGCCCATCTGCCTGAGACCTTCATCAGCGAACAGGTCACCACTTATTTTCCCCAGGACGGTTGCAAGCTGCACATTTTGGTTTGGGGAGTTTCAGAACGGCAGCACCGCGATATCCAAGGGGTTCGTGAAAACATCTTTGATTTGCAGCACTACCTTCAGGATGCAGGAATCGTGCACGCGGTCGCGCATCCGTTATACAGCGTGAACGGAAAACTCGAGGCGACTCATCTCGAACGGCTCATTCTTCTGTTTAAACATTTCGAAGGCGTCAACGGCTTGCGCGACGCCCTTCTGAGCGATCTGGCTCAAACGCTTTTCAAACAACTGACGCCAGAAAAACTCGACGCCATGGCAAATCGTCATGGTATCGCGCCGACGCATCCCGAACCGTGGAAAAAAATCCTGGTGGGCGGCTCCGACGATCACGGCGGGCAATTTGTCGCTTCCGCCTTCACGGAAACTCCTGCTGCCGATTCGGAGGCCAAATTTCTCAATTACGTTCGCAATGGCGATTGCGATGCCTGCGGTCAGGGCGGGACGCCGCTCATCCTGTCACACGGGTTTTACAACACTGTCGCCTGTTTCATTCAGGACCGGTTCCACGAAAAGCTCGGGCCGGGCGGGGCGCTACTGGAGAAAATGTTCTCGCGCTTCATGGAGGGACGCGCACCGACGGAGTTTACCCTTAAGGAGAAAACGGAGTTCATCGTACAGGGTGTTTTGTCGGGAAAAATTTTCGAATTCGCCAAGCCCGCAAATGTATCGCTGTGGAAAGAGCTCTCCGGTTATTTCGCGCGGCCGGAGGTAAAGGCAAAACTGGCTTCACGGCTGGACAAGGTCAGCGAACCGGAGCGGCGGACGTTCCTGATGGCGAACATGGTCGCCGAGCAACTGGCATTTCGCTTTTTCAACAAATTTGTTCAGGAACTCACCAAAGGAAACATGGTGGAAAGCATGCAGGCTCTTAGCGCCATCGCTCCGATTCTCGTGATCCTGACGCCTTACATTTACGGCTTTCACAGTCAGGCCCCCTCGCGCAAGTGGTTGCGCACCGTATTTAAAGAGTTGACCGGCGAAATCCCAATTGCGTTGCAAAATCGCAAGCGCGCATGGTTCACCGACACCTTGGAAGACGTTAACGGCGTCGCTACGACCATTTGCAAAATGACCGCGGCAGGGGCCGCGGCCGGAAAGGAACTCGTTGTGATCGCTTCGCAGAGTGAGCTGCATCTCTCCGATATTCCAATCAAAAATTTCCCGCCTATTGGTGAATTCGAGTTGCCGGAATACGAACTGCAAAAACTGAGTTTCCCGCCGATCCTCCAGATGCTGAATTACATTCAGCGAGAGAGATTCACTGAAATCATTATCAGCACGCCGGGGCCGGTTGGATTGACGGCATTGCTCGCCGCCAAAATGCTGAACCTGCAAACCAGCGGCATTTATCACACCGATTTCCCGCAATACATCGGTATCCTCACCGAGGACAGCTTCCTGGAAAGCGTGACCTGGGGTTACATGCATTGGTTCTACGGCCAACTCGACACGGTTTTCGTCAATTCAGAAGAGTACCGGCAAAGCTGGATCAAACGCGGTTTGGATTCCACGAAACTGAAAATCTTACCGCGCGGGCTCGACACCGAGCTCTTTCATCCCGGCCGACGCGACCCATCCTTCTTCGAAAGATTCAGGGCGGGCAACGGCGAGGTCCGCTTGCTTTATGTGGGCCGCGTTTCACGTGAGAAGGACCTGGACCTTCTGGCCGCCGCTTATCGCCGTCTGCGCAGCGAAGGATTACCTGTTGAACTTTTCGTCGTCGGGCACGGCCCGTATTCCGACGCGTTCGCGAAATCCTTACCTGAAGCTCACTTCACCGGGTATCTGAAAGGGACCGAATTAGCCACTGCGTACGCCTCGGCGGATATTTTTGTCTTTCCCAGCACGACGGACACGTTCGGGAACGTTATTCTCGAAGCGCAGGCGTCCGGCCTGCCTGTTGTCGTTTCAGATTCCGGCGGCCCGAAGGAGTTGGTAGACGAGAAGAGCAACGGTTTGATCACCAAGTCGCATGACGTCGAAGATTTCACGAAGGCCATGCGAACGCTCGTGAGCGATCCTGCACTGCGTCAGCGTATGTCCAACTCTGCCCGGAATAGCGTCATCGACCGGAGCTGGCCAAGGGCGTTTGGCAAATTCTGGGCGGCGACCGAGGCCTAAACCTTCAATGCTTCCCGAATTGGCGGCCGTGGAACGCGCTTTTGTTCTCTCCAATGTCCGCCTTCTGGTTGCGTCTAGTCTGCGCCCATTTGCCTCAAAGTTGGACCGTAAACTTTCCAGAAAAAGTACGCCGACGCGGCAAAACCGATCCCGATAACGATAGAGCGAATAAGCGTGCGGTTCGCACGATGCGATACCATGCCACCGATATAGCCGCCAAGGAGGCCGCCGACCGCCATTGGTGCGCCATATTTCCAGTTCACGTTACCCTGCACCACGAGCACGAGCACCGCCATCCCCCGCATGCAAAGGGTCAAAAAGTTTTTAAGGGCAACCACATGCCGGATATCGCCGCGCGAGATAAAACTCAGCGCCCCGATCATCAGGATGCCAATGCCAGCTCCAAAATAGCCGCCATATAATGCCACCAGGAAAACGCCCGCAATTGCAACAGGCCATAGTGCCATCCTGATTTTGGGATGCACGCTACCGCCTTCCTCGCGTCGAACCAGAATCGGCCGCAGCGCGATAATAATAGTGGCGACTAATACCAACCACGGCACGAAATCGATAAAGTGACGATTGCCGGTGTGAGTCAGCAGCAGTGCTCCGACGAGACCGCCCAGGACGCTCGGAGCAAGAAGAAGCCATAACCATGCGTGTCCGAATACTCCGTCTAATTGGCTGCGAGTACGCCAAACAGCGGTGGGGTACGCGAAAAACAAGGCTGCCGCGCTGGTCGCATCAGCGGTCACCGGCGCAACATTGAGCATTAGCAATGGGAATGTGATCAACCCCCCGCCACCGGCCAATGCGTTGATGGTTCCCGCTACGATATTGGCCAAAAACAATAAGACGTAGATCATCGTTATCCTTCTTAGTGTCTTTTATAATGCTGCACCCGCAGGCTCGACGAATTCTACCCGCGAGTCACAGCCCGCGGTTACCGATCCACGGCAACGTATCGAGATCGACATTGCCACCGGTAAGAATAATTCCGGCCCGTTTTCCGTTTACATCAATTACTCCGTTGGCAATCGCCGCATAGGGAACCGCCGCTGAAGGTTCGATTATGATCTTCATCGTTTCCCAAATCGTACGCATTGCCGAGATAATCGCGTCTTCGCTGACCGTCACCACGTCGTCCACGTAAGATTGAACGATTGCGAAATTCGGTTCGCCGATATTCGTACGGAGCCCATCCGCAATCGTGAATCTTTTCTCAGTGACAAGCCGTCGTCCTGCACGAAACGATTGCGCCGCATCATCCGCGTTGGCCGGCTCGACCGCGATCACTTTTATCTGCGGGCGCATCGACTTCGCCGCGATCGCTGTGCCCGACAAAAGACCGCCACCGCCGACCGGGCACATGATCAGATCGAGGTCGGCAATATCTTCCAGCAATTCTATTGCTGCGGTCCCCTGCCCCGCCACTACGTGTTCATTCTCAAATGAGTGAATCAACGTTGCACCGGTTTGATTAATCACCTCCGCGCACTTTCTCTCTCGCGACTCCTCTGTTGGTTCGCAAAAGACAACCTGCGCACCGTAACTTTCCACTGCTCGGATCTTCACTTTCGCCGAATTTGAGGGCATCACGATATGCGCCGGGATACCGCGTAATTTCGCTGCACGCGCCACCGCGGCACCGTGATTACCAGAAGAATGCGTCGCCACGCCGCGTCGCGCTGTTGTCTCATCAAGCGCAAAAACGGCATTAGTTGCGCCCCGTGCCTTAAAGGCCCCGACCTTCTGGAAATTTTCGCATTTGAAAAACAGGGACGCCTCGCACGCGTCATTCAGCCACGAATTCGTCAGGACGGGTGTGCGATGAATGTACGGGCGAATCCGTTCATGCGCTGCGCGGATCGTATCCAGGTTGACTGATCCAACTAGTTCGACCATCCGAAAAAGGCGTCGATAACGCCGAATGTGTCAATGAATCCGTGAGCCAAAATACTGGCCCACAGGTTGCGACCGGCGACCATGTAAGCGGTGCCCAAGATCAGTCCTGCCATGCCGGAATCGATCACACCGGATGCTTTGTAATAATGGCCGAAGCCAAACAGAATCGACACGAAAACGGTCCCTATCCAATAGGCGGTTGCTGATCTGCCTCCGAAATCAGCCGCTCGCGTCAGCAGATATCCGCGGTACGCGATTTCTTCACCGAAGGCGGCAAACGTCCAAAACGAGAGATCAGTCCAACAACACAAAGAACGATTACTTCGTTTGGTACAATCCAAGTTTACATCGCGCCGGGCAGTTGTAGCCGGGGGCGGTGACCCCGGCAAGGGAAGGCGTGGCAAGCTCCAGAGCGACCGAGGTCAACGCCCTCGGCTACAGTAATGTTCCGGCCGCGGACCCAGGCCGATGAAGCGCGCAGGCAATTGCCGCAGGAACGGAAACCATTTCAGCAACCGGACCACAAATGGTAACGAGCTTTTGCGCCCCGTCGCCTGGCCAGTGACGACGTGGCGATGAATGAACACCTGCATTCCCTGGATCAGACGGGTCGGCCATTCGCGGCGCGCTTGCACCCTGCTCAAATCGTCCACTGAAACCGGACCCCTTCGCAATTTTTCCGCGAGCAAGTTTGCAGTAGCCACGGCATCTTGAATTGCCAGATTGATTCCAACGCCGCCAGCCGGTGACATGGCGTGCGCAGAATCGCCGATGCAAAGCAATCCTTCCCGGCACCAGTTGCGCAGACGATTGATCTGTACCGTAAGCAATCTGATTTTAGACCAGTCGTCGAGCTGAGCTACGCGGTCGCGTAGAAATCCGGCGAAGCTGGCGATGTCATTTTGCAATTGAGAGAGGCCGCGTGCTTTGATCTCGTCGAAATCGCCCTTCGGGATGACAAAACCGACCTGCCAGTAGCCACCGCGATCGAGCAACACGAGGAGCTTGCCGTGCTCAAAAAAGCCGAGTGTTTGTCCGGGATCGCCTTTGTCCTTGGAGATTCGCATCCAGAGGACGTCGATTGGCACACCGAACTCCAGCTGCTCAAAACCTGCACGCGCGTGTGTAGTGGAATGCCGCCCGTCTGCGCCAATCACCAGATCGGCATAAACTTCTACTTCGCCGCGCGGCGTTTTTGCGCGTACCCCAACGACGCAATCATTTTCGAAAATGAGATCGACCACTTCGTGCTCCATGAGCAATTGGAAACCCGGAAATTGTTTCGCGTGCCCGGAAAGGAAATTGAGAAAATCCCATTGCGGCATGAACGCGATGAATTTGCAGTGCGTGGGAAGCTTTGTGAAATCGGCGATCGGCACATCCTGGCCATTAATCACCCCGTGGAGCTGGCGAACTTCCTGATGCGGTTGTTGCAGGAATTCGTCGAGTAACCCGAGCTCGTACATCAGCTCCAATGTGGACGGATGAATCGTGTCTCCGCGGAAATCGCGAAAGAAATCGGCATGTTTTTCCAGAACGATTACCGGCACCCCGGCACGCGCGAACAGATATCCGGCCATCACCCCAGCCGGTCCACCGCCCACGATCACACAACGCGTCTGCAGTCTTTCGGGCGCATTCATTGCAAGTAATAAGAAACCACGGATTATGCGGATAGCACGGATACCAAGGCGGCCGTCATGTCGAGCGGAGTCGAGACATCCCGTGGAGTTACCTGTAAGCTATGCCTCGGGATTCCTCGACTCCGCTCGGAATGACGGTTACCAGGCGGGCTTTTGGAATCAAGATCCAGAAGGTTGCTTTCATCCCTTCTATCGGTGTCATTCGTATATAGTCCGCGATCAATGATTTAATGAAAAGTAACCAGCCGGTTTTCCTAAACGAAGAACAAGTTCGGAACCATCTGCGAATGGCGGATCTGATTCCAGCGATGGAAAAGGCGCTGGCAGATTTCTCCACCGGAAAGGTGACGCAACCTGTGCGCTCGGTGATCAAAATCGATCCACCGGGCGGATTCCTGGGCTTGATGCCGGCGCTTTCCTCCGACGGACTCGGATTAAAAGCCGTCACTTTTTATCCGTCGAACGCGGAGCGCGGAATCCCGACACATATGGCCACGATCTTTCTCGTAGATCCGCAAACAGGAAGGCCACTGGCGATCATGGACGGGACATTAATCACCGAAATGAGAACCGCGGCTGTATCCGCAGCGGCGACGAAACTGCTTGCCTCGCCTGATGCTAAAGTCCTCGCTGTCCTCGGCAGCGGAGTGCAAGCGCGAAGCCATGTAGAAGCACTGCGACTCGTTAGGCGATTTGAGGAGATTCGGGTGTGGAGTCCTACCATTGGACACGCAAAACGGTTCGCACAGGAAATTGGCGCCACAGCAATGTCTGCTGAAGAAGCCGTGCGGGATGCGGATGTGATCGTAACTGTGACCAGTTCAAAAACGCCAGTACCTGAAGGGAGACTGGCTAAAACCCGGCTGTCATGTGAACGCAATCGGCGCATGTCGGCCCGACTGGCGCGAGCTTGACGACGACGCGATGACCAACGTCGTGTTCGTTGATTCACGCGAAGCTGCCCTTAGAGAGTCCGGCGACGTGATTCTTACAGACGCAAGGATTTATACGGAGCTGGGTGAAGCCCTCGCTGGCAGAGTTCCGCCGCGTGCGGACGAAACCACAATCTTTAAGTCGTTAGGCATGGCAGTGGAAGATATTGCCGCGGCGATGCTTGTGTATCGATTGTCGATTGCGATGTTGTAAACGTTGCGAGGCTTTAGCGCGACGAAAAAATTGCGCAGATTTACGTCTGCTTGTCCTCGCAGAGTTTTTGGAAAGCGGTATCGCCGCGCAAAGGATCCCAGATCGGATCGAGCCTCAAAAGGGCCGGCGTAATGGGCACTGGGTCGTAAAGCCAACTACCATACGGCATTTGTAACAACCGGGTGAGCGTAGAGATCGCACGGCTATTCTCGCCGAAAATCGTGTGAACCAACGCTAGGTTCTGTTCTAAGGAAGGTCCGGACACGCGATCTTTGGCACTCGGCAAAAGCAGGATCGCTTGTTCCGCCGCATCGAGGGCCAGGTGCTTCTCCCCCATCGCTGCATAAGCTTGAGACAGTGATGCCGCAAAGACGAAGTTATCTGGTTGATCTCTGTACAGCGGCTCCAGTGTATTGCGCGCCTCTTCAGCGGTAATCTTTGCTCCCGCCGTATCGCCGGCAAGGTGCTGCATGAAAGCAAGCCACACTGGATTAAGAGCCTTTTCGTACTGAGAATTAAAATGGAATTGAGCTTGTCGCGCTTGCAGCAGTCGAACGCACTCGCTGTAATTTCGCTCAAGTCTCAACTGATTGATCTTGATGTGGAAGGTTTCCTCAGCAGGAGTCTGTTCGTTTATTTCTGATAGCAAGCTGGCTGCTTGTCGCAGGTTACCTTGGGCCTGATAAATGCTCGCCTTTCCTGCCATCACATCCGGATCGCTTGGCGCAATGTCCAGCGCTCGATCGTAGAGCTTTAGCGCGGTCGTGAATCGTCGAAGCATGCCGTAGGTCTCTGCCGCGGTAATGAGTAACTCCACATTACGCGGGTCTAGCGTGAGAGCCTGCTCGAAGTGCGCGATGCTTTGATCCCAGTATCCCTCGCGTCGGCTAATTAAGCCAAGGGCCCTTGGCACCTCGCTGCTGCCTGGCAGCATTTTGCTGACGCGATCGAACGTGGTTTTGGCGCGCCCATAATCACGCAGCACCCAGTATTGATTGTAACCCAGGGCAAGCAGAGTTTCAGGTGAGTTCGGCTCCAGTTTCTGCGCGTTCTCCAAAGCACGTTCCGCTGCATCGCGCCGAGCGGCAGTAGTAGGGTCTACGGGGTTAAAGTAGAGAAAGGCGTCCATGCGAGAAAGCCGCGCCCAAGCAAGCGTAAACTTTGGATCAAGCTGCACCGCCCGCTTATAAAAACCGATCGCGCTCCACACGAGGTCGGTAGAAGTGAACCAGGAGGGGGCGTGGCTGCGTGCTTCAAAAGCCAGGCCGCGCAGATACGCATCGTAAGCCTCTGGATTCTTTGTTGGTTTAACTGCCAACGCCTGTTCCTCGCGACCGGTTAGCTTGGTTCGTAACGACTCCGCGATTCGTCTGGCAATGTCGCTCTCAACGCCAAAGACGTCAGTTAACTTGCGGTCGTAGGTATCTGCCCAAAGATGAGAATCAGTTTGCGCGTTGATCAACTGAACATTCACCCGAACCTGGTCGGCCGCTTTTTGCACGCCGCCCTCGAGAATGTTCGCTACGCCCAACTGCTTCGCGACCTCGGCGAGATTCCTGGGCTTGCTCTGATAGGGTTGCGTGGAAGTGCGCGAAATTACTTTTAAATTTGCGATGCTAGCCAGTCGCGTCAGGATCTCTTCTTGAATGCCTTCTGCAAAATACGCGTTATCCGAATCGCGGCTTAGATTTTCAAACGGAAGGATGGCAATACTTTTTTCCGGCACAACCGGGGTTGATCTCACGCGATTGCGGGAAAACGTCACGATGCCGGCGACAATTGCCACGAGCGCGAGCAACGCTGTCACAATTGCTGTCCAGCGCGGCCACGTACGAGCCGATGTGGAGCGTCCCAATTCAGCTTTGAATTCCATTCTACGCCGAAGACGTTGGAGCGCCTCAAGCAATTCATGGGCGCTTTGATAACGTTCGGCGCGATCTTTACGCAACGTTTTGCTGATAATCTGCTGAAGCTCAACCGGGATTTGCGTGATGTAACTTGTGAGTGGCGGTGGTTCCGTCTCAAGAATGGAATGCATCACCTCTCCGGGCGTTTCGCCGATAAATGGCCCATGCCCCGTTACCATTTCGTAGAGGACTACGCCGAAACTCCAGATATCGGTGCCCTTATCAACCGGCACGCCACGCGCCTGTTCCGGCGACATATAACGAACAGTTCCCAGTATCGAACCCAGGTTAGTCTCAACCAGCAATAGCGCTTGGTCTGTTGGTATCGTCACTGGCACTTCTTGTTCCGCCAGCTTTGCAATCCCGAAATCGAGCACTTTCACGTACCCGTCCGGCCGAAGCATGACGTTCTCCGGCTTGATATCGCGATGGATAATACCGGTGTCGTGAGCGGCGGCGAGCGCACTTGCCACCTGGATCGCGACGTCAATGGCTTCATTCAACTCCATTCGACCGCGCGCCAGACGTTGGCGCACTGTCTCGCCTTCGATCAGTTCGCTTGCAATGTAATGAGTTGAGTGATCCTCGCCGATCTCGTAAACGGTCAGGATATTTGGATGATTGAGCCCAACTACGGCATGCGCTTCTTGTTGAAACCGTTTCAGACGCTCGGGGTCACCAGTAAAGCGCGCGGGCAGAAGTTTGAGCGCGGCTTTGCGGCCGGCTGTAATGTCGGTGGCCAGATAGACTTCGCCCATCCCGCCGATGCCGATCCGTTTAGAAATTTTGTAGTGGCCGATCGTCTGATCGACGAGCGTATTAGCCTGTCCATTTTCAATAATCTTTGTCGTGAGAGCAACAGCTGAAGTTGCAATGAAATTGCCCGCCCCGTGATGGGAAGCGATGAGCGACTCAACTTTACGGCGCAAAAGCTCATCCCTCCCGCACGCGGTATCCAGGAATGCGCTAATCTTGTCCGGCTCTTGATCCAGCGCTCCACGAAAGATTTCCTCGATCGTTTGTAATCGTGCCGGCGTCATATTTCCATTCAGGCGGCATTGTGCAATTCGGTGTGGAGCCATGCCCGGGCAAATTCCCAGTCACGCCTCACCGTCACACGTGAAATCTTAAGCACTTCTGCCATCTCGTCGTAATTGAGCCCGCCGAAATATTTTAGCTCGACTACTTGAGCTTTTCTCGAGTCAAGCGTCGCTAGTCTCTCCAGCGCCTCATTGAGGTCGAGAATCTCCGTGGTCTGTTCGGGCGAGATTAGCGCGACCTCATCCAACTCTACCTTAAACGCGCCGCCACCGCGCTTTTGGGCTTGGTTGCTTTTAGCGTAGTTGACTAGGATTTGGCGCATTGCGCGCGCGGCCACGGCGAAGAAGTGGGCGCGGCTTTGCCACCTTGGATTAGTCTGGCTGGTAAGGCGCAAATAAGCCTCGTTCACCAGTGCCGTCGTTTGCAGCGTATGGTCGGGCCGCTGTCCAGCCATCTGATAATGAGCGAGGCGTCGGAGCTCCTCGTAAATCAGCGGGGTTAACTCTCTGAGGGCGGCATTGTCCCCGTGGCTCCAATGCGCCAGCAGTTGGGTCACTTCTCCCCGAGAAACCGATGGCGCATCCATAAGCTCTTCTTCGAATCTTATCACTCGCAGAAGTTTCCTGCACGCACAAGCTGCCAAAAATATTTCACTTTAGATGAGCACTTTGACCGTCTTTTTTTGTTTATGCCAATGAAAGGGTAAATAAGCATGAAACTTCAAAACTTAGTTCACATTCTGATCGGGATTGTCTGCATTGGACTTTTGCCAAAAACGCAGGCGGTCAGTCCACCGCCGGATGGAGGATATCCCGGAGGCAACACAGCAGAAGGAGCTTCGGCTCTTTTGAGTCTGACCAGCGGCACATACAATACTGCAGTTGGTTTCCTCTCCCTCAAGAGCGACGGAGCGGGCAATTTCAACACCGCCGTTGGCGCCGGGACGCTCCTTGTCAACACCGCAGACAATAATACGGCCACGGGCGCGGCGGCGCTTTTAAGCAATAGCACCGGCATCCAGAACACAGCCAACGGAGCGTTTGCTCTTTTTACTAACAATACTGGTACCAACAATACCGCCACTGGTTATCTAACGCTCACTCACAACACCGAAGGTGTCGGCAACACAGCTAACGGCATCCAAGCGCTCCTAAACAACCTCACTGGAAACGCCAATACGGCCATTGGTGATTCGGCGCTCGGTAACAACATCGCCGGCAACCTCAACACGGCGCTCGGCGCTAATGCGCTCTTAAACAGCACCACTGGCAGTCTCAACATCGCCATAGGCGTTAACGCCGGCGAGGGCGTTCTCGGGGCCAGTAACGTTATTGCGATCGGCGCCGCTGGTGCAGACGTGAGCAACAGCTGCTTTATCGGCAATATCAGTGGGGTGAACGAAGGTGGGACGATTTCCGCGGTCTACATAAACAGCAACGGCCAACTTGGCACGCAAGCCCCGCCGTCCGCACGCCGTTTTAAAAAAGCCATTAAGTCGCTGGAACAAACCAGTGAAGCTATCCTGGCACTCAAACCGGTGACGTTCCAGTACAAGAGCGACACAACAAGGACGCCGCAGTTTGGTTTGATCGCCGAGGAAGTAGCCGCCGTAAATCCGGATCTCGTGGTACGCGATAAGAGCGGCGAGATCTACACCGTGCGCTACGACGCGGTGAACGCGATGCTACTCAATGAGTTCCTCAAGGAACATCGAAAAGTTGAAGCACAAGGTCGCAAAATTGAAGAACAGGAAACGACCATTGCTGACTTAAAGAAGGACTTTCGAACAACCGTTGCGCGACAGCAGAAGGAATTCGGTTCGAAAATCGCGCGTCAGCAAGAGCAAATTGACGCCTTAAGTGCCGGTCTCCAAGGAGTGAGCGAGAAGCTTGTCGGTGAGAAAAGCACGAGCCAAGTCGTCCTAAACAATCCTTGAGCGAATTGCAATCAATCCACTTAAACCACCCCAACCTCACAAAAAGGACCAAATGAAAGCTTTATCTGGGAGAATTTTAGGCAACCGCTCACTTCCACGAATCACTTATCACTATTCACCTCTCACAGTCCTTCTGCTCGCGCTCGCCTGCTTTGCATTGTCGCCAAAACTGCACGCGGTGAGCCCGGGACCCGATGGCGGCTATGCCGGGGGAAACACGGCAGAAGGACAAAACGCCCTTTTTAGTTTGACCAGCGGCACATACAACACCGCAGTTGGTTTTTTGTCGCTCAGCAGCAACACCACCGGCAACTTCAACACCGCCGTGGGTGCCGGGACACTCCTGCTCAACACCGGAGACGAAAATACGGCCACCGGGGCGGCGGCGCTTTTAAGCAATGCTACTGGTCCTGCCAACACGGCTAATGGAGCGTTCGCGCTCTTTGGCAACACGACCGGCGGATTCAATACGGCCACCGGCGATGCCGCGCTCTTCAGCAATACGATCGGCGGGCAGAACACAGCCACGGGATCCAACGCGCTGACAAATAATATCAGTGGCAGTTACAATACGGGTATTGGCGTTTCTGCACTAGCTAATAACACTACCGGTAACGACAACAGCGCCAATGGAACCTCTGCGCTTTTCAGCAACACTACCGGCAACTCCAATACGGCCACTGGTTCACAAGCCCTCCTGAGTAATACTGCCGGCACCTTCAATACGGCGAGTGGTTTTGAAGCATTGTACAACAACACCACCGGCGACAACAACACGGCCAGTGGTTATGCAGCCCTCGTCGCCAACACGACAGGCATACAGAACACCGCAACTGGCGTGGCCGCGCTTCGCAACAACGTCGCCGGCAATCACAACACGGCCCATGGTTACCTGGCGCTCTACAGTAACGTCGGCTCCTACAATACCGCCAGCGGTGTCGAAGCCCTCTTTAGTAGCACCACCGGCGTTGGCAACACCGCCACCGGTTATCAGGCGCTCAATCAGAATACTACCGGCAGCGCGAATACGGCCAGCGGCGTCGGCGCACTCCATTCCAACACTACCGGTAGCACCAACACGGCCTTGGGTACGGGCGCGCTCGGTAGCAGCGCTGGCTCCGAAAACATCGGAATCGGTCCTCAGGCGGGAGTCGATATTACCACCGCCGATAATGTTATTGCTATCGGCGCCTTCGGTGCCAACGTGAGCAACAGCTGTTTTATTGGGAACATATATGGGGTAATAACCGCTGTTAATAACGCGGTGCCGGTTGTGATCGACTCTCGGGGCCAGCTCGGCACGATGAGCTCTTCGTGCCGGTTCAAGAAGGAGATCAAAGCGATGGACAACGCCAGCGCAGCTGTTTTGGAACTGAAGCCTGTGACTTTTCAATACAAAAGCGACAGCACTTGCACGCGCCGATTTGGTTTAATTGCCGAAGAAGTCGCCGCTGTAAATGCGGATCTCGTGGTGCAGGACGGCAAGGGCGGAATTCAGACGGTCCGGTACGACGCCGTGAACGCGATGTTGCTGAACGAGTTTCTTAAAGAGCATCGAAAAGTTGCGCGTCAGGAGGCGAAGATCACGCAGCTAAAATCCGCGATTGAAAGGCAAGCAGCAACAACCGCGCAGCAGCACGAGCAAATTGAAGCCCTGACTGCCGGGTTGCAAAAGGTGAGCGAGCAGGCCAGCGCCGCAAACAGTCCTCAGCAGTAATTAATGAGCGTGGTCGCTTCACAATGTGCGACCGCAGTAACGAAAGCAACAACACATGAAAACAAAACCAAATATTCTTCGTACCGCGTCCGCGATGTTCGCGCTGGCCTGCTTTGGGTTTGTGGTGAATACGCAGGCGGTGAGTCCGGCGCCCGACGGGGGCTACCCTGGAGGCAACACGGCAGAGGGGCAGAACGCTCTGTTTAGCCTGACCAGTGGAACATACAATACTGCAGTTGGTTTCTTCTCGCTCAGGAGCAACACCTCCGGCAATTTCAACACGGCGATCGGCACTGGGACGCTTCTTCTCAACACGGGAGATGAAAATACGGCGATTGGCGCGGCAGCGCTTTTAAGCAACACCACCGGCAACTATAATACGGCCACTGGTACACAAGCGCTTCTGAGCAACACCACCGGCGACTTTAATACGGCTAGCGGTTTTGAGGCGCTCTATAGTAACACTACCGGCGACAACAACACCGCCAGCGGTTATGGCGCGCTCGTGGAAAATACAACCGGCCATGAGAACACGGCCACCGGTGTTGCTGCGCTCCGGAACAACACTACCGGCAGCTTCAATACGGCCAGCGGTTTTGCGGCGCTCTACAATAACACCACCGCCGACAACAACACGGCCACCGGTTATGGAGCGCTTTCTAGCAACACCACCGGCCAGAACAATACGGTCATCGGTTTTCGAGCGCTCGAGTTCAACGCTGTCGGCGGCGGTAACACGGTGTTGGGCGCTTTCGCCGGCGCCAATATTAGCACCGCCAGTAACGTTATTGCCATCGGTAGCTTTGGCGAAAACGTGAGCAACAGTTGCTATATCGGCAATATTAGCGGTGCAACCGTCCCCGGAGGAAGCGCCGTTTTCATTAATTCAGAGGGCCAACTTGGCATCAATACGTCTTCGCGCCGCTTTAAAGAGGAAATTAAGCCAATGGAAGCTGCCAGCGAGACGCTCTTTTCGCTTAAACCAGTCACCTTTCGTTATAACAAAACAATCGATCCAAAAGGCATTGCGCAATTTGGGCTGGTGGCTGAGGAGGTCAACGAAATCAACCCTGAGTTGGTGGTGCGCGATAAGAACGGAACAATCAACACCGTGCGTTATGAGGCGGTGAACGCGATGTTGCTTAACGAGTTTCTTAAGGAGCATTGCAAAGTTGAAGAACAGCAAGTTCGGATCATTGAGCTGGATTCGAGAGCCGCAGAACAGGAAGCGCTCGTCGTGCGACTGCAACAAAGCTTTGAATCCAAGCTCGCGGAACAGGAAAAAACAATCGACGAACTAACGTCGGGTCTTCAGAAAGTGAGCGCACAGATCGGAGTGAGTAGGCCAGCGCCCCAAACGGTCGTTAGCAATCACTAATCGACACCTTCGGTTCGGAATTTCCCCACCACATAACGAAAAGAACGAAACATATGAAAACACAAACGAATATTCTTTGTCCCGTATTAACCGTAATCGCACTCATCTGCTTTGCGTTAGTACAGAACGCACAGGCCGTAAATCCGCCGCCCGACGGCGGCTATCCCGGCGGCAACACGGCAGAAGGTCAAAATGCTCTTTTCAGCTTGAGCGGTGGAACATACAATACGGCAGTTGGTTTCTTCTCGCTCAGGAGCGACACCACCGGCAATTTCAACACGGCGATTGGCGCTGGGGCGCTCCTTCTCAACACGGGAGATGAAAATACGGCGATTGGCGCGGCAGCGCTTTTAAGCAACACCACCGGTAACTACAATACCGCCACTGGCACACAAGCGCTTCTGAGCAACACCACCGGCGACTTCAATAGTGCCAACGGTTTTGAAGCGCTGTATCACAACACTACCGGCGACAACAACACCGCCAGCGGTTACGGAGCGCTCGTCGCCAACACAACAGGCTTTGACAATACGGCCAACGGTGTTGCCGCGCTCCGCAACAACACAACAGGCGACTCTAACGCGGCCAACGGTTTTGAAGCACTTTACAACAACACTACCGGCACCAGCAACACGGCCATAGGTGTTAACGCGCTTTCTAACAACGCAACCGGTAGTGGAAATATCGCCTTGGGCCTTAATACTGGCCTTGGTGTTACCACGGCTGATAATGTTATCTGTATCGGTGCGACCGTCACGGGGGAGGATATTAGCGACACCTGCTACATCGGCAACATTTTCGGTGTCACCTCTTCGGGAGGAACTGCGGTTTTCGTTAATTCAAACGGCAAACTGGGTACGGCGACCTCCTCCCGGCGGTTTAAAGAAGAAATTAGGCCGATGGAGAGGGCCAGCGAAGCGCTTTTTGCGCTGAAGCCAGTCACGTTCCGCTACAAGAAAGGAACAGATCCCGAAGGCGTCCCGCAATTCGGGCTGGTGGCTGAGGATGTGGAAGCGGTCAATCCTGATTTGATAGTGCGCGACAAAGAGGGCAAGGTCAACACTGTGCGCTACGATGCGATCAACGCGATGTTGCTCAACGAGTTTCTTAAAGAACATCGCGTGGTGCGGGAACAGAACAGCAAGATTCAACAACAGGAAGCGACAATCACTGAACTGAAATCAACGGTGGCGCAGCAGCAGAGGGACATCCTAGCGACTGCCGCGCAGCTTACTGCGCGTCTGGACAAGCAGGCATCACAAATCCAAAGAGTGAGCGCTCAGCTCGCCACAGCGAGTCCGTCCGGTGGACTGGTAGCGAAGGATTGTGTGCCGCAAGTTGCGCTCAACAATCAGTAAGTGAATAGCACTCGAACCGCTAACCAATCCCCAGCTCAACAACAATTAGACAACTAAATATGGCAACTCGATTCATAATAAGCCCTATTAACCGCTCGTCCGGCTTCTCTGGAACGCTGGGTTTCGTGTTCATTAATTTCGTGTTCGCCTGCTTTGCATTTTTGCCCAAATTGCAGGGGGTCAGTCCGGCCCCCGACGGGGGCTACCCTGGAGGCAACACGGCGGAGGGGCAAAACGCTCTGTTTAGCCTGACCAGCGGCACATACAATACGGCGGTTGGTCTGTTTTCACTCAGGAGCGACACCACCGGCAACTTCAACACAGCCGTTGGCGCCGGGACGCTCCTCCTCAACACCGGAGAGGAAAATACCGCCACTGGCGCGGCGGCGCTATTGAGCAACACTACCGGCGCCTCCAATACGGCAAACGGTGTTCTTGCTCTATTTAACAACACGACCGGCAACAGCAACACGGCCAACGGTGTTTTTGCGCTCCTGCACAACACCACTGGCAGCTTCAATACGGCCACTGGTGTTGATGCGCTTGATCTTAACATCACCGGCAGCGCCAACACGGCCAGCGGTTTTGATGCGCTCGTGAGCAACACCGCGGGGGACCAAAACACCGCCAACGGTTATCAAGCACTCTATAACAACACCGAAGGCAGGTTGAACACGGCCGCCGGTCTTCAAGCGCTCTTTTTCAACACGACCGGCACCGGCAACACGGCCGTCGGCGTTAGTGCACTCGCTAACAGCACTAGCGGCACCGGCAACACGGCCGTGGGCTATGGAGCCGGGAACGCCGTTAGGACGGCCAATAACGTTATTGCCATTGGCACCGAGGGCGCGGACGTGACCTTCAGCTGCTATATCGGAAACATTTACTCGAACAACCAGCCTGTTGTTGGGACCGATCCCGACTATGTCACTGTAAATAGCGTCGGCAGACTCGGCCGGGGCAACATATCTTCGCGCCGCTACAAACACGACATCAAGCCGATGGACAAAGCCAGCGAAGGGCTCTTTGGCCTCAGGCCCGCAAGCTTCCGCTACAACAAGGAATATGATGCTACGCAGACATTGGCCTTTGGCCTTATTGCCGAGGAGGTGGCCACGGTGTACCCCGATCTGGTGGGGCGCAACGCCGAGGGACAGCCCGAGTCGGTCCGCTACGACCAGATCAATGCGATGTTACTAAACGAGTTCCTCAAAGAACACCGCAAAGTCGAAGAACAGGAAGCGATGATCACGAGTCTCAAGGCCACCGCGGCAAAACACGAAAGCAAAGCCACAAGACAAGAAACGGCTATCGCACAGCAGCAAAAGCAAATTGAAGCGCTTACGACCGGATTGCAGAAGGTGAGCGCACAGATTGAACGGAATGGGCCAGCGTCGCTAACGGTGCTCAACAATGATTGATTCGCGTCTTCCGTTAGCAACTCCCAGAACAACATGAACGAAGGACATAATGAAAATAAAAACGACCATACTTCATCCGTCAGTCACCGCGTTCGCGCTCGCCTGCTTTTCATTTGTGCAGACGGCGCAACCAGTGGTTCCAGCGCCCGATGGCGGCTATCCTGGAGGAAACACGGCGGAAGGGCAAAACGCCCTGTTTAGTCTCAACAGCGGCGGATTCAATACGGCGGTTGGTTTCTTTTCACTCAGGAGCAACGCCACTGGCCAGTTCAATACGGCCATTGGGGCGGGGACGCTCCTTGCCAACACCTCAGATGAAAATACCGCCAGTGGCACGGCGGCGCTTTTAAGCAACACTACCGGCCCCGGCAACACGGCTAATGGAGCCTTCGCCCTCTTTAGCAACACGACTGGCGGTTTCAACACCGCCAACGGCGATAGTGCGCTTTATAGCAACACGATCGGCGCGCAGAATACAGCCACGGGATTTAGCGTTCTGACGAGCAACACTAGCGGAAGCTCGAACACCGGCAATGGCGCTTATGCGCTAGCTAACAACACCACTGGCAACGACAACACGGCCAATGGAATGTTCACGCTTTTTAGCAACACCACTGCCAATGAAAACACGGCCACCGGTTCGCAAGCGCTCTTCAGCAACACCACCGGCGAGCAAAACACGGCCGTCGGTTTTAGCGCGCTCGTGGACAACACCACCGGCGGGAACAACACGGCCGTCGGTTTCCAAGCGCTTTTTAGCAACACTACCGGTGACTACAACACCGCCAGCGGCGTTGACGCCCTCTTCAGCAGCACCACTGCTGTCAGCAACACTGCCATGGGTTATCACGCGCTCAATCACAACACTACCGGCAGCACCAACACGGCCAACGGTGACGATGCACTCCATTCCAACACGACCGGGAGGAGCAACACGGCCTTCGGTGCGAACGCCCTTGGCAACAGCACCGGCACCCGAAACATCGCCTTAGGCGCTCAGGCCGGCTTCGCTGTTTACACTGCGGATCATGTTATTGCTATCGGCGTCGATGGCGCGGAGGTGAGCAATAGCTGCTTTATCGGCAACATTCGCGGAATTACAACGGCAAACGCCAATGCCATACCGGTCGTTATCGACTCCGCCGGTCAGCTCGGTACGATGAGCTCTTCGTGGCGGTTCAAGAAGGAGATTAAAGCCATCGAGCAAGCGAGCGAATCCATCCTGGCGCTCAAGCCAGTAACGTTTCACTACAAGGGTGACAACACCGGCACGCCGCAATTCGGTTTGATTGCCGAGGAAGTCGCCGGGGTGAATCCGGACCTGGTAGTGCGTGATGAGAAAGGCGAGATCTACACAGTTCGTTACGATGCGGTGAACGCGATGCTGCTCAACGAGTTCCTCAAAGAGCACAAGAAAGTGCAGGCCTTGGAAGTCACCGTCGCCCAGCAACAGAAGGGAATGGAGACTCTCACGGCCCAGCTTAAAGAGCAGGCAGCGCAAATCCAGAAATTGAGCGCACAGCTCGCCACAGCGAGTCCGTCCGGGGGCGGACTTGAAGCGAGCAAATTCGCCACAGGACAATCCGCGGTGGCGGACCAGCGCCACAAGTAGTCAACAACCCCTAAAGCAGCTGCCGAGAGGCAACGACAAAAGGAAAATAAACATGAAACTTCAAAACTTAATTCACGTTCTAATTGGCATTGTCTGCATTGGGCTTTTACCCGGAGCGCAAGCAGTCGTCCCGCCGCCTGACGGAGGCTATCCGGGTGGTAACACAGCAGAAGGGCAAAACGCTCTCTTTAACTTGACCAGCGGCACATACAATACTGCCGTTGGTTGGTTTTCGCTCAAGAGCCAAACCACCGGCAACTTCAACACAGGTGTCGGTGCTGCAGGGCTCCTTGCCAACACTGGAGATGAAAATACCGCCACTGGCGCGGGAGCACTTTTGAGCAACAACAGCGGGACCAACAACACGGCGAATGGGGCGTTCGCCCTCTTAAGCAACACGACCGGCAGCAATATCACAGCGATTGGTTCGCATGCGCTGCTAAGCAATACCGCCGACGAAAATACCGCCATTGGTTCAGGAGCACTCGCGGCCAACACTACCGGGACCCAAAACACGGCGTTCGGTGTTAATGCGCTCACTAGCAACACCACGGCTGGCGCTAATGGCAGTGGTGCAAACACGGCCATTGGAGCCTTTGCGCTTTTGGACAACACTACTGGCGGCGCGAATACTGCGATTGGTTACGCAGCACTCGCCCAAGGCAACGGCGGCGCCAACACGGCGGTCGGCGATTTAGCCGGGTTTAATATCACGGGCAATGGTAATATCGATATCGGGTTCCACGAGGCTGGCGTTGCCGGCGAGAACAATACCACTCGCATCGGGAACATCGGCGCGACAGCGCAGGACACTGGCATATATGTTACCCTGGACGCTGTGGGCGGCACGAAGCTTGGCTACGTCAATCTTACTTCGTCGCGAAGATTCAAACAGGACATCAAGCCCATGGGCGCAGCCAGCGAAGGGCTCTTCGCATTGAAGCCGGTCAATTTTCGGTATAAGCCGGGTTTCGATCCCGATCGGTCCGAGCGTTTCGGTCTCATAGCGGAGGACGTAGAAAAAGTGAATCCCACTCTCGTGGCGCACGATAACAAAGGTAATTTAACCACGGTGCGCTACGAGGCGGTGAACGTGATGCTACTCAACGAGTTTCTCAAAGAGCACCGCGCATTTCTCAAAGAGCAGCGCAAAGTTGATGAGCAAAACACTACTATCTCACAACTCAAATCAACGCTAGCCCGGCAACAGAAAGGGATGGAAGCATTGGCGGCACGTGTGAAAGAGCAGGCGTTGAAGATTCAGAAAGTGAGTGCAGAAATCGAGCTGAATAAACCCGCGCCGCGAGTGGTCTTCAAGAATAAGTAAAGCCTGCGGCAGAGGCAGGGCGGTTCGATGAGTGGCCCGCGTTATCATGTTCAGTGTGGTTTCCCGTGGGGTTTTTGGAAGCGCGGATCCCGTGTCCGGTTTGATTCCTTCGGGGGTGAATTCGTAGAGCTAGGCGAGTAGCATCGCGATGGGAAATCCAACCGCGAGCGCGATGACAACAAAACGCACTGCGAAATTCGGAATTTGAAAAAACGGGAAGACCTGCGTCGTGAGCTGGGTAAGGAACTATTCAACGACCCCGTAAGCGACGGCTGCGCGATAAACATTCCGCCGCTTGAGCTCGGTAAAAAAGTTCGTTGGAATGACATCGCTAATGGAAGATCGTGGCGCGCCGGGATTAGCAACCCAAACATCACCCCCGCGATCACTTCACGAAGGTGGGTATCCAATAAATGTTCCCCAAAGTTCCCGAAATTGCCAGGGAGTAGGGAACGCTTAGCAACACAACGCGACGATCGCAGAACGCCTGCAGGATCGTGTGGTCCTGAATTTTCTTTTTCGCTTGCAACTCTGTCTGCAATTCGCGGACAAGCCAGTCCCTTTCGTCGCCACAAAGCCAGCGCGCTTGAGTAGGCCAATCCGTTAAATAAAAGACAGTGACAATCCCAAGAACAATGGCGGCAACATCTTCCAGGATAAAAAGCCAGCGCCAACCCGCGAGCCACCACCAGTGAACGTCCAGCAGCCAGTCCGCGATCGGAGAGCCAATCAACGATGCCGTAGGAACCGCGATGTAGAAGCAGGCAATTGCGCGGGCGCGATCACGCGAGCAAAACCAATGCGTCAGGTAAACGATCATTCCGGGGAAGAAGCTGGCTTCTGCAAGTCCCAGGAAGAAACGCGCGACGTAGAATTGTCCGGCACTATGGATGAAGCCGGTCAGGATCGTCACTACTCCCCAGGAGATCATTATCCGCGCAATCCATTTCCTGGCGCTCCAGCGTTCGACGATGATGGCTCCCGGTATCTCGAACAAGACGTAGGTCAGGTAAAACATCCCAACACCAAGTCCGTATGCGCGATCGCTGAGCCCCAAGTCGGCGCTCATTCTGAGATTGGCAAAGGAAACATTGACGCGATCGGTGTAGTTCACGACATACGTAAGAAACACGAAAGGCAGTGTCGATAGGCGACTCGCTGTCGTGTGCGCAGGCCAACATCAGGTAAGTTCGAGACCGAGATCATAAGGATGGCGGTTGCGTGACAGTTCTTTGTCAAACTTTTCTTTGGACGTTCCATCGCCAATGCAAAACGTGAATGCGTCGCAAGACGCAACCTCGCGAAGATCATGCTGCAATAATTCGCCGAAGAAAGCCTTCGGGTTCACGTCCCGATTTTGTGCCATATACCCGAAGCGGTTCAAGACAAACGCTTGCAAAGCAGAAGCACGCCGGAAGAGTTGGCAGCGATGTCTGCCGATATTGAAAAGCTCAATTTGAGTGTCGAACAGGCGGTCGCTGACGGACAATTACTGGCATCGTCGGCGGAGAACATTCGCTCGCTGCTCGCTGGTGCGACTTCAGATCTTTATTTTCGATCGATCAATGAACTTGTCGGGTGCTGTGAGTGGGAGGAATTAAACGATAGGTTCTATAAAACGCTTGCCTTCGGAACAGGTGGGCTGCGCGGTCGGACGATCGGGAAAATTGTGACTGCTACAGAAAGGGGCGATGCGCGCAAAGACGAACGACCGCAATTTCCATGCGTCGGCACGAACGCGATGAATTTCTTCAATATCAACCGCGCAACCCGCGGAATTGTCGCCTACCTGCACGATTGGAACCGGAGCGAGAGTATTCCAGAGAAACCGAAGCTTGTCATAGCACATGACCCGCGGTTTTTCTCAAACGAATTCGCGGAGTTGGTTGCGGAACTTGCTGCAGAAAACGGTTGCGACGCGTTTGCGTTCGACAGCCCGCGATCGGTCCCGGAGCTTTCCTTCGCCGTACGCCATCTGCACGCCAGCTCTGGAGCAGTGATCACTGCGAGCCACAACCCGCCCTATGACAACGGGTTCAAAGTCTATTTCAATGACGGCGCGCAAGTGGTTGAGCCGCACGCCAGTGGGATCATCGCCAAAGTAAACGCAATTACCAGCGAATCGTTCACACCGCTTCCGAAGGAGCAACAAGGAAAAGTGACTACCATCGGAAAAGACCTGGATGAGGCGTACATGCGGCGCCTCGAAACCCTAATTCTTGATCCAAACGTAATTCGCGATGCGAAGACGCTCCGGATCGTTTACACCCCGCTGCACGGAACCGGCGGCGTCATCATCAAGCCGATGCTTAAGCGCCTTGGTTTCAGTTTTCTGGTCGTACCGGAACAGGATTGCTTCGACGGCCGCTTTCCCACCGTAAAATCGCCGAATCCCGAATACGGCGAAGCGCTAACGATGGCGATTGATCTTGCGAAAAAGGAGAATGCCGATCTGGTCGTGGCGACTGATCCGGACTGCGATCGAATGGGCGCGGCAGTTCGAACGAAAGGCGGCAATCTGGAATTACTGACCGGAAACCAAATCGGGTCCCTCCTTGCCTGGTATCGAATCAAAACCCTTTTCGACAAGGGCGTGCTCGACAAACAAAACGCTTCACGCGCCGTGATCATCAAGACTTTCGTCACCACCGACCTGCAAAAAGCAATCGCCGACTCGTACGATGTCCCCTGTGTCGAAACGTTGACCGGCTTTAAGTATATCGGCGCGAAGCTCGCAAAGTACGAGTGCGCGATTCCCGAACCATTGCGTCAGAATTACGCCGATCTTTCGGAAGCGGAAACTCGCCGGCTTCGCCTCGCATACTCTTCATTCTATGTTTTCGGAGGCGAAGAAAGTTATGGCTACAGCGGGGCGGATTTTGTTCGCGATAAAGACGGCAACGGCGCGGTGATCATGTTTTGTGAAGTTGCCGCTTACGCCAGATCCCGTGGACAAACGGTCGACCAATTACTCGACGAAATCTATGCGCAGTTCGGATATTTCTCGGAGAAAACCAGTTCCCTCGTTTTTGAAGGTGCTGAAGGCGCAGACAAAATTGCCAGTCTGATGAAGTCGTACGCGGCCGATCCGGTTCACGAAATACTCGACTCAAGAGTGGTGAACATTAAAGATTTTGAGACCGACGAGATCAAAGACATCGAAGGCGATCTTATTCCGAAGACCAAGATGCTAATGTTTGAGCTGGAGGATGGGACGCGAATCGCGGTGCGCCCGTCGGGAACCGAGCCAAAAATAAAATACTACCTGTTTGCACGCCGCCAGCCGGGAAAAGTGAAACAGTCGGCCGCAGACCTTGAGCGAATCAAAGACGAAGTTAAAAAACACCTGGAGGAACTCTGGCAATGGCTGCGGAAAGATGCCAACTCGCGGCTGAAGGTGTAAATGTCATGTTGAGCGAAGCGAAACATCTCGGATTATTAATTTGCGTGCCACTGTCGCGAACGATCAGAGATTCCTCGACTTCGCTCGGAATGACACAAGGTAAGCAAGGAGTGACGGCTTCCCAGCCGTCAATGTGAAACCGACGGCTGCGCAAGTTCACCGCGCTAAACTCCGTCGTATGGCGGACCGGTCTTCCTTAATGGTTACTGCTTTGGATTTAAAGTTTGCACAAAGCTCATGACAAAGATCAGGAAGCTTTGGCCGTGGCTCGCTGCAATCTGTAGCGGTCTCCTTTGCGCAGCCTGCTTCGCCCCGTTCAATCTGACGTGGTTCTGCTGGATTGCGCTCACTCCGCTCATCGCTGCAGTTTGGTTTTCCGGCGCGGAGTCGCGTCGCCGATGGCTCCGGAACCTGCTTCTGGGTTACGTCGCAGGGCTGACGTTTTTTTGGATCGTCTTCTCCTGGCTCACAACTGTCACGCCCCTTGGCTGGTTCGTTCTTGCGTTTTACATGGCGATTTATTTCGCGCTCTGGACCTCGTTCTGCGGCCTGCTTCGGCCACGAGAGAGAAAGAAACCAGTAGCCGCAAGTAAATGGAGCCAAATGCTGGTGCGGGCCCGGACCACCGCAGCCCAGGCGCAGTCCCCATGGCTCAAATCGACAAACAACCTGATGCTCGCCTTTCTGCTCGCAGCCGGATGGACAGTCCTTGAATGGCTGCGCGGTTGGGTTTTTTCGGGCTTCGGCTGGAACGGCCTCGGCGTGGCGTTGCACACCAATTGGCCGCTGATTCAAATTGCGGAGTTTACCGGCGTTGCCGGACTATCATTCCTGGTCGCGTTCGCCAACGTGATCATTCTTGCAACGGGATATCGCCTGATCCTCGAGGCGCGCACGCACATGGTGCGACCGCATTTTGATTTCACAATCACCATGGCGTCCATCGTAGGCGTCCTGGTTTTCGGACTTCGCGCTGTGCAGGTTTCGCCGCCCGCTAAACCGCTTCGTGTTGCTGCCGTTCAAGCAAATGTTCCGCAGCAACAAAAATTCGATCCACAATTTGGAAGGAAAATCTTCGATCAGTTCCGGCACTTAAGCGAAATATCGTTGCGTTCAAATCCGCCGCCTGAATTGCTGGTTTGGCCCGAGAGCTCGATGCCCGGGCCGGTTCTTCAAGACCAGGAGAGTTACAAATTTGTGATGGACCTGGCCGCATCGGCGGAGACGGACCTTCTACTGGGCACGATCGACGAAGAAAACGGCGACGCCTATAATGCGGCGCTGCTTGTTTCGGAAGGTGGCGATCGAGTGCAACTATACCGAAAGGTTCACCTGGTGCCCTTCGGCGAATATGTTCCCGGGCGCCATACAGTGCCGCTGCTGGCGCAGATTGTCGGGGATCAGGTGCCGGGGGATTTTCAATCGGGAAAAGAACACACCGTGTTTACCTTGACGAACAGGGAAGTCCAAGTGGCGCCGTTGATATGTTTCGAAGACACCATTGGCGAGTTGACCAGACAATTTGTTCTCCCAACCGAAACGAGTCCCGGGGCGAATTTACTTGTCGATATGACTAACGACGGGTGGTTTCAGCATTCCGCCGGATCGCATCAGCATCTCGCAAACGCAATTTTTCGTTGCGTGGAAACCCGTCGTCCGATGCTGCGTGCGGCCAACACTGGCGTGACCTGTTTTATTAATCAATTCGGTCGAATCACCGAGGAATTACGGGACGACACCGGTAGCACCTTTACCGAGGGAGTCCTGACCGGAGAAATCAACGTGCCGACCGAACATCAGCTGACGTTTTACGTGCGTCACGGTGAGCTATTCGCAAAAGCGTGCACGGCGGTCGCGCTTATCGCAATCGTGGCGTTTGGTTTCATGCGTTTTCGCGGCTTGTAGAGGCGTTTCGAACCACGCGCTCAAACATCGGCAGCTGACCCGCCTCCGCGAGGCTTCGGCGTGGCGAGCACAGCCGCCACTACAACCACATCGCAAGAATCTCTGTATCGTGATAAAAGAGCACCAATGCCTGTTCGGTTGCCACTTGATCATTTGAGCGAACTCTGGCCGGAGAAGCTTCGAGGCGCCAGCATCGGGGCGCTTCTTCATCCGGCTTCGGTTTCCTCAACACTGGAACACGCGTCGCAAATTCTTGAGCAGCATCACGGCGACCTTTTCCGTGTCGCTGCCTTCTTTGGCCCGCAACATGGCTTCCTGGGCCAAACGCAGGACAACATGATCGAATGGAAAAGCTACGAGCATCCGCGTCTGGGCATTCCGGTTTACAGCCTGTATGCCGAACATCGCGAGCCGACTCCGGAGATGTTGAAGGGGCTAGATGTGTTGGTTGTGGATCTTCAAGACATCGGGTCGCGTTACTACACTTTTATCTGGACGTTGTACCTCTGTATGCGCGCGTGCGAGAAATGCGGCACCGCGGTCGTCGTGTTCGATCGGCCAAACCCGATTAATGGCATAACGACTGAAGGTCCAGTGCTCGACCCGAATTACAAATCTTTCGTCGGGATGCATCCTCTTTCAATCCGGCATGGCCGTACGATTGGCGAACTGGCAAAGCAGTTCCGGGACGAAGCGTTCCCTAATTGCCAATTGTCTGTCCTGCCGATGAAAAACTGGGAGCGCGAGATGTGGTTCGACCAGACCGGTCTGCCGTGGGTAATGCCGTCACCGAATATGCCAAGCCTTCACACGGCCACCGTTTATCCAGGAATGTGCCTGTTCGAAGGTACCAACATTTCCGAAGGACGCGGCACCACGCGACCATTCGAAATCTTTGGCGCGCCATTCGTTCATGCAGAAAAACTTTGCGCCGAACTCAACGCGTTAAAGCTGCCGGGCGTTTTCTTTCGCGAGAATTATTTCCAGCCAACCTTTCACAAATTCGCCGGTGAGCTCTGCGGGGGCGCGCAAACTCACGTGATCGATCGCGAAATCTTCCAACCCTTTCGTACTGCGGTGGAAATCATCAAACATATCCGCAAGAATTACCCTCAGGACTTTGAATGGAAACAACCTCCTTACGAATACGAAACAGAAAAGTTACCGATCGAAATATTGTTGGGCGGCCCGCTGAATAGATTCTTCGACGAGCAATGATTAACCAGCCCCGGTTTTCCCAGTTGTCATTCCGAGCGAAGTCGAGGAACCCCGTTGCTATGTTCCAAGTACCGCCGCGGGATTCCTCGGCTCCACTGCGCTCCGCTCAGAATGACCGGATGATCACGGTTCTCCTGGTCGGATTGACGATGTCGATCATCCCGCAGCTTTGTGCGGACATTCCGTGGCCGGAAGTAGTGCAGCGACTCGCCTACGAAAATGAAAAGCTGGCGCGGCGCCCGCAGGGACATAACGGAGAATATTTCGTCGTCTGCACGATCTATTACACACCGAAGGAATCGGGTTTTACTTTCGAACGCGGCTTCGACGCGACGCCGGTCACAAAACCGGGCCTGCACGGCCGGAAATATCCGCGCGATTTTCTGCGTTCGGTAAAAAAGGAAGGCTTCGGTCGAATTACTACGCCGGTGAATGGGCGTTACTACATTCGCTACAACGGCAGCAATTCATACGCTTTCGCTTCACATGCCATGGGTGCAGGCGGTGTGTTGTTGCCGCGTTACTCGGCGGCAATGACGGGAGGGCACGGTGGCCTCCGTCGCGGAGCGATTATACAGACATCCTCTCCGGAACTTCAGAAAGTTTTTGGTAGCAACCGCTGGAAAATCATGGATACCGGTGGCGGGCTGCGCCGCTGGCAAATCGATTGCTATTTCGGCGAAGATGAACCGCTCGGACCCGGCAAGCTTCAGGGTCGCCCGCGTGCCACCACGTTTGAGTACGCTTACGCCAACGCGCGGGTCACGGATTAATGTGAGACCGTTCACGATCCGGCTTCGCTTTCGGGGCGACCTTGATTTCTTTCTCCGACGACAGACCCGTGGTCAAACCATTGTACGAAGTCTGAGCGAAAAGACTTCTCTGAAGGACGTCATCGAATCATGCGGCGTCCCGCATCCGGAGGTGGATGCGATCCTGCTGAATCGGCAGGCCGTCGGTTTTAATCACACGCTGACGAACGATGCAGATGTAGAGGTTTTTCCGGTTGAAAAACGTGACACGCTATCAGCGAAACAACATTTACAAACCGCTACTTTAGAGAGATTTGTTTCCGACGGCCATTTAGGACGACTTACCCGTAATCTCCGCCTCCTCGGCTTTGATGTTGCCTACGATCCAAAGGCTAATGACCGGCAGTTGCTCGATGTGATGGCTCGCGAAAACCGGGCGCTGTTGACTCGTGATCGTCGGTTGCTTATGCACGCGATCGTTCAGCATGGTTATTCTCCGCGATCACAGAATGCCGAAGAACAAACCATCGAGGTTGTTCACCGTTTTAATCTTTCTGGAGCTTGATCGCTCCTTTTACGCGCTGCCTGCGCTGTAATGCACGGTTGCAACACGCAACCAAGGCGGATGTTATTGGAGAACTCGAACCGCTTACCAAAATCTATTACCAACAGTTCCGCCGTTGCCCTAGCTGCGGCCAGATCTACTGGCCTGGATCGCATTTCGAGAAATTGAAGAAACGGATCGAAACGATTCAAAACCGTCTCGCGGGCAAAAATGCCGACTGAATCGCGTTCTTGTCAGGCTCATTCCAACTGGCACACTCGGTTCCGATGCGAAAAGGTTTTTCCCGATGCCACCTGTTCGCCACGCTTAGCTTGCCGCTAATTGCTGGTGCCCACGGCCAGGGGCCGGCGCCATCGCCACTTATATCGGCGCCATCACCTCCTCCGGCCAATATTTCTGCAATCACCCCGCCACAGCCAAGTGTGGCAGCCGAATTAACCAAGGCGGATTTCGAAACTTTTCTCGACGCGCTGATTCCATCGCAATTGCGGAACCGGGATATTGCCGGCGCCGTCGTGTCGGTGGTGAAAGACGGTCAGGTTCTCTTCCAAAAGGGATACGGCTACGCCGATCTTGAAGCAAAAAAGCCGGTCGTACCCGATCAAACGCTATTTCGGCCGGGTTCGATTTCGAAATTGTTCACTGCCACGGCCGTGATGCAGTTAGTCGAACAAGGCAAACTCGATCTCGACCGCAACGTTAATGAGTACCTCGATTTCACGATTCCTAAGACTTACCCGGAGCCTGTCACACTGCGACAATTACTAACGCACACAGCCGGATTCGAGGAAACATTGAAGAATCTGTTCGTGGCACATGAAATCGACATGCGACCGCTGCGCACGTATCTCGTGAAACAAATGCCGGCCCGCATTTTCCCGCCGGGCAAGGTTCCTTCCTATTCCAATTATGGATTCACACTTGCCGGATACATTGTCGAACGCGTAAGCGGCGAAAAATTCGAACGTTATATCGAAAATCACATCCTGAAGCCGCTCGGGATGACCAACTCGACTTTCGATCAACCGTTGCCGTCGAAGCTCGCAGCCCAAATGTCGAAGGGTTATCTCAGCGCCTCGAAGAAGCCGCGCGATTTTGAATTCGTGCAAGCCGCCCCGGCCGGTGCGCTTTCAACTACCGCCGCAGATATGACACGCTTCATGCTTGCGTTTCTCCAGGATGGCAGCGTTGACGGAGCCGCTGTTTTGAAACCCGAAACCGTTCGCCGGATGGAAACACGGCAGTTCGACCTTAATCCGATGATTTGCGGCTTGGGTATTTGTTTCATGGAATATTTGTTGGAACCCGTGCGCGTCATCGGTCACGGCGGCGACTCGGTATATTTCCATAGCGACATGGTGTTGCTACCCGATGCGCATGTTGGATACTTCATTTCGTACAATAGCCTTGGCCAAAATGTCGGCGGCGGACGCGGAGAAATCCTGCGCACTTTCATGAATCGCTACTTTCCGAATCCAGAAAAGCCAAAGGTCACTGTCGATTCCAGCACCCAAAAGGCCGACGGCCGCAGAGTCAGCGGAGTTTATGATGGAACCCGGCGCGGAGAAACAACTTTCCTGAAAGTTCTCGCATTGCTCGGTCAGTTTAGCGTCAGCAGCGACAAAGACGGTACTCTCATTGTAGAAGGAAACAAAAATCAGAGCGGTGAGTTAAAAAAATGGAAGGAAATTGCTCCGCTCGTTTACAACGAGGTCGATGGTGCGGAAAGGATCGCGTTCCGCCGTGACTCATCAGGCAGTGTGGGCGAAATGCTCCCCTTCCCGGCGATTTACGAAGGCCAGCGTGTTCCGTGGTACGCGCGCAGGACTTTTGTCGGTTTAGTGATTGGCGGGAACTTGCTGCTGGCGCTTTTGACGGTTTTACTCTGGCCGGTTGCAGCCCTGGTTCGTAGGCGTTACAGGCGACCGCTCTTCGCGATGAAAAGCGATCGGGTTCTCTTCTTTCTTTCGCGAATCGTTTGCCTCGGTGAATTGATCTTCATTCTGGTGCCCGTGATTGCTTTCAGCCAGGGCTTGGAACACATCGTGATTCTCGGCGACGCCATCAATCCATGGTTGGTGGCGCTTCATATCTTTGGCTGGCTTCTAACGGCAGGCGTCGTTCTCTTAATTATTGCCGCGATTCGGTTTGTTAGACTTCCAGGACACGGACTCTGGTTTCGCGCTCACGCAATTCTTTTGGCGATTGGCGGTATCGCGTTTGGGGTGTTTGCCTGGCAATACCATTTACTCGATGCGTCGCTAAGGTTCTAATCGCCACTACATCGATGAATTTTACCCATCGAGGAATTCTTGTGGTTGCCGCGGTCGTCGGCGTTCACGCTTCCGTTTGCGCCTACGGCCCGCTGGGGCACGAAATCGTCGGCGGGATTGCAGATCAGCGACTGGCGAACACGCCCACGGCCGCAAAAATCTACCTGTTGCTCGATGGGTTAACATTGGAAAGAGCCGCACTGATTGCCGACGAGATTAAAGGCTGGGACAAGAAGGGCGTCGATGATCCCAGGTCATTCCATTATTCGTCCCATCGAAATTTAGACAGGCAATTGCGTGATTTTTGGCGGGCAAACCAGCCGACCCACGACATCAACTCAGCCGCGCCTTCACATCACTGGTTTCACTACACGGACGTCCCGGTGATCCCACCGCAACGATATCGCGACGGATCTGCGGGTCGCAGCAAATGGGACATCGTGCATATGATTCCATACTGTATCGATGTCCTTCAAGGGCGCGTGCCCGAGCAAAACGAGCGCAAGATTACCAAATCCGTGGCGCTCATCCTGCTTGCTCATTATGTCGCTGACATTCATCAGCCCTTGCACGTCGGTGCGGATTATTTCGATGCACAAGGCCGCCCCGCCGATCCTGATAAGAACACATCGGTGTTGGCGGACGAAGGCGGAAATACATTTACACTTGAGCTCAGCGATGAGCCGCCACGACAACGGGGTGTTCGTAAGAAAAAATTTCATGGGTTTTGGGATTACGACGCAGTGAACGCGCTTTTTCCTCAAGAGCCCCAAACACTGAGAAAGAAAGAATTGGAAGCGCAAATTGAACTTTTGAAAAAGGATCTGATCCACGACATGGCAACGCGTGAGCCGCCCAATTGGCACATGCCCGCGAATGTCTCGGTCGATAATTATGCGGAAGTGTGGGCCGACGAAATTTTGCCGATTGCGCGCGAAGCGCATGCGCGGCTGGAATTTCGAAATGTAAGAGCGTTCCTGGACGGGGACCGGATTGTGGCGACCGGTGAGGCAATCGAAAGAGCGAGTCCAGATCGTTCACTGTATCGGACATGGGCCACCGGCGTCGTGCGGGATGAGCTGCACAAAGCCGGGTGGCGTCTCGCCGATTTGCTGCAGAAAATTCTCTAGTTTGCCATGCGAGCAGTAGTTCAGCGTGTCAGTCGCGCACGGGTGACCGTTGACGGTAACATCATGGGAGAAATTGCCGGTGGACTCATGATTTTGCTCGGCGTCGGCCGCGACGATACGTCCGGGGTCTCTGGTACCATGGCCGCAAAGATCGCAAACCTCAGGATCTTTGAGGACGACCAGGGAAAAATGAACCGCTCCCTTTTGGAGGTGAGAGGGAGCGCGCTGGTTGTATCGCAGTTTACCCTTTACGGCGACGCGCGGGGTCAACGCAGACCGAGCTTCATTGCCGCTGCGCCGCCGGAACAGGCAAAGAAGCTCTACGAAGAGTTTTGCACGGCCCTGCGCGACTTGGGAATTACCGTCGCCACAGGAGTTTTCCAGGCAATGATGTCGGTCGAACTGGTCAATGAAGGCCCGGTTACAATTCTTTTGGATTCGAACAAGGCATTCTAGACAGCCACGCTATAAAGAAACGACATGACGCCGGGGCTTACGGAAACGGCAATTCAAGTTGTCATTCTGGCTGCAACGGAAATTCTCCGGCCGCGGATGATACTAAAAATCGACTTAAGTTTTCTTTGCGTCCGCTGATCTTTTGCATTGCGCTTGCAACTGAGCGAATTGCTGCGCCGAAAGAATTCCCTTTGCACGGGTCAGGAACATCTGACGGCTCTCCCTGGTGCAACCTGCCTTCATGCATTCAGTCTGCCACGCTTCGATTCTGGTCTTTTGACCAGCCGTAAGATGCAATGAAGCCAAATTCACGCAGCCCATTGCCTTCGCTCTGGATGCACCCTTGGAACAACAGGCGTGCTCTCCTGCAAACGCGCTGGATGCAGCAAGCATTGCGACGGCGACTAAAGCGGTAACGGTATTTTTTATCATGGTGAACGCTCTGATACCTGTATTTCGAAGGTGTTCAAACGTTATTGTTTTCAGGCTACCAACCGCCGGAGTGATTGCCCCGCCCTTACCCGGCATGAGATTGCGCCTCCTCTGCTCACCTTTACACTACGTAACGAATGCCCACGCCCCTCGAACCCGTTCGTGCAATAGACGTCTCCGAAATACGTGCTGCTCGTGAGCGCATTGCAAAGACGGTCATTCGCACACCGCTGATTCGACTCGAGCTCGGTCCGGGGCTCCCTGATATTCGACTCAAGCTCGAAAACCTGCAGCCAATCAATGCTTACAAGCTACGCGGAGCAGCCAACGCCGTGGCCATGTTATCCGAGGCTGATCGCAAACGCGGCGTCTGGACAATTAGCGCTGGAAACGCAGGGCAAGGCGTCGCGTACGCGGCGAGACAGGCAGGCGTTCCGTGCGCTGTTGTAGTAATTGAGACCGCGCCAAAATCGAAGTTGGAACGAATGCGCTCTCTCGGTGCAAAGCTTATTCCCGTACCATACGAGGTTGCATGGAAAACCCTGGACGAACGCTCATTTCCCGGAGTTGAAGGGACATTCATTCACCCATTCGACGATAACGATTTCATCGCGGGTCATGGAACGATGGGATTGGAAATCCTGGAAGACGCTCCGGATACGACCGCTGTTATCGCCAGCATCGGCGGCGGCGGACTCATCACTGGCGTTGGCAGCGCAATCAAGGCGCTCAACCCGGGAATAAAAATCTTTGGGCGTCGAACCCGAGACCGCTGCACCGGCCGCGCTCTCGTTCAAAATGGGGTCGCCACAACTATTCAAAGACTGGCAAGCCTCTTTCGTTGACGGCGCCGGAGGACAAAGCGTGTTCCCTCGCATGTGGGAACGCATGAAACCAGTGGTGGATGATTATTTTGTGGTCACGCTTCAAGAGACTAAAAATGCGATGCGATTACTGGCCGAAAAAGCGCGGGTTATCTCCGAAGGTGCCGGCGCACTGTCGGTGGCTGCGGCGCTGAGTGGCAGTTCTGGCAAAGGTCCGATCGTCGCCATCATTTCCGGTGGCAACATCGACCTGCAAAAGTTCTGCGAACTGATCGCCTAGCCCGCCGAATAAAACGCTAATCCCGGTTGGCCTCAGCCTGCTGGGGACTGCGTTTTCGCCTTTGTTTGGATATAATTAACCAAACAATCAATAAAATAACCTTTTATATTTATTTTATTGACATATTATTTAATTTTATTCACATTCCAACCCGATGAAGCAATTACCCACAACCTGTCCAAGCTGCAGCGGAGAGTTGGAGGCCAGACGTCTCTGTTGCGAACGCTGTGGAACGGAAGTTGAGGGCCAATTTGATCTGCCGCTTCTGGTCCGGCTGCCGATCGATGATCAGACGTTCCTTCTCCAATTCCTGAAAGCGAACGCAAGCTTGAAGGAAATGGCCCGCATTCTTGGAGTGAGCTACCCGACGGTGCGGAATCGATTGGATGCAATCATTGAGCAGCTGAAGCGAAACGAGTCAGGCAAGAAAGGAAAAAAATGAACATGCAAACTGGATCGAAGCCGATCACGCTGTTGTTGAATCCGTCCATTTATATTGCGGGGGCCAGAGCACTTCTCCTCGGATGGGCGGCAATTTTTCTGGCCGGACTTCTTGGCACGCTCAGCGGGACACATTTTGACGGTGTTCTCGACGTCCACACAAACCCGACTGGTAGCCCGCCCATGCCCTGGTGGTTCTTTGTTTGCGAGGGATTTATTGCCTGGCTGTGCTTGAGCGCGGCGCTATCAATTGCGGGTAAACTCACAGCGCCTGGAGGATTTCGCGTGATCGACCTGGCGGGGACGCAAGCGTTGGCGCGTTGGCCGACGATCTTTATCAGCGTGATCGCTTTGCTGCCCGGTTATCAACGATTCACGGCGCATCTACTCGATCAACTTCTGACCCATGGTGGCCATATCGAGTTCGTCACGCCTGATGCGTTTGCCTTCTTTTGCGTCGTGCTGGTGATGACCGTGCTTATCTGTTGGACGGTATATTTGATGTACAAGGCTTACTCGGTTTCGTGCAACGTGACCGGAGCAAGGGCCGTCATGAGCTTTATCGTAGCCGTAATCGTCGCGGAAGTTTGCTCGAAAACGAGTTTGTATTTTCTGATGCGTGCGATTTGACGAAGTTTTATTGCGATTGGTCTATCGTCCTCCCCCACCACAAAACCAACGTTGACTTTCGCTCAAGCGATTGGGAAATAAGCTAAATCCAAAATAGAGGAGAAATTGCAAATGAAGATTGGAGATACAGCACCTGATTTTAATGCAGAAACTACTGAGGGCCCAATCCGGTTCCACGATTGGATCGGAAATTCGTGGGCCGTCTTGTTTTCGCATCCAAAAGACTTCACGCTGGTGTGCACAACCGAGCTTGGTTACATGGCGAAGATGAAGCCGCATTTCGACCGCAGAAATGTGAAAATTATCGGGTTGTCCGTCGATTCGACCGGCGACCACAAGGGATGGGCAAGGGACATCGAGGAGACTCAGGGTCACGCGCCAAACTATCCGACGATCGGCGGACGCCGATTTCAAAATCGCAAAGCTTTACGACATGCTCCCGGCCGACACCGAAGGAGATGCCAAGGCTCGTAAAGCAGCCGATAATGCCACGGTGCGCAACGTTTTCGTTATCGGTCCGGACAAGAAGATCAAGCTTATACTTGTCTACCCAATGAGCACCGGCCGGAATTTCGATGAAGTGCTGCGCGTGATCGATTCGTTGCAACTGAGCGCGAAGCATCAGGTGGCTACGCCAGTAAACTGGTTGCCCGGTGAAGACGTCATCATCGCGGGGTCCGTCTCCGATAAGGAGGCCAAGAAGCGTTACCCGCAGGGATGGAAGGCGCCTAAGCCGTATATCCGGATTGTCCCGCAGCCGCAGTAGTGGCATTGCCATTCCGAGACAAATGGCGTCTGACACAGACGCCCTACAATGTTTGCTCGGCAGAAAATTCCGTCGGATCCTGCTGAAAGTAGTTTTGTAGCTCGGCGTACAGATTCGGGTGACGAGCGCGCAAAGCACGTGGCTGCTCAAAGAACGCTTCGACCGATACGGCAAAAAACTCCGCAGGATTAGTCGCGCCATACGTGTTGAGCAAGGTGGGTATTCCCGTTTCATCCGCCGCGCGAAGTGAAGCAAACTCGGCACTCATGACTTCGCTCCAAGTTAATTGCTGCTCCCGTGTTGCTAATTCAGGCACTCCATCGGCTGCCCCATTTTCGAAATCGAGTTGATGCGCAAATTCATGTAAAACAACGTTCTTTCCATCGGAAGGATCGGCCGCGCCATGTTTGACGGCACCCCAGGCCAGAACAAGTGAACCCATTTTGCGGCCAGTCTCGCCAAGACGGCTCATGGTTCCTTCTTCCCAGACGTGTTCACCAATCTGCCGTCTTTCTTCCACCATATACGTGGTTGGATAAACAAGGATCGTTTGCAGACCGGGAAAATAGTCCGTCGTGCGATGCAGCAATAGAAGACAAGCTTGCGCCGAGATAGTTACCCGGATCTCGTCGTTGATTGCCAGACCGCCGCATCCCTCGAAACGTTTTTCGGCAAGAAATACTTGGACGTGACCCAGCAATTCAATCCGGTCTCTCCCGGACAGTTTGGGAAAAAACGCGACATGACGTTGAATTAGCTTCAGCCATTCCGTTGGAAACGTCCGCTTTCGCAGCCGACGACGCCTGCGTTCTTTCAAGAACGAAAACATCACAGCGCAGTGTAACCGCCCAGTATGAAACAGGCGAGAAATTCTGAATGTCCGCGCAGACCTTCGACATTGTTTGCTTACGCCGCGGCTACAATTCCATCTCGCGTCGGGCGATGAATCATCTTATGAGTGATCGATATGAACACGATTCCTCTTTCCCGCCGGAAATTTGCGCAACTCCTCGGCGCCGGCGCGGCGGCGGCTTTTGTGAGGCCGGCGGTTTCATTCGCAACACAACCGGAGCATCTCCCCGCATCAAGCCATGTCGTCCGCTTGAGCGCGAATGAAAATCCGTACGGACCTTCACCGAAGGCATTGCAGGCAATGAATGATTCCTTTGTGCTCGCCTGCCGTTATCCCGATGAACACAACAACACCTTGATCGACAAGCTGGCAAAGCTGAACGGCGTTGCTCGCGATCAAATCCTGCTTGGCGACGGTTCCAGCGAGATTTTGAAACTTTGTGCCGAGAGCTTCACTGACAAAGAGGGCGGGACACTCATTGCAGCAGATCCAACTTTTGAAGCGATCCTGGAGCAAGCGAAGGTCAACGGTGCAGAAGTGATAAAGGTGCCTCTGACCTCGACCTTTTCCCATGACTTACCGAAGATGCTTTCCGGTGCGAAAAGGGGTCTCATTTATATCTGCAACCCGAACAACCCGACTGCGAGTATTACGCCCAAGAACGAGCTACGCGATTTCATCGCAAGAACTCCACCCGAAACGGTGGTTCTTGTAGATGAAGCGTACTTTCATTTCGCCGATACCCCTGACTACGAAAGCGTAATCCCGATGGTAAAGGACTATCCGAACCTCATCGTCGCGCGCACCTTCTCGAAAATTTATGGTATGGCGGGATTACGCTGCGGGTACTGCGTTGCTCAGAAGAAAACGATCGACCGCATGCGTCCGTACCAAATGTGGGACAGCGTCAATATCATGGCGTTGGCCGCGGCGAGCGCCAGTCTGGAGGATCCCGATCAGGTTTCAAACGGTCAGCGATTAAACAAAGAAGCGAAGACATTCACCATCAGCGCGCTCGATAAACTGGGTTACCAAACCATTCCGTCGCAGGCAAATTTTATTATGTTCGACTGTAAACGGCCGGTCGTTCCACTGATCCAGGCGATGAAGCGACAAAACGTGCACGTTGGGCGACTATTCCCCACCCTGCCAAATCACATGCGGGTTACGATCGGGAAGAAAGCCGAAATGGAAAGCTTTGTGACGGCGTTCAAGCAGTCAACCGCCTAACGAGCGACACCAGACAGAAACCGTCAACTCGCGGGAGACAGCAGGCCTGGCTGTCAACGCAACCTGCAGATCTCAGCGTTTAGGTCGAAAGAGTCGGGCACCGCGGGACAAATAATTTCTGATCAAAGTCATGACCGGCGACTGCTTCTTGCCGTTGTTCCCGTGCGCCTCGTCAGCAGATACCGCAATGCCGGGCGGAAAGAGCGCCTCGAGCGCTTCATGATAGGAATGTCGATCGTCCACTGACATTTCGCCGGCATTACTAAACTCGTTGCCATCGACAATGATCTTTGCATTGAGTTTAGCGGCCAATCGCGCGCCGGAATGGAGCTCAGCCGGGTCGTCCACAGCGCGGTCGTATGCCGCCCTGACTTCTGCCGGCATCTCGTCGGCATTGGCATACTCCCGGCCGTTGACCCGGATGTTCGTTTTAGGTCTCGCCCTCACTAAAAGACCAGTAGTGAGACCTATTTTCCGAGAAATTCAAGTGCCCTCCCAAAGCTTAAGGGAGCGGCTCGATCTTCGGGGGTCTTTGGAAATTCGCCGCGAGTTCAAATGCGTCACGCAACTCTTGCTCGTGAAGCTGCGCCCACTCGTGCACAAGCCTTGAAGCGCGTTGCGGCAGAAATCCGTCGATAATCTCCAATGTCTCGATCGCGATCTTCGCAACGTGCTCGCCGTAAATCGCGTGAAAGTGTCCCGGCGGATGATCGCCGTAATAAAGATGTATAATGATGCCGTAGAAGCGGCAAATCTCAGGCATGCGTCACGCGTTTACCCAAGGCCGGAAAAAGATCCTCCGGCTGCTTGCCCGTGAGTTTTAGGTAAAGTGTATCGGCACACAAATCCAGTTCTCCAGGCCATTCGAGTGCTCCAGATTTGGTGATCCGAACACGCTCAAAGATTCCGCCCCGCTTCCATGCTTCAAAGACGCCGCGCTCGGCAATGTCGCCTAAGTCGAGAACGCCGGAGACGCCGTCATCAAAGCTCAGAAATAATCTGTAATTCTCGATTGGCTTGGCCTCGACGATCTTCACGACAGAACTTACATCAAGTCGACTTAATTCAAAAGCCGCCTGACTGCCTGCGAGTCACGGCTTTGAGGGAAGAAACAACAAGAGATTTTTCGACTACGCTCGAAATGACAAAACCCCCTCTTTTGCGTCAACGTGAACAGTTTGGCCTTCGCGGACTTTGCCTTCCAGGATGTCGATACTGAGCGGGTCGAGAATTTCCTTTTGAATGGTGCGTCGCAGAGGACGGGCACCGTAAACCGGATCGTATCCTTCGCGCGCGAGAAGTGCCTTAGCGGCATCGGATAGCTTGAGCGTGATTTTTTGCTGCTCGAGACGTTTCGCCAGACGGCCAAGCTGAATTTCGACTATCTTTTTCAGATCGTCTTCGCTCAGCCGATCGAAAATGATGATTTCATCCACGCGGTTGAGAAACTCAGGTCGGAAATGCGCACGCAACGCGTCCGTTACCAGTCGTCGCCGCGCTTCTTTCGATTCTTCCTCCATGATGTATTGAGAACCGATGTTTGAAGTCATGATGATGACCGTGTTCTTGAAATCGACTGTTCTCCCCTGCCCGTCCGTGATGCGCCCATCGTCGAGCACCTGGAGCAAAACGTTGAACACATCCGGGTGCGCTTTTTCAATTTCATCGAAGAGCACGACCGAATACGGTTTGCGCCGCACCGCTTCGGAGAGTTGCCCGCCTTCCTCGTAGCCAACGTATCCCGGCGGCGCGCCGATCAATCGCGCCACCGTGTGTTTTTCCATGTATTCGCTCATGTCGATCCGGACCATGGCGTTCTCGTCGTCGAACAAAAATTCGGCAAGTGCGCGGGATAATTCCGTTTTGCCGACGCCGGTCGGACCGAGAAAGATGAATGAACCCAGTGGACGATTAGGGTCTTGCAAACCCGCGCGGGCACGGCGCACCGCGTTAGCCACCGCTTTGATCGCTTCGTCCTGACCGACAACGCGCAAATGCAAATGCTCTTCAAGTTTTACCAGTTTTTCACGTTCGCCTTCCTGCAAGCGCGAAACCGGAATATGCGTCCAGCTAGAGACCACCTCGGCGATGTCTTCTTCAGTCACTTCTTCGCGAAGCAATGTAGGTGTCTTGGCTTTCGCCGCTTTTGCCGTTGCATCAGCCAGTTTTTTCTCCAACTCCGGAATGCTCCCGTACTGGATTTCGCTTGCCTTTGCCAGCTCGCCGCGACGCTGAGCGCGCTCGAGTTCCGTGCGAAGGTGGTCGAGTTGCTCTTTCCATTTCCGTTGCTCGTCGATCACGGCCTTCTCTTTCTGCCACTCCGCTTTCAGCGCGTTCGAATTTTCCTTTAGACCAGCCAGCTCCTTCTCCAATTTCTTCAAACGCTCCTTACTTGCAGGATCCTTCTCTTTTTTTAGGGCCTGACGCTCCATTTCATGCTGCATGATTTGACGTTCAATTACGTCAATCTCCGTCGGCATTGAATCGAGCTCGATCTTTAGGCGCGACGCTGCTTCATCCACAAGGTCGATCGCTTTGTCCGGAAGGAACCGATCCGTGATGTAGCGCTGCGACAGCACCGCCGCAGCGACCAGCGCACTATCGGTAATGCGCACACCGTGGTGCACTTCGTAGCGTTCCTTCAGGCCGCGGAGAATGGCAATCGTGTCTTCAACGGATGGCTCATTCACCAACACAGGCTGAAAACGCCGTTCCAACGCCGCATCTTTCTCGATATACTTGCGATACTCATCGATCGTCGTTGCGCCGATCGTGCGCAGTTCACCGCGCGCCAGCATCGGCTTGAGCATATTCGACGCGTCGACCGAACCTTCCGCTGCCCCTGCGCCGACGATGGTATGCAGCTCGTCGATAAACAGAATGATCTCACCCTGCGAATCGGTCACCTCTTTCAAGAATGCTTTGAGACGGTCTTCGAATTCGCCGCGAAACTTCGCACCGGCCACCATCGCGCCAATATCCATCGCAATAACGCGCTTTTGTTTAAGCGACTCAGGGACATCGCCGCTGATAATTCTGCGTGCCAATCCTTCTACGATTGCAGTCTTGCCAACACCGGGATCCCCGATGAGCACAGGATTATTTTTTGTGCGACGCGAAAGAACCTGCATAATCCGCCGAATTTCATTGTCGCGTCCAATGACAGGATCGATTTTGCCGCGTCGAGCCAATTCGGTCAGGTCGCGGCCATATTTTTCCAGTGCCTGATATTTGCCTTCTGGATTTTGATCGGTGACCCGCTGCGAGCCACGCACCTGCTGCAGTCCCTGCATGAGCTTATCACGCGTGACGCCGTTTTCTTTTAATAGTTTCGCAGCTGGGACATTCGACCCCGCCAGGGCCAGCAAGTAATGCTCGGCACTGGCGAATTCATCCTTCAATTTGGACATTTCCTTTTCTGCCGATTCCAGAACGTTGCGCAGTTCGTTTGAAAGCCGCAGATCGGTCGCGGCGCCATGGATTTTTGGGCGACGATCCAACTCCGAACGCAGCCGGTCACGTAATTGCTCCACATTCGCTCCGATCTTCTCGAGCAACGGCCGGGTGATTCCTTCGCCCTGATCCAGAAGCGCGGATAGAAAATGCTCGTTCGTAATTTCCGAGTCGTTAGCCTGTGAGGCTAAGTCCTGCGCTCCCTGCAGCGCTTCCTGCATCTTCTGCGTGTATTTATCGATGCGCATCCATCAAGATAATCAATTGAGTGTAGGGAATGCAACCTGGCGACCCCGCCTGATACGTGCTCTTCGGAGACCTTGACTTTTCTGACCTGAAAAAGATACCATCGCCCCAGGTGTTGCTTGGATAGTTGAGAGTGATGATAGCACAGGACAAAATCACCTCGGGGTTCGATGTCGAGTTCATGATGGGCGAAGAGTACATCAAATACTTTCTGCTCAGCTCCATGGAAACCGGTTCCATTCCGTGGTTTTCCGAAACCGAAGTCAAAGACGCCCAGGGCAACCACGTCCGCACCGACGCCACGGTCACTCATCCGCCTGAGGAGTTGAACCAAAAGAGGCTTTATCCCGTCCATCCGGAATTTTTGGGTCACGAAAATCCGTTTCTCGATCTGGGCATCACGGCGTATTCAGCGAGGACCGATGAATTCACCGTTACTCTATTGCAAGATTCACCGGTCGGCGCGGACATCAGATTGCGGCTCTATCCAACAATCATTAACAACCTCGATCACCCCGATAAAAGGGTAATCATTTCAAATGTCGCCTCCGTAAATCTTGACCTTAAATTTGAGCTCGCGTCCTCAGTTGGCTCAGACGGTCTGCTGAGCAATATCGGTCTGAAGATAGAACTACTCGACATCAACGGGCCTTTGATTGACGCGGCGGAAAGTCTCCCGCCGGATGACGACGGTAACCCGGTTTTTTCAAAGGTGGATACACTGGCGTCCATGAAGAAGCAGGTGGACCGCACCGTGGATTTTTCCGTTGCGGGAGGCGGAAAGATTGCTGCCATCGCGTTAAAAAAGTTTTTTGCCGATGACGAAGGGCCCAACGCCATCGGAATCTATATCAATCTGGTCTTGCAAAATGGTCCGAGAAGCACCGACTTGTTGCCCGCTCGCGGAAATTTAGACGACGCGCAAAACTTCCTGCCCAAGGACTCGCACATGGCCTTCGGTTTCGCGAGCGAGACTTATCGGCGACTCGGCGACGATCTGTTTCAAAAAATGGCAGTGCTCAAGGAAGGCACGACAGATGAATTCGAATATCCGTTGCTTCAGGACGGAGAAAAGAAAGGCAAGATTAAGAGCATAAAGGTTCGTCCGGAAATTCGAATCTCGCCGGGAGGGGGGAACCCTACTTTCACCAACGTCCTTGTTATCGATGTTCACGGCGAGTACGAGATAGAAAACTTTTTCGACCCGGACTTCCATTTCCTGATCAGGCTGGTCCCCGTTCAGAATAATGGCTTGCTTGATTTCGACCTGGATTTCGATCTGCAACTAAGCGCTCTGGGCCAAATCATCGTCTTCTTTTTGGAAACGGTGATTACGGTAGTGCTGCCAAAACTCGGTTTGTCTCTGCTATTCGCCACGATTTTGATTATCAAAATCATCGAAAAAATTGGCGAAGACGCGGCCGCCGGTGTCATCCAATCGGAATTGGATAAGACGTCATTCCTGGACACGCTTCCCAATAAACTGACGGTGGAAAAAAGACGCTGGGATCCATTGTATTTCACCACGCACCGTGTGGAAGCTGCCGTGGACGATCTAGTAGTCAACGATTCCGGTTTCGCCTTCAGTGCAAATGATCTTTTCATTGGAAAAAAATTCGAACCTTTGGCCGATATGGTCATCCGCGCGCCCACCCGGGACGATACAGGCACGGTCAACGGTCTCCTGTATCGCGCCAAAGACTTGCAACCGTTTCTAAATACCGATCTCACATTCATTTTCCCTGCTGTCGATCGAATGCCTTTCGTGGAGATCCTCAGTGCCCAGGGCGATATCGAATCCTTTCGCGTCTCACTTACCATCGACCAGATCAACGATCGATTAGCGAGCGAGAACAAGGGCGCAAAGGACAAGCATCTTGAGAAGATTCAATACGTGCCTAAAAAAGCGCATGTGATTAAACATCAGATTTACAAAATGCTTGCTGTTTCGTTAACCGAGATTGCGGAAATCGAGCAGATCACGCGAAGACTGCTTCGCAGCGAATTGCGAGCGCAAAACGGAACTGCTTTTCGCCAGCAGGCGATAGAAGAATTGCAGCAAGAACTTGGCCGGCCTCCGACCGAGGATGAGATCAACGCGCGAGTCAATTTCAAACTGGACCAGGCGGTCGCCATCGCGTTCCCAGGCAGACTTAAGATCGAACTCGACAAGCGAATGAAATTCGACCTTGAACCATTCGAGTTTGCGGATCTGCAGAAAAAGAAATTCCTATCCCTTGGTCTGGGCAAACTGGATATCATCACCATGCACCGGGACGGAAAAGTCACCGTGTACTATCGAGACCATGAGCAACCGTTCGAACCGAATGTTGACCAAAGCGACAACCTGCTAAATCTGCCGAGATACATTTCGTCGTGACCGACCAATGGTCGATAGGCCTAACGTCGGGTCCGAGTGTCGTCCGGTTAAGCTTTTCCAAACGCAGCGTTTGCCGCCAGGAAATAAAGATTTCCTGCGTGGTTTGACACAACCGCCTCCACAACGATGAGTGTTTGCGATGAATGCGCAGCAAAAATGGGCCGGATCGAAATCGCTGGCGCTTTTACGCCAGGGACCATTCCGCCGTTACATCATCGGTTCGCTTATTTCCGACAGTGGCACTTGGATGCAAATGATGGCGCAAAGCTGGGTCCTGAGCGGGCTCACGGGCAAGGCGATCCTCCTTGGTCTGGTAAACTTCGCCGCGGGCCTGCCGGCGCTGATTCTCGCGCCAATAGCTGGATCGCTGGCTGACCGCTTGGACAAACGCAAGATCCTGGTGGCAACCCAGGTCGCACAAATCCTCTTTGCTATCGCATTGGGTCTGTTGGTAATGAGCGGGCACGTCCGCATCTGGCACATTATTTTCTTTGCGCTGCTTTTGGGAATCGCTTTCTCCTATGAAATGCCGGCGATCAGTGCGCTCGTACCGGAGTTGGTAAAGCGCGACGAGATCGCACCAGCCATTGCTCTTGATCGGTCGGTCTTTCATGGGTCGCGTTTGATCGGGCCGTCGCTGGCCGGTTTCCTGGTCGGGTGGTGGGGCGCGGCGTCGGCATTTTTCGCAAACGCGCTCTCTTTTGTTGCGTTGATCGCAGCGTTAATTTCGCTGCCGAAGCGGCCACTTGGCACAGCCGAGGAAGAAGAACAACGCCGGAGCGGTATTCTGGAAGGTTTTCGCTATGTCCGTTCGAACCGAATTATTCTGTCGCTCATAACCCTGATAGCGCTTAACACGATTTTCGTTTTCCCCGCGATCTCAGTGATGCTCCCGCTTTACGTGCGCAACATTCTTCACCTTGGTGCGAAAAGCATGGGCGGGCTGATGGCGATATCGGGCAGTGGCGCGTTCCTTGGCTCGATTGGTCTGTTGAGCGTTGCCCGTGAGAACCGGTTGAAATTCATGACCGGAAACGTGCTCGCGATTGCGGTGGGGGTTTTTCTGATGTCGGTATCCCGGGGATTTTTGCTTACCGCTTGTGCCATGGGCGCCATGGCCATTGCTCTCTCGATGAATTTTGGTCTTTCCAATACGATTGTGCAGGAACAGGCGCCTGCACATTTGCGCGGACGAGTGTCTGCCGTTGTAGGGATGAGCTTTTTTGGATTGATGCCGGTCGCAGGGCTGATCACGCCCGGTTTTGCCGATCTCATTGGAATGCGAACCACACTAACGATTGCGTCCGTGATCTATGGGATCGCCGCTTTCTCGGTGTTAAGTGTTGCCGGACGTCACGTTTGCGACCGCCCGGTTTCACCTGCGCCTGCTCCCGAGATTGAGCCGGTCTGCTAGGATGGGGAATGTTTTCGCAAGGTGTCATCCCGAGCGGAGCGCAGCAAAGTCGAGGGACCCCGTTGAAAACTCAAGTTTCTGCGACGGGATTCTTCGACTTCGTTCCGCTGCGCTTCACTCTGCTCAGAATGACAGAATGATCATGTGCCGATGATTTCGTTTTCCACCTGTTGGAACTCTGGACGGCATACCGCCGGAGAGGAAATGCTGCGCGAAATCAAAACGGAACTGGGGTTTGATTTGATCGAGTTAGGCCACGGCACTCGCCTCTCGCTCGTGCCTGGGATTCAGAAAATGTTCGATGCCGGTGAGGTACGCTTCAGTAGCCTGCATAATTTTTGTCCCTTGCCGGTAGAAGTGATGGTAGCTTCACCGAACTGTTACCAATTTTCCGGTATTTCTATCGAGGAACGCGAGCGCGCGGTCAGGCAAACGTTTCAGACAATTGATTTTGCCCGGCGATTAAATGCCTCGTTTGTGGTGTTGCATTTGGGTGAGGTAAGAATGCGGCCAATCACCGATCGCTTGATCAAGATGACAAAGGAAAAGAAACATCTCTCACGCGGTTATGTCAGAGCGAAACTGAAAGCGGTGGAAACACGCGAACGTCGCGCACCGTCCCATTTGGAGCGAGTGAAAGATTGCCTCCGCCGCATTGTTGAGCACGCGGCTTCGAAAAACGTCGGAATCGCTGTGGAGAGCCGGCGCGGTTACGAAGAAATTCCGACCGAGCGCGAATTGCCTGCGTTACTCGACGAATTGAATTCCGGACAGGTTGGGTACTGGCACGATTTTGGTCACTCGCAAATCAAGGAGAACCTGGGCTTTATTGATCACGCGGAGTGGCTAGGGGCGGTAGGCGCGCGGGCTTTGGGCTGTCACGTGCAAGATTGCATTTGGCCGGCCAGGGATCATGAGCCGCCTTTCACGGGCGGCGTAGATTTTGAGAAACTTGTTCCGCTTCTTCCCACAAACTGCTTATTTGTCTGGGAAATGAGTCCAAACAAGACCGCGGATGCGATTCGCCAGTCGGTTCGAGTCTGGAAAGAACGTTTTGGCGAATGAAAAAAGCTCTGGTCACAATTTTCCAACTTAGCGTCACCATCGGCGTGCTGTATTGGGTCTATCACGATCCAAACAGGCGGGCCCAGATGGTGGAAGCGACTCCGAAACGCGGAGTATCGCTGGGTTTTCATGGGTTTGTTGGCGTATGCCGTCGTGGAAGGTGCGGCCGCTTTCCGCTGGCACGTTTTACTGAAAGTACAAAACATTCGCCTCAGTATCCCACGCCTTAGCGGACTGTTCTTTATCGGGTTATTCTACAATCAATTTCTCCCTGGCGGCACGGGCGGCGACATCATCAAAAGCTATTACCTGCTAAAGGAGACGCCGGACAAGAAAGCGGGGGCGTTGCTCGCGGTGGTGTTCGATCGGTTTATCGGACTCGTTGCCCTGGTAGCTATCACCGCCATTCTCATCACCCTGCGCTATGATTTTCTTTCCCAAAAACCGGAGACTCGAAATCTGCTTTGGATTTTGCTCGCTCTCCTGGGCGCGTCGATTTCCTTCCTGATTGCAACTTTCATCATAAGTGGATTCAAACTTTTCCACTTTTTGCCGGCACATTTTCCCGGTCGCGACAAGTTGATTGAAATCTTTGCGGCATATCATCTTTACGCACATCATTGGCGGGCAACCCTTGTGGCGTTTGGCGCGTCGATCCTGGCGCACATTGCGACGTTTACTACGTTTCTGTTTGCTGCATACGCGCTCGGTGTGCGCGTGCCGCTGGTTAATTTTTTTGCCATCATGCCTGTGGAACGAACCATCTCCGCTTTGCCGATCAGTTTCGCGGGGATTGGGCTGCGCGAGAAAATCCTGCAGATCATGCTGCACGGGCTTTGTGGCGTCTCGGAAGCGAAAGCCATTCTCATTGGGTCGCTGAGTTTCCTGATCATTCTTGTTTGCTGTCTTCCAGGCGCCCTTGTGTACCTGTTTTACAAGCCGAGTGGCGCAGCGGAACACGTGAAATTGCGTGAAATGGAAGCGGAAGTTATCACCCTGGAACACGAACTCGGTGAACCGGAATGAGGAAAATCTTCAACGCCGAACGCTCAACGCCGAATTCAGACAATTGAGCGTTGGGCATTGGGCGTTGGACGTTGGAAGTTTTCTTCACGATGAGACGAACACAAAAACGTCCATTCGTCATCGCGACGTTCGCAATGACCGCGGACGGTAAGGTCACGACGAAAAATTTCGGGCCGGTAGATTTCACATCACGTGAGGACAAGCTGCATTTGTTTCGCCAGCGCGCTTTAGCGGATGCTGTGTTGCTCGGCCACACCAGTCTGGAACGTGACAACGTCCGACTCGGCTTGCCAATGGAACTACAGGAAGCGAGGATCAAGCGCGGACAAAGTCGCTGCCCGCTGCGGGTGATCGTTTCGAACAAAGGAAGAATAGATGATCAGCTCAAAATCTTTCAATCCGACGTTTCTCCCATCGTAATTTTTTCAACCAAACGAATGCCTCAGAAAAATCAGGACGTTTTAAAGAAAAAAGCGACACTGCATTTGGCCAGAACTGACCATCTCGATCTTAAAGCGATGCTCCAAACATTGCGTAAGCAATACAACGTTCGCACGCTCGCCTGCGAAGGCGGTCCAACGCTTTTTCGCGCCTTACTGGAAGAGGACCTGGTCGACCAACTCAATCTTACGATTGCGCCTTACATGTTCGGCGGAGCAAAAGCGCCTACCCTCACGGGTCTCAGTACGAGCTTTTTGCCTGCCAGTGTGTATTGCTCGTTGATCGAGATGCGTACAATCGACGATGAATGTTTTTTAACCTATCGAATCAGACACCGACAGAGTCGCCGGACCAGAGCGCGATCACCGCGCCACGAGCGAAACGTTCGAGCAGTTGGCAAGAGTAATAATTGCGTCCTTTTCGAGCAATAATGTCTTCCCAGCTTCAACGGCCATGACACGCAGTCGCGATTCGGCAGCGACTCGAATTGTTTCGACACCGACGACCGGCACATCGAAACGCATGTCCTGATTTGGTTTGGCGACTTTGACCATGACGGCGCTTTCGCGAGCAAGCGTCCCACCGCGTCTAATGGCTTCGTTTGTTCCTTCCAAAGCTTCCACGGCAACGACTGTGCCATTTTTGATGATGACCGTTTGTCCGATGTCGAGGCGGGCAATTTCCCTGGCGATAGTCCAGCCAAGCTCGACGTCCTTCTCTTCGCGAGCCGATAATTGTGGCCCCGCGATCAATCCCGCTTGCGCGAGCGAATCCTCGAGGAAAGTCGTGGCTGGAAGAAGATCGACCTGAATTTTCGCGAGTTCATCTGCGATAGCCGAAAAAATCGACTCGGCGTTGCGTTGTTTAATTTTGCCCAGTAGCATCAGGGCCCTCAAATCCGGACGCAGATCGAAAAGATTTTTCGGCGCAATTTGGCCGGCCATTACCGCATGATGGATGTCCTGCGTCCGAAAAAATTTCAGGAGACGGCCGAGTTGTCCCACGCGCATCCATTCCACGACGTCGACGTGTTGCTCGAACGCCGGATCGGTTTCACCCGTGAAAGCGGCCGCAACAATCTTGTTAATGCCGCACTTCCGTGCTGAATCGGCCAGCAATCGAGGATAGACGCCGTTGCCGGCAATGATTCCTATGACGTCCGGCGTTTGCATCCGTCCATTTTCGCGCCGGCCATGGGCTTGTCTATTTTTATCGCGTTTCGGGTTGTGGTTCCGGAGGATGGCTGGCTGACTGGATAGTTATGTCTTTTCTTTCGGCGCGAGTGTGGTGAGAACTTCGTCGAAGCGCGGATTGCTGCGAAGTGGCGTCCAGATTGGATCGCGCAAGAGATAACCGTAATCAATAAAATCCGGTACTCGTATCAGTTGATCGAGCGCATCCAGTGCGCGCTCTTCTTCGCCCGTCCAGACATACACCTGCGCCAATCCCTCAAGCACCAAAGGTCCATCGTAAGCATCTTTTGAAATCGGCATCATCTCCACCGCTCTGCGGCCTTCCGCAATTGCTTGTTCTTTTCGGCCGAGACCTGCATCGACCTGTGCAAGCACAGCGAGTGTTCGCGGATCTTCAGTATGTGCCTGCGGCCTTTTCTCCATTACTTCTCGTGCGGCAGCGAATGCGGCATCAGCTCGCGCCTCTTCTCCCGCGGCGCGCGCAATCTGCGCTTCATACCAACTCTTTGGATAGTAGAATGTGTAATCGACATCTTGGAACTCGGAAAGCGCTGATTCATCCAAGATGCGCGTCGCCTCCGAATAGTGGCGTTGAATCAGTGCGACCAAGACACGCACGGAGGTTATGGCCGCACTCGGATTCACGTCGCGCGGCAATGCTTGCAAGGCAGCACGCAATTGCTCTATCTCACCAGTCGCAGCGAAATGCGCCACCGTCGCATAGACATGGAAGACGAGTGCATTTCGTGGGAATAGTTGCGCCTGTTTGTTCCACCACCGCTCTGCCTGATCAAAACGACGCAGTTGGCGATAGTGGTCGCCCAGAAGATTCACGGCATTTAGATTTCGCGGGTCCAACTCGACTGCCTTCTCAAATTCGGTTGTCGATTCGGTCCAATGTCCCCGACGGCGGTCGAGATAGCCGGCGAACGTGAACAGCGGCCCGCTGTTGGGCAAGCCGGCTCTCGCGATCGCCAGCTCAGCCGACGCGCGTTCGTAATCCCGGCGGCACCGAAAATAATAATCAGCCTTGGCAAAATGCGCTTCGCTTGAATCGGGTCGCAGACGCAATGCATTATCGATCGCCCCTTTAGCGGTCTCAGCGCGTTCCGGAGTCACATCGAAACCAAGAAAGTAAAGCAGGTCCTCTGCCCGGCCGGCATAACAATATGCCAGGACAAAGCCGGGATCGCGTTGCGTAGCCTCGTCAAGCAATGCGACTGCCTTAATCAATACACCTCGCTGGTCGTCCTGACCGAGATAATCTTCCACGATCTCCTTGGCTTTAACGTAAAACTCGTAAGCAACAAGATTTGTTGTCGGTCTGCGATTGATGGCTTCCTGCTCGGACCGTGAAAGTTTCGCCTGCAAATGATCGGCGATATTTCTGGCGATCTCGCTTTGGATTGCAAAAATGTCTGTAAGATTCCGATAATAGTGTTGTGCCCAAACGTGCGCATCGGTTCGAGCATCGATTAGCTCCGCGCTGACCCGGACTTTGTTGTTCACACGTTGGACGCTGCCTTCCACGATATAAGCAACGCCCAGCAGCCACCCAATCTCTCGCAGATTGCGGTCGCCATTGTTCCGATACTGCATCACCGACGTGCGGCTGATCACTTTCAACTCTGCAACCCGGGCCAGATCGGTCAGGATCTCATCCTGCACCCCGTCGGTGAATGAAAGGCTCGCCGAATCGCGACTCGTATTTTTAAATGGCAATACGGCAATGCTCTTATCTGGCGTGCTCAAAGTCTGAGCTGGTCCTATCCATAAGAACCGAACGACGCCAGCGACTATGAGGCCCGCCACGATGATCGCCATCGTAATCGCCAGAGTTCGGCGCCGGGTTCGCCGCTGCCTCACAATCGAAACCGCTCTTGGCAATGCTGCATTGCCGGCGCCACGTCCGTGAAGATTGACGATAGAAACTTCAATGCCGTGTTTCACATCACATTTCCCCAAATCGTGAAGAAGCGGTCGCCATTCGTCGAACTCGGCCAGATCTTCAGCCGCGTGCTTGGAGAGAAGAATGTGACCCGCATCGCCGCAGTTCATGACACGTTGGGCTACGTTCAGGCCGGCACCAGCCAGATTGCTGCGACCTGTAACATCGACAACGGAACTCACCGGACCGCTATGAATCCCCATGCGCAGACGCAATCGCCGGCGCTCTTTCATCGCGCGACTCAGCTCTATCGCGCAGCAGACAGGCGCTTCCGGGTTGGTGTCGAACACCAACGCCATGCCATCGCCCGCGGCAATCTTGACCAGTTTCCCAGACGCTTCGGCGGCTTGGAATTGATCTGTAGCACGGACGGCTTCTGTTAGCTCGCCGATGACAGCTTTTTGCTCCTCAATCGAGAGTTTCGAGTATCCGACGATGTCGATGAATAACACGTGTGCGATACCGCGCTGAACTTCTTTCATGACTTCGGTCGACGTATCCCCGTTGCACATCGCCATACCTTGTAATCATGATCGGCCTTTTCACCCACTCAGTCGAGGGCTATGAGAGTTTGATCTTGGCCTGCGCTGACGATCGCGGCACACGCTGGCCAGGCGATCCCATTCATGATCCCCCGGAGAATTTCCCGCTGATCCGGACCGTGGATTTTAATGATGACGACGACGTTTGACGTGCAACTGGGCGAGAGCTTTTTGCAGTGACGCCTGGATAGCGGCCACCTCTTCAGAAGTGTGATCTTCCTTCATCGCCGCCTTGGCGCGCTCCACCGCTGCCTCCGCCGCGGCGATATCGATTTTCTCGGATTCGAGCGCCATGTCGGTTAGAACCGAAACCGCTTCCGCTCGAATTTCTGCAAAGCCCTCACCGATGGCCATCGAACTTTCACGTCCGTCTTTCACGACGCGCAGTTCGCCCGGTTTCAATGCAGTGAGCAGCGGAACATGTTTTGGGTAAACACCGAACTCCCCCTCCGAACCCGGCAACGTAACCATGTCCACATCTTCGGAGTAAATGTTCTCCTCGGGCGTGACAATCTCGAGCTTCAGCGTGGCCATGGTTTTGAAGGTAAAAAGTTAAAGAGTTACAAAGTTGAAACGGGATCGGATAAACATTTTAACGATGTAATTTTTCAACATTTTAACTCTCTTTAATCATATCGATGCCACCCTTCATATAGAAATTTTGTTCGGGCACATCGTCATGTTTGCCGTCGAGAATTTCCTTGAAACCACGCACTGTTTCCGCAACCGGCACGTACTGGCCCTTGAAACCGGTGAAGACTTCCGCCACGTGAAAGGGCTGACTTAAAAAGCGCTGGATCTTTCGTGCGCGATGAACGGTGATCTTATCCTCCGGGCTTAACTCATCCATTCCGAGAATCGCAATAATGTCCTGCAAATCCTTATAACGCTGCAAAACACGCTGCACACCGCGCGCCACATCATAATGCTCTTCGCCGACAATTTCCGGAGCGAGCGATTTCGATGTTGATGCCAGTGGATCGACCGCTGGATAAATGCCCAGCTCGGCAATAGCTCGCTCGAGCACAATGGTTGAGTCCAGATGCGCAAAAGTGTTCGCCGGTGCAGGGTCAGTGAGATCGTCCGCCGGAACGTAGACCGCCTGGAACGACGTGATTGAGCCCTTGTTTGTAGATGTGATTCGCTCCTGCAAATCACCCATCTCAGCGGCAAGTGTGGGCTGATAACCAACCGCGCTGGGCGTTCGGCCTAACAATGCCGAGACTTCCGAACCCGCCTGCGAGAATCGAAAGATGTTATCGATAAAAAGCAGCACGTCCTGATTGCGCTCGTCCCGGAAATATTCGGTCATTGCAAGCGCAGAAAGAGCAACGCGCAACCGCGCGCCGGGCGGTTCGTTCATCTGACCGAAAACCATCCCTACTTTCGATTTGGACAGGTCTTTTTGATCGATCACGCCCGCCTCGCTCATTTCCTTGTAAAGATCGTTGCCTTCCCGGCTTCGTTCACCCACGCCGGCAAATATGGAAACCCCACCGTGTTTCATGGCGATGTTGTTGATCAACTCCTGGATCACGACAGTCTTCCCGACGCCGGCGCCGCCAAATGCGCCGACTTTTCCGCCTTTTGAAAATGGGCAAACGAGATCGATAACCTTGATCCCGGTTTCCAAGATCTTTGCGCTTGTATCTTGCTCAGTAAGCGAGGGAGCGGGGCGATGGATTGGGTAACGCTTGGTGTAATTCACCGGGCCCCGGTTATCAATCGCGTCGCCAGTGACATTGAAAAGCCGGCCAAGCACGCCCTCGCCTACTGGCACGCTGATGGGAGCGCCAGTATCGGTTACGCTCATTCCACGCTTCAATCCTTCGGTAGAGGACATCGCGATGGAGCGAACCCAGCTTTCGCCGAGGTGCTGTTGCACTTCGAGGGTCAACTTGGTTGGATTGCCGTTCGCTTCGTATTCGATTTCCAAGGCGTTATAAATCCTCGGCAAAGCCTTTTCGTCGGGAAATTCCACGTCCACTACGGGACCGATTACTTGAACTATTTTTCCTGTACTCATAAATCCTGACTAACCATTTAGCGCCATTTGAGCTGTGGCGATCTCGAGCAACTCGGTTGTGATGCTGGCCTGACGCGCCTTGTTGTATTCCAGGGTAAGATCCTTGATGAATTGATTCGCGTTATCGGTGGCGTTCTTCATTGCCACCATCCGCGCGCTATGCTCAGACGCGCGCGCGTCGAGGATCATTTGGAAAACCTGATAAGAAACGTAATACGGCAGCATCAGATCCAGGACGACCTCGGCATTGGGCTCAAATATGTAGCCCACAAACGGATCGGGACCTTCACTCTCAGCGCCGCCAGCTTCGATCTTCGGTAAATCAAAACTACTGATAGGCAGCAGCGTCTGCACTACCGTGCGCTGGCTGATCGTATTGACAAAATGCGTGTAAAGGACGGAAACCTTGTCGACTTCGCGCCTCAGGAATTTTTCCATGCAAAACTTCGAGATGGGCTTCGCCTCAACGAAACTGGGGGAGTCTTTCAATTCAAAATCAGCCAACAATTCACGTTTCGTCCGGCTGATAAATTGTCGTGCCTTCTTTCCCGTCACCACAAAGGCCGTTTTAGCTGAATCAAAATTGCTGGCTTCTCGAAACAGGTTCGTGTTTAACGCTCCGCAGAGTCCCTTGTCTGTGCTTATGATTAAGACCAATTCTTTTTCAAGTGGGCGAACAGCGAGGAGCGGATGCAATCTCGGGTCTGTCCGCTTTTGCAAAGAGACCAGAACCTTATTCATCAAGGCAGCGTAAGGCCGCCCAGCAAGTGCATGTTGCTGCGCTTTGCGCATTTTGGAAGCAGCCACCATTTGCATTGCTTTGGTGATCTGCGCGGTGTTGCGGATCGATTTGATCCGGCGCCGTATGTCCTGCGTATTTGCCATTACAAATTACGAACTTGTGATTGCCGGTTGTGAGACAGCGACATCATCGCCAGATCGTTTTGAACTCGTCGAGCGCCGCTCTCAATTGCGGCTCGAGATCCTTGTCCAGCTCCTTCTTGTCGCGAATCGCTGCCAGCAATCCTTCTTTTCGCGTTTGAAGCCAATCCTGAAGTTTAAGTTGGTACTCTTTGACCCGATCGACCGGAACCGCGTCGAGATATCCATTTTGCATCGCCCACATCACGGCCACCTGATCTTCCACCGGAATTGGATTGTACTGTTTTTGTTTGAAAAGCTCCACAATGCGTTGACCTCGATCTAGTCGCGCCCTGGTCGCCGCATCAAGATCGGAGCCGAATTGAGCAAACGCAGCCAGTTCGCGAAACTGTGCGAGGTCGAGTTTCACCTTGCCGGCTACCTGCTTGATTGCCTTGATCTGGGCGGCCGATCCTACACGGCTCACAGAAAGTCCGACGGAAATGGCCGGTCGCACACCTTGATAAAACAAATCGGTCTCAAGATAGATTTGCCCGTCCGTAATCGAAATCACATTCGTGGGAATATAGGCGGAGACGTCGCCAGCCTGGGTCTCGATGATCGGTAACGCAGTCAATGAGCCGCCACCGAATTCGTCGCTCATGCGCGCGGCCCGTTCGAGTAATCGCGAGTGCAAATAAAATACATCGCCCGGATAAGCCTCACGACCCGACGGCCGCTTGAGCACCAGCGAGACCTGCCGATAAGCCACCGCGTGTTTGGATAAATCGTCGTAGATGATGAGTGCATCCATTCCATTATCCATGAACCATTCGCCCATCGCGGCGCCGGCGAAGGGTGCCAGATACTGATTAGTCGCCGTATCGGAAGCGGGCGCAGACACAATCGTCGTGTAGGGCATGGCTCCCTCTCTCTCGAGAACATCGAGCACACGCGCCACGTTGGAGTTTTTCTGACCAACCGCGACGTAAATACAATAAAGCGGCCGATAATTACTGTCCTTCGCGTCTTCTGCAGCTTTGTTCAGGCGGGCCTGATTAATGATCGTATCAATGGCGATAGTGCTTTTGCCGGTGGCGCGATCACCGATAATCAACTCACGCTGGCCGCGACCGATCGGAATCATTGCGTCAATGGGCATGATACCAGTCTGCACCGGTTGATTTACGCTTTGCCGCTTGATCACGCCGGGTGCAATTTTCTCCAGCGGATAAAATTCTTCGGCTTTGATGGGCCCCTTGTCATCGAGCGGTTGACCAAGCGTGTTCACCACGCGCCCCAGGAGCGCTTTACCCACCGGAACGGAAAGGAGTCGACCGGTTGTTTTTGCTTCATCCCCTTCTACAACCAATGTGTTGTCGCCCAGTAAAATCGCGCCGACCTCTGTTTCTTCGAGATTGAGTGCCAAACCATAGACGCCGTTGGGAAACTCAATCATCTCGTTAAGCATCACGTCGCTCAGACCTTCGATGCGTGCCACGCCGTCGCCGGTCGCGCGCACAACGCCGACGTTGCTCTTTGCCGTCGATGTTTTCAGGCCTTCAATTTTCGTTTCGATTTCTTCGAGGATGGTACTCATATGGTTTTTAAATTTGATTAAAGTTCGTGTTGCAGGCGTTGCAGGCGGTTGCGCACGCTTCCGTCCCACACATCGCTGCCGACGCGGATTCGCATTCCGCCAAGTAGCGCAGGGTCGACATGAAATTCAGTCGCGAGATCGTTGCCGTATTTGTTTTTCAGATTCGCCACGATCTCTGAACGTATCGCAGGATCGACCTCACTCGCGGTTTCAATTCTCGCTTGGCGCTTCTCCAGTTCGAGCCGGAGCAAACGCTTATAGTTTTTTAGTACGTCGATGTAATTGCGCGGCTTGTGTGCAATCAGGGAATCGACCAGCGAAGAAACCCTTCCATGATCGAGCTGACCATCAGTGAAACTTGCCTGAAGCATCTCGCGAGAAATCTGACGAATTTCCTTGTTGAGCTTCATCAGGCTACTTCCCGGGCTGCTTCCTCCTGCAAGCGTCGCTGGTCTTCCGGCGTCAATACTTTTCCGGTGACCTTCGCCGTGGTGTCGACGACGAGCCGCCCCAGTTCGCGTTTCAACGATTCCATTGTGCGTTCGTGCTCGATCGCTGCCGCCTCCCGCGCTTTGGAGACAATCTGCTCCGCTGCCGCAATCGCGTCCTGTTGTTTGCGTTCGGACAAATGCGCCGCGCTTTCGCGAGCCTCGTCGATCATCTTTTGTGCATCGGCATTCGCTTTCGCAACGATCTCCTGGTAACGCGTCTCTGCTTGTGCGAGTTCCTTTTTAATTTTTTCCGCGTTGATCTGCCCTTCTTCGATCTTTCGCCGACGCTCCTCGAGCACGGCAAGGATTGGTTTGTAAGCGAAGCGTTGCAAAAGGAATGCAACAATGCAGAAGCTAATGACCTGCGACAGAAACAACTTCCAATTCCAGCCGAACGTTTCAGCTGTTTCACGCAACATGTCGGTGACGCCTCCGCTGCTGGCGGCAATTATCAGGCTCATAAACTAGGGTTCGGGCGCAACATCGATTGCCTCCCGGCGAAAATTAGTGAACGAGATATAGCGCGTAGAAAACGATCGCCTCCGTCAAGGCGATAGCAAGAATTCCATGCACGAGCACCTGCGTGAATGCGCCGGGATTGCGGCCGACTGCAGTGGTCATTCCCAGACCCGTCAAGCCGATTCCAATTCCGACCCCCATCGCGGCAAGGCCGACGTGAATGCTTCCGCTCATTTCTGCTAGTATTGGTAGTATCATATTCTTTTAGTTGGTTTCGCGATCTCGTCATGAGATCGGCAAAAATCAATGTGCGTGCTCCGGTCCCTCCTGGTGTTCGGCGATCAACATTGTGAAAACCGCAGTCAGCAGCATGAAGACCAGCGCCTGAACAAATCCCACGAGCACTTCCAGGAAATAGAATGGAATTGGCAAAACCGGCGACAGCAAGGGAACCATCGTGGACATCGCTTCGAGAATGCTTTCGCCGGCGTAAATATTTCCAAACAATCGAAAACTAAGCGCAATCGGCCGGAAAAGAATCGAGATCACTTCCAGCCAACCGACGGCGAAGAAAATAACGATCATGAGGATCTTTATAATTCCGGATGTTTCACCTTTTGGGCCAAACAAATGTTTCAAGAATCCGCCCACGCCGTTGGCTTGAATCGCCCAGACAAACCACATCACGAAGAATATGGCCGACATTGCGGTCGTCATGTTGAGATCCGCGTTGCCCCCGCGTAGCAATGGCCGGTCGACCACAAAGTTTCCCGATGGACCGTAATGGCCCCAACCGACTGTTCCGATTCCTGGAATCAGGCCAAACCAGTTCACGAACAGAATGAAAATGAAAATCGTTGCGAAAAACCAAAACCCTTTTGTCACCAGGTCGCGACCGATGATGTTTTCCAAAAAATTATGCAAACCTTCAACTAACCACTCCCAAAAATTTTGGATTCCGCTGGGGATCGCCTTAACCCGCCGGGTTGCGATTTGGGAAAAAACAATGATGCCGGCAGCGACGATCCAGGTCACCAGCATCGAGTTTGTGATTCCAAAGCCGCCCCAGTGAACAAGCATCTGCGGCCTTAACGACAAGCCCTCGTGCCCGGCTGGGCCGGCCTCAGCTGCAAAGATCGACGTGGTAAACATCGTGTTGGAAGCCAACACCAGGATCGACATCAGTAAACAGCGGTTGCGCATTTTGATTGGTTGCCAAGTGACACGGACACCTTGTCCGTGATTTTCGGCTGCAAGCCCGGCCACGAACTTGACGCGCATACCAAAGCGCGTTTTACCTGAATGACAAACGAATTTTGCAACCGCACGCCTACTTTGCGGCCAAACTCTCGGCAAACTGCGGAGCGACCCGCGCGATGGACGTGGAATTCACATGTTCGCCCGCGCCATGCATCGTAATCGCTTCTTCGTAAAACGATTCCAAATGATCAATTTGTGTTTCCTGTTCGAAGCGTTCTTTCACCGCCGTGTGGGCACGCACGCCCATCTCTTTCAACAGAACAGGCGAACTTGCGATGAACTGCATCGCGTTGGCTAAGGCAACGTGGTCCTCTTCCGCCACGAGAAACCCACCGCGGCCGTGATCAACCGCCTCAGGAATGCCACCGTGACGCGTCGCAACGACCGGCAAACCCGTTGCCATCGCTTCCAAAACCGAATTCGGGACGCCTTCCTGATCCTGGTTTGGAGAAATTTCGCTCGGATGTAGAAACAAATGGGAACTGCCGTAAAGCTCGCGCAGCTTTGGTTGCGACAGAAACCCGAGGAAATGCACGTCCCGGGCAATACCGAGTCCCCCGGCAAGCATCTCCAACTCCAGCTGCAGCGGTCCCTTCCCGGCGATCAACAATTCCGCGCCCGGATAGTCCTTCTTAAAAATTGCAAAGGCACGCAAACTGGTTGCCACCCCCTTCTTTGGGATTAAGCGGCAGGCCTGAACCACTCTCCATTTGCCGTCTCGGGGCGGTTCTCTGTCGAACAGCGGAAACTCATTAAGCGGGATACCCGTCCGATTAATGCGCAGCTTTTCCGGAGGGCATCCCAACTGGGCCAACCGCTCAGCGAGCGATTGCGAACGCGTGAAAACAAGCGGGACTGCGTTAAAAAGACGCCGCAATTTTCCGGGATAATCTTTGATCTCGGGTTTATGCGCGACGTCCGCGCCGTGGAACGACACCACACACGGCTTGTGCCATTGCTCGATAAAAGGAAGCAAATGCACACCCGTGTGTCCGAAATAGATGTGCATTAAATCGGCTCCGTGTCTTCTGAGCAACGAGTCCAAGGTCTGGTACTCACCGCGATAAACAATAGGTGGCCGCCGTTCGACGAATTTTAACCAACCGTGCACGAGCAAGTTAGTGCGCCGCTTCGGAATTACTTCAACATCATTAAATGGAAATCGCTCGGCATTCTGGACCTCTTTGGTAACCACAAACGTGTCGACGCCACGCAGAGCCTTCACCTGTCGGTAAATGTGCAACATCTCCGACTTAAGAAATGTGGAACAATAACTCGCTACAACCCGTCTGCCCATAGCACAGCGCCCAGTCTCGCTAGGGATCATAAAGTTGTCCATCTCAAATTGCCGCGGGCACAATCTCTTGGTCGTTCGCTATCCGATTCGCCAATTCTCGCTTCAGGGCATCCATCCCCTCTCCTTTCGCTGCTGAAGTCGGAATGATCTGGACCTTTGGAAATCTCTTTTGGAGTGCTTTCAGATTTTCCTTCGCACCGGGTAAATCCATTTTATTGGCTACAACGAACCAGGTGCGCAAAGCCAACTTCGGGTCGTAGAGATCGATTTCCCGGCGAAGGTTTTGCAAATCCTCAACCGGATTGCGTCCTTCGCTGCCGGCAATATCCACCACAAAAACCAACACACGGCACCGCGTAATGTGGCGCAGGAATTCGTGGCCCAAACCGAGCCCGCGATGCGCCCCTTCGATTAAACCGGGAATATCGGCCACCGTTGCGCGTCGGTAGCCGGAAAATTCAATCACGCCGACAATCGGGTGCAGCGTCGTGAAAGGATAGGCCGCGACCTTTGGCCGCGCTGCAGAGATTTTCCGCAAGAGCGTTGATTTGCCGGCATTCGGGTAGCCAACTAATCCCGCGTCCGCGATCGTTCGCAGCTCAAACAAAAAATGCCCGTTTTCGCCTTCTTCACCTTCGGTGTATTGACGCGGCGCGCGGTTGCGTGAGCTCTTGAAGTGCACGTTGCCTTTCCCTCCTGCTCCGCCTCGACAAAGCACGAATTCCTCGCGGTCCTGAGTGAGATCGGCAACTGGATCTTCGCCGGTCATTCCGAGCGAAGTCGAGGAATCCCGTGGCGCTACCGTTGAGATGGTTTCACGGGGTCCTTCGACTTCGCTCAGGATGACCGGCGTAGCTTCCTCCACCCGGTAAACGATTGTCCCTACGGGCACCTTCACAACTTTATCCGCGCCAGTGCGTCCCGTCATTTTCTTCCCCATCCCGTGCCCGCCGTTTTTCGCCTTGATCAAGGGTTCGTAGAAAACACTGGCGAGGTTGTCAACATGGCGATCCGCGCGCACGATGACATTACCGCCGCGTCCGCCATCGCCACCGTCCGGTCCCCCTTTCGGGACAAATTTCTCCCTCCGAAAACTGACGCACCCGCGTCCGCCACTTCCCGCCTGCGCAAAAGCTTTTATTCGATCGATAAACATTCTGTGGCTGCTTAAGTTGTTAGAAAGTTACAGCGTCAAAGCGAAACCCTTCCGACAATTCTAACAATCACTTAATCAATGAGGCGTACAGCGCCTTTGTCTTCTCCGCAATTGCGGCCCAGCCAAAGTGCTGTTCGACGCGTTGACGGCCGGCCTTGCCGAAACCTTCCCGCATTTGCGGATCTTTCATCAGCTGATTGACACGCGACGCGAGGTCGCGCGCAAATTTTTCGGGATCCGTTGCTTCGAATGGGCTTTCTTTCATTTGCTCAAGTGGAACCAGGAAACCGGTTTCGCCGTCCACAACGACTTCGTTGATTCCGCCCACGGCACTGGCTACCACCGGCGTTTCGCATGCCATTGCTTCAAGGTTGATGATGCCAAACGGTTCATAAATTGAGGGGCAAATGAAGACCGCAGCATGCGAGTAAAGTTCGCGGGCTACCTGTTGATCGACCATTTCGTCAATCCAGATGATTCCCGTCCGTTGCGCCTTTGCCCGGTCCACGGCGGTTTTTATTTCCTCTGCCAATTCCGCTGTATCAGGTGCGGCCGCGCAAAGGACAATCTGGAAATCGCGATCCATGAAATCGATTGCCTGCACTAAATGGTGCAATCCTTTCTGGCGCGCGATCCGCCCGACAAACAGCACGTACGGCTTGCCCGGATCGATGCCGTAGCGCTCGAGCGCGGCAGTCGAACTAACCTTTTTATATTGGTTTAAATCGATTCCGTTGTGAATTACATGCACACGCGCAGAATCGAGTTCAAACAGGCGTTCGACGTCCTTTTTGGTGGCGACAGACACTGCGATAATCGCATCGGCCATTTCCAGCGCAGTTTTTTCCACCCAAAGTGAAAAATCGTAGCCCCCTGCGAGTTGTTCGCGTTTCCACGGGCGCAGAGGCTCAAGCGAATGAACCGTGATCACCAGAGGCAAGCCGTAATTCTTTTTTGCAAGAATCCCGCCGAAATGGCTGTACCAGGTGTGACAATGCACGATGTCCGCATCGATGTTCATGGTATTGAAATCCGTGCAACGTCGCACCGCCCCAAAGGCAGAACGCAACGGCTTCGGGCACGTGAAATTAGACGTATCCAATTCGAACCCGATAACTCTGAGATTACCTTCCTCGATACGTTGATCGCCAAAACAGCGCACTTCCACAGCGATGGTTTTGGCCAGTTCACGCGACAAATAGCCTACGTGCACGCCAGCGCCACCATAGATGTGTGGCGGATATTCGTTAGTCAGGAAAAGGGCTTTCACTCCGGGGGAAGCATTGAATGATGGATGCGGAATGTCGAATGCCGAACTGATGACCAAGTTCGAATAGTCAAATCTTGCGCATTCGAAGACGCTTAACGCTTCACTTTGAGCAACAGGACTGGCACATCCACTTCGTGGCGCACCTTGTCGGCCGTTGCGCCGTAAAGTATGTCGCTGATAAGCCGATGGCCGTGGGTCGTCATTGCAATTAGATCGATACCTTTCTCGCGCGCGAGCTTGATGATTTCATCCGAGGGCTCCCCTAACGCCAGCACAGCCTCGCAGGAAAAACCCTCCCTGCTCAATTCCCGGACCCTCTTCTCCAAATAGGCGCGATCGTTCTTCATCTCTTCGCTCTCGGCCAGTTGAAGTTGGTTGAAATTGCGTGCTACCCAGCCGTCGGCCACGTGAACGAGCAGGAGCTCGGCATTTGTCAGACGAGCGAGTTTGCGAACATGACTAAGGATCGTTTCGTCAGCAGCACTGTTCTCGAGTGGGATCAAAATGCGTTTGTACATTTTTCCGAAAATTTTCTACTGTGGAGCCGGCAAATGCAGAGAGCCGTAGACAGCTCTTAGCATGGAAACAGGCAAAAAAGTGTCAACGAGCAGTTTCACGTTCAGAACGATGATGATGAATGCGGTGGCCCAGCCAAGAATTTTTATCCACCACGGGTTCACGAACTCGCCCATTTTCGCTTTCTCGCAGGTGAAGCGCATCAGCGGCCAGACCGCAAAACCCAGCTGCATACTGAGCACGACTTGACTGGCAATTAGCAGGTCGGTCGTTTTCCCTTCACCAAAGATTCCAATGACCACCACTGCGGGAACAATCGCGATACCCCGTGTGATCAATCGCCGCAGCCACGGCGTAATCCGGAAGTTCAGAAATCCCTCCATCACAATTTGACCGGCCAGTGTGCCGGTGAGCGTGGAATTTTGTCCGGAAGCCAGCAGCGCGATTGCGAAGAGTCCGCTGGCAACGCCGACACCGAGCAACGGCGTGAGCAATCGATAAGCATCCTGGATTTCGGCGACATCCTGATGGCCCGACCAATGAAAGGCGGCGGCAGCCAGGATCAAAATCGCGGCGTTAATAAAAAGAGCGAACATGAGTGCCCCGCTCGAATCGATGGTGGCAAATTTAATTGCTTCTTGCCTGCCCTTGGGCGTCTGCTCGTACTTCCGCGTCTGCACGATAGACGAGTGCAAATACAGATTGTGAGGCATCACCGTGGCGCCGAGAATCCCAATGCTGACATAAAGCATTTCCTGATTCGCCAGTATCCGGGGGCCCGGAATGAATCCGAGAGCAATACCGGAAAAGGTCGGTTTGGAAAATAGCAATTCGAGTCCGAAGCATGTTCCAATTGTAAGAATCAAAGTAATGACCAGTGCCTCAATATAACGGAAGCCCTTGTTTTGAAGATAAAGCACCGCCAGAACGTCGAGAGCAGTTATGCAACAACCCCAGACCAGCGGAATTCCGAAGAGAAGTTGCAGACCAATGGCCGACCCGACGACCTCGGCCAAATCGCACGCCGAGATTGCGATCTCGCAAAGAATCCAGAGAAACCAAACAGTCGGCCTTGAGTAATGATCGCGGCAAGCCTGGGCCAGGTCGCGTCCGGTCGCCACGCCGAGTTTGATGCACAGATGCTGCAACAGAATGGCCATGAAATTTGAAATCATGACTACGGTAAGAAGCGCGTAACCGAACTTGGCGCCGCCGGCGAGGTCGGTGGCCCAGTTGCCCGGGTCCATGTAACCGACTGCGACAAGAAAACCAGGGCCGGAGAACGCCAGCAATTTTCGCCAAAATGAAGCTGTCGTCGGAACGACGATGCTGCGGTGAACTTCCGGAAGAGAAACTTGTGATGACGAACGGCGCCAGGCGCTTCCCTTCGAAACTGCTTCGTTTCCTGGATTCATTCGCTGGAACCGGACACTGGCGCTGCTGAATCCGTTGATATCGTCAGCTGGGTTTGCCCCGCCGAAACCGGACCTAACGTAGTCTGGACTGCCACCTCTAATCCCGGCTGCATGATGTAGCGTAGACTACATTTTATCCCGTCGCGATCAAACGATATTTGCGTTGTGCGACCGCCTCTTCGATTGTGATGTCGTTTGTGAAGACCTCACGCACCGGTAAAGGACCGGCTCGTCACGCCGAGAACTTTTCTCGGACTCGCTACGAACATGCTCATGAGATTGCCGAGGATTATGTGGAGGCGATCGCGGCTCTGATTTTGGAAATCGGCGAAGCGCGCGTGGTCGATCTTGCCAAGCGACTCGGGGTTACCCACGTCACAGTCAATCGGACGGTCGCGCGTTTGCAAAAGGCAGGGTACGTAAAGTCTCAGCCATATCGCGCCATTTTTCTTACAAACAAGGGACGCGATCTCGCCACGACTTGCAAAACACGGCATGAGACCGTGGTGGCTTTTCTTCGATCGCTCGGTGTTTCAGAACGCGTTGCCGAAATGGATGCCGAAGGAATCGAGCATCACGTTAGCCGCCAGACACTGACTGCGTTTAAAAGCGCCCTGCGAGGCAAAAACCATTGAGGCGACCGCCTCAGCGAGCGCCATTGCTAGCCGTTGCTGCTGTTAAGATCGAGCACAACTCCAGGATGACAACGAACCGAGAGTGTGATTGGGCAACAACAGACCGTGCAATCTTCGATCACTGTTTGTTCAGGCTGCGAAGTATCAATCTGGACTGGGAACATCTCGCCACAGTGTGGACACGTGATTTCCGATTCTGTGAGAAGTTCCATTCGCCGCGAATTCAGTCCCGATGGGAGAAACTATCTGTCAGATGCTCTGAGAAGCGGGCGTTGTCGCCGACGCGTCATTCGATTTCTTAAAGTGCAATTGTTTGACGCGGCGGTTATCGGCTTGGGAAACCGTGACGACATAACTATCGATCTTAACTTGCTCTCCTGTCTTGGGGAGATGACCTAGCAGATGAGTCACGTAACCGCCAATGGTACTTACATCAGGGCTTTCCAGGTCAAGCTTAACCAGATCGTTTAGTTCGTAGAGGCCAAGCGCTCCGTCGACACTGAATTCGTTGGCGTTGATTTTGCGAAATTCTTCTTTTTCGAAATCGAACTCGTCCTGAATATCACCAACCAATTCTTCCAATACATTTTCAAGAGTGACGATGCCCACCGTGCCTCCGAATTCGTCCACCACAATCGCCAGATGCGCGTGCCTGCTGAGAAATAATCTGAGCAGATTTTCCAGTGCCATCATCTCGGGAACTGGAAACAATTCGCGCTTGATCTTCATCAAATCGGGATGCGGGTCGCGCATCATCGGGACCAGCTCCTTAATGTGAATGAGCCCCACAGTGTTATCCAGATTCTCGCGACAGAGTGGAAAGCGTGTGTGTCGGGATTCTATCGCCTTTTTCACGTTCGTTTCGAAATCCTCATCAATGTTCAGATAAACGATCTCGCCCCGCGGTGTCATGATATCGCGCACCACCCGGTCGCGCAGGTCGAGGACGTTAAATACGAGTTCACGGCCAAGGGGCGTTACCTCAGCTGATTTTTCACTTTCACTCACAATCAGGCGAAGTTCTTCCTCGCTATGCGCCAATTCTCCTTCGGCAATGGGTTCCACGTGAAGAATTCGCAGAAGCACCCAGTTGCTTGCCGCGTTTAGGAACCAGATCGCCGGTTTGAACAACGTATAAAACAATCGCAGCGGCGCACTGACAAATAGCGCGGCAGACATCGACTTGCGGATGGCCAGAATTTTTGGGGCTTGTTCACCGACCACAATGTGCAAAAAGGTGATCGCCGAGAAGGCCAGCGTGAAAGATATCGATTTGATGACGGTGGCAGACTCAATACCCGCCAAACTGAAAAACGGCTGCAGCGCGCGGGCGAGGAAAGGTTCCCCCAACCAGCCAAGACCGAGGGAAGCCATGGTTATGCCGACCTGACAGGCTGACAGATAGGCGTTGAGGTCTTCCTTGATTTGTCGCACGATGGCAGCTCGCTTGCTGTCCTTCCCCGTCAGGGTCTGGATGTGACTAATACGAATCTTTACCAGGGCAAACTCCGCCGCCACGAAAAAGCCGTTCAGCAACACCAGCGCCGCAATGATCAGCAGTTTGCCGATCAACAACATGGGAGGATCCCACTGCCTGACAATTGTTTCGGCAATTGGAGCCAGAGCTAAGGGAAACACGAAACAGTTCATCTGTAAGAAACCAAGACGTGCCCCGCTAAACGCGTCCCGAGGGGCCTCTGGCTACAATTTACCAGCTTGCCTTGGTTACGCCAGGGATCAACCCCTGTGAAGCCAGTTCGCGAAAGGTAAGACGCGACATCTTGAATCGTCGAATGAATGCACGACGGCGTCCGGTCACTTCACACCGATTTACCACCCGCGTTGGACTCGCGTCACGCGGTAACTGCGCCAGGCCGGCATAATCCTTTTTCGCCTTGAGCTCAGTGCGCAAGGCAGCGTACTTTTTCGCGGTTGCGCGCTTGCGGTCATTACGATTAATCCAGGCTTTCTTGGCCATAAAGGTGCTGACTATAACGCCAGGCTCACAATTTGCAATCGTGAGTCGGAACTTGCTAGCCTAGCGCGCTGGCGCGGCGTTTCTGTTTGACTAACGCGCTGGTGGACCGGCGAGCGCCGTCCCGGGCAGAACCGCGCTTCTGTTTTACCGCTTGTGTCCGGTTCAGACTATCCTGCAATACTTTCACCAGATCGAGCACGTTTGTCGGCGCCGGAGCAACCGGCGCCTTGGGCGCGACCTGTTTGTGCTGCGCCTTTTGTTCTATGACTTCCATGAGGGCTGCCCGATAGTCGTCCCGATATTTGTCCGGTTTCCATGGCTCCGTCATGGTTTCGATGAGCGCCTGCGCCATTTTTAGTTCCTTGTCCGTGACAGCGGCATTCGAGCCATTCTGCAAGATGTCGGCGCTCAATATTTCACTGGCAAAATGCATGAGTTCCAAAATTAGGAACAGCCCGTCCGGTTTGACGGCGGCAAGGTGCTCCCGATTGCTGATCACGACCTTGGCGATACCAATTTTTCCCGTGCCGCTGAGCGCCTTGTGTAAAACTGCGTAGGCTTTTTCCCCGCCTTTCTGCGGTTCGAGAAAATATGGCTTATAGAAAAACTTGGGATCGACTTGCTCCAAATCGACGAAATCGGTGATATCGATCGAATGCGTGGACTCGATTCGCACTTTTTCGAAGTCCTCATCCTTCATCACGACGTAACGGCCACGCTCATACTCGAACCCTTTTACGATCTGGTCGGCTGGAACTTCCTTTGAGTCTGCCTCCGCCACCTTTTTATACTTGATGGGACTAAGATCGCTGGAACGAAGCTGCCGGAAGCTAAGCTTCTCCTCACGCGTGGCGGGGTAAACAGCAACGGGAATGTAAACCAGCCCGAAGCTGATGCTGCCTTTCCAGATGGGACGCATACGCGCAAATGCTTTCCTATAGACGTCTCCCTGTCAACCCCCTTCACTTCCTCGGCACCAGCCCTGCTGCTTCGTGGAAATTCCTTGCAAGTCGGAGAAAGAGCCTTGATGTTGGCGTAGTTATGAGCCTTCTCGCCAGCTTCATGAACTTGGCCGGGCCGGACTTGATCGTCATCTTGCTGATCATTCTCGTTTTGTTCGGAGCAAAAAAATTGCCCGAACTCGCCCGCGGAATGGGGCAGGCCGTAAAAGAGTTTCAGAAAGCGAAGGACGAATTTAACGACGAACTGCATAAGGCTGGTAAGTCTGACACGGAAATTGCCAAGCCAGACGTCAAAGCCCCGCAATCGACCATCGCGCGGAGTGAGAGCCAACCAGCCGCAACCATCACGCCGCCGGAGGCGAATACCGCAGTCACGCCGGGCGACAAAGCCGATCAGGTTTAGCTAAGCGAAAACGGCGCGAAGAAAACGCGCACTCGCAAAGGCTTCGGAAACGAAGGCCAGCGTTTGTGTGTTTGACCGAACACGCGATTTACGGCAAAATCCCCGCTCGCTTATGTCTGAGCCGAATTTGCGCTCCGAAATCAAGGAGATGTTGGTCAAAAATCTGATGCTGCAGGTTACTGCTGAGCAGATCGGGGATGATTTGCCTCTTTTCGGACCGGACGGTCTTGGGTTGGATTCCATCGACGCACTTGAGTTGGTCGTGAGCATGGAAAAGACTTTCGGCGTCGGTGTGCCCAACTCTGATGTAGCCGGAAAAGCGCTTCGGACAGTAAACACGATTCGCGATTACATTCTCGAAAAACGGGCAGCCGCTGCGTAGGATGTGGCCAGCGGCGCGCCGCCGCCGATTCAACGTGAACATCCTCTACGTAGAGAGTAGTCGCAGCTGGGGCGGTCAGGAATATCGCACCTGCCTTGAGATTAACTGGCTCAACGCGCACGGTCATGAAGCATGGCTAATCTGCAACCCGGACAGCCAGGTCCATTCCAAGGCCTGTGAGCTCGGCACCCGGGTTGTCACAATGCCGCTACAGAGCCGCGTTGATCCGCTCTGTTCATTGCGCCTGTGGAAGTTTTGCCGGCAAAACCAGATTGATCTGATTAAAACCTACAGCTCTAAGGACCATTGGATTTGTTTGCCACTTTATTTTTGTGGCATTCCACTGAGCCGCGCACGTTGCATCACTGACTCAATCGGCAGCAGAAGTCGCGCATTCGTTTTCAAGCACGGTTGCTCACAAATCGTGGCGGATGCTTCAGTCATCAAACGCCAACTGGTAGAACAACACAGAGTCGATCCCGCGAAAATTCAGGTCATCGGTTCCGCTGTCGATTTGGAAAGGTTCAAGCCTCCGCGCGACCGGTCAAAATTCCGTCGCGAAATCGGGGTCGGCGATGAAGTTCCGTTGATTGGAAACGTAGGGATGATTCGGCCAGACAAAGGACAGCTCGAGCTGGTCAAAGCGGCACCATCGGTATTGAAAAAGCGTCCCGATGCGCGCTTCGTCATCGTCGGCCAGGGCACCGGGATTTTGAAGCGCGGCATCAATGTAAGAAACGCAATCGATCGGGCCGGATTAGCTGAAAAAATCATCATGGCAGGGTACCGATGGGACACGCCCGACGTTTACGCGGCTTGCGACGTGATAGTAATTGCATCACTGCACACCGAAGCATCTCCAATTGTTCTGCGCGAAGCCTTCGCCAGTGGCCGTCCCCTGATCGCTACTAAAGTGGGCGACGTGGCGGAGATCGTTCGGCATCGCGAAAACGGTCTGCTCATCGAACCGGGGAACGCAGACGCGCTCGCGGCGGCGATCATGGAATTTCTTTCCGACCCGGACCTTGCCGCGAAATGCGCAACCAAAGGTCTCCGTTACGCGACCGAACACTTTTCATTCGACGGAATGATGGAGGCAAAGTTGCGCGCTGATCTTAGTGTGCTCCGTGAGAACGTTAGTGGCGGTTCCCGCCGCTCGCATGACGTTAGGTCGTTGGAGAAGAATTGATCGAATCGATCAACTGGCGGAAACGGCCGAATCTGCCGCGAAACGCCGTGAAAATCAGCCGGGGCGACTTCGAAGTCTCGGACTGATCTCTCTCGTCCGAAGGCGTATTACGCTGGACGATCTGTCCACGCCGCACGATGTCTGCGAATCCCGTGTTCAGGTCGGCAACCGCCTCATTCGACAAGCAATGATTGAGACGGATGACGAACTTCTTCCCAACCCATTGCGCCGAATGAAAAACTTTGTAGAACTGAGCGATCTCTGCAGCGGCGTCGCGGGCGCTGTGCCGGATCTTGAAGAACGCGAAGTCTTCTTCTGAAACAAAGCCGGTCTTGAGCAAACGTTCCGCAAGAAATTTCTTCCACGTCTCCCAATACTTTCCTCGTGACCGGTCCAGCAGCACAACCGGGACAATGCGTGCTTTGCCAGTCTGCATCAGCGTGAGCACCTCAAACGCTTCATCGAGTGTCCCAAACCCACCGGGAAACAGCGCGAACGCGTGCGCTTCTCTTACGAAGCTCAGTTTTCGAGTAAAAAAATAGTTTAGCGTGATTAGCTTTGGATCGCCCTGGACTACTTCATTGATTCGCTGTTCTGACGGCAAACGGATATTCAGTCCAAAACTGTGAGCGCGACCCGCCCCTCGATGCACCGCGCCCATTACCCCGTCGTTGCCGCCGGTGATCAGCATGAAGCCGTGCCTGACCATCTTGTACGCAAAATCTGTCGCCAGTTTGTAATGAGGTGAGCCTGGCTGTATTCGTGCCGAGCCAAACACGACGACTTTTCGCAAATGCTTGAACGGCGCGAAAGCTTTCGCCGCAGAACGCATTTCCTTTACCGAGCGGTTGATCAGCTTTAAGTCCGCCGTGCTCAGTTCGTCGGGCGCGATCTTCAGCGTGATGGGGATCATTTCCTCGGTTGTTCGATGCTGTCGTGTTTGCCTAAGACGAAATCAAATCCTGCAGAATTTCGCGCATGTGGCGAATAGGCAGCGAGTAATGTCCTTCATTCTCAATGAAACGCGCGCTGCAATTCGGTAAACGGTTCGCAGCGTCTTGCGCAAGCCGAACCGCGAAAGCGCGGTCTTCTTTCCCGTGCCAAAGCCGCACCGGCACACGCACGTCTTCGAGCCCGAACCCCCATGGCTGCGCGTAAATTTGCGCGTCGGACATTACGCCTTCCGCTGAACCGCGCCAGGCTCGCCGTTGGCTTTCGAAAATTGCTTCGAAGGCTGCGTCGTCGCGCAAGCTTGCAGCGTCGCAGGGCCGCAACAACAGCATCTTTAAAACTAATGGCCGAAGACGAACTGGGGGACGCAGTGACAAAAACAGCCGTGCAACATGAAATGACCCGCGCAATAATTGCGGCCGGTTGTGATAAAATGTCAGCAGCAATCGGTAAAGCGGCAGTAATCCTTCAAGGTTCTTCAGCTCGGCAAATGGGATTACTCCGCCCACGATTGCAACTGCGCGCACTCGCTCCGGCATCGCCAGAGCGGTGACGTAAGCGTACGGCGCGCCTCCCGAGATTGCGAGCATTCGAAATTCATCGATACCAAGGTGCTTAACGAGGCGTTCGAGAAGCGGGGGCCAATCGCTCAACTTGCGATTGGTTTGCATAGTCGAACCGCTAATACCCGGACGATCGGGGGAAATGATGCGAATCCCGAGAGCACGCGCCGGTTCGTCTGCGAGTCGGGCCATGGTGCGGGCGCTGGGCCAGCCATGACAAAATATCACCGGCATCCCGGTTGGATCACCATATTCATCAAAAGCAAGGACCGCGCCGTCCTGAAGTTGGACGACCTCGTGCCTGTTCATCTGTCGGCATCCTCTTGTTCGCGCTGGTATTGCAAGCCTCCGGTCTGTAGTCCAAATTGTACTCAGGAAAAGTACTCCGCGCCTCCTCAGTTTGGTTATGAACGATTACTCGCAACCTCCACCGGGAAAAATTTCGGACCATGGCAACGGAATCGGTGCACCATCGCCTGAGGAGGTGGAACGACGAGCGAGAGAAATTGCCATGATTGACGAGCGCAATCCTGACGAGTTTACCGATGCGGACTGGACGAAGGCGCGCCACGAATTAATGGGAGAGGAAAACAACGCGCCTCCTGAGGAAATTCCCGATAACGCCGACATGACGGAAGAGTGGAATGTAATCGCCAGCTCGAAGGGTCATCGCATGCCGCGTCCCGGCACCGAGGAAGAAGAAACTGTTGGGGAGCATCTTGTGATTGAAGGCATAGAGGAAGCAACTCACGATCAGATGCTCGAAGCGCGCCGGGAGGAACTCGAGCAAGAGGGAGAAACTCCGTGAGCATCCTCTCGGCGGATACCGCCACACGGAGGGCGGAACGATCTGTTTTGCCAGCGAACCAGTCTCGGATGAAACGGTTGCGCGATTGTTTTCATCAAATCAGAAAATTCACCAGTTCGCTGTGCGCAACGCTTGAACCGGAAGATTGCGTCGTCCAATCGATGCCCGACGTCAGCCCGACGAAGTGGCACCTCGCGCATACCACGTGGTTTTTCGAAACATTTATCCTCAAAAAATTCGTACCGGGATATCGCGCCGAAATTCCGGAGTACGCCTATCTCTTCAATTCATACTATAACGCCGCAGGCGACATGCACCGGCGCGATCTGCGCGGATTGATTTCACGCCCCACCGTCAGCGAAGCGCAACGCTATCGCGCATCGGTCGATTCCCACATCGACGATTTGCTCTCAAATGCCGGTGAACGGTTGCTCGATGATGTCGAGCCGCTCCTCGTGTTGGGCATGCATCACGAACAGCAGCATCAGGAATTGCTCATCACGGACATCAAGCACGTCCTGGCGCAAAACCCACTTTATCCCGTTTTTCGTCAACGAAACGGGGATGTCTCCGCAAAAAAAATTACACCTATCCGGTTTATCGATTTCCAAGAAAAAGTGACTGAGATAGGCCACGATCGCGATGGGTTCACCTATGACAACGAAGGACCACGGCATCGGGCACTGGTTCCCGCATTTTCGCTGGCCACCCGCCCGGTCACAAACGGCGAATACATCGCGTTCATAGAGGACAACGGGTACAGCCGGCCGGAATTCTGGTTATCGCTCGGCTGGATGACTGTGAACGAACAACGCTGGAACGCACCGCTGTACTGCATAAAACGCGACGGCGCCTGGTGGAATTTCACCCTCTCCGGTCTACGCCCTGTCGATCAATCCGAGCCTGTCACGCACGTCAGCTATTTCGAAGCCGACGCATATGCCAGCTGGGCTGGCGGCCGGCTCCCGACTGAGTTCGAATGGGAGCGCGCCGCGACGGATTCTCCTATCGAAGGCAATTTCGTCGAGACCGAATTATTTCATCCGGCCTCCGCAGCGTTGGCGTCCGATTTCTCAGGGAAAGGACCGGAGCAACATCAACGCCTCGTTCAAATGTTCGGCGACGTTTGGGAATGGACGCGCAGCGCGTACTCCCCCTACCCCGGCTACCGTGCTGCTCCCGGCGCGCTCGGCGAGTACAACGGCAAATTCATGTGCAACCAGTACGTTCTACGTGGCGGTTCCTGTGCTACATCGCGCAGTCACATCCGGCGCACGTACCGCAATTTCTTCCAACCGGAAAAACGCTGGCAGTTCACTGGAATTCGACTCGCACGCGACCCGGACTAAAATCAGTAGTGGCGCGACCCCCCGGCGATTGCGCTGTCTTTATCTATGACAATCGCACACGATTCTGTAATGGCTCCGCACTCGGTTTCCATCCCGGAATCGTCGGATTTTCTGGCAGACGTATTAGCCGGCCTCTCGTCAAATCCGCGCACGCTGCCTTGCAAATATTTTTATGACGAGCGAGGCGCGGCGCTTTTCCAAAAAATTTGTGAGCTGCCAGAATATTACGTCACTCGAACCGAGATAGAGATACTGGATCGAAATCGTGACGACATCGCATCGCAACTCGGGCCGAATGTGGAACTCATCGGGCTTGGCACCGGAGCGGGCACAAAGACGCGAGTCTTGATCGAAGCACTCGAAGACCCGGCGGTTTATATCCCCGTAGATATCTCCGAAAAGCAACTCCGTGAATCAACCCCTCTCTTCCAAAAGATTTTTCCAAGTCTGGAGATTCTGCCGGTCTGTGCAGACTACCTGCAGCCTGTGGTATTGCCTTCGCCCGGTCGCAAACCTAACCGAAGAATTGTTTATTTCCCGGGATCGACTCTCGGCAACTTCGAACCGGACGAAGCGGGGCAGTTTTTGCATCGCATAGCGAATGTCTGCCGCGGAGGCGGCGGACTGCTCATTGGCGTTGATTTAAAAAAGGAGCGCCACGTGCTCGAGGCCGCTTATAACGATCGAGCCGGCGTGACTGCACAATTTAATCTGAACTTGCTGGAACGGATCAACCGCGAATTGGGTGCGAATTTCGACCTCGACCACTGGCGGCACCGGGCGGTCTACAATTCAGAGGCCGGCCGCATTGAAATGCATCTCATTAGCGATGTTGACCAGTTCGTCGATCTTGACGAACACAAGTTCCATTTCCCTCGCGGCGACAAAATCATCACCGAGTTTTCATACAAATACGCACCCGACGAATTTGCCGCACTCGCGGCCAAGAACGGATTTGAGTTTGTTCGGATGTGGACTGACGAAGCGCGTCTATTTGGCCTTTTATATTTTGTGGTCCCTTCAAAGTAGCGCATGCGTCCCGCTTGCGATTTAGTTCACAACGCAAGCCAGAGGCTCGCGCCACTTTAATGAGCGCGCTTGTTCGACTCACAGAGGTCAGCAAACGCTACGGCGATACGATCGCATTGCGTACGACAAGTCTGTTGATCGAAGGGGGCAAAACCACGGGTACTCATCGGTCCGAGCGGCTGCGGCAAATCCACTTTGCTGCGACTGATCATTCGCTTGATCGAGCCGGATTCGGGCTCGATCGATTTCGACGGCGAGCCAATCACCGCGGACAACATCGACGACCGGCGTCACCAAATTGGTTACGTCATCCAGGAGGGTGGCTTGTTCCCGCACCTCACTGCCCGAGCTAATGTTGCGTTGATGGCGCGCCATTTTGGAAAACCCAAGGAGGAAATCTGCAAGCGACTTCTGCAACTGTGCGATTTAACAAGATTTCCTGAGAACTTGCTTTCGCGGTATCCCGGCGAACTTTCCGGTGGCCAACGACAGCGCGTCAGCTTGATGCGGGCATTGATGCTTTCTCCCAAGTTGCTGTTACTCGATGAGCCCTTGGGCGCCCTCGATCCGTTGGTGCGCGCTTCCTTGCAGACGGATTTAAAAGAAATTTTCGGCCGCCTTGGCCAGACCGTGCTCTTTGTCACTCACGACCTGGCTGAGGCCATTTATTTCAGTGACGAAGTCGTCCTTATGAATGCAGGAAGAATCGTCCAAAAGGGCAGCATTACTGATCTGCGTGAAAAACCAGCCGATCCTTTTGTCCCCGAGTTCATCAACGCCCAACGCGGAATCGCAAGTGTATGAGGCGAATCAGGAAAGCAGGAAAGCAGGAAAGCTTCGAATCTGGAAACCGTGAATCCGGGAAATCAAAGCAGTTCCGCCGTTTCCTGGTTTCCTGGCTGCCAGATTTTCTCCTGATCTTTTCCTGCGTTCCTGCTTTCCTGATTAATTCTTCTTCTGCTGCCGATGTCGTCATCGGTTCCAAAAAATTCACGGAATCATATTTGCTCGGGGAAATCGCCAAACGCGCACTGAACGATGCTGGAATTCCGGCAGAACATCGCCAGGGGATGGGCGGCACAATTATTCTTTGGGAAGCGCTGCGTGGCGGACAGATCGATGTCTATCCGGAATATACCGGAACGATTGCGCAGGAAATTCTAAAGAGCGAGCACGGCTTGTCGCTTAAACAAATTCGCGAGTCGCTCGCGAAAGCTGGCGTCGGCATGACAGAGCCGCTCGGATTTAATAATACCTACGCCCTGGTGATGCGACGCGGCGAAGCGCAACGCCTCGGTGTGCGCAGAATCAGCGATTTGCGAAAGTACCCGGACCTAAAATTCGGGCTGACGCATGAATTTCTCGACCGGCAGGACGGCTGGCGACCGTTACGTGAACGTTACGCGCTACCCCAACAGAATGTGATCGGAATCGATCATGCGCTCGGCTACAGCGCGCTCGCCAACGGGTCGATTGACGTAAAGGATGCGTACTCGACCGATGCAAAAATAGAGCAGAACGATCTCGTCGTTCTCGAAGACGACCTTCAATTCTTCCCAAAATATGAGGCGGTGTTCTTGTTTCGATCGTCCATTCGACCGGATGCGTTTGCTGTATTGCGTCGCCTGGCAGGAACATTGGATGAAAAGCGCATGATTCGCCTCAACGCGGAAGCTGAACGCACAAAAAATTACACGCGGGCGGCAAATTTATATTTTGAGCCAGGTGCGACCTCTAAAAAGGCGCTTGGTGAATCATTTCCGCAGAAGCTCGCGCGCTGGACGCTTCGCCATCTTGAACTCGCTGGATTTTCGTTACTTCTATCGGTAATCATCGGGATTCCGCTTGGCATCGTGGCGAGTCGCGGCGGAGCGATCGGCCACATCATTCTTGGTTTTACCGGCGCTGTGCAAACCATCCCGTCTCTAGCCTTGCTCGCCTTGCTTGTTCCCCTGCCCTTCTTTGGTATCAGCGTTCGCACGGCGATCGCAGCGCTGTTTCTCTACGGTCTGCTGCCGATTGTGCGCAACACCGCAAGCGGCCTCCAGGACATCCCTCGAGCGCTTCGCGAATCCGCAGTCGCCCTGGGGCTCAGCCCGATTGCACGCCTCTGGCAAATTTATTTGCCGCTTGCATCCCGTTCCATTCTGTCCGGGATTAAGACCAGCGCGGTGATTAATATTGGGACTGCTACATTGGCAGCCTTGATCGGGGCCGGCGGCTTAGGCGAACCGATTTTAAGCGGTCTTAACCTGAACGATCACGTCACGATCTTGGAAGGCGCCATTCCTGCTGCTGTACTCGCGCTGCTTGTGCAAGGGCTTTTCGATTTGCTTGATCGCGTCCTGATTCCCAAAGGATTGCGAATCTAACGCAGCGCGGTAGCGCGCGACCGCCGGGCGCCCTCGCAAATGATGGACGGCTCGGCGAGCCGTCCCTACCAATTTCATCAGTACGAAATGCGATGTAAGATGGAGTAATGGCAATCGCTTCTATCAACCCGGCAACAGGCAAAAAGATAAAAGAGTTTTCCCCTATCGAGGATGCGGAAATCGAAAAACGACTCGCGCGCGCCGACACAGCGTTCCGACAATTTCGTGGGACCACTTTCACGCAGCGCTCAGAGCTTTTAGAGGGGGTGGCGGAGTTGCTATTCCAGGAAAAGGAAAAGTTCGCGGAGATCATTACGCTCGAAATGGGCAAGCTGTTTCGCGATTCGCTGGCGGAAATCGAGAAATGTGCGCGCGGTTGCCGGTTTTACGCTGAGAACGGCGAACGATTTTTGGAGGAAGAACCAGCCCAGACTGATGCGGCTCAAAGTTACGTCGAGTATCAACCGCTCGGGCCCGTGCTGGCGATCATGCCATGGAATTTTCCTTTCTGGCAGGTGTTTCGGTTTGCCGCGCCTGCATTGATAGCGGGCAATGTCGGTTTACTCAAACATGCTTCGAATGTCCCGCAGTGCGCACTGGCGATTGAAGAGATCTTTCGCCGTGCAGGATTCGAAGAGGGCATTTTCCAAACATTGCTCATAGAACCGGAGCAGGTGCAAAAACTGATCGTGGACCCCCGCGTTAAAGCCGTAACCGTGACCGGCAGTGAGAAGGCTGGAGCAGCTGTTGCGAGCGCCGCCGCCCGTGAGATCAAGAAAACTGTGCTCGAGCTTGGCGGCAACGATGCATTCATCGTCATGCCAAGCGCAGACTTCGAATCAGCGTTGAGCACTGCAGTCAAAGCGCGCACGATCAACACCGGCCAATCCTGTATCGCTGCGAAACGATTCCTCATTGCCGATGAGATTCATGATCGTTTTCTCGAACAATTCGTTGAGCGTATGCGCGCACTCAAGATTGGCGACCCAATGGATCCGCAGACGGAGCTTGGCCCACTCGCAACGGAACAAATCCTCAAAGGCGTGCATGGTCAGGTTCAAAAAACCATCGCCGCGGGCGCAAGGCTATTGACCGGCGGCAACCGCATTGAAGGACCGGGATTTTTTTACGAGCCAACCGTTCTTGTCGATGTTCCAAAAGAATCGCCCGCGTACCGCGAAGAAGTGTTTGGTCCAGTCGCATCCGTTTTCCGCGTGAGCAATGCCGAAGAGGCGATCAAGCTCGCGAACGACACCGCATTCGGTCTCGGATCCAGCGCATGGACTAACGATCGCCAGGAACAAAAACTTTTCATATCTGAACTGGACAGCGGAATGGTCTTCATCAATGCCATGGTCGCGTCCGATCCGCGTCTGCCATTCGGTGGAGTGAAACATTCCGGATTCGGCCGCGAGCTCGGCGCGGCCGGCATCCGCGAATTCACAAACACGAAGACGATCTGGATATCGTGAATTTGTTTAGATCGAGCATCGCAATTAATGACAGATCGCATCGCGCCTGTGACCCATTGCCTTTGGCTTTTTCGCTGCCTTTGCCCCGGCTGCAGCAATGCCCAAATCTGCTGCACACCATTCTGTTCATGCGCGATATTTCCATTGCAAGCGAGTATGATTTCGGAAACGTTGTTTTATCATGAATCCCGATCAGAATAAGATTCTGGCGCGCCGCGCGATCGACGAAGTATGGAGTAACGGGAATTTGACGGTGATCCCGGAACTCTACGGGACCGATTTCGTTACCCACCAACACAGCCACCCTAACGTGCGGGACGTTCGTGGCATTCCCGCGCTGAGCGCCTTCGTGCGCGAGATCCACGAAGCTTTCCCGGATTTCCAGGACACTATCGACGATCAGGTGGCCGAAGGAGACAAGGTAGTCACCCGCTTCACGTCCACCGGCACGCACCAGGGCGTACTGATGGGTCTCCAGCCTACCAACAAGCGTGCAACCTGGATGGGTATCGCTATCGACCGGATTGCGGAAGGAAAAATTGTAGAGGAGTGGGTCAGCTGGGATCTCTTCGGGATGATGCAACAGTTGGGCGCAACTGCATAAGAATGTTGGTCACGCGGAGTCCCTCACAAGCTGGGCACGAATCTTTGTAGCACACACCCGGGACTGACGTCCCACCTAGCCGGCGGCGCCGTTTATTCCGACAAAGCCTTCCCGTTCCAAATGCAAAATGATCTCCTGCGCGGCCTCCTCGGGTGACAGCTCCCCTGTATCGACCGTGACTTCAGCGTCAGTTGGCTCTTCGTAGGGATCCGATATTCCGGTAAATTCCTTTAAAATCCCGGCACGTGCTTTCGCGTACAGGCCTTTTCGGTCACGTTGCTCGCAAACTTCTACCGGCGTGGAAAGGTGCACGAGGATAAAGCCGCCAAATGGCTCGATCATTTCCCGGACGTCCTTGCGCGTGGCATCGTAAGGGGCAATCGGCGCGCAGACGGCGATGCCTCCGTTCTTGGTAATTTCAGAGGCCACGTAGCCGATCCGGCGGATGTTAATGTCGCGGTGTTCCTTCGAGAAACCGAGCTCTGAAGAAAGGTGTTTGCGCACCAGATCGCCGTCGAGCAGCGTCACCGGTCGCCCCCCCATTTCGAGAAGCTTTATCATAAGCACGTTCGCGATCGTCGATTTACCTGCACCGGAAAGACCGGTAAAAAATACAGTCATCCCCTGCTTGTGCCGCGGTGGAAAAGTACGCCGCAGTTCGCGCGCGATTTCGGGAAACGTGAACCAGGCCGGGATTTCGCGGCCGTCGTTAAGTCGCCGCCGCAATTCTGTGCCTGAGAGATTGAGCACACGCGAGCTTGGCGGCACTTCGTTTTCAGGGAAGTATTTATCCCGATCTTCTACGTAGACCATCATCTGGAAAGGCACCATCTCGACGCCGATCTCTGCTTGGTGTTTACGGAACAACTCCTGCGCCTCGTACGGTCCGTAGAATGGCTTACCATCGGCGTCGTTGCCTGGCCCCGCGTGATCGCGGCCAACAATAAAGTGCGAACAGCCGTGATTTTTTCGAATGATTGCGTGCCATATCGCTTCCCGCGGGCCGCCCATACGCATGGCCAATGGCAACAAGGCCAGCTTAGCCGTGCCGCGCGGGTACTTTGAGGTGAGAAGTTGGTAGCAACGGACACGCGTGAAGTAGTCCACATCGCCAGGGCGGGTCATGCCGACAGAGGGATGAATTAAAAGGCTGGCTTCGACCTGGCTCGCGGCCCGAAATGTTAATTCTACGTGAGCACGATGCATTGGGTTGCGCGTTTGAAACCCGACGATCCGGCGCCAGCCCAGGTGCACGAACTCCGCACGCAAATCCGACGGTGTAAGCCGAAGAGTCCGGAAATCGTAATGGGTGGGCGGTTGCAAGCCTTCCACTCGTCCACCCACGTACCAGTCATGTCCCTTGTTTAAAACATAGTCGACCCCGGGATGCATCATGCTGGTACTTCCAAAAACAGCTTGCGCCTCGGCCTTGCGATCAGGCTTCCAAACGTCCTCCACATACAAAACCGCAAGCATGACGCCCTCGGAATCGCGCAGCGCGACTTTGCTGCTGCCAGGTTTGAGAGATTTCGCAAACGCTTCGGGCACGTCGAGGGTAATGGGAATCGGCCAAATAACGCCGCTGCATAGTTTCAGTTCATGGCAGACGCGCTCGTAATCGTTCCGGTTCATGAAGCCCCGGAGCGGTGAAAAGGCCCCGCTCATGAGAAGCTCCAGGTCGCGGATTTGCCGACTCGTTAAATCCCAGGAAGGGAAATCTCTGGACTGAGCTTTGAGTTGAGCGGCATTTTCGGAGTCAAGCGTGAGATCGATCAGTTCGCCACCATGCGGCGCAATAAGATGGCCGTGGGATTTTGTGGTGTCGGTGTTCGTCATAAAGAGGTTTCCTATACTATTGAGAGAGGGATGTCGCAACGTGGACGACCGAAGCGAAGCACGCAAAAGAATCTCTGAATATCCAATCTCACAGTTGCATGCCAGGCAGCGACTGATTTTCTAGATTCTCCTCTTCAAGGTTAATACCGGTTGCGCGTCAAGGCGGCTATTTTAACGTCTGCTATGCCAGAAATGCGCGCGACGGCCTACGATTCGAAGATCGAAGGAAACGTAATTTTCACGAGATTCGACGCGGCGCTTAACTGGGTACGCAAGAATTCGCTTTGGCCGATGCCGATGGGGCTCGCGTGCTGCGCGATCGAATTGATGGCCACCGCTGCGTCGCGCTTTGATATCGCTCGCTTCGGCGCGGAGGTGATGCGCTTTTCCCCGCGTCAATGTGACGTGATGATCGTCGCCGGCACGGTCACTTACAAAATGGCGCTAGCGGTCAAGCGGATCTACGAGCAAATGCCGGAGCCAAAATGGGTGATCGCGATGGGCGCGTGCGCGTCCACGGGCGGGATGTATCGCTCGTACGCCGTCCTGCAGGGGATCGATCAGCTTTTACCCGTCGATGTTTATATCTCCGGCTGCCCGCCACGTCCGGAAGCTTTGCTGGCTGGCCTGATAAAGTTACAGGAGAAAATTTCAGGTGAACGCGCCTTCAGAGATCAGGCGCCGCAATTGGCAGAAAAGCTCGAGGAAGCGCTCACATGAGTATGACCAGCACGTCATCCCGAGCGAAGTCGAGGGATCCCGGTGCATTGCCTTTGCTTATCGCCACGGGATTCCTCGACTCCGCTTCGCTCCGCTCGGAATGACCGCGCGTTACAGTCCGCTATGACTCCGCAGGAAATCTTCGATTCGTTAGGGCAAGCTTTCGGCGAGAAACTTCAGCACAGAACGGAGTTTCGCGGTGAAACGAGTTTTACAATCATTGCGACCGATCTTCGTGAGATCGCGCGATTCTGTCGGGACCAACTTTCATTCGATTATCTACTCGACATCACCAGCATCGATAACTTTGGCGAGGAGCCGCGCTTCGAGATTGTGTATCACCTCTATTCGATGTCGCATACATGCCACCTTCGATTGAAACTCAAAATGTCGGAGGAAATTGATACGGTCGATACCGTTTCAGACGTTTGGCCAACGGCGAACTGGCACGAGCGCGAGGTTTACGACATGATGGGAATTAAATTTAAGGGTCATCCCGATCTGCGTCGCATTTTGATGTGGGATGGCTATCCATACTTCCCATTGCGAAAGGATTTTCCTCTTGCCGGCTTGCCGAGCGAATTGCCCTCCGTTGCTTTTACCAAAGTAACGCCCATGGAAGGCGGACCCTTCGTCACTATTCCAAGTACCGCTGGCTCGAAGGAACGCGAACCCCGCGCGCGTCCGCGACAAGCATAGTCATCGGTACCAGCCGCCCGGTCAGATCACGCTGCCGACACCGGTGGCGCGTTTTCGGGCTTGCGAGTAGCGACCATCACGTCTGGTCGCAATGTCTCTTCCCGTGAAGCTACAGGCTTTTGTCCCGACTTTGGATAGGCGATCCGGGTATGCAACATCGACAAGAGCGTAAATCGAAATCGGTCGGCAATTGTTTTCAGTTCACCCAGGGTTAGATCGCATTCATCCAGTTGCCGGTCGCTGATGCGTTCACCGATGATCTCGTGGACGAGCGTTTCGATCTTCTGCGGCGTCGGTTTTTCCACACTGCGTGAGGCGCTTTCTATTGCATCGGCCAGACTGACGATGGCGCTTTCTTTTGTCTGCGGTTTTGGGCCGCTGTAACGAAAACTTTCCTCGTGTACTTCGGGGACATCGTCCTCGCGTAGCCTCATAATCTTGCCGCCTGCCAATGCGTCCTCGTGTTGCTGGAGCGCGCGTTGGTAAAAATAACGGACAAGCGATGTGCCGTGATGCTCTTGAATGATGTCGATGATGCGCTGGTTTAGGCGATGCTTGAGTGCGAGATCCACGCCCTCCTTCACATGCGCGATGATGATCAGAGCGCTCATCGTCGGCGCGAGGTCGTCGTGCGGATTTCGCTCGAAGCTCATGTTTTCAGTGAAGTATTCCGGTTTTACCAGCTTGCCGATGTCGTGAAAGTACGCGCAGACACGGCAAAGCGTCGCGTTTGCCCCGATCGCCTCCGCCCCGGCTTCGGCAAGGTTGGCTACGACAAGGCTATGATGATATGTCCCCGGCGCTTCAATAGTCATGCGGCGCAAAAGCGGATGATTTAGATCCGATGCTTCCAGCCAGGAAATGTCAGTTGTAATTCCAAACAAATTCTCGAGCATCGGCAGTGCGCCGCCGACGATCATCGCAGTGATAATGCCGTTACCAACAGCGAGAGCGCTTTGGACGCCGACCATGCCCCAGTCGTTGACCGTCGGATAGAACCAGTTGATTGGCCCGATTAAACCAAACGTCAGCGACAACAACCAGATGGCGAGTCCGACGAAAAAACCGGCGCGGATCAATCTGCTTCGCCGACGCACCTGCAGTGTGAGAGAAACCGCGGTAAATCCGCTGATCAGACTAGTGATTAAAAGCGGGGCATCGATTGGACCGAACAACATGCTGCTCCATAGGCTGACGAAGAATGCAGCGTAAAGGCCGTGTTGCCGGCCAAGCAACACGCTCAGCACCAACGGGGCGAAAGCGTAGGGCGTGATCAACCCGCCCATTTCCGGTTTCAGGAAGCTGTAATTGCCGCTGTTACAAATGACCAGCAACAGCTTGGTGACTGCCAATTGGATAAAAATGACTCCGAAAACGAGAAAAATGCGCGAGTTTTGCTCGAAGCTCTTTGGCTGGTTAATCCAAAGCTGCGTGATGGCAGTCGCCAGAACCAGGAGCGCAATAATATAATTCTTGGTGGGCTCCGCCTGTTGGCCGCTGAAGACAAGAAACGCCAGGCCGCCGGCAAAAAGCGCAAAGACGAAGACCTTTAGATAAGATGAACTCTCCAGATTGCGTGTCAGTTCACTGTGCGACCGACGCCGGCGTTTCTTCCGCGAAGCAAGACCTCGTTTGACCAGGCGGCCGCGTCTCAGAAAATCAAACATATCAGTTATTTATCAGATTCCGGAGCGGGGGTACGGTGCGCCTGGTACGCGCCGATGATGGCGCGGACAAGCTCGTGTCGCACAACGTCACGCTCTGTGAAATATACGGTCGCAATGCCGGGCACATTTTTCAATGCCTGCAATGCCTCAAGCAGGCCGGAGCGTTTGTTCGTCGGCAAGTCAATCTGCGTAACATCGCCAGTCACGACGCATTTCGAATTCAAACCAATTCGCGTCAGCAACATAAACATCTGCTCAGTTGTTGTGTTTTGCGCCTCATCAAGAATAACAAAAGCGTTGCTTAAAGTCCGGCCCCGCATGTAGGCGAGCGGAGCCACCTCGATTGTCTGGCGCGCGATTGCCCGCTCCATTTCTTCCGGTTCAAGCATCTCCCGCAGGGCATCGTAGAGCGGGCGAAGGTACGGAAGGACTTTTTGTTCCAGGTCGCCTGGCAAAAACCCGAGCGCTTCGCCCGCTTCCACTGCGGGGCGGGTCAGAATAATTCGTGCGACCCGTTCCTTTTTCAGGGCTGCGACCGCCATCGCCACTCCGAGGTAAGTTTTGCCCGTGCCAGCCGGTCCGATGCCAAAGACGACGTCATGTTTCTCGATTGCCTCCACGTACGCTCGTTGATTCGCGCTACGCGCCAGCACCGGAGGTTTGCGCGAAGACGTCATAATCTTTGCGGAAACAATGTCGCTGAGATTCTCATCCCGCTCTTCGGTCACAGCCTTGAGCGTGTAATTGAATTCGTGTTTTTGAATGTCCACGCCTTTTTGCCGTGCTTGCTCCAACTGCTGAAACACCTGCTGCGCTTTGTCGACGCCGCCGGGGTCACCCTCCAGTTTCACCCAGCCTTCACGGGTGGTGACTTTGACACCTAACGAGTCCTCGAGGTTTTTCAAAAGCTTGATATCGTTTGCGTAGAGCGACTGCAAAGCGCGTGGGCTCTCAAACTGCAAAGTCCGCGATTCAGTCATAATCGTGGCATCGGTTTGGCGCCAATATGCCATTGGCCCCGTCCCGATCCCACATCTACTGACCTAACGAAAGCCATACACCAGGGCCCAGTGCGTGCGTTCCTCTGGCGATTGCTCCACGCTTACAATAATAAAGTAACTGCCTGTAGCCTTGGGAATGACGTGTGCCGCCGCGAAATGGCCTTTCTCCCAGCTGTCGGGTTCTTCCGCCAGCTTCCCGTCCGAATCATAGACGTGAACGGAAACTTTCGCCTTGTCGACTTCGGTTCCCATCCAAAACCAATATTCGTTTCCTTTGAACAACTGCTGCCGCACCGCTTTCTTTTCCCCCGCAGCAAGGTCACCTCCCCAGTAATCCTCGCGTACTTGGAACCCTTGCTTTACATACGGTTCGGCCGCCTGAAGAGCAAAGGATTGCGCGTCATCCACCGACGCAAGAATTGACGACTGCAGCGCCGTCAGCAGCAGCAGGGGAAAGCTTGCACTGAAAAAAATCTTCATGAAACCGTTCATGGAGCTTTAGCTTCTGGTGACGATTCCCTGCTCGAGCCGCGTAGTGATCTCATTGACCTTTTTCACCGTTTCCGGGGGGATATTGCGATCGCCGACGTCAATCAAAGGTTTCACCTCGCCCAGAGCATCCCGAATCTGGTGGATAATTGGAAGATCAAACTCCGGCATCGCCTGGAGCCTTTTTTGGAAATACGAAAGCAAATCGGGTTGGTGCAACAACTCTGCCCCATCGGGCGAAAAGTGGTCGTTCACCACTGAGGTTAATACTTCGGTTCCACGCAGCCAGCCCCCCAAACTCACCAGTTGCGACAATTTTTCATCATGCACTTCGTTCATCGCCTCTTGTACACTGTTCTGGGTGCGATCCAGTTCCCGCCTGACATTGCTCCAATTGCGCTTGTCTGCTGCCTCGATAATCGCCTTGGCATGCGGCGTGATTGAATTGCCAACCCCGATCCCCTTCGCCAGCGCGAGGACGCGCTGGCCGATATCTTTAACGGCTTCCGCATCTTCCGCCTGGACCGCAATGAAACCATCCGCAATCACCGTCCCGAGCAAAAGCGCAATACGCGGCCGCTCGGTAAAGTTTGGCCCCTTATCACTGCGGACGTGCGATCTCCAGTTGACGGTGCCCAGTTTGTTGAGCGCTCCGAAGATCTCGTTGGGCAACGGGACCACCACATCTTCCACGGTCGTAGAGAGTTGATTGATGTTAATGTGCTGAGGCGCCTGGGTGCCATATGCGTAAACTGAAAGCCCACAGAGCACCACGACGCTCAACTTGAAATGTCTGATAAACGGCATCATTGGCAGTTTCGACTGTTGATTTCGGCTATGTATTCAGGATTAATGGAGCGAACCTTAACCGGAACTCTTGCCGTAGACAACCCATGGCAGCATCGATTTTATCAGTTCGGCCCAAATACCGACGTGCAGACCATTTGGAGCGCCACACGCTAGATCTCAAGTTGCCATGAATTTGAACCGTTTGGAGCAGATTCTTTCGCGGGCGAGTTCAAGGAGGATCACGGTTATCGGCGATTTGATGCTGGATGAGTTCGTATGGGGAAAAGTCGGCCGCATCTCACCTGAGGCTCCTGTTCCGGTGGTAGAGGTAACCGGCGAATCGTTCTACCCAGGCGGCGCAGCCAACGTTGCTCGCAATCTGCGTGAATTTGTCGACCACGTCGCCGTAATTGGCATGGTTGGCAACGACCGCAGCGGGTTGCAGTTGCAGGAGCTGTTAGCGGCGCAAGATATCGATACGTCCAGTGTGGTCAGGGACGAAAGCTTTTGCACGATCGTCAAGACGCGCATCATCGCGCTGCATCAACAGATTGTTCGCGTTGACCGGGAAAAAATTGTTGCTCCTTCCGCGGCGCAGATTGCAAAGGCGGTGGCGGCGGTTCGAAACAGTATTGGAGAAACTGATGCGATCATTTTTGAAGACTATGGTAAAGGCTTTGTGACATCCGAGCTAGCTACGCAAATTACTAGCGAGGCACGTGCCGCTGGCAAAATCGTAGCGGCTGATCCCAATCCACGACACCCCGTTAACTGGAAGGGCGTCACCGTTGTGAAACCGAACCGCGCCGAAGCGTTCCTCGCCGCGGGCATTCCCTGGCGTGATCCCGATAAAGCTCAGAAAAAAGACGTTGACCTCGAGCGGACTGGGCAAGCGCTGCTTAAGCAATGGGAAACAGAATATGTCCTGATCACCCTCGGCGAAGATGGCATGATGCTTTTTCAGCAGGATGAAGCGCCTCATTACATTCCTACCAAGGCGCGTCAGGTTTTCGACGTCTCCGGAGCGGGTGATACGGCGATCGCCCTCTTCACACTAGGACTGGTGTGCGGCGGAACTGCGATTGAAGCAGCGGAGATTGCAAACCACGCCAGCGCCGTGGTCGTTAGCAAACTGGGAACCGCGACGGTGAGGCGAGATGAATTGATCACCAGTTTCCAAGAGGACAGCGGGCATGAGTGATCTGCAGTCGCCCGCCGTGTTTATCGATCGCGACGGAACGCTCATGGAGGATTGCGACTATTGCTCCAATCCCAAAGACGTGCGGATTTTTCCAGGCGTATTTGAAGCGCTGTCGCATCTGAAATCCCGAGGGTTCAAACTGATCGTCATCACAAATCAAAGCGGTATAGGCCGCGGATTTTTCACGCTTGCTCAATATCACGCGGTTGAGGCTGAGGTTTTGCGACAGATCGGCGATGGATTGGTCGACGCCACTTATTTCTGTCCGGACCCTCCCGGGCAAAATTCGAATTGCCGCAAGCCTGCGGCGGGAATGGTTTTAAAAGCTGTGCAGGATTACCAGATCGATGTTTCGCGATCATTTTTTATTGGCGACAAAGAAGTCGATGTCGAGTGTGCCCACAACGCAGGGGTACGGGCGATCCGGGTGCGGACCGGTTCTCAACATGACATGATGACGACCACGGCGGATTGGATCGCGGTCGATCTACCGGCAGCCGTCGATATTATCTTGAACGAAACGCCATGACACAGGGGTCATCGCGAGAGACGCGAGCCAAAGCCGTTGGCATCATTCCCGCACGCTTTGGTTCTACGCGTTTTCCAGGTAAACCATTGTATATAATTCGAGGCAAACCCCTTCTACAACACGTTTGGGAGCAATGCAGGCGTGCCACCGAACTGGACACAGTGATCATCGCAACTGATCACATGAGCATCGCTGAGGCCGCGTTTAATTGGGGGGCAGAAGTCGCTTTAACGTCGCCCAGACATTGCAGCGGGACCGATCGCGTGGCCGAAGTCGCGCGCCATGCTCAAGACTTCGCCTTCGTCGTCAACATTCAAGGCGATGAACCGTTGATAAAACCCCGCTTGATCAATCAGCTTGTGCAAAAACTTCGCTCCGACGACACGATTGGTATCGTCACTGCGGCGCATCCCTTTACCAATCCTGCCGAGGCGGAATCGCCGCATCAGAACAAAGTCGTCCTCGATCGCAACCATTGCGCTCTCTACTTTTCGAGAAGCCTCATCCCTTACGCCGCTAACTCTTCCAGTGTTCGTTATCTGCGCCACCAGGGCATTTATGGTTTCCGTCGCGATGCGCTCCTCCAATTTGTGAAGTGGAAACCGACACCGCTAGAGCGGGCTGAGTCGCTCGAGCAATTGCGGGCATTGGAAAATGGTGTAAAGGTTCATGTGCTCATCACCGCGAAGGGATCTCCCGGCATAGACACACTTGCCGACGCAAAAGCTCTCGAGCGAAAGCTTGCTTTGGCTAAAGGAAGGATCGCCCGTTGAAATACATTTTTGTTACCGGTGGTGTGGTCAGTTCGTTAGGCAAAGGTCTGACCGCAGCTTCATTGGGAACGTTGCTGGAAGCGCGACAGTTGCGTGTTGTTCTCCAAAAATTCGATCCGTACCTGAATGTCGATCCCGGTACCATGAATCCATCGCAGCATGGTGAAGTGTATGTGCTCGACGACGGGGCGGAGACCGATCTCGATCTCGGACATTATGAGCGCTTCACCAACTGCGTTCTCACCCGGCATAACAATCTCACCAGCGGTCAGGTTTACGAGACAGTCATTCTAAAGGAACGCCGCGGCGATTATCTCGGGAAGACGGTCCAGGTGATCCCGCACGTCACAGACGTGATCAAGGATCGGATCCGTAAACTTTCAGACGAAGCGAAATACGACGTTCTAATCACAGAAATTGGCGGCACGACCGGAGACATAGAAGGTCTCCCGTTTCTCGAGGCGATTCGGCAGTTTATTCTCGAAGTCGGTCCGGAAAATGTGGTGGAGATGCACGTCACTCTCGTTCCGTACATTAAGGCAGCGCAGGAATTGAAAACGAAACCGACGCAACAGAGCGTGGCCAAGCTCCGCGAGATCGGATTACAGCCGCAGGTGTTAATCTGCCGCAGCGAAAAGCCGCTCGACCACGATGTGCGCCGCAAACTTTCAATGTTTTGTAACGTGGCGGAAAAGGCAGTGATCGAGGAACGCGATGTCGAGCATACGATTTACGAGGTACCTTTGACCCTGCATGCCGAAGGACTCGATCAGTTGGTATGCGATCTTCTCCACCTCGAAACGCCCAGACCCGATCTGAAAGACTGGAGGAAATTCGTTGAGCGCGTCATTAGTCCCAGCAAACACGTCAAGATCGCCGTCGTCGGCAAATACATGGAAGTGCGGGACGCGTACAAGAGCATTTATGAATCACTGACTCATGCTGCTGCCAGCGAAGACTGCGGAATCGATCTCAAGTTAGTCGATGCGGAGGCACTTGTTGACGGCGTCGATGATCAACTCAAGGACGTAGCCGGAGTTTTAATTCCCGGAGGATTTGGCGTACGCGGAGCGGAAGGTAAAATCAATGCGGCGCGTTATGCCCGTGAGCACAAGATCCCTTATCTTGGTTTGTGTCTTGGCATGCAGGTGGCCACGATTGAATTCGCCAGAAACGTTTGTGGAATCGAAAATGCCAATAGCACTGAGTTCGACAAACAGACTTCAGACCCGGTGATCTCGCTCCTGGAAGAACAGCGCGGGGTCCGCAACAAGGGCGCGAGCATGCGACTGGGAACGTGGCCCACAAAGATCGCTGCCAACACACTCGCCGAGAAAATCTACGGGAATACCGAAGTAACGGAGCGGCATCGGCATCGTTATGAGTTCAACATGAAATACCGCGACCGGATGAATGCTAAAGGCTTCGTGATCTCAGGAACCTCACCCGATGGGACCCTGGCCGAGCTGATCGAACTGCGTGATCATCCCTATTTCGTCGGTTGCCAGTACCACCCCGAATTTCAAAGCAAACCGAATAAACCGCATCCGTTGTTTAAAGGATTTATCCAGGCTTGTCTGGCGTTCGATCCTAAGCGTGCAACGAGCATATTGACCGATCTAAAATCGCAGCCCCAGGTCTCTGAGCAGGAACTTGTTCTGCAACGATAAGATTCACTTCGAGGTGGTCGGTCTCGGTGGGCAACTAGTGGGCTGCCATAAATCCGCGTTTGATTTTCTGAAATCGTTTCGCACGTTTTCAATGTCTGCGCGTGAACCAGCGATCACACACGCGCCGGGGAGGCGAAATGGGACATGCAAAACGCATTGAGGATCATTGGAGCAAGAACAACATCTACGGCCTGATCGTTTCGACATTAGGTAGGATGTCGAAGCCACTAAATGGCCTGACACTGGAAGATCTCGCGCCAGTAGATCATTTTCACGCCCGCGGTTTTCCAGCGACAGCGGAGCTTGCGGATCACCTCCCGATTAAGTCGGGCCAGCACATACTCGATATCGGTTGCGGACTCGGCGGCCCGGCCCGCTACATCGCACACCGATTTCAGTGTCATGTGAGAGGGATCGACATTACGAAATCTTTCGTCGCAACCGCCAACAAACTGACGGCACTTCTGGGAATGGAGCGACAGGTGAACATCGAACATGGCGATGGTCAGCACCTGCCGTATCCGGACTCTTCGTTCGATGGCGCTTACACACAACACGTCACCATGAATGTGGCGGATCGTGCCGGCTTCTTTCGCGAAGCTTTTCGAGTGCTAAAGCCCGGAGCCTTTTTCGCGGTTACCGAGCACGGCCTGGGGCCGAGAGGCGATCCGCATTATCCTCTCCCCTGGTCATCGGACGGCAGCGGTTCGTATCTGATTAGCCCATCCCGGAATAGAGCGATTCTGGAACAGGTAGGGTTCGAAGACATCGTCGTTCACAACACCGGGGACAAGTATCTTGGCGGATACAAGATGGCGATCGAGAAGGCTGAAACGGGCAATTTGCCGCCGCTTGGACTTCACTTACTCATGGGCGATACCGCGTTGGTCAAGATGCGTAACGCGGCGAAAAATATAGAGGAAGGCCGCACGCATCCGATCGAACTGATCTGCCGCAAACCACACTGAGTGTTTTGCTTTTTAGTCGGCGGTAGTTGCGGCGCGTGTCAGCCGATCCATGATCGCCGCGCCGAGTCCGCGAGAGGGAACACGTTCCGCGACGATAAGATCCAGACCGAGCGCGTCGAGGTCACGTAGATAACGGAACAAATTCGCTGCTGCTTCCCGCAAGTCGTGCCGCTCACTCAAGTTTCGAACAGCGGCGAAACGTTTCTCGTCAGCTGAGAACCTGGCGCTTGATGTCCAAGCCAGTAAGCCAACATGTTGATTATTTTCAGGCGAGAATAATTTCGCGTCATCAATCAGACGCAGCGGCGTGCGGGGCGCGTAGTGCGACGGTAATTGCCCCGGCGCCGAAATCTTTGGCGTTTGTCCAACGGCAGCCACTTCGGCTACTTGAGATAGGTCCTCATCCGTGAGCGGACCGCGCCGCAGAATCTCGATCTTGCCAGCGGTTACAGCGACGATTGTGGACTCAATTCCGTGCTCAGTCGGTCCGGCGTCGATGATCAGCGGGACCCGGCCGTCGAGTTCATCGAAGACATGCTGCGCAGTCGTCGGACTGATTCTGCCGAATCGGTTTGCGCTCGGCGCAGCCAGCGGCTCATCCAATTCACGCACAATTTCACCGAAAACCGGGTGCGCACTGATTCGCACCGCTACGGTGTCGAGTCCTGCCGTCACAATCCCGGGAACAATATCGCGCTTTGGAAGCACCATCGTGAAGGGGCCAGGCCAAAATTTGGTGGCCAACGCCAAAATCAGTTGCCGATCGTCCGCTCGAATATAGACAATTTTTTCCAGCCACTCGTGATCGGGAAGATGAACGATCAGTGGATCGAACCGCGGCCGCTCCTTTGCTTCAAAGATTTTCGCAACCGCAATTGGATTCAGCGCATCGGCAGCCAGGCCGTAAACAGTTTCGGTAGGTAGCGCGACAATCTCGCCGTTTCGCAGCAGTTCAACCGCCGCAGCGCGGTCGGTTGAAATCACCGTTTTCACATTGGCAGCTTCGCAGCGAGCACCGCCTCACTCTGTTTGCGCCGAAAGGCTTCGAGATTGCTCCGAATCTTTTGGTCCGAAAGCCCAAGGATTGCTGCCGCGAGAAGCGCCGCGTTTTTCGCACCGGCCTCCCCTATGGCCAACGTGCCGACTGGGATCCCGCCAGGCATTTGCGCTGTGGACAACAGCGAATCGAGTCCCTGGAGCTTCGATTGAATCGGAACGCCGAGAACCGGCAGCCACGTGTGGGCAGCAATGACTCCAGCCAGGTGAGCCGCTCCGCCGGCGCCGGCGATGATCACTCGCAGACCGCGATCGGCTGCACGTCGCGCAAACTCTGCGGTCGCATCAGGCGTCCGGTGAGCGGACAGCACCCGTGCTTCATTCGGCACGCCCAATCCACTCAGAGTTTCCACGGCGTTGCGCATGGTATCCCAATCCGATTTGCTTCCCATAATTACGGCGACCAAAGGATTTGATTCAGACATGGGCGAATTGTAGGACGTATGATTTGTCTGCGCCAGCAAACTCACCCTTCGGTCTCACGTTGCTTCCGACGACTCAATTCTATGAACCAAAATTAACACCGCGCTTGAGCGCGGTGGCTGAACCAGGGCACGCCGGAAGCGTTTAAACGGCTTCTCCGTTTCTCTGCGCAATGCACCTGGCTGAAGCCAGGTGTCAATGAGATATTGTTAGGTGAATGCAGTCGGCCAGTCGATCGTTCTTATTGGCATGATGGGTTCCGGCAAATCGGCCGTCGGACATTGTCTGCACCGACGAACGGGTCTGGCTATGCTCGAAACCGACGAGATGATCGCTTCGAAGCTGGGAATGTCGGTTTCAGAAATTTTTTCCAAGCACGGCGAAAAAGAATTTCGTGAGGCAGAAACAAAAGCGCTTCGGAGAGTCTCCAGAACGAAACCGGCAGTCATCGCCACGGGCGGCGGGATGGTGTTGCGAGAAGACAACGTGGGAATTTTGAAGCGACTCGGTCTTATCGTGTGGCTCGACGGGAACAAGGAAACACTTTTTGCGAGAGCCTCGCGAAGAACAGACCGGCCATTGCTGCAGACGAAAAATCCGAGTAAAACGTTTTCGCAGATCCTTGATGCGCGAAGGCCTCTTTACGCAAAAATTGCGGATCTCCGCGTCGATACATCAGGGCTTACAGACGAAGAAGTCGCCATGGCGATCCTGAGTAAACTAAAGAGGGTGAATTGGGAAACCGGATTTGGCGCGGTCACAAAGTCATGACGCAAATTTCCGCAGCAGAACTAAAGGGGCGGCTCGTTTCCTCAGCCAGAGACGCCGGTTTTGATTCCTGCCGCATCGCAGCCTGCAATCCGCCCGCGCACGTAACGGAGTTTCGTGAATGGCTACGCCGGGGCGCTCACGGTGAGATGAATTACATGCAACGTGGCGAGGAAAAGCGTTGCCATCCGGAGAAGATTTTGCCGGGGGCACGATCGATCATTGTTCTTGCGTTAAATTATTTTCAAGGAGAACCAACTCGGCGGTCGCAGACCGCCAGTGCAGGCCGCGTCGCACGCTACGCATGGGGGGAGGATTATCACGATGTAATCGAGGCGAAACTGAAAAGGATTGACGCATTTCTTCGCGTTTTCGGTGGACACCAAAAATGTTACGTCGACACCGGCCCGGTGTTGGAACGCGATTACGGTGCCAAATCGGGTATTGGGTGGCACGGCAAGAGCACCATGCTGATCGATCAACGGCTTGGGACCTGGTTCTTTCTCGCAGAAATTTTGACTACGCTGGAACTGTCGCCGGACGAGCCGATCCCGAATCGTTGTGGAACATGCGAGCGTTGTATCCGTGCGTGTCCTACCGGCGCGATCACCGGACCACATCGGCTCGACGCACGCCGGTGCATCTCGTACTTGACCATCGAACTCAAAGGGGCGATCCCGCTGGACCTTCGTCCACTTATCGGCGACCGGATCTTTGGTTGCGACGATTGTCTCGAAGCATGCCCCTGGAATCGCTTCGCTCAGGAGTCCCGGGAAACGGCGTTTTCCGCTCGGCGATCAACCACCGGCATGTCGCTTAGAGAGTATTTGGATTTGAACGCCGAGGACTTCCGGGCGCTATTTAAAAATTCGCCGATCAGGCGGATCAAGCGACGCGGATTTGTGCGCAACGTGTGCGTGGCGCTGGGTAATGTGGGCGATCGATCCGATCTTCCCGCGCTCCAACGCGTGGCAGCAGACCCGGACACAATGATTGCCGAGCACGCGGCCTGGGCAATCAAACAAATTCGGGACCGAAGAAACAGGCGCCCAGAGAAGATTGGTTGAATCCGAACCAGGCGTAAAGGGCATCTTATGATTAATGGTTATGAACATGTGCCATTGGCGAAAGTCTAAATAGAGATAGTTTCAGTCCGCATAAGCGAATCTGACATGCATCAAGCGCTGACCACTCCCCCACTCGTCCGTGATGCCGCGAAGAAGCGACGACTGCGTCGAAGGCGCAGGATTCTCTTCGGTTCGGCCGGGGTAGTGCTACTGCTGATCATCGGGCTATTCGTCGCGGGCAAGCGTGAGAAACCGATTCCTATAACAACCGAGAAGGCCGTGCGCCGAACAATTCTGCAGACCGTCTCCGCCACCGGAAAGATACAGCCCGAAACCGAAGTGAAAATTTCGCCGGAAGTGGCCGGCGAAATTATCGAGCTGCCGATTGAGGATGGTATGCGGGTGAAAAAGGGCGACCTGCTCGTAAAAATTAAGCCCGACTCGTACAAGGCGCTGCTTGAACAGCAGGAAGCGGCGATCAGCGCAGCGAAGGCGACGAACCTTCAGCAAAAAGCGACGATGCTAAAAACCCAGCACGATTTAAAGCGAGCTCAAGATTTGTTCGATAAAAAGCTCATTTCAGAGCAGGAATATAATGCCGCCGATGCCGCCTATGATGTAGCGAAGAACACCTACGAAAGCTCATTGCACGACATCGAACGCGCACAGGCCGCCTCAAGCCAGGCGCGAGATCAACTGGAGAAAACAACGATCTATTCGCCGATAAATGGAACGGTAACAGTTTTGAACAGCAAATTGGGCGAACGCCTCGTCGCGACTAATCAATTCGCCGGTACCGAGGTTTTGCGCGTAGCCGACCTCAGTCACATGCAGGCCGTCATTGACGTTAACGAGAATGATGTGGTGAACGTGAAGATTGGTGATAAAGCCAACGTGAAAATCGATGCCTACGCCGATCGCAAATTCCACGGTGTCGTGGAGCAAATCGCCAACACCGGAAAGACAACGGGCGCTGGCACACAGGAGGAAGTAACAAACTTCGAAGTGAAAATTCGAATCGACGATCATGACGTGGCCTTACGCCCCGCTTTAAGCTGCACCGCCGATATCGAAACCAATATGGTCAAGGACGCTGTCGCCGTGCCGATGCAGAGCGTGACGATTCGCACCGGTGACAGCAATCTTAGTCCGGAAGAAATCGAAAAGCAGAAACAAAGGATCGCAGCCCGTGACAAGGACGACAATAAGGCGGAACTGAGCAATGAACGTCTCGAGAAGCACACGGAGAAGGAGGAACACGAAAAACTGATCAAAGTTGTTTTCCTTAAGGAGGGCAGCAAAGCGCACATGGTGAAGGTGACCACAGGGATTGCCGACGATTCCTACATGGAAATCAAGAGCGGGATCAAACCCGGTGACGAAGTGATCTCGGGCAGCTACAGCGCCATCAGCCGGAAGCTAAAAGAAGGCGCGAAGATCGCCTACGACAAGGAAGTGACAAAGTGACGGGTGACAAGTGACAAGTGAAGAGCAACCCGGTTATAACACTTGCCATGAAAACGAATACCACTCGCAGTTACAAGGATCTTCTTGTTTGGCGGAAAGGAATTGCTCTCGCAAAGCTCCTATATGAGCTAACGAACAGCTTTCCCTCAGAGGAAAAATTTGGAATCGTCGCTCAAATACGCCGCGCAGCGGTTTCGATTCCGTCAAATATCGCGGAAGGACAAGCGCGACACACGACAGGCGAATTCATTCAATTTATCTCGCATGCTGAAGGCTCTGTAGCCGAACTCGACACGCAACTCATTCTCAGCATTGAACTCAAGTTCTGTAGCAGCGGGACAGCAGAGACGGCTTTTGTGCTTATTCTTGAACTGCGTCGAATGTTAAACGCGCTCCGCCGGAAGCTCGCCGCGCGCCGATAACTCGTCACTCGTCACTCGTCACATGTCACTCGTCACTCGATCGGAAGAGCCGATCATCATCGACATCGAGAACATCACAAAGGACTACGTGATGGGCGAAGAGATCGTTCATGCGCTCCGCGGCGTGTCGCTGCAAATTCGCCGTAACGAATACATCGCCATCATGGGACCTAGTGGCAGTGGCAAATCGACGCTGATGAACATGCTCGGCTGTTTGGACACCCCAAGTTCCGGACGTTACGAGTTCAATGGTCGCGACGTTTCCGCAATGACCGACGACGAACTGGCGTCCATTCGCAATCGCGAGATCGGATTTGTTTTTCAAACGTTCAATCTTCTTCCGCGCGCTGACAGCCTGCGGAATGTCGAGCTTCCGCTTGTTTACGCCGGGATCGATTCCGAAAAGCGGTGGGAACGCGCCGCGGCCGTGTTACGTGAGGTCGGGCTCGGCGACCGTTTGCATCACAAGCCTAACGAACTCTCGGGCGGCCAACGTCAGCGGGTGGCCATCGCACGGGCTCTGGTGAACGATCCATCAATCATTTTGGCCGATGAACCGACCGGTAATCTCGATTCCAGAACGGGCGAGGAAATCATGGCGCTCTTCGAAAATCTCTATCAGCGAGGGCACACCATTATTCTCGTCACGCACGAAGGCGAAATTGCACAGCATGCACGGCGCACGGTCCGATTGCGCGACGGGCTGATTGAAAGCGACGACGGCGGCTTCGATGAGATTGGCATGTTGCCGATCGAAGGTCCGCTCGAGGCGAACGTCCCGACGTACACATGAAACGGCTCGTCTATGAGCTGAGCGAAAGCTGGAAAATCGCCCTGGCGCAGATGCGTTCCAACAAGACCCGTTCCACTCTCACCGCGCTCGGCGTCGTCATTGGGATTGTCGCCGTGACCCTGATGGGTACTGCCATCACGGGAATCCAGGTTGGTTTCGACAAAAGCATGGCCATTTTTGGCGACGATGTGCTCTACGTGTCGCAATGGCCGTGGAAGCCCGTGGACGATTGGTGGAATTATCGGGACCGCAAAAAGATCAAGACAGAGTATGCGGGGCCGATCAATCGCATCATCGCGGCCACCCCGAATTCGAATCTCGTGATCGCAGTGCCCACGTCCAGTCTGCTGCGCAGCGTGAAATATGGACAAAGCGAAGTCAGCAACGTTCTAATCAGAGGTACCGTGTCGGATTACCTCATCACTTCCACGTTCGATTTCAGCCAAGGCCGCTTTTTTAACGAGGTTGAATCTCGTGGCGGCGCCAATGTTTGCGTAATCGGCTACGATGTGACAGACGCATTATTTCCCTCCGAAAGCCCGATCGAAAAATCGGTGTTGATCAATGGACAGCCATTCAAGGTAATCGGCGTCATTTCACGGCAGGGCACGTTTCTCGGGCTGTTCAGCCTTGATTCGATTGTGGTGATGCCGCTGCCGGCATTTCAAAAATATTTCAGCGCAAAAAGCAAATCGGACATTCTCGTTAAGGTGAAGGACAAAAAGAGGCTGACCGAAGCGAGAGACGAGCTCACCGGCGTAATGCGACGGGTCCGCGGTTTGCCGCCGGAAAAAAAGGATGACTTCAGCATCAACGAACAGCAGGCACTCAAAAGCACGCTCGATCCGATCAAGAACTCCATCGCCATCGCCGGACTTTTCATTACCGGCCTTTCGCTTTTCGTCGGCGCGATCGGGATCATGAACATCACCTTTGTAAGCGTTAAAGAACGCACGCGTGAAATCGGAACGCGCAAAGCTCTTGGCGCGCGGAGACGTACGATTCTTCTTCAATTCCTAATCGAATCCACTTCGCTTTGTCTGCTGGGCGGCATGATCGGCTTGGGGATTGCGTACGTAATGTGCAGCGGCATTGGCAAGGCGTTTCCCTCTTTTCCGGTCCGTTTCTCGCTTAGCCTGGTACTAGTGAGTATGGCCGTCTCAATCCTCACCGGTTTGTTCTCCGGTTTCGCCCCCGCCTGGTCGGCCTCCCGCCTCGATCCCGTTGCGGCGCTTCGGTATGAATGATTTTGCACGACTGTCATTAACACTGGCCTTTAGGCCGGCGCCTCCCGCGCACAACGACAGGCAGCCGTTTCAACGGCTTGCGCTTCCACTCATCCCAGTCGCTGAAGTTCTGTGTTTTTTAAAGCCGTTAAAACGGCTCCAAGTGACAGTGCTGTGCCGCCACCGGCCTGAAAGCCGGTGTCAATGAGATGTTATTTCGCGAAATTTTAAAAATGGCTTTGGCCTCGTTAGGTGCGAACAAGCTTCGCGCTGCCCTGACGATGATCGGCATCACCATCGGCGTGTTCTCGGTGATCTCAGTGATGACTGCCATCGGCGCACTGCAATCATCCATCGAAAGCGGTATTAGCTTTCTCGGTTCTAATATTTTTCAGTTCGCCAAATACCCGGCGAACGTGAACGTCGGAGGAGAGATCAAGAAAAAATATCTAAACCGTCGCAATGTCACGTATCGGGAGGCGCTCCACTACGCGAAATTGATGGAGGGCAACGCTCGCGAAATTTGTCTCAAAAGTTTCGGCTACGAAGTAAAGGGACAAGCCGTTTATAACGGAGTAAAAACGACGCCGAGTCTGCTCATCGTCGGCACGAACAAAAGCTTTTTGGCGGCTAACGCGCACACCCTTGGCTACGGCCGCAATTTGAACGACGAAGACGTCGCGCTTTCCCGCCGGGTGATCGTCGTCGGCAAGATGATCGAAAAACGATTATTTCCGCACGAAACACCGATCGGCAAAGTCGTCAGAGTAAGCGGGCACACATATACGATTGTTGGCGTTCTCGCAGAAAAGGGAACCTCCTTTGGTCAGAGTCAGGACGATCTTTGCATCATGCCAATCACGCGATTTTTTGAGGATTACGGCGAAGCCAAACGGACCGTTAACATCGCGACCCAGGCCTTCTCCACGGATACTTACAATCAGACACTGGATAGAGGGATAAGCGCGATGCGCATTGCGCGGGGATTACGCGCCGACCAGGAAAACGATTTCGAGATTTACTCAAACGACTCACTCAAAAGCGCATTCACCTCTGTCGCCGGCATTGTGCGCATTGGCGCGTTCGTCGTCAGCCTCATCGCGCTTGTGGCCGCGGGGATCGGTATCATGAATATCATGCTTGTGAGCGTTACCGAGCGAACCAAGGAAATCGGAGTGCGCAAATCCATTGGTGCCCGGAACCGCGACGTTCTGCGTCAATTCCTAACCGAAGCGGTCTTCATCTCCGAAGCTGGCGGAATCCTGGGGATCGTCCTCGGAATCATTGCCGGCGATTTGCTCGCTGTCTGGCTTAAGGTAGACATCATCTTCCCATATGGTTGGGCGATTGCCGGCCTTCTCGTCTGCTCCGCCATCGGCATTGGCTTCGGCCTTTACCCCGCCTATCGAGCAGCCAACCTCGACCCCATCGAAGCGCTACGCTACGAATGAGGCGCTCTTGCTTAAGCAGTGAGTTAACAAAGATCTGTGTAAGCGGTCAGTTGTTCTGACTGCAGCCATGTGGATGGAGTCGCGACTTGGTTAAAAAGAATCGGCGTTTCAAATTCGAAGAATTGAGGCAAAGATTCCGCCTCACTCCCACAGAGAGAAGCGTAGCCGTCTTCATACTAGCAGCGTTCGTGCTCGGCGTGATTACGAAATGTTACCGCGACGCTCATCCATCTCCTGCTCCTACGCGACCGCACGCCTCTACAGCAAGCTCCGACGGTATTCGTGAGCAGACAGACACAAAAACCGGACGAACCATCGCAAAAAGGCATTGGGAAATCCAGGCGAGCAGAAAAAGTGATTTCTTCAGAGCCGGAGTTAGACCTTGTGCAAGAGGAATAGCAGGAAGATACGTCAAATCCTCGCATATATATCCTGTTTGCGACGCACAACATTCCCACAGATCATTCCACAGTGACCGACCATATTGACGCCCTGACAAAGCAGATTTGCGAAGTCATCGTAGGCAAGAATCAGGCAGTAAAGCTTGCGGTCGCCTGCCTCCTCGCACGAGGCCACCTTTTAATCGAAGATATCCCGGGCGTCGGTAAGACAACGCTCTCCCAGGCATTAGCGCGCTCGCTCGCGCTCGCCTTCCAGCGCCTCCAATTTACGAGTGACCTGCTGCCAGCAGACATTCTTGGCAATTCCATCTTCGATCGGGACGAGCAACGCTTCGTATTCCATCGAGGCCCGCTTTTTTCGCAGGTGGTGCTGATCGACGAAGTCAATCGTGCGACCGCCAAAACGCAAAGCGCGCTGCTGGAAGCAATGGAAGAACAGCGCATTTCCATCGACGGCGTGACTTATGAACTGCCCGAGCCATTTTTTGTAATCGCGACACAGAACCCGCAACATGCGGTCGGCACGTTTCCGCTCCCCGAATCACAGCTCGACCGATTTCTGATGCGGATTGAGTTAGGCGTGCCCGACCGTGCCAGCGAGCGCGTCATGCTTCTGGGCATGGATCGTCGCGACATGCTGAAGGAGTTGAAACCGACAATCAGCCCCCGAATGCTGATCGAGATTCAAGACAATGTGCGAAAGGTGCATGCGTCTCCTGCGCTACTCGATTACCTGCAGGATTTGCTGGACGCATCACGGCAGCGGCACAACACCGGTTTGTCGCCGCGTGCAGGTCTGGCCCTGCTGCATGCATCCCAGGCCTGGGCTCTGATGCACGGCCGTGAGATGGTTCTTCCTGAAGACATTCAAGCTGTGGGGATTCCAGTCATGGCGCATCGGCTGGGACATGATATCGAAGAGCCCGGACAAAGCGGACGCACCCTGGCCGATAATTTGATTCACACCGTGCCCGTTCCGTGAAGGCAGGAAAATTTCTGCTCATTTATCCAACTATAGCTTTTGCCGGGCTACTGTTTGTGCTGGGGGCGATGTGGTACGCGGCAGCGAGTCAAAATAACGCCGCAGCTTATTTACTCCTGTTCGCGCTGGTGTCGGTATTCCTCGTTTCGATTCCGCACACTCTGATCAATCTCGGAGGGCTAACAATAACTATCGAATCCGTGCACCCCGCGTTTGTCGGTCAGGAGATCTCGTTACCCGTTGAAATCATGAACGGTTCCCGTGCAGCCTGCCGTGGAATCGACCTGGCAGTGTTGGGTTCTACCGGTGAGCATCAGCGCATCGACTACATTCCTGGCCGTAAGGGAGCGCGTGTAACATTGCGATTTCCCGCACGGCAGCGGGGCGAACATACAGTCGGAATGTTGTGCTTAACGAGTACTTATCCGCTCGGTTTTATTCGGTTTTTGAAAAAGTTTGTGGCTTCTCAAAGCTATATTGTTTATCCAAGACCCGCGGGCGACGTTCGACTCCCTTCAAGCTTCGGAGACCGGCGGGGCACCCAGCCACTAAGCGACTTTAAAGAAGGCGATGATTTTGCGGGAGTGCGCGCGTATGCGCCCGGCGAATCTCAGCGTCATATCGATTGGAAGGCCGTCGCTCGAGGCCAGCCATTGATGACGAAACAATTTACAACGGAAGCGCAGAGTGCCGTATATCTTGATTTTTCTGCTCTCCCGTTTGCAAACGTGGAACAAAGGTTGTCCCAGCTGGCGCTTTGGGTGATCGAAGCGGAACGTGCACGGCGTCCTTACGGTCTCCGTCTTCCCGGCACCGAAATTTCGCCCGCTATTGGCAAATCGCATTTTCACCAGTGCCTCCGTGCACTCAGTGTGTTCCAGCGGCAATAAACTGAAAAAGTATGAGCAGCAGTAACAAAGATACCAGCATTCCACGGCGACCGTTTCTTTGGCTGGCTTTCGCGCTGCTCTTCACACTGCCACCAATGTTCGGTTCAATGGCAAGCTGGGTTCCTTGCCTTTTTTTAGTAGCGCTGGCGATGAAATTCTGGATGGAGCCAAGAGGCTACCGCCTACGCGTTGCAATCCTGAAACTGATACTTGCGGTCGTGGCGCTTCTCGTCATCTACAGCAGTTACGGCTCTCTCAATGGGGTTGAGCCGGGCATATCGCTTCTTGTGGTACTCATGTCGCTCAAGATCCTGGAAGCGCACACTGCCCGCGAATTCCAGGTCATGGTGTTAATAGGATGGGTGCTTTGTCTTTGCGGATTTATTCTTTCGCAGGACTTCGCGATCGCCCTCTGCCTTTTGATCGGATTTGCGTTGATGTTAGTGGCATTGGTCCAGTTTCATCGGGGGTCGGCACCGGACGCTCTGTGGGCCCCCCTGGGTACAACATGCAAACTCCTTGTTCAAGCGGCGCCGATCGTCATTCTCTTGTTCATTTTGTTTCCTCGAGTCAATACCGGTTTCCGGTTTGAACTTCGCCCTACTCATTCGGCAAGCTCCGGCCTCTCGGATCGACTCTCGCCGGGGAGCATCGCAACTCTTGTAAACTCCTCAGACATTGCCTTTCGCGCGGCGATCCCTGACAGCAAAATGCGTCTACCTGGTTCCATTTATTGGCGTGGCTTAGTCATGTGGCATTGCGACGGCATGGAATGGCGGGCAGCGGACGCACCAGCCCCAATCTCTCGTTCGACCAGGCAATTCCGCCGCGGAAATACAATCCGACAGCGCATCATGCTCGCTCCGCACGGAGCACGCTGGATGTTCGCGCTCGATCGGCCGATTGAAGCCCCTCCAGGTGCGATCCTTGCACGTGGAGATTACCTCTCGAGCATTCAGACAATTCGAAAGCCGCGTCGATACGAGGTCGTATCGTCCGCTGAGGCTGCGAAAAAAGAATTGCGGCCTCTTGAACGCAGAGAAGCGCTTCACGTCCAGGCGTCGATTAGTCCAGCCGTACGCGAGCTTGCACAGTCGTGGGCTGCGCAGAATTCCAATCCGCGGGCCATAATAAGTAACGCACTCCAGTTCTTCCGAACGCAAGGCTTTCGCTATTCGTTGTCGCCAGGCGAATACAGCAAACACGACCTGGAAGAATTTCTTTTTCGTCGTCGGATTGGCTTTTGCGAACATTATGCCGCCAGTTTCGCCACTTTAATGCGATTAGCCGGAATTCCTGCACGCGTCGTCGTCGGATATCTGGGCGGTGAGTATAACGACCTGGGGTATTTCTTTCTCGTGCGACAGTCGGACGCGCATGCATGGTGCGAAGTGTGGCTCCCGGATACCGGCTGGACGCGAGTGGATCCAACCAGCGCGGTGGCGCCGGAACGAGCCAGCCTGGATCTAAACTCGTTTTTCGAGCGACGTACTGCGCTAGGGGACATGGGAGCTCGTCCAAGCGCCTTCGTTACGAAGCTGGCCCAGTCCGTAGTAGTCACGAAAATTCGTCTCGCCTTGGAGACGCTCAGTTACGAATGGGATAGCCGGCTCCTCGCCTTCGACTCCGACGTACAGGAAGTATTTCTGGGCTCAATCGGACTCGCGAGCCAGGGACGCTTCGTTCTCGTGATCGAAATCCTGATTATCGCAGCCACGCTGCTAATAATCTATTTCGCGTGGATGCAATTACACACGCGCTCACGCACAGACCGCGCGAAGGCATTGTACGAACGCTTTTGCCGAAAGGTCGCCCGTCTCGGTGTGCATCGCGACCCGTGGGAAGGCCCATCAGATTTCTCACTGAGGGCGGAGTACTTATTGCCTGAAGAATCGGAGCGCATTCGAAAAATCTCGAATACATACATTGCGCTGCGCTATGCGTCGGAACCTGCCGCAATCAATGTCGACACATTTGCGAAAGAGGTACGTGCATTTTAAAGCCACGGCCGTTGGCCCCAAAAGCTTTCGTGCTCGATAGCCGATTTCACAAAAAGTCGTTTCCGAATCGCGCAGCTTTCTATCGGCAATGCGCGCGCAAGCGTCCTGAACCAACGGATTATCTTTGCTTTGGAGTCAAATATTAGACGTTGATTCCCCGAGAACGTATTTTTCCGGAATTGCATGCTCAGCGTTCTCGTGCTGCCAGTAAACGGACAAGATCCACCAGCGTTTGCCGTCGTTGAACAGCTGAAAGCTGTTAATGCCGCGCATGAATGGCGCCGCTTCGCCAGGATCATGGCGCGATTCGTAAGTGCTCCAGACATGAGCAATCCGGCCAAAACGCTCCGTACGTCGGGCGACCTCCGTCTCGTAAAAGCCTTGCTGCAAAAGTGGCTCTACTCGCGCGATGTAACTTTCGACATCCAAAATTTGCGGCTCAATAGCGACGTCGTTCCGTCCAGGCACGCTCGCCGTCGGAATTAAACGGGCGCCGGGATAAAACAACGACCGTTCGCGATCCCAATCTCGTTTTTTGCCAGCGGGACCGGAAATCACATCGTAGGCAGCAGCGATGATCGCGTCGATTGATGTGACATCAGCCAGATCAGGCTCTGATTTCGACATTGGATGTTCGATGTTGGGCGTTCGGCGTTTTCTTCACAACTTCCAAAACTTTCATTGCCGCGTTATGCCCTGGAATGCCGCTAACGGCGCCGCCACGCAAGGCGCTTGAACCGCAAAAAAAGACATTTTCGTATTCAGTTTCCACACCCCAGGTACCGACCTGTTCTCTCCGATCAGCGAAAGGAAACGTGGGCGCCGTTTGAAAAATGTTTCCATGGTACATTCCCAGTGCATCCTCGATATCGACCGGGCTCCTGCTTTCGATACAAGGTTTCCCGTCACTCGACAACGCAAGGCAATTTTCAATCGGCTCTTCCAACCATTGGTTGATGCTCGCCAGATATCTCCCCTCCGCTTCGCGGCGCATTGCCTCATTGGCTCGCACAAACAAGCTCCACGGCGCGTCCAATCCGAAGAGCGTCATGGTGTGGAACCCTCGCTCACGTAACTCCGGCGCGAGAATGCTGTCGTCCGTCAGCGTGTGGCAATAGATTTCGCACGGTGCGGTTCCTGGTAACCTGTTGTCGGATGCCTCGTCGTGGCTGGCGATCATTTGTTCGTAGCCTTCGTCGCTGTGAAATGTTCCGCAGAAGGCGTCACTTGCGGGAAGCTTTTTGGCTTTTAGCTTCGGCAAACGACTCAGCAGCATATTGATCTTGAAAACGGAGCCTTCGTCCGTGCGATCCGGTTGAAAGAAACGACCCGTATACTTTGCCAATAAGTTGCGACCAAAATTTACCAGGAGAAATCGTCCCTCGACGGTTTCGTCTTTTCCGTCCACCTGAAACTCCACTGTGCGCGTCTTGCCGTTCACATTGAGTGCCCGAACATGAACATTTGTAAGGATTGTGGCGCCTGCTTTGCGCGCTGCGCGTTCCAACTCGGACGAAACAGCACCCATCCCGCCAACCGGCACTTTCCATTCGCCCGTCTTATTGCCTATGAGATGATATAGAAAACAGCGATTCTGGAGAAGCGAAGGATCATGCGGATACGTCAACACGCCGATTTTTGCGTCGGTGAACACCAAGCCGCGCACCAGATCGTTCCGCAGATAGTGTTCGATCGCATTCCCCAACGGTTCTTCGACCAAACTGCGCCACGATTCACGCGACGCATCATCAACTTTAAATCGGCGGCCCATTTCTTCCTTTGAAACCAGCGGCTCGAGCATCGAGTCCCAGACGCGCTCGGCAAACAGGCGCGGCAACCTGTAGAAACTTTTGAGTGCGTCGTACTCAGTGTCGTTTCCAGTCAGTTCAAACATCGACCGTCTGCTCACACTTTCGTCGACATTGCTCATAAGCAATGCTCCATGATGCCCGTGATTTACATATGGCGTGCACGAGGCCGTGGCGCGGCGTCGCAGCTCCAGCTTCAAGTCGAGGTCCCGGATAATTTTCTCCGGGAGCAAACTGACGAGATACGCATAACGCGACAAACGCGCCTCATAATCGGGAAAAACTTGTGCCGAAGTCGCTGCTCCACCGACGTAATCGTTTTTCTCCAGCAACAGCACATTGAACCCGGCGCTCCCGAGATAAGCCGCCGCGACAAGTCCGTTGTGTCCCGCTCCCAGAATTACAACGTCGTATCTGGATTTCATCGGAAGTCAGTATAAGGGACCATTACTTGCCACGCCGAAGCCTCGGCGAAGGCGGGTGACCAGCGCCCAAAATAACTACATCGTACTGGGATCTCACTTTTTAATTCCTTCGCAAATCATGCTTACATCAAACATTACGCGCCAAAGTTCAAACCTTTCTTGGACCGAAACGCACCCGGGCAGTTCGCCTTTCACTGGTTGAATCATTCTCGACAAATGAACTTCATCAGCGGGAAAAATGTCGTTATAATAAGGCAACTCCTTCTTCCGCATGACACTATGAGAATGTCACTTTTGCAAAAATGCACGATTGCCCTGCTTGGCATCGGCATTTTCGGTGGTGCGGCCTATGTCGCGAACATCGTTTTTCGTCCGGAGGGATTGGCTAAATACAAATCGATTCCGCGGGTGGAATACGTCCATCCCAACATCAAGAAACTAAAGAAAGCACAAACCCTGGTTACCGAAGGAAAGTTGAATGAAGCGCGTGCAATTCTGGTAAATGCACTCGTCACTTCACCGAAATCCCCCGTAACGCGTGAGTTGCGCGATCTTCTTGGAGACGTCAACACCCAAATCTTTTTCTCGAAAGAACCTTCGCCTCGCAAAAAAGAATATACCGTCAAGAGCGGAGACGCTCTGGCGTCGATCGCACGAAAACTTCAGTCCACTGCGGACGCAATCATTCGCGTAAACGACCTTGAATCCACATTAATCCGGCCGGGAGAAAAACTGCTTGTCCCGCAACTTGATTTCACCATCACAATCGACCTTCCCCGCGACCGCCTGGTTGTGCACGATGGTCACGGATTTTTCACTCAGTACCCCATTGCGTCTGCCGATTTGCCAACGACGCGACACCCCCGGATCCAGACCATGGTATCAGCGAAATCCTTTTGGAAAGATGGCAGACCAGTGCCGCCGAATCCGGCACGCCAGAACGACGGCATTCCGCGGATAAACCTTGGGCGTAGAGGCTTTGTGCTCTACGGGGTCGAAGAAGATAATGATAGCACTACCACACAGATTGCGGTTGATGCCGAGGATAAACAGGGAACAGAGGATTCTGCGGATCCGGATCGCCCGCCCCACGGAATCGCCATGCTCAAAAACGATCTTGCAGAGATCGAGTTGCTGATCCGCAAAGGAACACCCGTCACGATCATCCTTGACTCCACTGGGCCCTAGGTCAGGGCTCAGCGCTTCCCAGCGACGTCGAGAACAACGCGAAATCGAGCCTTGCCGCTCATCATGCGTTCGTACGCTTCGGCGGCTTTTTCCAACGGGAAAATTTCGTTCATGGAATGCACGTCCGCCGAGCTACTAAATTCAAGTGTGTCCTGCGAATCGATTGACGTTCCCGCGTACCAACCTTTGATGGATCGACAGCCGGTGATGAGCAGGATCGGATCGACCGAAAGCGGTCCTGCGGTGCCGATTACCATAAGCACACCGTTCGGCGCTAGCCCGCCGACGACTGCTGCCATTGCTTCGGCATTCGTCACGGTCGCAATTACAACTTTCGCGCCGCCGAGCTTATTCAGTTCCGCCGCGGGATCGGATGCACGGCTATCGATGTAGTGATGTGCGCCCAGTTTTTTGGCGAATGCTTCCTTGTCCTTTCCTCGCGCAATCGCCACGGTTTCGAATCCCATCCTCGCTGCGAACTGCACGCCGAGATGACCGAGTCCGCCGATGCCAAGCACAGCAACCACATCGCCACCTTGTGCGCCGCTGTTTCGCAGCGCGTTAAACGTCGTCACGCCTGCGCACATCAGCGGCGCGCCGTCGACAGCAGAGAGTTCGTCAGGCACAAGCGCCAGCGCTTCTGCCGGCGCAACCATGTAATCGGCGTAGCCGCCATCGAAAGAAATTCCCGTTGTGAGCAAGGCTACACTGCATGCAAAAAACTCGCCGCGCCGACAGTGGTCGCAATAACCGCAGTTGCCGCCGTGCCAGCCGACCCCGACGCGCTGCCCAGTTTTCCACGGCTTCACTCCCTCGCCCACGCCATCGACGACACCAATGACTTCATGTCCCGGCACACGCGGATACTGGATACCTGGCCAGAGTCCTTCTTTGACTAACGAGTCGCTGTGGCAAACACCGCACGCCTCCACCTTAACGCGCACCCATCCCCGCTCCGGCTCGGGGATCTCCCGTTCGACTAACTCAAACGGCCCACTTGCTCGCGGGACTTGGACAATACGCATTTTCTTGCTCATGCGTTTCCATCGCTCTAGCCGGTGAAAAATACAAGAGCTGCGCTGCACGTTTCCGGGGAGCGCGGTAAAGGTGGAACCGATTGTCCCTAATCGGTTGGCATCGGGCCCGATCAACGTGTTGGGGACAACACGTTCCACCTTGGCGAATGGCGGAATAGCAGCGGAGATCGCCAACTCGCCGCGGCGACCTGGCGAGCGCGTCCTCGCGGTCGCGAACTTTGTCGCAGAATTTTTCCAAGGCGATCTCTCTGAAACCGACGCGCGAGAGACGCGCGCTACCACAATCCACCTGAACGGCGCACGAGATGCGATTTTTAAATCGATGGCGCATAGCCGACTGGCTCGTATTTATTTGTACGTCACTTTCCTGGGGCTTACTTTCAATCTCGCAGGTGTTGTTTGCGGGGCCCCCGAACGCGGCACCCTCCTTACCGGCAAAGCCGCAATGGGCGATTGGACGAACGATGCGCCCGGAGTCAGGCGCAAGATCACGGTTCAGGATTTGCCGCCGCCAGGTTCAAACGCCCTGGCAATTAATCGGCCGCACGTTGTAGACCGGCCATCGGATGCGCAACCGAAAGGTCCGCCAGGTTTCAAAATCGAACTGTACGCCAGCCAATTTCGCGATCCACGCTTCCTGCTCACTGCGCCGAATGGCGACATCTTCGTCGTCGAAAGTCATGCCGATCAAATCAAGGTGCTGCGTGATACCGACGGCGACGGCAAGCCAAATGTAACAGAAACCTTTGCCAAACGTGACCTCAACAAACCATTTGGGATCGCCTTCTACCCGCCGGGCAACGATCCGCAGTTTCTGTACGTAGCGAATACCGATAGCGTCATTCGTTTCCCCTACCGCAACGGCGATCTCAAAGCGCGCGGGCCAGCCGAAAAGCTGGCTGCCCATCTGTCCGGTGGCGCCGGGCACCTCGTCGGCGGCGGGCACTGGACGCGGGACATCGTTTTTTCGCCTGACGGAAAAAAAATGTATGTCTCAATCGGTTCGCGCTCGAACGATTCTGACAACGCCGAGGAAGCCGATCGCGCGCGGATTTTTGAGTTTAATCCGGATGGCACCGATCGAAAAGTTTATGCCTGGGGAATTCGCAATGCTGTAGGCATCGCATTTCGCCCCGGCACCAACGAGCTTTGGATGAGCACTAACGAGCGGGACGATATCGGCGACAATCTACCTCCCGACTACATCAGCAGCGTGCGGCCCGGCGGCTTTTACGGCTGGCCATGGTTTTACATCGGGAATCATCAAGATCCTCGCCACAAAGGAAAACATCGCGAACTGGCCAACAAGGTCATAGTGCCCGACGTGCTGGTGCAGGCACACTCGGCCAGCCTCAACTTGTGCTTCTACAACGGCGACCAATTTCCGTCTGAGTACAAAGGCGACATTTTCGCCGCGTTCCACGGCTCATGGAACCGGGTCAAACGCACTGGTTACAAAGTCGTCCGCGTACCATTCGATCATTCGACCGGCAAAGCGCGCGGCGAATACGAAGATTTCGTGACCGGTTTTGTTACAAAGGACGGCAAAGTCTGGGGTCGCCCTGTCGGCATTACCGTCGCGAAAGACTGCAGCCTGCTTATCAGCGAAGACGGTGACAAGACTATCTGGCGCGTGAGCTACGGAAAATAATCTAGATCGATATCGTCGCATGGCAGAGATGTGACCCAAAAACTAACGTCCTTTTCGCTCGGTTACCAAAATCAGCAGCAACGAAACGTTAGATGTTTTAGATGCGCGCGTGTTTCCCATTTACGTTCGCCCTGATCGACCAAGCCACTTGAACACGGCGGATTCGACTTCTGCGCGTTGCGTTGAGCGCGCCCGAGTTTGCGAATAGCGCAAACGATTGGATAGGTGGCGATGCTTTGCGCGACGAACGCGCCTTGTTTGAGGAAGGGAACTTGTTTTTTAACTTCAAACTGCGAGCCGCGAATCGTCGTAGTATGGAAGACAACAGTAACGACAGCACGGTCAGAATCGGCGAACGGAAGGCTGAGAACGAGAACGGGCCGGACCTTCTCGACCATGCCGCAGTCAAACAACCAAACTTCCCCGCGCCTAGGAGGCACTTTCCTCCTCGTCGAGCATTGCGGCGAGCGCGTCGCCCGCGGCAGCAGCCGCGTCATCGCTGAGCGGCCCGGAATCCCACGGCGGAAATTGGTTAATCACTTCTCGCATGAACTCCTGTTTTTCCTCGACGGTAACGCCTCGAACTCAGAAAGCAGTTTTGCCGTGGCGGTGCTCATGTAAAAAGTTTAGCGAATCTTGGAAGAGTTGTCAGGCGCGAAGTTCCGCCTCGGAGCCGACGCGAGACTACTGCGCGACTCGGAGTGGCGATAATGACATCGCCGCTGCGGGCTTGCCGCATGCCAGGTTGCGCATAACCTGACTTCGCACCGCATGAAGATTGGTTTCGCTCAAATTAACCCGACCGTGGGAGATTTGAGGGGAAACTGCGAACTGATCACTCGCGCGTACGAGCGGCTAGCGGCAGCCGGTGCCGAACTTGTGCTAACACCGGAGTTGGCTATCACCGGATATCCACCACAGGATCTCGTCTTCAAATCGCGCTTTGTTCCAGGGAACCTGGCGATATTGGAGAACCTCCACGAACGCATCGGCGAGGCTGCGTTGCTCGTGGGTTTCGTTGATCGCAACGAGGGACGCGGCAAACCGTTTCGTAACGCCGCCGCTCTGCTCGAACGCGGCAAACCGATCCGGAAAACCTACAAATCTCTTTTGCCGACTTACGATGTCTTCGATGAGGAGCGATATTTTCAGCCGGCCGATTGCGTCGAACCGTTTGTTATTCACGGGAAAAAGATTGGCGTAACAATTTGCGAGGATATCTGGACGGAACACTACCTGCCGCGACCACTTTATGATTGCGAGCCGGTGCGCAGCCTGGTGGAGCAAGGCGCGGAGATCATCGTCAATCTAAGCTCGTCGCCATTCAGTTTGCACAAACCGGCGATCCGTTACGAAATGGTGGCAGGTCTCGCACGCGCTTACCGACGCCCGATCAGCTACTGCAATCTGATCGGCGGCAATGACCAACTGATTTTCGACGGCAGCTCCTTCGCGGTGAATTCAGAGGGGAATGTCATCGCGCAACTAGCAGCGTTTCATGAAGACGAACAAGTCGTTGATACCGATTCGACGTCTGCAATCGAATTTCACCAGGGCAAAATACCAGAGCAAATTTTTGCCGCGCTCTCGCTGGGGCTCTGCGATTACTGCCGCAAATGCAACTTCTATTCCGTAGTGGTGGGTTTGAGCGGCGGAGTCGATTCCGCTGTGACTGCAGTCATCGCGGCAGATGCGTTAGGCGCGGAGAACGTAACCGGCGTTTCCATGCCAAGCCCGTACTCGTCGCGCGGCAGCATCGAGGACGCGCATGCACTCGCGCATAACCTCGGCATAAAATTTCTCGAGATTTCGATCACTGAGGCGTTCCAAGTCTTCAAGTCTCAGTTCAAGGAAATTTTTAAAAGCCTGCCCGAAAACGAGACGGAAGAAAACATGCAGCCGCGCCTCCGCGCGATGATTTTGATGGCGCTGTCGAACAAGTTCGGTCACCTCGTTTTGTCGACTGGAAACAAGAGCGAACTCGCAGTCGGTTATTGCACCCTTTACGGCGACATGGCGGGCGGCCTCGCTGTCATCAGTGACGTTCCGAAAACGATGATTTACGAACTGGCCCACTGGATCAACTCCGGCTATGCATCGCAAGCAGGCCGCGAACGCGAAATCATCCCGGCATCCACAATCGAAAAACCGCCAAGCGCCGAGCTAAAGCCTAACCAGAAAGACCAGGACACGCTGCCGCCGTACGAAATTCTCGATGAAATCCTCCAGCTTTATGTGGAAGAAAATCTGAGCGCGCGCGACATTATCGCTCGCGGGTTTGATGAGAAAACGGTGCGCTGGGTTCAACGCCGGGTCGATCTTAACGAATACAAACGCGAACAAGCTGCGCCCGGACTGAAAGTCACCAGCCGTGCATTCGGTATCGGTCGCAAAATGCCCATCGCGCAAAAGTACGTGGATTAAAGGCTGCGAAGCGGCAAGAGTCAGGCGCCAGGCGGTCTTTTCGCTTTGCGCTACGCGCCTTGGCTACGTTGTGCACCGTGCAGGAATCGAACCTGCAACCCAGTGATTAAGAGTCACTTGCTCTGCCAATTGAGCTAACGGTGCATTTACGAGGGGAAAGTGCCTGTTTTACACTGTGTCGGAAGGCCATTGTACCACCCAATTGTACCACTCAGCAAATTTGCCAGCGATAATAGCCGCAGGATGCAGAGTCGGCAATCCGGCTGACAACCAAACTGTGCTCGGGGTTCCCGATACTCGCTCCGGCGGTGGAGCAAAACTTTTCGCACTCCCTGCGAATGTGGCTCGTACGACCGATGTTGAACGGAAAAGAGCCACTTTGGGAGAGCACCAGCATTCAGAACTTGCTTCGATATCGCCCTTCGGGGACTTACTTTGCTCGGTTCCAAGTTGGTGGCAGGCGAATTCGGCAGAGCCTCGAAACCACCGTATTCTCAGTCGCCAAACAGCGATTGCCGGAAAAGATTCGTGAGTACCGTTCGCGCTATGAATCGTCCCAGGCGTTTGCCGCTGGCAAGATGACCGTTGGTGATGCCGTAGAAGTCTATCTCCAGAAGGTCCGAGCTGACGTCTCGCTCAAGCCGCGCTCGAAGGATTACCGCGAGAAGACGGTTGACTTCATTCGCCGCTCCTGGCCGTCACTATTTGAAACGGATGTTCGCAAAATTAGTGAACGCGATTGCGAGAATTGGCTTGTGCGATTTCAGCAGCATTACGCTCCAACCGTGGTCAACAACAGCATCGGCACATTGCGAGCCGTTTTCGAAGAAGCGATTAGCACAGGGGCGCGATTTAATAATCCAACCAGCCGCCTTTCGCGAGTTAGGGTGCGGCAGAAGCAACTGGAACTTCCATCACGCGAACAGTTCCTAAAATTCATTGAGGAGATCCGCACTGCAGGCGCCGGACAGTCGAAAGACTGCGCAAATCTTGTGCGCTTTCTCGCCTTTAGCGGACTTCGGGTTGGCGAAGCCAGGCATGTAACGTGGAGAGACATCGACTTCGTTCGCGCTCGGTTGCACGTACGAGGCGACCCGGAATACGCCACGAAAAATAGCGAAACGCGCTACGTGCCACTTATTCCGGAACTCGAGCAGATGTTGAAAGAGCTACGAGCGGAGCGACCGAATGAGCCTGCAAACGCGACCGTGATGCGTGTTTTCGAATGCCAGAACAGTATGACGCACGCGGCGGCGAAGATCGGGATGAAACGCATTACGCACCACGATCTGCGCCATCTCTTCGCGACGATCTGTATCGAGAGCGGCGTGGACATTCCCACTGTCTCGCGCTGGCTTGGGCACAAAGATGGTGGCGCGTTGTGCATGCAAACGTATGGGCACCTGCGTCAGGACCACAGCTTCGCACAGGCCCAACGCGTGAGCTTCGGCATCACAGCCTGACCTTGCGTTCGTTAACTATTCAAAAGTCGCAGCAGTTCCGACCGTGGCATGAGCAGCTTGCCGCGAAGCGCACGACAGGAACCGCAGCCTTCCGCGCTGGATCAGCCGATAAACACTGAAATAATCGACGCCTAAGAGATTAGCGGCTTCATGAATTGAATATGCGAGCCGCTCTGGTCCGGCTGCGAGCGCCTGCGAGGGCAATGAGTCAGTCGTTTCTGTTTGAGTAGCTGCGAATTCCTCCAATTCTTTCAGCGCAACCTTTGCTGCCTCGTTGTGTCCAACGACTATTCGTTAATCGCCACCCACAAGTGCGGCGATTGAAACGGATTTCGGCGGTGAGAATGTGAGGTCATAGAAAACGCGCCGAACTGCATCGCAACGTTGCGTTAGCCGCTTGCGACTTTTCGGATGCTTATTTTCACACAGAGCTAAGAAGTCATCTGCCGCGACCACGCCGGCTAATCCAAGTTTAGCGGCTCCTTCTCCAAGCCAGTCGCCCTGAATCCGCGCATTCTCGCCGTAGTAATCACCAATACTTTAAATGTTCAGCGAAGTAGCTCTTCGCATTTTTCAGATTCATCTGTGTCTTTGGCGAGAGCACATCACCCCAATACCACGCCGATAGATTCGCGTTGCTCCATCCAGGGAGCCGGTGACCGCAATTCTCATGTGAGAACTGCCGTGCATGAACCAAGAGTTTTTAGGAAGGGACGCCCTACCCCGTAGCCATGCTATGGAAACCCAACCTGTCGCTGAACGCCTGCCAAAAGTATGAGTGATCTCGCGGACATCGCAGCGCGCACGCAGCGTTTTCGCGACGCTGTTCGCGCATTCACGCCACCGCCACCCCTGCGCCACGCAAAGCTGATGCCGCTAAAAGAAGGCGTCGTTGAACTACGCGAAAAGGGCGCATCGTTGCGGCTGATTCGCGAGCTGCTCGCAACCGTTGACGTATCGGTGAGCATCGACACCATCGCGCGTTTCCTTGCTGAAGTTAACGACGAAATCACCGCACCACGTCGGACGAAAAAATCCGGGCGTAGGCATCAGATTATCTCGATGGCGAGCGACGGACAAAGCACACCCAGTCCCACGTTCATTGAACCGTCATCGCCTCGACAATCGTCACCTTTACGGCCTCCAGCCGAGCGACCACGCAAGCGCGGTCCGCGCATCGCAGACCCGTACAACCTTTGATTCAACACATCTTCTTATGAACAAACAAATCAACCTGATCATCAACGGCAAAGGCGGCATCGGAAAAGGCTTCTTCGCCACGAACTTCGTTCAGTATCTCAAAGATTGCGGCATCGCTAATTGCGCAATCGACACCGATCACGAGAACTCGACGCTCAATAGATTAGAGCGACTTATGTATTGAATCAGTGAGAAGCGACGTGCTGCCAATCGGTCCATTCAACTTCGCCACAACATTGAGGGTAGATAGCGTCAACAAATTGTGCGGTTCCTTTGCTTTTCGGGGCGGCTTCATTGATGTGCTCGTCTGGAGACGCGATGATGGTGATATAGGAGAGCGGGACAGCCATCCGGCGCGCTCGACTAACTGCATGCTCTTAGAGTCCCTGTCTCTTGCCTTGGAGCGAGCCAGGGGAACATTGAGATATGAAAGCGCGATTGGTGAAATTTGGCGAGATTGAAGTCGAGGGAAAGCACTATACGCATGATGTGGTGATCGACGCCGGCAAAGTGCGGAAACGGAAGAAAGGACCTTCTAAGCAATTTCGTGAAAAATTCGGCCACACGCCGCTTTCCGCCGATGAAGAAATCCCCTGGGGAGGCAAGCGCCTCATTGTCGGGACCGGCGCCCATGGCGCGCTTCCCGTAATGGACGAAGTCCTGGCGGAGGCGAAACGGCGCGGTATCGAGCTTATTGCGGCGCCCACGTTCGAAGTCTGTCAACTGCTGGAGGACGTGAAGAAGGGCCAGGCCTACGCCATCCTGCATTGCATGTGCTGACCGCCTAACAAAGTCGCTCCAGCGAATTGCCGCCGCGCCAGGCCCTTAAACGGACTCCCATTCCGCAAAGACATTGACCTTCTTCGTTGCGACTTCCGCTCCGCGGCTTCTCACTGCGAAGCTCAAAGACTTTGCTGCCCATTCCCGGAGATGCAGTCATCGCGCATTGTTCCCTTGGCCTCCGCTCCGGCAGGCTGCGCGGTGCCGTATTCCACAACGCGCGATCACTGCGGTGCGCTCGGAACGCTTTCGCGATGCATCTCAAAATCCTGGCGCCGACATCATGTCGCCGTCACTATTCGGCCAGGGCTTCGCCACTCGGAGACTGTGCGTACCCACCTCTCCCGCACAGACTCCGAGTCTGTTTTACGGCGATGTGATCATCTGCGCCGTCCTCACTGCGCTTTCGGCCATTCCGCCCCCTACTCCCACTCGGAAAGCCGGACGCCCCGCTGCGGGTGCACAGATCATCACTGAATTAAGCTCAACGCAAGTTATGCTACGACACGCGTGAATCTCTCCTCGATTGTATGGCTCGCTGTGCGCCGTAAAGGTATTGCTCGGTATGCTGCGCTCCACCTTGACTGTGCTCGCTCCGCCAAGAAGACGAGCACGTATTGATTCACGCGGAGCATCTTCGAATGATTGACACCCATAACAATGGCGTGCCGACGACAATCATTTGCCGTCCGGCGACAGGAGAAATCGATTTGGAGCAGTTTTCGCGCGACCTGACAGAAGTCCGATGCCGTGGAGCGTTCGTGATTGAAGTGGCGGCTCAGATGGTAAGGCGCCTCAGCGCTATTTGCGCGATGTCGCAGACTCGCACGGCGATGTGATGGAGCAAGTTTCCTGAGACGCTCAATTTCGATGGCGTTCCAGTAGAAGCCACTGCCGTTGCCGGATACTGCCGAACCGCCTTACGAAGTGGCTACAAGTGAAGTCGCCGATATGATTATCATCTCGACGCATGGCCGACTGGTCTGGGCGTGCGTTCATTGGCAATGACGATGAAAGCACCTCACGAAATTCAGCCTGCGCGGTGCTTGTCGTGCCGTCATTCGCACGGACGAAGAAGCGCGCGCTGAGCGAAGGCACGAGCCAGTCGGCGCTTCGATGATCGTCAAAAACTGCCCGGCGTTTTTGAAAGGATAAGAATGCCGAATGAACAAATCGAATGAAATGCTATCGGGACCCGATCGTATTCTTGCTGCACGTGGACAACACGCTACTGGACAACGACGGCGTACAAGCTGATCTGCGCGCGAGCAAGTCGCGCATGCGGATGCGTATCGCTCGGGCAGCGAATCGGCGACGGCGTATGGGCATGCGCACTTTGAAGACCCGCCCAGATTGCAAATTGGATTTGGGCCGATGTGAACAAGCAGAAGAATTGAACCGAATTCAGGGGCTCTAAGCCTGCGATGGATAAGAAAGTGAAGCGCCAGACAGAGAGCGCGAAGAAGCTTGCCGCAAATCTTCCCGGGTCGGAACCAGACATGGGGGCGACGTCACACCTCGAAATCGGATGACTGCAATATCTCGCTCCGCGCAGCGCAAGGCATTCGCCCACCTCCCGTGGCGACAATGGGTGGAGCCCTGGTATTTCATCTACGCCTTGCAAGGGGCCGTAATCGGCGGGATGGCTCCGATGCTGTTGCCTCTCGCCGTCGTGCGCGCTGGAAGTCCTCTCTACGTCGGATTGGTGATGGCCGCGTTCAGTCTGGGTGGATTGACCGCTCCGTTGTGGGGCCGTGTCGCCGAGTACCTTCGCTGGCCGCGCTGGCTGCTGATTGGCGGGTTCTTACTCACCGGCATTGGGCTGGTCGCATTCGCCTTCACGACCACGTCGATCGTGTGGGTGGCGTTGGCGCTGCTTCAGGGCAGCGGCGCGGCGCGAGCGAACACGATGGCGAATTCGTTCATCGTCGAAGCTCGCCCACAGGAACAATGGGAACAGCGTATGGGATGGCTGCAAACATTTTATGGCGGCGGACAGGTAGCCGGGCTCTTACTCACGGGGTTGCTTATTCAGACTGATGTGCGCACTGGATTGCTGGTCGCAGCCGGCTTGAGTGCAACAGCCGCTTTCCTAGTCATAGTGGTTACGCAGCCCTCCTTTCCCGCGCCGCCATCCGGGCCAATGCCGATCTCGCTGCCTCCGCAGAGCGAAGGGGCGCATGGCTTCACGGAATTCCTTGCACGTGGCCCGCTGCGGCAAGTGTTACGGCCGGTGTGGCCGGCTCTGGGTTCGCCGTTCGGGCTCTTCCTTGCTTCGTGGCTGATCAGCTTCATCGGCACTGCGGCCTTTTTTTCGCTTTACCCCGTAATGATGCAGCAGGTCTTCGCTACCGCACCGGGAGTGTCATGCACCATCTACGCGATCGCGGCAGGACTAGGACTGATCCTTTACCCGTGGGCCGGGAAATCGTGCGAGCGCTACAGCGCGACCAGGGTGTTAACAATCGGAACGAGCGTGCGCCTGGCGGCTTTCCTGGGCCTATTGTGTCTGGGTCTGACGCAGCCCAGCGCGCGAAGCTGGCTCGCCCTCGTTATTTTCACCTTTGTCGTTCTTGCCTGGTCCTTGCTGACCGTCAGCGGCACAGCTTTAACAGCGCGCCTTTCAGCCAGTAGTAAGACCACCAAGGGAGAAGCCATGGGCCTTTTCACCGCTGCATCCGCCGTCGCTGGCGTCATTGGAGCCGCACTAGGAGGCTGGGTTGCCGGGCGCTGGGGTTATGCCGCAGTGCTGGCTTTGTCAGTGAGCGGCCTGTCCATAGGTCTGTTGCTAATACCTTCTATCTCTTTTTCCAAACATTCCTCCGGAGGAAGCAAAGACGGACCTGCGTCTCGCCGATAGTCGTCGACGCTAGTCTGAAGCTACAGCCGGCCGTGAACGCCAAACAACCGCCGATTTCTCAATGACCCCGACCGATTCGTCGATCCATGCGCGAAGCGGCTGGTTTGAACGGTTCATTCTTCACACGCAGCGAATGATCCTCCAATACGTGCTGGAGGCGTATTTCGAATAAATTGAAGCCGAACCGCGAGCAAAAAACGCTCAATCTTTCGCAAGTCAAGCTGAGTTAGCAGGCAAGTTCCAGGCGATAGTGATTATTGTATAAGGATGATGAGGTACGGAGGCCTTATAGTCGGATCGTGGGAGCGCACTGATGGCAGTGTTGGACCGCCGGGCGTTGTCTGGCTGGAAACCGAGCGGGCGTGGAACTTCTCGTTGTACTCGCGTTATGCGACGGGCGTGACGCTGCTCTTGTATGGCGAGCCGGATTTCGTCGAGCCGGTGTTCCAGCTTCGACTCGATCCGCTGCGAAACAAAACAGCTCGCATCTGGCATTGCTTTGTGCCTAACGAGTCCGCGCCGGCTGCACGCTACTACGCGTACCGAGTCCAAGGACCGTGGGACCCGAAAAACGGACATCGGTTCGATCCGGAAAAAATCCTGTTCGATCCCTATGCCGAAGAACTGTTTTTCCCGCCTGAATTTTCGCGCGAAGCGGCCCGGCGATCGGGCCGGAATGACGGGCGCGCAGTACTCGGAGTACTGCCTCGTTTTCAGCCGGAAAGCGATTGGGGCACGCAGCGGCCATCGCCACGGCATACGCATGACTCCATCGTTTACGAACTGCACGTCAAAGGATTTACGGCGCGCGCTAATTCGGGTGTCGCAAAGGAGAAACGCGGCACGTTTCTCGGATTAATTGAGAAGATTCCCTATCTCAAAGAACTTGGCGTCACAGTCGTCGAGTTAATGCCGGTGCAGCAATTCGATCCACAAGAGGGAAACTTTTGGGGTTACATGACGCTGAGTTTCTTCGCCCCGCATCATAGCTACGCCGTGCGCGACGCGATCGCAGAGTTTCGGCAGATGGTCCGAGCATTTCATGAGGCGGACATCGAGGTGTGGCTAGACGTCGTTTACAACCATACCTGTGAAGGCGGCGAGACCGGTCCAACATATTCGTATCGCGGGATCGAGAATAGCGGATATTACCTGCTCGACGGCGCGGGGCGTTATCAGGACGTTAGCGGCTGCGGCAACACGACGCGCTGTGGTCACCCGAGCGTGCGCGCGCTCGTGTTGCAGAGCTTACGTTACTGGTCGGAATGCATGGGCGTGGATGGATTCCGATTCGATCTCGCATCGGTCTTCGCCCGGGACAAAAACGGTAACATCGATCTCGATGCGCCTGCCGCGGTGGCTGAGATCAGCCTGCTCGCGGCCTTGCTCGATGCGCGTGTAGTGGCCGAGGCGTGGGACCTCGGTACGTTCCTGTTAGGCCGGAGTTTTCCCGGGCTGACCTGGCGCCAATGGAACGGACGTTTTCGCGACGACGTGCGCTCGTTCGTGAAAGGGGATGCCGGGATGGTTGGCGCGTTGATGCAACGGCTCTACGGGAGCGATGACTTATTTCCCGATGGTCCGGGCGATGTGTACCGGCCGTACCAGAGCGTCAACTTTGTCACGTGCCATGACGGGTTCTGCCTCTACGATCTCGTCTCTTACAACCAGAAACACAACGAGGCGAACGGCCACGCAAATCGTGATGGCACCGACGACAATCGCAGTTGGAATTGTGGATGGGAAGGCGATGAAAACGCGCCCGCCGAAGTGCTCGCGTTGCGCCGGCAACAAGTGAAGAACTTCTTCTGCTTGCTCATGCTCGCGAACGGCACGCCGATGTTTTGCGCGGGCGACGAGTTTCTGAACACGCAACGTGGCAATAACAATCCATACAACCAAGACAACGAAACGACATGGCTCAATTGGTCGTTACTCGAGAAGAATTGCGACGTGTTTCGTTTCGTTCGGCACATGATTGCGTTCCGTAAAGCGCGGCCATCAATCGCGCGCAGCAGCTATTGGCGCGAGGACGTGAGTTGGTATGGCGCCAACGGCCCAGTCGATTTCGCTCCAGAGTCACGCAGTGTCGCCTACCGCCTGCACGGCGCGAGCGACCTGTATGTGATGATTAATGCCTGGTGGCAGCCCATCCGTTTCCATATTCAAGAAGGTGCCGCCGAGGAGTGGAAACGTATCGTGGATACCAGTCGCGCGAGTCCCGATGACATTGCCGAGCCCGACCACGAACGGATGCTCGAGTCGCTCGATTACGAACTAGCGCCGCGCTCCGTCGTCGTGTTGGAAAGCACCTAATGTTATGGCAAACAACGCATCAGCCGAGCCGGATGGGCATTCGTTATTTCTAACTGCATCTCCATCGCTTGCCGACGAAATCTTCCTCGAAGAACCGCGCTCACGCATTCGTGAGCTAATCACTCTCATTCGAGTGATGCGCGATTTTATTCGCGGCTTCCGGGTTCTGCATTTTGTGGGCCCTTGCATAACCGTTTTCGGTTCGGCGCGGATTAAAAGCGACACCGCATATTACGATCTCGCTAGAAAGATGGGCGCAGCCATCGCGCAGCTCGGTTTCACCGTCATGACGGGCGGCGGATCGGGAATCATGGAAGCGGCGAACCGCGGCGCCAAAGACGTCGCTGGTCGTTCCGTCGGTTGTAATATTGAGTTGCCACACGAGCAAAAACCAAACAGCTATCTCGATCGGTTCGTGACGCTGCACTACTTTTTTGTCCGCAAGACGCTGCTGGTGAAGTATTCGTACGCGTTTGTAATTCTCCCAGGTGGCGCGGGAACACTCGACGAAATGTTCGAAGCGATCACTCTGATTCAGACCCGCAAGATGAAAAACTTCCCGGTCGTGATCATGGGCACTGATTACTGGGACGAAATACTCCCGT